>JAFSJW010000044.1 GCA_017449265.1 Treponema sp.
CAGGAAACAAAAGAACTCATGGAACTTATTTCCTTTATCCGCAAGGAATTCGGTCTCACAATCCTCTTGATTGAGCACGACATGAAGCTGGTCATGGGAATCTGCGAGCGGCTTTATGTATTGAACTACGGACGGGTGCTGGCAAGCGGAAAGCCAGAAGAAATTCAGCAGAACCCTGAGGTTATAAAAGCCTACCTCGGAGCAGAGGCGGCGAGCGGGAAATAAAAATTCCTCACAGAGCTTGGGAGTACACAGAGATCAAAAAATCTAGAGAGCTATATCTCTCAGTCATGTAGTGAAAATACTCTGTGACCTCTGTGTTCTCCGTGAGGAATTTAACTGAGGAGAAAATTATGAATGAAAACATGCTTGAAGTAAAAGATTTGAAAGTCGCTTACGGCTCAATTCTGGCACTCAAAGGAATCAGCTTTGATGTCAAAAAAGGTGAAATTATCTCGCTGATTGGCGCAAACGGAGCAGGGAAGACGACAACTCTTCATTCAATCTCAAACCTGATTAAAAAACAGAGCGGAAGCGTCACATTTAAGGGTGAGGACATCACGAACACCAATCCGGACAAAATCGTAAAAGCGGGGCTGATTCATGTTCCGGAAGGACGCCGCGTTTTTGCTAACCTCACAGTCAAAGAAAATCTTGAAATGGGCGCATATTTGCGAAACGACACGGCTGGGATTAAAGCCGATTTGGAACATGTCTACGAACTTTTCCCACGATTGCGCGAGAGGGTAAAGCAGCTTGCGGGCACTCTTTCTGGTGGCGAACAGCAGATGCTTGCGATGGGGCGCGCCCTCATGTCAAAGCCGGAGCTTCTTCTTCTGGATGAGCCGAGTATGGGCTTGGCTCCGATTCTGGTCGATGAGATTTTTGACATCATTCAGAAAATCAACAAGGACGGAACTACGATTCTTCTGGTTGAGCAGAACGCCTTCAAGGCGATGAGCATTGCAAACCGCGTTTACATTCTTGAGACAGGAGAAGTTTCTGCCTCTGGTGACGCCAGCGTAATGATTCACGACGAGAGCGTCAAAAAGGCATATTTGGGCGGCTAAAGCGCTAGGGATTGGAGCACCGCCGCAGGCGTACCGCTTGCGGTATGGAGCGATAGCGGAAGTGCGGAAAGCCCGACGGCGAAGCCGTAGCGCCCAAATGCTAAAAATCTCCGCTTCCGAAACTTGCAATCAGCTCCTTGTGGGGTGAAAAACCTGTCTTGTTGTAAATGCGGCTGATGCAGTTTTCGACGGTGCGCTTGTTAATCCCAAGTTCTTCCGCAATCTGAACATTGGATTTATTCTGCAAAATCAGGCGGAGAATCTCGTTTTCGCGCTGAGTGAACTGGGATAGAGTTTTTTCAAAAGTAACAAGATTCGGGGCAATTTCCGGATCAACATAACGCTTTCCCAGAACGGCATTTTCAAGGGCGTTTTTGAGTTCCGCTTCGTCGCTCATTTTGGAAACAAAGCCGTCACAGCCTGCTTCCAAGGCTCCGCTCACAATGCTGCCGGCTGAATGCATGGAATAGACCACAATCCTTACGGACGGAAAGGCGGAACGGCAGTTTTTAATCAAGGAAAGACCGTTTTCTACGCTGCCTTCGATATTCAAATCAGTAATCAGGACAGAAGGAAGACCGCCTTCGCCCTGAGAGCGCATGGCATCAAAAAAATCCTTTGCATTTGAAGAGTAACCGATACATTCAAAATCAGAATGTTCAGCGAGAAAGCCCATGATTCCCTGCCTCATGAGGCTGTGGTCTTCTACAACATAGAAAGTCTTGTTCATTTTTCAAAAACTCCAATGGGAATAAAAAGCAGAATCCTTGTGCCAATGCCTGGCTCAGAAAAAACAGAAAGCGTGCCACCCGTCTGAGCCGCACGCATTTTCATTCCCTTTAAACCGAAGTGAGAAGGTCTATCCGATGTCAAAAGATTTTCGGGAGTAAAGCCCCTGCCGTCATCCTCTATATATAGGTGTAGCCCCTTCTGTTCGTTCTTATAGTCTTTTCTGGCGAAAACCGAAACCTCACACTTGCCGGCGTGTTTCTGAATGTTGGTAAGCGATTCCTGCACGATTCGATAAATGCTAAGTTTCTGCAAATCGGAAAGAAAGTTTGAGTTCAAAAGTCGGGAAGCCTCTTCCTTAAAGAAAAAAGAAACTTCAAAGCCTGTTTTATTCTTAAAATTATAGCACAAAGAATGTAGGGCGGAAGAAAGTGACTGACCCGAAAGCTCCGGTGGAACAATCGAATAGCAAATTGAGCGGATTTGTGTAATGCACTTTAAAAGAAGCTCCCTTGTCTCACCAACTGGCTTGTCACTCTCTAAAAAAGTGACGACTGCCTTTAAATCCTGAGCCACGGTGTCGTGAAGTTCGGCGGAAATTCGTGAGCGTTCTTCTTCCTGCGCGTTAAGCACATGCGAGGCATATTCCGCAGTTTCCTTCTGGCTGTCATCTGCAAGCCGCATTTTGATTAAAACGGCAATAATTGCAACGAGAGCGAGAAAAAACACGACTGAAAGGATGATAAAAAACAGGATGAAAGTCTGGACGATGCTGTACAAAGCCTGGGCATCGTTGGCAAGGTGCGGCATATCAATAAGATTAGGCATAGTTCATTCTAACACGGAAAGCGGATTTTTTTGAAGATTAGGTACAAAAGCCAGCCTGCGAAAGTGCAGATAAGGCGGTCCAAAACTGTAATCGGGATTCGTGTAATAAAACATGCGAGAAACAGCCCGAAATTGCCGTCGAGAAAAGCCTGAACAAAAAGCGTTACGGGATTTGAATAAATCTGATTGTGAAAGATGATTCGCTGGGAAGTTTCAATTCCCGCACCAATCAGGCTTGAAGCAAATGATGAAACAAGCACAATCAAAAGAAGGTAAAGGACGGTAAGAATCGTTCCGCCCCTGAAATTAGAATTTTTATAGATGAAACCCCATGTGCAAAAAACGATTGCAAGACCGCAGAGGGAGTACATCATATCCCATGGATAGGCAGGATTTCCCATTGCAACCATGAGCAAGACCCGGAACACATTATAAAATCCTGCAACCAAAAGAGATGGCACAAGCCCCGCATAAAAAACGACCGCCACCGTACCGATTGTATCCAAAAAAAGCGGAACATGAAGCATATCACCGAAAATATAAGCGGCTGCAAGGTTTATGATTTGCGCAATCACACAGAAGAGGATTGTGTTTATTGGAGAAACGGAGATTCTATTTGCAGAATAGCACATGGAAAGATTATACAATTTTTTACTGAAGTTTTGGAAGCTACAGACCAAGTTCCGCGTTGATTATCCCGCAGAGATTTTCGATTACCTCTTCGCAAATATCGGTTTTTACGGGAGAATCTGGCTCCTGCGTGCTGTGGCTCGTGGTCTTTGCCGACGGAGCATAGCCGTTTGCCGCCTGCAAAATCGCGTCGTACACCTTGTCGTGCCTATCGGCAATTCCCTTGCAGCCACAGATGATGATGTCGCAGTTATGTGAGACGAGAAGCGACACCCTTTTTGCCGTTTCTTCCGCAAAGTCACCCGCCGTGCAGATACCGATGACGATTTTATGCCCCTTGTATTCTATCGTGATGATGCACATGAGCTCGTGGCTTTGCACCGTGCCCCAGATTACATCGATGGTGATTCTGAGTTTTGCGATGTTCCGTGTAGAAATCTGCTTGCGCATATAGATGAGGACGATTTGCTCCGCGATGTGACCGATTGTGTGGGTCTTTCCGCTGTTGGAAACGCCACGGACGACGATGATTTGTTTCTGCATAAAAATACCCTGCTGATAGAATGATTGTGCAGGCTGCCCGAACGACAGCCTGTGAGTGTTAAGAAAAATGGCTAGTTGCTATTGTTTCTCATAGCGATGATAGCCATAGCCATCGTCATAAGAAAAGCTTCCATTTACTATTGTTTTTGTGACAGGAGATTGATGTTGTGTATCAACCTCATACATTGTGTCATTGTATCGATAAAGTGTTTTTGTTAGTACAATTGAACCAGAATCAAAAGTGCCACTCTGTTCGTAGGTACCTTTCTCATTCACAGTTGTTTTATCTGACCATTTTTCAACTTTGCCATTTCTCTTTATGTACTCACAATCATGCTTGAAAACAATATAAGTACCGTTTTCATAAAAATATATAAAACCCTCTTTCCACCCAGAAACACTATTTTCATCAATCGTCTCTGCACGTTCTTTCGCTTCTTCGTCTGAACCGTAAGAGTAATCCACATCCTTAAAACTCGCTGCAATTCCTTCTGTTGGAATTGAGCCGCTTCCAGAATTTCCGTTATTGTCATCCTCTGGATCTCCACAAGAAACGAAGCCAAAACCGAGTGCCGCGACCGCCGCAAGCACTGCCAGTGTTTTAAAAAGTTTTTTCATAATAAAACCTCTTTTTAGTTTGTTTTAAAAGGCATACGCCCTTATACAAAGAAAGCTACCACATTTCAAAAAGGTCGTGTTAGTGTTAACGCACAGGTTTTTAGTGCGTTAACGCACGGGTGGGAG
>JAFSJW010000045.1 GCA_017449265.1 Treponema sp.
AAGAACGCACGGTTTCCGTAAAAGAATGGCTACACTGGGTGGCCGCCAGGTTCTGAAAAGAAGACGCTTAAAAGGCAGAAAGAAATTGTCTGCATAACTTTAGAATAAATAGGCCGCGCGAGTGGCCTATTTTTTCCATGTAGACAGGAGTATGGACGCAATGAAAGAGTTTACTTTTCCCAAATCCAATAAGATTAAAGCCAAGAAAGAGTTTCAGAATGTGTATGAAAAAGGACATTCTGTGGTGGACGGTTTATCTGTTTTCTATGTATTGCCCGGCGAAAATGAAAAAATAAAAATAGGTTTTGCTGTGGGTAAGAAAGTAGGTAACGCCGTTATTCGCAATCATATAAAACGTATGATGCGCGAAGTCTTTCGTATGCATAAAGCAGAGCTGAAATCAAATTTCCGGGTGATTTGGGTAGCCCGTAAAAGACTGGCACAGGCAGATTACAAAACGTATGAACGGGTTTTCTTAAGACTGGCAAAACGGGCAGCGTTGCTGCAGCAGGAATAAAAATGAAAAAGGGTTTTACTTACATTATTAAAACTATACTGGTTTCCCTGATTCGTTTTTATCAGTTATGCATATCCCCGCTGCTGGGAAATAACTGCAGATATTATCCCACCTGTTCCCAGTATGCGATTGAAGCAATTGAGAAAAAGGGGATTATAAAAGGCTGCTGGATGGCGGTAAAACGAATCTGCCGCTGCCATCCCTGGCACGACGGGGGATATGATCCTGTGAAATGATGTGCGTAACATTGAAGGAGTGAAAAATTGGACTTTATATCGAATCTGGTTATTAAGGTCATTCAGACGTTGTATCATTTTCTGGGAGGCTTTGGTTTCCCTAATTACGGTCTGGCAATCGTACTGATGACCGTTATTATTAAAATTATCCTGTTCCCTCTGACGAAGAAACAGATTGAATCTACAAGGGCTATGATGTCGATTCAGCCCAAGATGAAAGAAATTCAGGAAAAATATAAGAATGATAAGGTTCGTCTGAACCAGGAACTGGCCAAGCTGTACAAGGATCAGGGTGTGAATCCCATGGCCGGTTGTTTGCCGTTACTGATTCAGATGCCTATTTTGTTTGGTATTTATTATGCTGTCCGGGATTTCCAGTACGAAGGACCTGCTAATTTCCTGTGGATGGAAAATATCGCCAATCCGGATCCAATGTATATTTTACCTGTTGTGTCTGCTGTAACGACTTATATTCAGGCGAAGCAGACAATGCCCAAAAAGAATCCCAATGATAAACAGCAGGACGGTTTGATGGGCATGATGCAGGGGCAGATGATGACCTACTTTATGCCGCTGTTTATCGGGTATATCAGTTTAAGTTTTCCTGCCGCGCTGGTTCTTTACTGGATCGTAATGAACATCATGCAGATTGCCCAGCAGGCTTATATTAACTCGCAGATGGACCGTAAATAAGGACGGTTTTAAGATTGATAAGGAGTAAAAAATGAACGTAGAATCTGTAGGTAAAACAGTAGAAGAAGCGTTGGAAGCAGCGTTAAAAGAACTGAACCTCAAGAAAGAAGAAGTAGATTATACAGTTCTGATAGAGCCGAAAAAAGGATTTTTGGGTTTCGGTAAAAAAGAAGCAAAAATTCTGGTAACCCCCAAAGCGGATACCATTTCCCTGAAATCAGAAAATAAAGAAGATCCTACCGTTGCGGAATCTTTAAAAGAAAAAGTTGTTTCGTTCGGAGAAAAAACAACGGAATCGGCAGGAGCTGTGTTACGTAAAGTTGGAGAAAAAGCCGACGAGCTGGATGAAAAACAGAAAGCTTTCAATAACAGGGTTAAAGAAAAATGGAATGATACGGTTGACTCTGTGAAGGAAAGCGGAGATAAAGTCAGGAATGCAGTGAATGAAAAAGTAGAAACGGCGACCGCTGTATCTGCTGCAGTTAAGAATACGCTGGCGGAACGCAAAAACAAACGCTCTTCCAGTGAAAATGTCAAAGAGTTTGTAGTGGACGATGCTGTTGTTGACGAAGCCAAAGAATTCCTGGCCAAGATTTTCAAGGCCATGAAGATTGAAGTCGTCATGGAAAAGTTTGTCAATAAAAAAGACGGCTGTGTGGTGCTGAAGCTTCACGGCGACGATATGGGCATCCTGATCGGCAAACACGGGCAGACGCTGGATTCCTTACAGTATCTGACCAATCTGGTGGCCAATAAAAATACGGAAAACAGAGTACACATTGTGATTGATGTGGAAAATTACCGTGACCGCAGGGCAGAAACGCTGACCCGTCTGGCAAAACGCCTGGCCGACAAGGTAAAGAAAAGCGGAGAACGCATTGTGTTGGAGCCCATGAACCCTCATGAAAGGAAAATAATCCACACCGCGTTGCAGAACGATAACAAAATTACGACGCTGAGCGAGGGAAGCGAACCCTTCCGTAAAGTTGTTATTGAACTTAAAAAGTAATCAATAATGGAAAACCCGGTGTAGATTTTCTGCCCGGGTTTATTTTGTTATTTCAGGTGATAGCATGATACAGGAAGATACGATCAGCGCTGTTACAACAGCGCCGGGAAACGCGGCTATCGGCATTGTGAGGATAAGCGGTGCGGATGCCCTGCAAATTGCGGATAAGATGTTTTTTGCCGCATCCGGGAAAAAACTGGAAACCTATCCTTCCCATACGATGGTCTATGGGTTTGTCAGGGACAGAGAGGGAAGAGATATAGATGAAGTGCTGACGGTCTATATGAAAGCCCCCCGGTCCTATACAGCGGAAGACGTAATTGAAATACAGTGTCACGGCGGTATGCAGAGTATCCG
>JAFSJW010000046.1 GCA_017449265.1 Treponema sp.
AAGTGTCAATAAATTTCCAATTAACCAAACGAGCGAAGCGATGTATGGCCATGCTCCGAAGGAGCAAATGTCAATAAATTCCAATTAGCCAAACGAGCGAAGCGATGTATGGCCATGCTCCGAAGGAGCAAGTGTCAATAATTTCCAATTAGCCAAACGAGCGAAGCGATGTATGGCCATGCTCCGAAGGAGCAAGTGTCAATAATTTCCAATTAGCCAAACGAGCGAAGCGATGTATGGCCCACTCACCGTTTATTCTAAATAAGTAAGTTTATTATTTTAGGTTTGTCTTTTATTTTGGAAGAATGATTGAAACTCAGACTGCACCAAAAATTACCCCAAAAATTACCCCAAAGATTACACCAAAAGAGGTTTGAGATTTTTGGAGCGGTCTCGATGATTGTTTCATCGAGGAGAAATAGAAATTTACCTCTCCCCACCAAAAAAATAATGTATACTTGATTGAGAGCAAGGAGTTTTTATGAATAACATCATTTCAGCAATTAAGAATTTGGTGGAAAATCCAAAAATCGAGTTGATTAGAAAAGGCTCAAGTCATAACCGTGCGAACAATATGGGCGAAGCATTGGAAGAATATATAAAAGACCTGTTTACAAATACTGTTGTTTACGGTGAAGATTATTGTGCATCGAGAGAAGTTTATTTTATGTGTATTGTAAATGCAGATAAATTTGGCACTTTTGAAAATACGTCTGAATTGTATGAACTTGCAAAGAAAAATAAAAAATTAGAAATTCAGGATGTTCACATAAAAAATCCAAACAATCCAACTCAATTAAAAGAGGCGAAACTTGTCACTTTTTATAAAGAGGTTGCATAATGTTGAATTATCAACTTTTCCCGCGTTCAGTTGCTATTACTCCAGAAATACAAAACATAGTCGATTGTTTTCAACTTGAATATGAAAAAATCGATTCTGACAGGAAGGGCAACAGAAAATAATCAATTCTTAGAATCTGAGAGAATTCCGCTTTCTGTCATTTCTTTTGCAAAATCGATTGCAGCATTTCCCTGCCCGTGTATCTAAGATTTACGGTTATCATTCCCTGTAAAACCCGGACTGCTCTCCAGGCAGACTCCGGGCAGATTCCTTAGGTACCGCCATGAGTCTTTTCCCAGTCTTTCTGTGTCATAAGGCTGACATATCCGTTCCGTTTTTCATGCATTAATGGAACATCAACATTTTCAGATTTCCATTGGAATTTAAAGCCGCACTTTTCCTGAACCCGTTTGGATTTTTCATTTCCTTCGTAATAGCCAATCCAGACTTTCTGCATGCCGCAGTCTTCAAAGGCATGGCGAAGCATTTCCCGCACAGCCTCAGGAATAATTCCCCTGCCCCAGAACGGTTTTCCAAGCCAAAAGCCCATTTCACACTCATCATCGCGTTCAGTCATATCAGTATGACCATTCAATTTAAGTTCTATTGCACCTATGGCTTTTTTGTTTTCCTTCAAACAGACAGCGTAAGCCTCTTTTCCGTTAAAGACGTTTTTGATAACGGACAGGCTTTCGGCAATGCTTTTGTGTGCGGGCCAGCCTGCAATTGGGCCTACGTCCGGATCGCTTGCGTATTGATATAAATCTTCAGCGTCGTTTTCATTCCAGCGGCGGAGGACAAGACGTTCAGTTTCCATTGTCATTTTATAGCTTCCATTTCTTTGAAGTTCCCGCTATTTTAATAATACAGACGTAATCAACTTTTTACCTGAGTCTGTCATGCAGATTCTTTTTAGAAAGTTTTCTACATTTTCTTTTGAATAATTGTTTTCAATCGCATTTTCAAGATAGTCTGCTTCAAGAAGAATCTGATAATCGGTGCCGTCTACATCCTTGAAAGTGTGATGATGACCGACTAGATATGCAATCCTTTCAATCTGGCGTGAAGAAAAATCTGTGGTAGAAAAAAAATCTCGGACAAGAATTTCTCCTTCTTTTTCCTGCATTTTTCCATTTGTATTGCCATATTTTTCGCGGCAAAGCGGGCAGGCAATGTCGTGGACGAGCGCGGCGGCTTCGAGGATAAATTGAGTTTCCTCATCCAGCCCTTCCAGATTTCCGATGGTTTTTGCAAACGCCCAGACCTGAAGAAAATGAGTTATATCATGCCGGTTGCCTTTTGAAAAATCAATCATCTTCTCTGTAAGTTTTGCAATTTTCATTGTTTTGTCAGATGTTTTTGAAGCTACCTTCATTTTTGCCCTCTTGCTAAAAGCGTACCAATATAATACGACACAGTTCCAAACAAAACAATTATCGAAACATAATCCAGTGCGAACAAAACATATCCCTTTTCAAAATCAAAGAAGAAGAACTGTTGAAGCCCGAACATGTATTTCCAAAGCCCCCGTACGATAAAGGCATAAAAATATAATACCAGTGAGAGGAAAGAAGATGAGTCGTCCGTGCAAAACCAAGCCCGCCGCCAACGATTTCTGACGGAACGAACCACGCCATCATCATGCCGCTAATCATCAGAAGAAGCGCGCAGATTAAGATTCCGCAGTTTACAATCGTCTGCATGATTCGACGGGCGTTGTATTTTCCTTTGAAAATTGAACTGTACCACCGATGATTCAGCGTGATGTGAACTGCCCACAACGCGAGCAGTGCTATTCCCAAAACCTGATGAATACGGTCGTCAGGGAAGAGCACGGTTCCGCCCATCAGAATTATGGAGAGAAGAGTCATCAGAATGTCGAGCGGCATACGGAGACGATTTGTGTTCATATATGTATTCTAGCATTTAATTTTAAATTTTTTAAGGCATGTAGGGAATAGCAGAAACTTATTAAGACGGATGTGCGAATTTTTAGGCTTGCTTGAGCAGCGGCAGAGAACGAAGTGTTGCGGTTTTCTTTTTTCAAGATTTCTGATATATTATCGGTACTCAATGCAAACGACACATGTTTTGAACTAAGCTTCAAGTAAATCTGATTACGGCACATTGAAAATCTTTTTTTAGGAGTTCTTATGCCAAGAAATCAGTTTCAGAGAATGGTGTTTGCGTTCATCACAGTCGTGATCACCGTTCATGCCTATGTTTTTTACAGCGTCTATGTTGTAAACGGAGATGCCCTGCGCACAATCGCTGGAACAACGAGCGTACTTTCTGCCGTGCGGGAAATCGGAGGCATCTACATGTTCGGACGCGTCATGCCGGTCTGGTCGGTTGTGCTCGTGGAATTCTGCTTTGCCTACACGATGGAATGTCTTTACGGAAGCCCGCTTTCGTTCCGCCTTGCCTGCAAAAACTTTGACCCGCGCACGACTCACCCGGTTCTCTTTGAGACTTCGATAATCTGCGCCACCGTGGGCTTGATGGTACCTGCTATGAGTTTGATTGCAACTTTCTTGTATTATCCATATAACAACGGATTTCAGATTCATACGGCACTCGTCCAGTGGCTCCGCCTTATGTGCTATAACTTTCCGTTCGCATTCTTTACCCAGCTGTTTTTTATCCAGCCCTTTGTGCGCACCGTGTTCAAGGTGATTTTTGCAAAAGATATAAAGAACAGGAAATGATTTGTAACTATTTTCTATCCATTTTGTTCTATTATTAAACGCGTAGCCAAAGGCGTAAGTCCAGTTTTAGGATTTAGGTCTTTGGCTTTTTTCTTTTTTTAAATTTAATTTTCCATTTAATATGGGGAGGCATAAAATGAAAAATAATCGATTTTTAATTTTGCTTTCAACAGTTTTTGCATTGGTTGTGTCAAGCTCTTTTCTTTCTTGTGTCATAAATGCAACTAAATCGGCAAAAATCGGCTTTGACGGAATTGATTCGACAAAATGGCTGTACAATCAGGATGATGATGTTTATTACCAGTTAGGCATTGTGTATGTCGCAAAACCGGCCGACTGGGAACTTGAAAATCTTGCAATCTTTGTTCCCGCCGCATTTATGGATTCAAAGGACAACGGTGACGGAACTTTCACATGCTCGGTGAACGAAAATAGGACGCTCGGTGATTTTGGCTACACGGCAAAAACCGCTCCCGTACTGTTCCCCATGAACACCTTCGGCTATTCGGCGCAAAATCCGCTCAAAGAATACGCCAGCTATTCCGACTACACCTCGCAGGGAATGATTTACGTTCATGCAGGCAGCCGAGGTCGTGAGTCGGGCGTTCCAGCCGGTGCGGTTGATTTAAAGGCGGCAATCCGATTTATAAGAAGCCAGCAAGGAACAATCCCCGGCAATATGGAGCGCGTCATTTCGTTCGGAATGTCAGGCGGCGGCGGAATGTCGCTGATTCTCGGAACTTCGGGCGATTCGCCTTTGTTCGAGCCTTATCTTGAGGAAATCGGGGCTGTAAAAGGCTTTAGCGATGCAGTTCTGGCAAGTCAGGCATGGTGTCCGATTACAACGCTCGATTCAGCGGACGCGGCGTATGAATGGATGATGGGAAACACTCGCGCAAATCTTTCTAAGGAAGATGAAGAAATCTCCCTCGCACTCACACAGGCTTACGCCGAATACATAAACGCTCTCGGTCTGAAAGACGGTGCGGGAAATCCGTTTATTCTTGAAGAATCCACTGACGGTCGCTACCAGGCAGGAACTTACTATGATTTTATCAAGACGACAATCGAAACTTCGCTGAACAATTTTCTTTCCGATACGAAATTTCCGTTCGACACTGTCTCACAAAACCAAGACCACGGCGGGCAGGGCGGCATGGGAAATGTGAAGCCGATTCGTCCCAACGGCGGGAACATGGCTCGTGGGGCTGAAGCGATGGATAATGTAAGCCGCGTTTCAAACTCAGGCGGCATAACGCTTTCGGGCATTTACAATACCGCCAAAGATTACATAGACGCGTTGAACGCAAACGGAACTTGGGTCATATATAACGACCGCATGAACAAAGCGACAATCACTTCTGTCGCCGACTTTACGAACGCCGTAAAGCGAGCCTCAAAAAATCTTGGTGCGTTCGACCAGTACGACAAAAGCCAGGCAGAGAACACGCTTTTTGGAA
>JAFSJW010000047.1 GCA_017449265.1 Treponema sp.
AATCTCAAAAATATCTTTTTGTATTGGTTTTACCCGAACAAATTCGATACCTTGAGTTTCAATCTTTGTGTATTCATCACTTAGCAGTTTCTGCTGAGATTCTTCTAAATCTTTTATTTCAGCTTCTGCTTGTGGTAATTTTTCTACAGTGAACTTCATAATTATAATATAAAGCTGCATCTTGAATTTGTCAACATTTTCAAAATACAGCAGTTAAGGTGATTATTATAACTCTTTAATCAAATGATACTTTTTATATCCTATAGGAATATTATTTAGCTCACTGATTATTTTATATCCATTTTTTTTGTAAAACTCCGGAGCCTGCCATGACATTGTGTCAACATGAACAGAATGACAACCTCTTTTTCTAGCTTCTTCTTCAGCTGCTTTTAATAACCGTGATCCAATTCCCTTTTTTCTGAATTTTATATCTACCCAGAGAATATCAATGTGCATCCATCCCCAATATGTTCCACCGAGAATGCCGCCAATTATATTTTTGTTCTCATCATATTCAACGATATTTAGAAGTTCATGATTATCGGGGCCGACTTTTTCATCATTGAAATTTCTTAGTGCATCATTTATAAAATATATTTCTTTTTCAGTTGGATTATAATTCATTTTTTCTACCTGCGCCCCAGAGCGGGCGTCCACATAACAACTGGTTGTACCGCAGTGGGCCTGACCCGCTGTCGGCTACGAACCTATGTTATGTGTTTTTATGCGTAAGCATACATTTTTATTGTTTCAAACTCAGGTGCATGATTATTTTCTTCTTCTTCCAAATCGTAAAGATTCTGAAGGTTTAGCCAAAACTCAGCTGTTGTTCCGAAAAATTTAGAAAAACGGATTGCGGTATCAGCAGTTATAGAACGATTTCCGTGAATGATTTCGGAAATACGAGTCTGAGGAATATTAATTTCTTTAGCCAGACGATATGCAGAAATATTCATTGGAACAAGAAACTCTTCCTTCAGGATTTCTCCAGGATGAATATTCGGTAATTTGTCATTAGTGGTAATCTGTGATTCTAACATTGTCCGCTCCTCCATTCTCAAAGGTAAATACAATTCTCCATTGGTCGTTTATACGGATTGACCAAAGCCCTGCAAGATTTCCTACAAGTTGTTCAAGATTATTTCCTGGCGGAATTCGTAAATCTTTTACTTCCTTTGCGGCCGCTATCATTCGGAGTTTCCGTCGGGCAACATTGTGAATAGTCGGCGGAAGTTTTTTGCTTCTCTGACCTTTATAAATTAATTCTGTTTCAGAATCTCCAAATGAATTTATCATAATTATATACTAACGCGAAACGGAAGTATCGTCAAGAAAAATATACAAGGGTCGTAAAACAGGGGGCTATATTTCTTTTATCTCAATGAATATTGGACAATGGTCAGACAATCCTTGATACTTATCTTTCCCTTTTATGTCATTATCAAATTCACCAATGGATTCAGATATTATCTTATCTCACAAAATACCGCACCTTGTGTATAAAATCTATCGACCAGGCGTTTTCATCCCACCGGCTACAATATAATCGGAAATTACGAGAGGTGCGTATTAATGCTACCCGAAATGTTGTCATCCAACCATTTCTGGGCTTCTTCTTCCGAGTGCGCCCACTTATTATTATGCGATTTCCATTTTAGTTTCCAGTTCTTCAATTTGTGAAATTGTCGTTGCCCAACTTGTTGCAAACCGAACCACAGTGTGATTTTCATCGTATTTTTCCCAGAAGCTGAAAGTGCAAAAATTGGCTAATTCATTCATTTTTGCATTTTCCAGAACTATGAACTTTTGATTTGTAGGACTTTCAATGAAAATTTTATATCCCTTGCTTTTGAAAATTTCTTCAAGCTGTTTTGCCCGTTCAACTCCATTTTTACCTGATTCAAAATAAAGATTATCCGAAAAAAGCCTGTCAAACTGGATTCCTAAAAGCCAGCCTTTAGCCATAAGTGCGCCATGTTGTTTTATAATTGTAAAAAAATGAGGAATTATGCCTGGCTTTGGAATTACTACAGCTTCTCCACACATGGCGCCGCACTTTGTTCCTCCAATGTAAAAAGCGTCTGTCAGCTTTGCAAGGTCTGAAAGTTCCACATCATTTTGAGAGCAGCCTAACGCATATGCGAGTCTTGCACCATCAACAAAAAGCTTTTGCTTATATTTTTTGCAAATTCTGCTGATTTCTTTTAATTCCGAAAGCGAATAAATCGTTCCGTATTCTGTTGGCTGAGAAATATAAACTACGCCAGGGTGAACCATGTGTTCCTGATTGCCGTCTGAAAAAAAAGCGGAGCAATAATCATCAATTGTTTTAGAAGAAAGTTTTCCATTTTCACAAGGAAGCTCTATTACTTTGTGTCCTCCAGCTTCTATTGCACCTGCTTCGTGAATAGCGATGTGACCAGTTTTAGCGGCAATTACGCCTTCATATTTTTGTAAAAGTCCGTCTAAAACCGTAGCGTTGGTTTGTGTTCCTCCGACTAAAAAATAAATTTCAGCATTCGGGGATTTGCAGGCCTTTTGAATCTTATCTTTTGCGCTTTTACAAATATCATCAGTACCGTATCCGCTTTGCTTTAGCAGGTTTATCCTCGTAAGGTCCTCTAAAATCAGCGGATGACAAGTTTCCATATAATCTGAATCAAAATGAAGCATCATTTTCTTCCTTAATATTGTTTAATATTAAAGCCCCATTATATTCTTAATCACCGCAACCGTACAAGGCATTCTGCCGTCAACAGCTACATAAGTGATTTCAGAATAGCCCATGCCAACGCACAAACGCGCATTTTACTTTTTCTTCGGTGTTACAGGCTTTTGCGGACGCTGTGGACGAGTTCCTTGCTTTGTGGCGGTGGGTTGCTTTTTGCTTTTCTTTGCCGTTGCCGATTTTTTTCCCTCGTCCTTGTTGAAATTCGCCTTCAAATAGAAATTTTCTATCGGCTGATAGCCCAAAGGAGCGACAAGCTCGTTCCAGTTCTTCGGCAGCTTGATTTCCGTGGTGACGAATCCGCCGCCGGGCATGACCTGCACTTTGTTTCGGTTTGCGTCTCCTGTGACCAAAAATGCCGTGTCGCCCTTGTTCATAGTGGCGATTGTCATAATTTCCTTTTCGTCGATAATAGGCTTGTACCATTCGGGCGTGGGCGTGAGTTTTGCCTGCTCCGCCTCGTCTTTTTTGAGCATTTCGTAATGCTCGTCAAAGGTACGCCGTTTGAACTGCTGGCTTCCTGTGTTCGCCCAATAGTGCGCGTAGGTGCGCAGGGCCAGCGGGCGGCGGGCGGTCTCAATCAGCGCGTCTTCCAAATCCGATTTTGTCTTGTATTCCTTTGCAAGGTCTTTTGCCACATACTCGGTAATGAAAACGGTGCGCGGAACCTGGGGCTTTGTGTTTCCAAGACCGTTCTGCTGTTTTTCTGTGATGTCGAAGGCCATAAGATTCATGATTTTTTCGGCATCGTCTGTGGCTGGCGTAATGTTGTTTCCCCATGCAAGCGCGCTTCCCGCAGTGATTGTATTCGCGTTCAAGTCGAATCCCTGCTGAACATGATACGGCTTCCATCCGATTTTTACGCACGCTTCGTCGTCTTCGCTGAATGTGAACGGCGTGAGATAGCCAAAAGAGCCCATTCGGTTTTCTTTGACGTAGTAGCCGCCAATGTTGAGCATAGCCAAATCAATGAATCGCCCCAGAGCCTTGTTCGCCTTTTCACTAATCATTCCCTGCTGATTGTCGATTCCGAGCTGGCGGGCAAGCGGACCGTTGAGCCATGCAAACGGAGTCCAGCCGTGAGTTGAGGCAAGGGGTTTTCGCCATTCTCCGTTGTTCATTCCCTGTACAAAGGCTATGCAGACTGGCATGAACTCAGGCGGGACTCCTGCCATTACAGCATTTGCCGCCACCGTGTAAACAGAACATTCCCGATACGCGAGTGCAAAAGTGCCGAGGACATCGCTTCCCTTAAAGCCTGTGAATTTAAGATACTCCTGAATCTTTTCGTCAGTTGGCGGAACAACTGGAAGTCCGTCAGTCCAGCCGTTTATCTGCATGTATTCTTGAATCTCGTCGTAATTTCCGTAGTAGATGATTTCATCGGCCGTCCGTTTTCCTTCAGGAGCATATTTTGCAATTTCTTCTTTTGTAATCTGTGTTGTAAGGGCGGTCTTAATTTGTGGCCAGAGAACTTCGCGGGCATTCCTTTTGAGTTCGTCTGTCGAATGGGAAGCAAAGGCTCCCGGATATTCAGCCGTGCGAAGGACGGGAACGCCCCGGTTTACGCCGGTTGAATGAGCCTGAGCCACGAAAGTTGGAGCAGCAACGGTTACGGTCGGAATCCCGATATATTCTGCTGCGATGGAGTCTCCCGTTTCTTTTGTGGTGCAAAGTCCGCAGCCGCAGTTTCCAACGATTACGGCATCAACTTTAAGTTCCTTGAGTTTTTCCTGAAAGGCGCGAGTCTTTTCTGTCTGCCCGAACACGGAATAAGGACCGGCCTGACCAACGTCATCAAACATGTAGATTTTAGTTGTGGGGAATTCTTTTTCGATGCAGCGTTTAAGCTCATTGTGGGTGGTGACTGCCATAAAGGAGCCGCCTACAAGTGCGATTGTTTTTCCTTTGAGGCTGTCGAGCCTTTTTGCCTGGCTAATCATTGGCACATCGTGATAGCCCACAGGGGAAACAATCGCGTAGTTTTCGCTACCGTTGTCTGCGTATTTTGGAACAAAACAAACTCCGTCCACACATTCGTCGGGATTAGTGGAGTATTTTGTAGCGGCAAAAACTGTTGTTGAGCCTGTCGAAATCACAAGCATAGCAACTGCCGAAAAAGATAAAAGAAGTTTTTTCATAAAATGCCTCCAGAAGATGAGCAGTCGCAGGAAAATCTATGATTTTTCCGCAGTACACGCTGCATGCGCAAGGGATAGTAGCACCGCCGAAGGCGTACCGCGAAGCGGTATGGAGCGATAGCGAAAGTGCGGATAGCCCGACCCGAAGCCGCTTGCGGCGTAGGGGTGCGCCCATATCTTTATTATTACAATACAAGAACTTGTTGTTTTTGGCATTAAGACAAGATTAAGCGAAGATGAAAGATTTTTAATTTTTCTGCAATTCCGATATAATTAGACATGTTCGGAAAACTGATGTTTCCGAACATGTCTATTCTATCATTCGTTTCTATTGATTTATTTTGCGAGTCAAAAAATTCATTGGGGTAGTTATGACGAAAATTCTTCATGTTCTTATGATAATCGGAATCGTGATTTTGGGTATTTTTTCTGTAGTTTCGCTTTTTGCTTTTGTGTTCTTAAAGACATGGAAGCCGTTCGGTGGAAAAGCAAGCAAGTCGGACCGCAAAAATTATTCTGCGCGGGCTTCAAATTTTGACGGGAAAAAGTTCCATAATATAGAAGAATTTGCGGTTCTTTCCATGTCGGATAATCCTGCCCCAGACCCGCTGACTTTTTCAAAAAATACGCCAAAGCCAGATTTTGATTTTCCTTTGCGTAAGCCTGACTTTTTGGCTCAGGAAGATAAAAATGCACGCCTTGGGCTAGAAGATTTTTGTGTCACCTGGATTGGTCATTCCAGTCTTTTGATTCAGATGCACGGGATGAATATTCTTGTTGACCCTGTTTTCGCAGAGATGATTTCGCCAGTTTCCTTTGCCGGAAGCAAAAGGTTTACAAAAACGCCTTTTTCTGTCGCTGATCTTCCTGAAATTGACATTCTCCTTCAATCCCACGACCATTATGACCATTTGGATTATGATTTTATCCGTGAGGCCGATAAAAAAATTAAGAAATACATTGTTCCGCTTGGTGTGGAAAATCATCTGGAGCGATGGGGCGTAAAATCTTCCAAAATCACGAACATGGCCTGGTGGGAAGAAATCCAAGTTGACGGTCTTACAATTGCCTGTACGCCGGCACAGCATTTTTCTGGGCGGCACATAACCGACAACATGGCGACTTTATGGTGCAGCTGGGTTTTAAAAGACGAATTCCACAAGATTTTTGAAAGCGGAGATTCAGGTTACGGCTCTCACTGGCAGAAAATCCATGAGAAGTACGGTGATTTTGACTTTGCCATGATGGAGTGCGGTCAGTATGATGTCCGCTGGCCACGGGTTCATTCTTTTCCTGAGCAAGCTGTTGATGCTGCAAAAACTCTGGGCGCAAAAATTGCCATGCCGATTCACTGGGGAGCGATTATTCTTTCAAGGCACGGCTGGGATGACAGTGTTGAGCGATTTTTGACTGCCGCAGAAAAAGAAGGAATCACAGTCATCACACCATACATTGGGCAGACTGCGAATATTGCAACTCCCCAATTGTTCTCTGACAAGTGGTGGCGGTAAGACGCTGGAAGCCGTTGGTCGTTCAGTCTGCTTTTGTAACGCCATCCCCTTCGTAATTCGTGATTTTTGCAGAATTGAACTTTGCTTATTTTGTCATTTTATAAGCGTACAATACTGATTTCCAGAATGTATTTTGCCGTCCAGTTTTACTCCAATTGCACGGCACGGACGGCAGTACTTATGATACATGCAGTCTGAGCAAGGCTCTTCATATTCATCAGCTACATACCTCAACTCTTTCAGCACAGGAGAGTTATTCCAATAGTCTTCAAGAGTTTCGTAAGATTCTTCATAAGGAATGTGACGGCATGGAGTTAATTTTCCTGCAAGCGATACTGAGAAAGTAGAAAGCCCTGCCGAACAGCCTTTTCCTAACCCCTTGTTTGAATTTATAAGAAAAGCCTGAGAAACAAGCGCACGCATTGGAGAAAAACAAGACTCAACAACAATCTTTACAGGGCCTTTATAACTGTTTATCTGGTCTGCAACTTTCTGCATTTGAATCTTAGAAGGGAGCGTTGGCAGTTCATGCTTCGAATCAGGCTTAAACTGCATGACAACCAGCTGTTTAACTCCATATTTTTCTGCAAGCTTAATCATATCTGCAAATGTATCCGCATTAGTAGAATGCATAACCCAGTTTATATAGATGCGCTTAAAGTTCTTTTTATGAAGTATTTCAAGTGCATTAACTGCAAGCTTGTAGCCGTCACGGCTTAAAGAATTTGTTTTCTCATCCGGAGCATTAAGAGAGATAAATATCCCATAAACTCCAGAATTAACCAGTTTTTCAAACACCTCTTCTGAAAAACCAGCACCAGAAAGCGCAACATTTGGACACAGCCCAAGGCGATACGCTTCAGCAATTACTTCGTATAAATGCGGATAACACAGGGTTTCTCCGCCAGAAAGTTCTACATTTCTTACACCGTGCGAAGCTGCCTCGTGCAGCCAATGAAGTGCTGTTTCTAACGGCATATCATGGGCATTTTCAAGTGAACAGTAGCACTGCGGGCAATGCAGCGGACAGCGGTCAGTAAGCTCAAGGTTAAAGTCCAATGGATATTCACACAATTCTCGTTCGGCAAATTGAAGTGAAGTCTGGGCAACATATGCTTTTGCAGAACTAACTTTCCCATTTTTATACGGAAGTTTAACATGACTCCAAACCGACTGAATGTAAGGGGTATTACAGACAGGAAGATCTATAAGTTTTAGAATGCCATCTTTTTTTTCAGGCAGACATAAACCTTTCTTTTCCAAAAAACAAAGAAGAACCTTTGCATCGGAAAGACTCTTTTTTGCATAAAAGTTAATTCCCAGTTTTTCAGAGTATCCGTCACTTAATATGTCAAAATCAACATTAAATTCACTACCAAGGGCATACGGTTCAAGTTGGTTCATCCAGTCCAAAATTACACGCTTATCACCCGGCCAGCTCAATCGTTCCAAAAACATTATAATCCTGTCTTTTTTCATATTGAGCGTAAAAACACGGATTGCAGCATTCGCTTCATCAGCCTGCCCGCGTCCAGCCATAACGCCAATCTGATAAAGTGACGGAGCAAGCTCTTCAAGCGCATTTACACATCGCTCCAAATTAGGACGCAATTTTTCAATTGATTCAAGCGAAAGAAACTGAGGAAGTATTTCTGTATACAGCCACATAAAATTACTTTTAGGATTTACATTTTCCGCATCAAAAAACCAGCAAGGCTGGATCTCTTCTTCCGAAACACATTGCCGACTGTCAAGTTCAAACCAAAATTCTTTTGTATGTTTTACAGACGGTGAGGTCAGTTCGCGAAATGAAAAATCTATACTTTTACCTTCTTCTGTAAGACGTATTTCCTCTCCTGTAAAATCACTGCGGATATTTCCATATTCATCTGCAATATGTAAAAGTCCTTTTATACAGTTTTTATCAAATAATTCATTAACCTCATGACGGAGTAAATATTGAATATAATCATTTATTGAAGGTAAATTTTCATTACTTACAGAGCTTGCTGTGCTACATTTTAGTTTTATTCCAGGTATTGATTTTTCTTTATTTACCCAAAAGTTTCTTTCTATATCTATAAGAACATTAAACAGCTCAAAATCAGGCATATCCGCAAAGATTTTCCCATATAGCTTATTAGCTAAATATTCAGTATATTGTTTTACAACATGCACATAAAGCTGCATATCAATATCAGGAGAAAAATAATTTTCAAGCCGCCCGCCGTTATACCAGCCGTGAGAATCAATACCTAAAAGTCGTTCTGCGACAGCAGGATTATATGAGCCGGTCGCCGCACACAGCCCTATACAGTCTGCAAGGACTTCGTCCCACAACGGACTTACATATTCTGGGAACAAGTCATGGCATATAATATGCGTACATTCATGATACAATCGTAGACGGCGTGAATTTTCAATCCAAGAATCTGTTTCCATGCCAATTTCTTCAGCAGGAACAGCACTATACACACCTTTGCTTATTATAATCAGGTTTTCCCTGTAATTTTCTTTTCTTTTAGTAAATTCTTCCTGCCACGCGAAAGGATTTCCTCCGTCAGCAAGATATTCAGCTTTGTGCGCTTCTACCTTTCGCCAGTTTACAAGGTTACGCACCGTACAGGCTTCCATAGTTTCAGGAACAGCAGTATCTTCACAATGGTATACTAGTATCTGAATCAAACGCTCAAAGTCTGCGCGGTTTTCCAGATACACACATTCAACTAAACCGACAGGAGTCTGTATAAAAAAAAGACGGTCTCTCTCAGAACCGCAGAATCCAGGAGGCATTGGAAGAGATTCAGCAGAAATTTTTCCTTCAGCAATATCAGAAAAACAATCTGGTTTTCCACCACAAAGGACAACCCTCTCATATTCTTCGGAAGTGCTCATTCCTTTTTGCGGAGTAAAATATAACTGATAATATTTACTAGCCAAATCTCTTACCCAATTCATCATTTCACCATGGGTAGTACGCAATGTCAGGTGGTACACCACCGGCTACAGCATCCAAATCAGAATCAGAAAGCTTACCGCTTGCAGCTTTTTCCTTGATTTTGTTCAATTCGTCAATGGAAATGTCTACACCTTTTGCTGCGAATGCTTTCTGTACTTCTTCTAAAGATTTCAGACCTGCAATTTCCTTTACAAAAGCTGCATCTTTAAACAACTCTTCTTTAGTCATATATGACCTCCATAAATTTATTATTGTCAGCCTTTGCGACTGCAATTTGCTTTTTCAATAGCTTGCAGAAAAATTGGATATGCAGTAATAAACCATGTTGCATAATTCTCAGGATGCTCTATCACATCATTGGAAAGCTGACGCATATCCACAAAACGCATGTCATCAGCTTCTTCTGCATTGCGTGTAAAAGTGCCGTCATATTCCCCCACAAGAATATGGTCAACCTCATACTCGGACAAACCATTATCAAATATTGCCCGATAAACAAAAGATGAAACTTCATGCAGCTGGCATGTAACTCCAGCTTCTTCTTTAAGCCGCCTGTGAGCAGCCTCCAGCAGTTCCTCGCCAGGACGCGGATGGGAACAGCAGGAATTGGCCCATAAGCCGGCACTGTGATATTTTCCGACAGCACGGCGTTGTATTAGTAACTTAGAGCCGTCATAAATGAATATTGAAAACGCACGATGAAGTTTTCCCTGGCGATGAGCTTCGAGTTTTGGAAGTTTTCCAATCGGACGGTCATAAAGGTCTACTAAAACAACTTCATTTTCCATACAATTATTTTAAGTTGAGGGGTGGGGGCTGTCAAGGAAAATGTGAACTGTATCGAAACCACCAGAAAGCAGGAAGTTACCCGGAATAGTGGCGGTAAGAGCAAAATCGTTATTTTGACTCAACATTCAAATCCCGCATAAAAATCTCGGAGAAAATTTTTGGCGAATCTTTGTTCTGATAATAAATTCCTGCTTTGAAATAATTCTTCAATTTTGAACTTACTGAATCTGCAAAAGTGTGCGTTGCTTTGAGTGTGTCGTCACGATAAAGGCTGAGAACTTTGTTTTCAACTTGAATTTTGATGGAAACTTCCTGAAACTGCGAAATTGTTCCCAAATCGTAGGAATGTGTTTTTCCGTCGGCTTTTGTAACGCCATCCGATTTGTAATTCGTGACTTTTGCAGTGATTTTACCGTTTTCAAGTTCGATTCTGCAAAGGGGTGAATCTTTTTTTGTACAGTGCTGTAAGAATTGTCCTACGGTGAATTTGGCTTTTTTAAAATCAGTTGAAGTCAAGTAAAAGGTGTAAGAAAGACTTACTGAGTCTGAAAGAGTCCATTCTTGCAGATTTCTCAGTTCTGCCCGAACAGAAGAGCCGTTTTTTGATTTTCCCTTATCGCTTGCATCCAGTGAAAAGCGCATGTATTTTGTACCGGATTCATTTTCATAAATCGAGAAATATTTTGACTTGAAATCCTGCGTGACTGGCGAAGATAACATTCCTCCCTCTGTGGTGCCGCTGGGGTATTGAAAAAGCCAGGAGGAAATATTTTCCAGAAGAGGGGTCGCACTTTTTCGTGCAGAAAGTTCTTCGTTTGAACAGTAAGAAGTTTCTATTTTATTTGCAACTTCAGCGCTGGAAGATTGATTTGAACATGCGAAAAGAAATAAAAGTGTTGATATGATAGTTAAAAACTTTTTCACATTAGTGATTATAATATGTAATATATAAAAAAGAAAAAATCCCGTCTGAGTTAAAACAAACGGGAGCTTTGTGATTTAAAAGCACAAGGGATTGGAGCACCGCCGCAGGCGTTGCCGATAGGCAATGGAGCGTCAGCGGTTCTCGCAACCACAATGCGTTTGGCGCATGGTGAAGCAAACAATTAAAACGGGATTTTTTGCGGAATTCGTCATTCTTAAAGTGATGTGATATACTTTTCACTATGAGCCTTCTGAATATCCGAAAAAAATCATTTGATGCTCTTTTTGCCCTGTGCACCCTCTGCGCCATTGCTTTTTTGGCAGCATGTGCAGGGCGGATTCCAGCCGCGCAAGCCAAGCCACCTGTCGTTCATATAGCCTGGAGACCTTCCACAAAAAGCGACACCTATCAGAGCGTTCTTCTTGCGCTGAGAAATGCCGGGGCAGACACCACCATGCTTCCGCAGGTGCGCTCTCAGGACATTCTCTACAATGAGAACGGCATGGTGCGGGAAGAATGTCTGACCAAAAAAGGCATGATTAAGCTTGAGTATGCTCAGAAAATCCGCGAAAATGGCGAAAAACGCTCCAATGTGGCAGAAATCGTGCGGAAAAACAAGATAAAGGCTGTCGTCTTTACTGGTGGCGGCGACATAAGCCCCTCCCTGTTCAATCCGCCAGAGGAGGAGCAGAATGCAGGTGAGTCATTTGAGCCAGAACGCGATGTGTCAGACTTCCTGCTCATGGAATATTGTCTGGAACATGACATTCCCATTCTTGCCATCTGCCGGGGAATGCAGATGCTGGCAGTCATTACCGACGGCACAATAGTGCAGGATTTTAGTCTCTACTACAATGAGCGGGGGCAGACTTATGACAACATGCACCGCCAGCCGCCATCGGAAAATCAAGACTATGCAGTTCACGATGTTGCTGTAACTTCAGCCGATTCGATTTTTCGCCATATTGTGGGTGCAGATGCCCTTTCACGCGTGCCATCCTGGCACCATCAGGGAGTCCTGCAAACAGAAAAAAGCCGTTTTGTGACCACCGGCTACACAGTCACCAGTGGCATTCCCCTGGTGGAAGCCATGGAAGTTCCGGGAAAAAAGTTTGCCCTTGGCGTGCAATTCCATCCTGAAATTGTCGTCTCAGGAAATCCAGAGGGAAAGGAAAAAGAATTTTTTGACTACGACACGGCAATGCGCTTTTTTGAGGCGATTGCAGGAAAATAGCGGCCGACAGGGGAAAAACGTATGCCAATGCAAATAATTCCGTCTTTCTTGTTTTATTGCTATGTGAGCGTCATAACGCCAGGCCCGGCAAATCTCTGTTCACTTTCGGCTGCCCTCCAAAAAGGGAAGAAGGCCGCGCTCATGCAGTGGACGGGGCTTTTCACCGGTTTTTTCCTAATTTCCATGTGCGCGGTCTTTGTTTCCTATTTCTTGGGTTCCGCGCTCAACAAATACACGGGCTACCTGTCTTTCGTGGGTGCTGCATATCTTACTTATCTTGCAATCCGCTCTCTTTTGCAGACTTACACTGCTTCGGAAAGGAAAAGTGAGCTTGAGGAAGGAGGATTTTTCAAGTCTTTTGCCACGGGCCTTCTTGTGCAGCTGACGAATGTAAAGGTCATGGTCTTCTGCATGACCGTCCTTGCGTCCTACGTGCTCCCCTACTCCCGCGACTTCCGCCATATCCTGCTTACAGGCCTTTTTCTTCCGTTCACCGGGCCTGCCGCAAACTTGGTCTGGCTTTTTGCGGGTCTGAGCCTTCAAAGGCTTTTTCTGAACCACAGGAAGCTGGTAAGTGCCGTGATGGCGGTCTCGCTGCTCTTATGCGCAGTAAGCCTTGTGCTTTCTGGAATAAGAGCCATACCGTAAAAATGCGGCTAGACAAACATGGGAGAAACTTGTATTCATTCAAGCATAGCAGCGAACTCAACAATCTGTTAGAGAGAAAACATGCCCACAGACAAAATGATTTTCGTCACGCGGTGAAATGCGATAACGCTCATCTGGCTACTTTCCGCTCTTCTTCACCCACTCGTCCACGGCCTTTTCTGCCTTTGCCCGCTCATTCTGGGCGGTGGCTCCACGGACTGCAAGGGCTTGTTTTACCGTGGCGTTTTTGTAGAGCCGCTTGAGTTTTCCGTCTGTGCCGCTCACTCCACTTCCTGACGCCTTCGCAGCACAGCTGCTCGGAGACTCGCTCAAAATGCTCCACCGGAGCATTTTGCCGGCTTACAGCCGTCGCTCCCTACGTGGGTACAGAATGGCAGGATTTTTTTGCCCGAAATTATTTTCCGAAATATGCCAGGGCATTTCCGAATGAAATGTCTTTGACTATTTGCAGATTTTATTAACCCAAGCAAACAGCTCATCCAAATCGTAGTCGCCTGAATGTGGAATATCCCAGGGCATGTAAAAGTCAACATTTGCTTTTGCATCATTTTCGACGCTGCGAGCCAGTAAAACCGGGATTGCAAAAGCCGTATCCTTGTCGCTAGTTCCGTACCGGATTCTCCAGAATTTTGCCACATCAGATTTTTCGCTGGGCTTTAAGTAGTTCATCGCGTTCATGATTTTTACGATTTTTGAGTCTGCCATCGGCGCGTCATTTTTGCTGTTTTTAAGGGCATAATCCGTGAAGTGCTTGAAGTCCGTGTTTTCGTCACCGAAGAGAGAATTTTCGCCGGTATCTGCGCCCAAGCTGTCAAAGGCTCCGGGGACTTTCTGCCGTCCGATGTAAGCGAAGAATAAAGCGCGGTCAATCGATAATTTTCCGTCTGAGCCATTTTTGATGTATGGCCGGGCGAGAATTTCTGCCTTTTTCTTTGCAGACTCAGCCGTGCCTTCTTTTTCGAGGGAAGCGATTTTATCGTTGAGGGATTTTTCCACATAGCCCATGATAAGCGAAGAAAGTTCCTCTGCGGTAAGTCCTTGCGTTTTTAAATATGATGGGAAGCGGCTTGCAAGCTCGTGAGAAAGGGCAATTTCTTCATCAGACAAACTACCCTTAATTAGTTTTCTCTCTACATGATAATCCAACATGGAGATATCCATTTTTTGGTAATCGTTTACGCCCTCAAACTGCCACTCGTAAGCCTCATTTGCATTGTCAAGATTTGTAATTGGGCAATAAACGCTGGCTGCGAAAATATCGTCCCGCTCATTGGCCGCGCCGATTGCTTTTAAGTATGGCTCGTAGTCTTTGCTGTTTCCGCTGGCAGCAAGCAAGGCCGAAAGCGCGCCACCTGCACTCGTTCCATTGGAGATGATTTTTTCTGTGTCGCCGGGAAGCAAATCTTTGTTGTGTCGAAGGTAACGGACGGCTGCCTTTAAATCCACGATACAGGCCGGGGCTTTTCCCGTGAATTTTCCATTTGAATCCTGATTTGTGCGTCCGCGCGCTCCGGGGGAAGCTACCACAAGTCCGTTTGCCAAAGCTACGACAGATGCGCTAGTTCCGTCACCGAAAGCAGCTTTTAGAGTTCCGGCTTTTCCTGGCATGTAGCCGCCAACCGTGTTCGGAAAGAAAATCGGGGCGGTCTGAGCCGTGTAGCCGTTTACCGAGCCGCCTTTAAAATACTCTTCTGGAACATAAATGTTAATTGTCTGGTAGTCTGTGTCCACCGGATTTGCCACATAGACAATTCCTTCGTAGGCGCGATAGGCGATTTCTTTTCCCTTGTAAGATACTGTGCCGCTGGTGTAGTCATTCATGTTTATGCGGAGTGTGTCTGATTTTGCAGAATTGCTTGTTGACTGGCAGCCCGTTGCGATGAGTGCGAGGAAAGCCGTGACTGAAAGAAAAGTTGTACGAAAAATATTCATGATTTACCTCTGACAATTAGTGTAGTAAATTCTACAGAAAAATGTCAGAGATAAATCTAGAAATTCTTGTTAGATAACAAGATGTTAGGTATAGAGTTTTTTTTAATTAAAGATGATTAACTAGAATCTTGAATGTTTATGTATATAATCATAGTAAAAGGGATTCTAAATGTGAATGAAATGTTTTGTAAAAGTTGTGGAAATGAAATAACAACAAATAATATTCTGATAAAAAAAGAAATTCTACAGGAATTCCAATCATATTGATTGTTGTTATAGCTATTTTTCTAATGATTTTTATTAGTCCAGTAGTAATAACTATGAAAATCGTTGGAAAAAACGATACAGAAACTCAAGTTGACTTATCAATGACAGAAAAATATATATCTTCAAAAGAAATACTTAATTGGTATACTTCATTAGAATTAATCAAAACAAGAACAATGGAAGAAAATTCTAACTAACGATTGGTAGAAAATTAAAAAGGAGGCTTCTTTTGACTTCATTGCTGGTTTTAACTTTTTTATTTTTTGCCGGTAGCATTATCGGCTGGGGAATCGAGCTTTTCTGGCGGCGATTTTTTTCTAAGAATAATCCTGAAAAAAAATGGATAAACCCTGGTTTTCTGACTGGACCTTATCTGCCTCTTTATGGACTG
>JAFSJW010000048.1 GCA_017449265.1 Treponema sp.
CAGCGCCAAAAAGAACGCCGGATGGAGGAAGTACTATATGACATGGGATCAGGAAATCAAGCACCAGCGGCATATGGCGTTTGACGAGGGCAAGGCAGAAGGAAAAATTGAGGGACTTAGTGAGGGCAGGGAGAAAGGACTAAGCGAAGGCAAGATTGAGGCTGCAAAGAATCTACTCAAAATGAATGTTCTTTTGCCAGAGCAAATCGCGCAAGCTGTCGGACTCTCTGCGGAAGAAATCTCAGACTTGCGGGACTCACTCAGCTCGGAGCTTGCTTCCGTTTAGTTCGGGCTGAGTCGGGGCTGCCGACTGGGATTGGTTCGGGCTTGGTCGTGGGGCGGCTCTACAGGATAAATCTAAAATCAGAACGAGTCCGCGAGATTTTGCAATGCAAAATCTCGGCCACCTTGTGCTTTGCACAAGGTGCGCTTGCTCCGAATCGCTGTTTCAATTTACAATCTTTTTTATGAAAGATTGTTTTATCAATGTTCGGACTGATGAGCTGAATCACAAGTGGAAAGACGCTATTAGGCGCGAAACGGAGCTTTACGGCAGGGGAAACGGAATCCGCACGGAATTTGAGCGCGACTATACGCGGCTTCTGCACTGCCAGGCTTACAGACGACTCAAGCACAAAACTCAGGTTTTTTTCGCACCGCACAATGACCATGTTTGTACGCGCATGGAGCATGTAGGGCATGTTGCGTCCGTGGCAGGGACAATCGCGCGCTTTCTCTCGCTGAACACGGAGCTTACCCAGGCAATCGCAATTGGGCATGACATAGGTCACGCGCCTTTCGGGCATCACGGCGAGGATATCCTTAACAATCTGCTAAAACCCAAGGAAGGCGCGAATGCTCCGAAAAAATTCTGGCACGAGCGGAACTCGCTTTTTTTTGCAGATTATATCGAAACGCTTCCCGACCCGAACGGACACAAACGGACTTTGAACCTGACTTACGCCGTGCGCGACGGCATCGTATGTCACTGCGGGGAAATAGACCAGCAGGGAATAAAACCGCGCGAGGATGCCATTGACTTATACGACATAAAGCAGCCGGGGCTTGTTCAGCCGTTCACATGGGAAGGCTGCATAGTGAAAGTGAGCGACAAAATCGCTTTTTTGGGACGCGACCTTGAGGACGCGCTTTTGTACCACATACTTGATTACGGAAGCTATCGCGAGCTTAGGGAAATAGTCGCCGAAACGCTGGGGCTTCGGAAAGACGGAAGCTCTTACTCAAGGCGAAGCGGAAAAGCCGTGAACACAACTGTTCTTATAAACGATATGATTATGGATTTGTGCGAGCAGTCAAATCCTGCGGAGGGACTGAGGTTTTCGGAAAGCTACGCGCGTTTCATAACCGAGCTGAAAAAATTCAGTTTCAGAAACATTTACAGCCACTGGCGGCTTTTGGAATTTCAAAAGTACGCCACTTGCGTAATCGAAACGATTTACCGTACACTCATGCGCATCCAGCCGTTCGTTCAGCACGGTACGGTTCCGTTCGCTCTTTCCCGGGATTACTCTCTCGGCTCAACTTTCGAGGAGTGGCTTGTTTCGTACACGAACTATTTGCCAAAGTCAGACCCGGACAAAAAGAAAAAGCTCCGTTTGGAAACTCCGGTTGTTTTCAATGTGCATGACAACGATTCTTACGAAAAGTGCGTAATCGAGTTCATATCAGGCATGACGGACAGTTTTGCCATTGAGTGCTACAATGAGATAATCACTTTTTGAAATTGTGCAGTATCAGCTCGGGGTGGTACTCAAAGTGCATGTTGTCCCAGATTCCCCACTTTCCGCCCCAGATGAAGCCTTCTTCCTCAAAAATCTCAATCACGCGCTCAGGCGGCATCCACCGTCTTGAGAGCGGAAGAATCATCCAGCCGTCAGGATTTCTGTCTTGCTCCCAGCTCCAGAAAATAGCTTTTCCGCCTAGTTTTTGCGGCAGAACATCCACTGCGATTCCGTAGCTGTGGAAAGATTTTCTCTTCGTTCCCGCAATTATGCGCCAATGGTA
Organism: Treponema sp.; assembly: GCA_017449265.1. GTDB lineage: Bacteria > Spirochaetota > Spirochaetia > Treponematales > Treponemataceae > Treponema_D. Next base: position 2,026 of record JAFSJW010000048.1, read on the forward strand.
CGCTGCCGATGATTTTATTGAATCGACGAATTCCTTTATCTCAGCGTCGGTCTTTGCGAGCAAAGTGATTTTTTTCTCCACATTCCTGAGCGGCTCTTTGATTCTTTCGTGAATCCTTGTTTTGTGCCCAAGAAATTTAACCTGAACTATGTGACTTTCGATTGTTCTCTGACTTTTTGCTGAGTAAAGAAAGTCGAAGAAAAAGGGCGGAGTTCCGGCTCCGTTCTTTCGGCTCTCACGGGAACTGTACTCTTTCACTCGCCTGATTTTTTCTTCGTCAAAATCTTTTGGGTCTTCAAGGACTTTTGGGTACCGGTACAAAATCGGATGGTAGTTGTCAGCGTTGGGAAGCTCTTCCTCTGGCAGAATTCTGCCGTCGCACCACCAGAAAATGCCTGTTTTTGTGTCTGCCCCAAATTCAGGTTTGTTCGGAACTGTCAGTTCGATTTTCCAGTCGTTTTTCTCGTCATCGAAAGATGTCGCAAAAACAATGTCAGGGTACGCGAATCTGAAAATCTTTATTTCGTCAGGTTCAAAAAAATTGTCGGGAATATTCACAATCATTTCATGGAATTTTTTCGGCATTGTCATAAAAATGCCTGAGTACGCCCGCCCTGCGGAATGTCTGCTTTTTGCGAAAATACATATAGAGAAGAAAAAAATAAGGGCGCATGAAAATACTTTTTTCATGCGCCCATTATATCAGAAAATTTGATTTTGATTTTGTGTCTGCTTTTTGATTTGAACGGTCATTCAACCGACGGAAAAAGCTTAGATGAGCCTTGTTGCCTCATGGCTTCCTTTCAGGTCATCGCCAAGGTCTTTAGCAGCCTTTTCCACAGAACCGATTTTATACGCCTTGAGCGGGGAAGCCCCTGCTTTTTCGTAAGGCTCGCTCTGGAATTTGGAGGCGTTGTCGTTGAAGTGCTTAACGATTTCGTCCGCTTTGTCCGCGCTAACGGCAAGCACGAACCCGATTCCCATGTTGAATGTGCCGTACACGCTGTCCGGGTTTGCACCGCGTCGTATAAGCTCATCGAAAATCGCGGGCTTCTCCCAAGAGTCCTTTTTGATAACAGAAACAAGGTTCGCGCCTTTTGGGTACATTCTTGGTATGTTCTCGTAGAAGCCGCCGCCAGTTATGTGAACCATGCCGTGGATTGCCTTTCCGAACGATTTGAGCGCGTCCATGACAGGGCGGACGTAGATTCTTGTTGGCGTAAGCAGAACTTCACCGATTTTCTTTCCGCCGAAATCATCGTCAAAGTTCTTTACGAGCTTTCTGATAAGCGAGTAGCCGTTTGAGTGCGGGCCTGTGGAAGAAAGCCCGATGAGAACATCGCCTTCGGCAATATCTTTTCCTGTAATCATTTCGTCTTTCTCGCCGAAACCGACTCCGAAGCCCGCAAGGTCATATTTTCCTTCATCGTAGAATCCTGGCATTTCCGCAGTCTCGCCGCCAAGAAGCGCGCATCCTGTGTCAACGCAGCCATCGGCGACTCCTTTTACAAGCTCCCCCGCCACTTTTGCGTCCAGTTTTCCGCACGCAACATAATCAAGGAAGAAAGAGGTCTGGACTCCTGAGCAAAGGATGTCGTTCACGCTCATTGCAACGCAGTCGATTCCAACCGTGTCGTATTTTCCCATCTGGAACGCGATGTCGAGCTTTGTTCCTACGCCGTCAGTGCCGCTTACCGCAACAGGATGCTTAAGCCCGGAAGGAATTTCAAACATTCCGTTGAAACTTCCCAAATCAGAAAGAAGCCCCGGAATTCTTGTGCGCTTTGCGTGAACCTTGTATTCGTTTACGGCATTGTAGCCTTCTTCAACATCAACGCCTGACTGCTTGTAGTCAATCATATTGTTCTCCAAGAAATATTATGGTCTGTATGAGCAAAAGCCGATTGAATCATGTTGGGCGTATCGAAGGATTTTCGTATTTGCTCAGAACGATTTTTCAATCAGGCTGCCCTAATAAATATAGCACGGCGGTTTCAATAAACTCAACCACCGTGCTATATTTATGCTGATTTTTTATCTTTTCTGAATGTATGTAATCGAATTCGGTTTTGCAGTGATTACTACGCGCCTGTTCGCAGCCCGTCCTGCGGCGGTGTCGTTCGTGGCTACAGGCAGCGTTCCGCCGTAGCCTTTGAATGAGAATATGCTCTTAGGAAGTCCGTTCCTCACAAGCTCGTTCACTATCGCCTCAGCACGCTGGATTGAAAGCTTCATCTGTCCATGGGGCTTGTTCACGTCGGCTGTGTGTCCTTCGACAAGGATTGTGTAGTTGTTTATGCCTTCGATTTTTTTAAGGGCCTCAGCGAGCTTTTTGATTTTTGGAAGTTCCGAATCAAGGAGCTTTGAGCTGTCTGCTACGAATTTCAGGTCATCGTAAAGGAACTGCATTCCTGTTCCGCTGTCAATGACTTTTTCTTCCTCGTCATCCTCATTGTTCCTGAGGTATTCTTTGATTGCCCTGTACGATGCGTAGTACTCGGCTGTCTTCTCAGGTGCGCCTACGGCATAGTCAAGGTTCTGCTTGTCAAGGAGAATTACAATTTTTCCTTCCCGGAGAAGATTCAGGTTTTCAGGCACAGTAAGAATCTTGAGCGCATCGTCCCGTGAAATCACAGGGTCAGTCCGGTTGAATCCGTAGACTTTGCGTGCGCGTATGTGCATCGGGTCTTTCCCGATTCTGTCCTCGTAAATCTCCTCATTGTCGGACCAGTCGTAATGAACGAGTCCTTGCACTTTCTCCACGGCAGGATTGCCCATGTTGCGCTCGTAGATAAGGTTCATGCCTTCATCCCAGATTTGCGGGAAAAAGCAGGGGTAAACGCAGTCGCGCACAAACTCTCCGTGGACAGGAAGAATTCCGCGCGCGTCAATGATTATGCCCGAGTACGCCCGGGACGCAATCTGCTCCACTGGGCGCGGGTTCTTGTACGGAGTGCGGTGCTTTACGAGCAGTGCGGATATTTCGTTCAGATTTATGCTGTGCGTCGTTTTCAGGTTCAGGGTGCCGTTCGTGAACACTGCAGGCGTTTTTTTTCCGTCCTCGATTATCTGCGTGAGCTGCTCAAGAGTTATTGTGTCATCAAGGATTATGTCGCTGAGCGTATGTTCCGAATTCACGAAGAGCGACAAGAGCGGGTCTTTTATCAGAATCGGAAGCTCTCTGTCTATCATTGCGTTCGCGGCTTTCTTTCCGGACGGAATGTTTATTCCGGCTTTCTCTGTGTTAAGGTTCACCTGTGAGATGAATTTGTACGATGTCCAGTCGATAGTGCTTTCAGAAAAAATCGTTTCTTTTTTGTCATTTTGACCGCTGCTTTCTGCGAAAGCGGGCAGAAGCGCGGAGAAAGCAAATGATACGCTTGTGAAAAATACTGAAAGTAGCCTGTTTTTAGAAATTGCGCTGATTTTCAAGATTTAAACCTCTAGTCTGATTATCGGAAATAAAAATCCAAAGTTTAGGGCTGCTCAATAAGTTTTGTGCATACGGTCAACCACCGCTTTTCCTTAAAAAAGAAATTTGAAATCATCGGTATAGTTACAGTTTTTGAGCGTAGCCGAAGAGCCGAAAATATAGTATCTTTTCTTTAAATGAGTGGGGCGAAAATGAAGCAGATTTCCAGACTGAAATTGAATATTATCCTTGCTTTCGGGCTTATTTTTATTCTTACGGGATTTTTTCTTCTCGTCAATTTCTCAAAGTCCATATTTGAAGTTTTTCCGGCTCTCCCCGTGTTCTCAATTATTGCAGGGGCGGCGGTGCTGTATTTTTCGCTCACATTCTTCAAGAAAGCATTTTTCTTTTTCGTGGGGTTCTATGCGTTTTTGGTGGGCGCGTTCGCGCTCTTCACATCATCGACGCTTTGCCCGTTTTCTTTCACGCAGAGCTGGCCGATTTCTGCCATACTCTGTTCGTTTTCCCTGCTTATAACAAGTTTGGCAAAGTACAGGCGCATAAAAAGCTCCTATGCTTATCCTGGCGCTGCCATCGCCTTTCTCGGAATCATGTTCCTGCTTTTTTCTGCCGATGTGGTGAAACTTTCGTTCTCGGCTTTCATGGCAAGATGGTGGCCCATATTCCTTGTAATCTTCGGAATTATACTTATCGTCCTTTTCATAATACAGCAGACCCCGAATCATTTGCCGTACACGCAGGATGACGATGAAATCGGGGATATTCTGGGATGATTTTCTCAGGCAAAAGGAACTTTGCCCTTCTTTTTGTGACTTTTCTTTTTTGTTTCCGTCTGACGGAAGTTTTTGCGCAGGAAAAATCAGATTCTTCATCTGGATTTGAAATTTCTATTGAAAAGGACAAAAAAAACGGCGAGTCTGCTGACAGTTTTCCAAAGCCTACTCAGCTCGCACTTCCCGAAAGAAAAAAGCGCACTTTTTTTTCTTTCGTTGACGGGGAAATACTGTCCCTTGTGGAAAACGGCTCGCCAGAGTCGCTTGTCGAGGCTGATGCAAAGATAAGGGCTATTGAGGGAAAGGACGAAGACGAAGATGTGCTTCTTTTCGTCACTGACTCGATTCTTTCTTTGTGCTGGAAATCATCTGGCTTTCAAGGGGAGTACCCGTCCGTATCTGCGTCAAACTCCTATGTGGGCACGGTGAATTCTGCGCGCCGGGGAAGCTACGACTATCGTTCCGGCGATGCTGATTTTCTTTCGCTCGTGCTTCCGTCGCTTGTTCTTGTGTCATCGTCATCTCCTTCTTCCTCAGGTGATTTTCTTTCCGATGCAAAGTCTTCTCTGGAAAAGGCTTACGGAATCAAAAAGGACTCTGTTCTGCTTAATTATCTTCTGGGGCTTCTTTATTACAGGCTTGGCGATTTTTCTTCGTCCGCTTCGTTTTTGTCTTCGGCAAAGGACGGATGCGAAAAACCGCCTTATGAAATAGATTTTGCCTTAGTTCAGAGCTGTTTTCTGGGTAAGGACTATGACAAGGCTTATGAAATCGGAAAATATTTGATTGATACAGGGCATGAATCGCGCCAGATTTTAAAAATATGCGCAGAAAGTTCCTTTTTCACGGGCGATATAGACGCGTGCGAGTTGTTCGTGGCGAAAGTTTTGCAACAAGAGCCTGAGAACACGGAGTACATTTTGTTCCGCGCAAAAGTCCTTGTTATGAAAAAAGAGTATATCAGGGCTACATCTATGCTCGACGCATATGCCCGCACAAACACGGACTCGAAGGACTATCTTCTTTTGCGCGCAAAAATCCAGAAAGAGTGGAACAGAAATGCGGCTTTGGCGGCAGTGACAGTTCAGGACGCGCTTTCCCTGTATCCGGACGATTTGGATGTTATTCTCCTTGCCGCAGAAATTTCCTCAGAATCAGGAAAAAAAATAGGGGGGAGGGGCGCGGAGGATTTTGCGCTTCTTGTCCTTGAGAAAGACGGAAGCAATGCGCGCGCGCTTGAGATTTTCGTTAAGGAGCTTATGAAATCGGAGCGGTGGACTGAGGCGTATAAAAAAAGCAGCGAGGTTATGGGAAGCGGAAAAGCTGACGATAATTTTGTGTTCACGCATATTGCTGTGTGCCTTGCCGCGGGAAAAAAAGAGGAGGCGTGGAAGCTTGCGTCGGGGCTTTATGCGAAAAACAGTGAGGATGAGGATACGGTTCAGGCTTATGTTTCGGTTCTTGTGTCATCGGGGCGCGGCGCGGAGGCTTCAAGGCTTATTTCATCGCTGATTCCGAAAAGCTCCCAGAAAATGAAAAGTTTCCTCTATTATCAGAAAAGCCTTCTTTCGTCCAATGAGGAAATTGTGATGTCGGACTTGCGCTCCAGCCTGACGGCAAATCCGCGCAACAAGGACTCGCTTTTCAAGCTGTACACGATTTATTTCAACAAAAAAGAGTACAGGAAGGCGCAGTATTATTTGCGTCAAGTCGTTGCAATTTCGGCTGATGATGAGAAAATCAAAGCGTTGGACGAAAAACTGAAAGAACTTCTTTCAAAATAGGAGTGATTTTTGCATTGAAAGTAAATCTCCAAAATGTTACATTTATAAATCGCTATTTTACATTTTTAGGAAGGAACTAAAATGTCTTTTATTCCATTATTGCAAGACGCAGCACCGCAGGTTGGCGGAAATATGGTGATGACGGTAGCCCCGTTCATCTTGATTATTGCAGTGTTCTATTTCTTTATGATTCGTCCTCAGAACAAAAAGCAGAAAGAAATAGAAAAAATGAGGGATTCTCTCCAGAAAGGTGACAAAGTTGTTACAATCGGGGGAATTCATGGAACGGTAAGCTCTGTAAAAGAAAAAACTGTCATATTGAAAGTTGATGACGGCACAAAGATTGAATTTGACCGCTCTGCCGTTGCGACGGTGGCAGGAGACAGAGCCTCAGCCAAGGCGGAGAAAGCCGGAAAGTCAGAAGAGAAAAAAGATGAGAAATCTGATGATGCCGTTGAGGAGTCTTCGGCTGGTTCAGAATCTTCAGAAAATAAATAGTTTGGGGTTTAATTAAAAATGAGCAAACGAAGTCGTTTTACTATCATTATGATAGTTCTTGCAGTGTGCTTCTGGTTTCTTTGGCCTTCAATCAGCTGGTATTGTCTTACGCCGAAGGACGAGCAGAGCCTTGCTTTGGGATCTCTTGAGAAAATCAAGGATTATACAACGGTAAAAGCGCAGGAAGACCTTAACAGCCTTGTAAAGCTGGCTGAGGAAAAAGGTGATGCGGTTCTTGACGCTTCTTATGATTATCTTGTGAAAGCCGCCGAGAAGAATTATAAGGCGGAGGCAAAGGCTTACAAGGCGCTTGGTCAGGAAGCTCCCGCAGTTCCTGATGTGCTTACTGTCACTGATGTTCTCAGGGCTTTCAGCAGCTCTGCTGAGATTTCTTCTGTTATAGAAGGAAAATACAGGGACAAAATTCTGAAAGCAAAGAAGCGTTACAACAATTCCGTAAAGCTCGGTCTTGATTTGAGCGGCGGTATGAATGTAATCGTTCGCGCTGACCTTGATGCGGCTCTCAAAGCTCAGAAAGATTCTGGCGAGGAGGTGGTTGACGAGGCTTTGTTCAAGAAAGATGCTATGGCTCAGGCAATCGAGACCCTTACCGGACGCATAGATAAATTCGGTCTTACTTCTCCTGTAATCAGGCAGCAGGGCGATGACAGAATCTACATAGAAATTCCTGGTGCGGCTGACAGCGAGAGCGTCAACACAATCATCATGGGTAAGGGCATCTTGAATTTCCGCCTTGTCGATGAGGAGGCAACTAACGCTTTCAATGCGTATTTCCAGTCAAACCCGTCGCAAGTATTCACTGCTGACGGAAAACTTATGAATCCGGAAATTATTCCTGCTGACTGCGAGATTTTCGGTCTTTACAGGAAAGATGATTATGGTCTTGATGAAAGAATCGGTTATCTTGCCGTAAAGAAGGAGATTGCGCTTGACGGAAAACATGTAAAGTCTGCTCAGGTTTCAAGAAGCAACACATCTAACCAGATTGAGGTCAATTTTATCCTTGATACTGAGGGTGCGGATATTTTCGCTGATTTCACTGGGGCGCATGTTCACGAGCGTCTTGCAATCGTAAGCGATGACAAAATCAAGTCGGCTGCTACGATTAACTCAAAGATTGCTGGTGGTCAGGTTGCGCTTACTGGCGGATTCAGCTCCGAGGAGGCTATGAGCATCCAGAAGGTTTTGCAGACGGCATGGCTTTCTGTACCGCTTGAGGTTGAGAGCCAGCAGGTCGTAGGAGCTTCTTTGGGAGCGCAGGCTATCAGACAGGGAGAAATGGCACTCCTTACAGGTCTTATCCTTGTATTTGGATTCATGCTTCTGTTCTATCTTGGGGCAGGATTCAACGCTGTCGTAGCGCAGATTCTGAATATGTACATCATGTTCTCGATTTTGAGCGCGTTCAACCTTACGCTCACACTTTCATCAATCGCTGGTATGATTCTTACCGTAGGTATGTCAGTTGATGCGAATGTAATTATCTTCGAGCGCATCAAAGAAGAGCTTAAGAACGGAAAGAGCCGTGCTGCGGCTGTCGTGTCCGGCTTTGACAACGCTTTCTGGGCAATCATGGATTCAAACATCACTACATTCATTGCCGCCGCGTTCCTCTCAAAACTCGGAAACGGTTCTATCCAGGGATTCGCTGTTTCGCTCGCAATCGGTGTTTGTTCTTCAGTGTTTACGGCTCTTGTTGTTTCAAGGCTTATGTTTGACTTCCAGACAGATGTCATCGGCAAGAAGAATATGAGCATCAGCTGGAGGTTAAAGTAATGAGAAAAGTATATAAATTCAGCAAATTTTTCTTGTCATCTGTTGTTTTTAGCTCACTCCTAATTGTTGCGGGGCTTGTTTCAATAGCCGTCCGTGGCGTTAATTTCGGGCTTGACTTCAAGCCTGGTATGATTGAGGAAGTTAAGATTGCTCCTGCCGCCCTTGAGGTTTCTTATACAGGAAGTGCTACAATCGCGCTTGATATTTCAGAGACAGGAATTGATGTTATTGTAAGTGGTGTTGGAGCTGAGAACAGAACTGAGTCGCTTTCTTACGCTGCGAACAGGACGGCTTCAGAAATCGCCGCTAAGATGAAGGAGATTGAGGGAATTGCAGTTACTGTAAAAAATCCGTCCGCTTCTTCTGAGTCCCTTTTCATAGATTCTACGGTTTCAAAGAATTTAAGCTCTGAGCCGCTCAGAATTTTTGGTTCAGCAAAAACTGATGTTACTCCTGATGAGGTCAGAAACGCTCTCAAGGATTATTCTAATGTTGATGTTAAGGCTTTAGGAACTGATTCTGACAGAAGTTTCCAGATTCGTATGGGAATTTCAGGCGATGAGAAAGGAAAGGCAATTCAGGAAAAAACTAATTCTGCTTTAGTCAGCGCGTTCGGAAATGACAAAGTTGCAATCGTAAAGTCAGATTTTATCGGTGCGCAGTTCTCAGGCTCTTTGATTAAGAATTCAATTATTCTTGTGCTTGCTACGCTTGTTTTGATTTTTATCTACGCGGCGTTCCGCTTCAAGTGGGATTTTGCTTGTGCGGCAGTAATTGCTATTATTCACGACTCTTTGATTATGGTTTCGTTCATATCATGGAGTCAGATGGAGTTCAGTACTACGACGCTTGCGGCAATCCTTACGATTATCGGTTACTCAATCAACGCTACGGTCGTTATTCTTGACCGAATCCGTTCCGACATACGCGTTATTGAAGCGAAAAATTTCGTTGAGGTTTTGAACTCCGCGCTTTCTGCAACGCTCGGACGCTCAATCATTACGACTGTAACAACGCTGTTTGCGGTTTTGTCGCTCGCAGTGTTCACCACAGGCTCAATCCATGATTTTGCCGTTGCGCTGATTGTGGGACTTATCTCAGGTTGTTATTCGTCAATTTTCATTGCGGGCGCGTTCATTGCGTTCGTGAGAAGAAATTATACTTTTGAAACGGTCAGCCTTGCTCCGAATGTAAGGCAGTTTAAGTCAGAGAACTAACGAAAGTCATAAGGGAACTTCGAGAAATTTCAGTTTCTTGAAGTTCTCACTTTTAAAATTTCGTTCAGCGCAGGCTGGACGACGGGTATCTCAGAAAACTAACAGAGTTTTTCGATATACCCAAAGACTTAAAGGCGGGACTGTCTGATAAGTTATGTATGTGGTCATTGAGCTTGCGGTTACTGAGCATGGTCGAAGTATGGGAATGACCTGCACGGTATGTGTGGTGGTTAGCGTTTCGCAGCTTCGCACGGCAAACTCAACAAACGCATTTATGCTTATTGGACAGCCTTTGTTTTTTATGGGTAGATTATGGAAATAATTCGTGCGCGCATCCTTGGTTTTTGTTCTGGAGTCCGCCGCGCAGTGAAGACAGCTGATTCTGTTCTCAGGGAACATGACGGAAAGGCAGGCTCGGTTTATTCGCTCGGACCTTTGATACACAATCCGCTCGTCCTTGATAGTTTTGAAAAGCGCGGGTTAAAAGTCCTTTCCGAAAAAGATTGCGGCGTTCTTTGTCCGGATGATACTGTTATTATCAGGGCGCACGGTGTTTCTCCTGATGTTGAGGGCAGTATAAGCTTTCGCGGCGCATCCGTTGTTAACGCAACTTGCCCGCTCGTTACCCAGAGCCAGAAACGCGTTGCGGATTTTGCCTCAAAAGGCTGTACGATTATTTTTGCTGGCGACCCGAATCACGGGGAAGTAATCGGAATCGAAGGATATGCCCGCGCCGCATCTGAGGCAAAAAATCTTTCATGTTCTTTTTTTCTTGTCAGGGATGAGAAGGAGCTTGGAAGACTTTTTGAGTCAGGTGCAATTAATTCGGACAAGAAAATAGTCCTTCTTTGCCAGACGACTTTTTCAATTCCGATTTTTGAAAAAATTGCGGCGTTTTTAAAAGAAAAAATTCCGAACGCGCAAATTGTCAATTCAATTTGCCCTGCTACGCATGAACGGCAGGACGCACTTGAGGAACTTTGTTCTGTTGTCGATGCGGTCGTCGTTATTGGCGGAAAAAACAGCGCGAACACGAACCGTCTTTTCCGGGCGGCGGAAAAATCGTGCAAGTATGCGGTTCTTGTTGAGAGCGCGGAAGAAATTACGGATGATATTGCCGGCGCGCTTCTCGGATTTGAAAAAATAGGTCTTACTGCTGGCGCAAGCACTCCTGATGATGTAATTGACGGAGTGGAACGCTTTCTTAATGAAAAACGATATTTGTAAAATTGAGATGTTAGGAGTATAATAAAAAAAGTATGAGTTCTAGATGTTTTGCTATGTGCAAGCCTGGTGTTCTGAACAGGAGGCTTGTAGGACAGGTTGTTTCGCGTCTTGAGAACAAGGGGCTGAAACTTGTTGGGCTGAAAATGATGAATATTTCTCCTGAGCTTGCCTCAAAGCATTATGCCGAGCATAAGGGGAAGAGTTTTTATGATGACCTTGTTTCGTACATCACGAGCGGTCCTGTCATCGCAATGGTCTGGCAGGGCGATGACTGCGTGGAGCTTGTTCGGAAGGTTACTGGAAAGACTAAACCTTCAGAGGCCGAGCCAGGGACAATACGAGGTGATTTCTGCGCGCATACGAATCATAACATTATCCACGCTTCTGACAGCGATGAGAGTGCCGAGCGGGAAATAAATCTATTCTTTAAGCCGGAAGAAATCATCGACTGGCACGATGAGGCGGCTTTGTGGTATTAAGGATTGTATATGAGTGCTAAAAATGTTGGTGTTATCGGTGCGGGCGCGTGGGGCTCTGGGCTTGCTCAGGCATTGGCGCGCGGCGGACACAAAGTTCAGATTTGGGCTAGGGAGAGCGATGTCGTTGAATCAATAAACAACGAGCATGAGAACAAAAGGTACTTGCCTGGCTATCCTCTTTCGGAGAATCTTACGGCTTCAATCGATATTAATGAAGTTGCTTCAAACAAAGAATTCTTGATTCTTGCAAGCCCGTCTTTGTACCTTGCGGCTACGGCAAAGCAGATTGTCGGTGTTCCTTCCATAAAAGACGGAAGCACGGTCATCGGAGTCCTTACGAAAGGATTCGTGTCTACTGCCTCAGGTCCGCGCCTTATCCTTGAAGTGCTGGAGGAAGTGCTTCCTGAGAGTTACAAAAACTCCCTTGTCTATATTTCAGGTCCGAGCCATGCCGAGGAAGTCGCGCTCGGAAAACTTACGGGGCTTATCGCGGCCAGCGAGAACCCAAAGAATTCAATAAAAATGCGCGAGCTTTTGCGCGTTCCTGGGCTTATGGCATATTCCAGCCTTGATGTTGTGGGCGTTCAGATTTGCGCTGCCGCAAAGAATGTAATAGCCGTAGTTTACGGAAGCCTTGATGCGATAAGCGAACATTCGGATATTTTCGGGGATAACTCCGAGAGCCTTCTTCTTGCCGCAGGACTTAACGAAATCCAGCGAATCGGGTTTGCGATGGGAGCCACACACTCAGAAACATTTACTTCAATTGCGGGCGTTGGCGACCTTGATGTTACTTGCCGCTCAAAGTACGGGCGCAACAGGCGTTTTGGTCAGGACATAATCAAGACGGATATACTTGACAGATTCAAGAATCTTGATGACCTTATCTCAAGAATCGGCGAAATCGGGTATTTGTCCGAGGGGGCCGTTGCCTGCAAATTCGTCCATGAAATTGCGGTCAAGCACAATCTGAGGCTTACGATTTGCGATGGTCTTTATCGTGTCCTGAACAAAGAAATCAAGCCGATGGAGCTTTTGAACGAACTTCTTTTGCAGAGCAAAATCGAATCTTAAGGAAAGTTAGATGTTAGAGAAAATCACAAACACATTCGGTGACATTGTTCGCACTGTCAGCGGAAAATCGACCATCACGGAAAAAAATATCGAGGAGACAGTTGAGAAAATCAAGATGGCTCTCCTTGAGGCCGATGTAAACTTGCGCGTTGTGCGCCGCTTCGTTAATGCAACGGTTGAAGAGGCAAAAGGCGAAAAAGTTCTTCGCGCAGTTGATCCGGGGCAGCAGTTCGTAAAAATAATCTATGACAGAATCGTAAAGCTCCTTGGTGACACAAAAGTTGATTTGCAGCTCAAAGGACCTGATACCCAGAGCGTTATCCTTCTTCTTGGATTGCAGGGAGCCGGAAAAACAACTGCGGCTCATAAGCTTGCGGCGCGGCTTGCCAAGAACGGAAGAAAACCTCTTCTTGTAGCTTGTGACCTTGTTCGTCCTGCTGCCGTGGAGCAGCTGAGGCAGCTCGGTGAGAAAATCAATGTCCCAGTCTATTTTGAGGAAGGAGCTACGGCTTCTGATGCGGTAAAAGTCGCAAAGAACGGTCTTTCGCACGCAAAGAAAAATGGATTTGACACGATAATCGTCGATACTGCCGGACGCTTGCAGATTGACGAAGACATGATGAAAGAGCTTGTCGATGTTAAGAAAGTCGTTGACCCTGTTGAAACTGTCCTTGTTGCAGATGCAATGACTGGTCAGAACGCGGTTGACATTGCCAAGAGCTTTGACGAGCAGCTGGGGCTTACCGGCGTAATTTTGACCAAGTTCGACTCTGATGCGCGGGGCGGTGCTGCTCTTTCATTAAAATCAATCACGAACAAACCGATTTTGTTCATCGGTACGGGCGAAAAAACCGAGGACTTTGAGCCGTTCCATCCTGAGCGAATCGCAGGCCGAATTCTTGGAATGGGCGATATCGTTTCACTCGTTGAGAAGGCAAAAGAAACAGTTGACCTTGAGAACGCCAAGAAACTTGAAAAGAAAATGGCTCGCAACGAGTTCACTTTGGACGATATGCTTGAGCAGTTTGAGCAGGTGAACAAGATGGGAAGCGTTTCGCAGCTCGTGGAAATGATTCCTGGTCTTTCAGGTCAGATTGACGAAAGCAAGCTGAATTTTGACGGAATGAAGCATCAGAAAGCAATCATTCAGGCGATGACCAAGAAAGAGCGTGCAAACCACTTGATTATCGGGCCTTCACGCAGAAAAAGAATCGCCAAAGGAAGCGGGACGAGCGTGGCAGAGGTGAACAAACTCATAAAGCAGTTTGAGAAAACCAAGCTCACAATGAAAAAACTTGCCAAGAACAAGGGACTTCAGGCAAAACTGATGCAGCAGCTCGGCGGCTTGGGCTAAGTCGGTGGCTGCCCCTCAGATTTTATTCTAAAACTCAGAACGGATTGCCATTTCGGGCTGAGTCGCGGCCGCGTTCCCAGTCAGCAATCCGACACAAAAAGTGCGCAGCGTGAAGAAAAGCAGAAGGGCTTGGAGCGCTTGCAGGGTGCGAAGGAGCGAAGCGACTGAGACAAATACCAATTACCCTGCACCGCGCGGAAAGCCCTGTATTTTCTGGAAGCGCGCACTTTTTGCGACTTGGAGCCTGATTTGCTCTTGGGGCTCACTTATAACAAAAAATTATCCCGAATTTAGTGTCAAAAATGAAAATTCTCTGCACCTATATAGGTATGAGAAATTTAACTGATAAAAAAAATCTATCGCCAGAAGAAAAGTGGGAGTCTCTCACTTTCGCAAACAACTTCCTCTTTTGCAGGATATTGGAGAGCGAACCAGAAATTTGCAAAA
>JAFSJW010000049.1 GCA_017449265.1 Treponema sp.
AGCCTGCCAGTCGTTGCGGTTAGCGTTGATTGATGAGCGGAGAGTGATTGCGACTTTTTTGAAGCCGAATTTCTCTTTGAGCTGGCGAGCAACTGAAACATAACCGTCGTTGTTCAAAGTTCCCTTTGTTGTGTCAGTTCCCTCAGATTTGATTCCGAATACATCGTTTGCGTCGTCCTCGTTAGAGATACAAACATCGATATATTTACAGATTTCTGTCATAGCTTTGCGAGCTTCGTCTTTTGTCCAGAGCTTTCCGCGGTAGTTAAGGTCACAAGAAGTTGTGATGCCCATTTCGCGGGCTGTTTTACAAGCTTCGATACAAGCAGTTACCATGTTTGGTCCCAAAGCCGGTGTGATACCTGTGATGTGGAACCATTTTGCGTCCTTGAGGATTTCTTTCCAGTTGAATTCTTCTGGTTTAGCGAGCTGAATTGATGAGCCTGCGCGGTCGTAGATACATTTTGAGCCACGCTGAGAAGCACCTTTCTCGTTGTAGTAGATACCGACGCGTGGACCGCCACGAACGATATATTCTGTGTGAACGCCATATTTGCGGAGTGAGTTCACAGCTGCCTGTCCGATTTCGTGTGTTGGGAGCTTTGTAACGAAGTATGACTCGTTGCCATAGTTAGCGAGAGAAACAGAAACGTTAGCCTCACCGCCACCGAAAGTTGTTGTCATTGAGTCAACCTGAACGAAACGATAGTAATCAGCAGGCTGGATGCGAAGCATCAATTCACCAAAAGTAACTACTTTTGCCATTTTAAATCTCCTAAAAATTTTATTTTATCGGCGTTTTGCCGCAATTTCTTTATTGGAAGATGATAGCAGATAAACGCCCTCTTTTCAATAAAACTTTGATTCATACTATGCGAATTAGACCGAGAACTGGTCGATTTGTGAACCGATTTCGGTAATTGATTCTTTGAGTTTTGTCGAAATCTCGTTCAGTGAAAATCCCGTAAAGCTGATTTTTTGTGCGCCTTTTCGCATCTCCTCCATACTGCCGAGCATTTTTTCCGTAGCGAGCTGGAGATTTTTTATTTCGCTAAGAATCGTTTGGTTTCCGACGCTCATTTCTTTTGATGCCGCATGAACTTCCGAAGTGCTGTCGTTGATTGTGTGAAGAACATCTGTTATTTGCTTGGAACCTTCATTTTGTTCTTCCATTGCGATTTTTATTTGATTTACGAGCTGGTCGGTTTCAGAAATCTTTTGCGACACGGAATTAAATGCGGAACTTGATTCTGCACTTGCCGAAACAACATCGTTTATGGAGTCCTTGATTGCCTTGAGCTGCGTTCCAATTGTCTTTGACTGGACGGACGATGTTTCAGACAGCTTCCGGATTTCGTCTGCAACTACGCTGAATCCGTAACCCGCCGCACCTGCATGGGCAGCCTCAATGGCCGCATTCATGGCCAGAAGGTTTGTTTGGCTTGCAATGTTCGCAATCGTTTTGTTGGCTTCTTGGAGCATTTTTGATTGTGTTTCGATTTGAGAGATTCTGGAGTTTACATCCTGTTGTTTTGCCGCGCCAGTTTTTACATCGTTTTGGAGCTGGTTGAATGAGGTTGCCATTTGGTCAACTGAGGTGTTTACGGCTGAAATATTGCCAATCATTTGTTCAATTGCTGAATTTGCATGCATTACGCCTTCGGCTTGGGCAGAAATCATTTTTTCAAATGAATTGATGTTTGACGCTATTTCGTTTACTGCGCTGGCAGTTTCTGTTACGCTTGAGCTTTGCGCCGAAATCTGGCGGTGGACGTTGGATATGTTGTCGATGATTTCATCTATTGATTCTGATGTTTCCTGGATGCTTACGTTCAAGTCATCCCCTGCGCAGTTTAGGACTTCGTTTGAGAGCAGCAGCTTTGAGATTATGGCTTGGAGCTTTGCCACGAACATATTGAAGCCATCAACCATAGAGCCGATTTCGTCTTTTGTCTGGACATTTATTCGTTTTGTCAAATCTGCATTTCCTGTGGCAATCTCGTGGATTGAGGCATCGACTTTTTTGAGCGGTCGGAGACTGACGGAAAGCAAAATGATACATGCGATTGTTGCCGCAATGATTGTGAGAACGAGAATTGATAGAATTGCATAGTTCAGTATTGCAAGCCCGCCGAAGTAGTCGTTGTACGGGGCGGCACAGAATACGGCCCAGTCACAGTTTTCGCCAACTGGCTGGAATGCGCATGTCATCTTTTTTCCCGTGGAAGAATCAACATAGGATTTGAGCCCTGTTTTACCGGCACGGACAGTTTGCATTAATTCATCTGGAATTTGTCCTATGCTTCCTTCGGCAGACTCGAATTTGCCGACCACCGCTCCAGTCTTCATGTTGATGACTATAGGATGGGATGATTTTCCGACTTGCATGACAGATACAATCTGCGAAAGCGAGTCGCCGAATGTTATTGCCGCAATGACTCCTTGCGGGACATGGTGGCGGTTGAAAACAGGAATTGCATAGTACATGAGCGTCTGGCCAGCATTCTTGTCAAAAGTTGGGTCTGATACAATCTGCTTTCCGCTCATTGCTTCTCGGAAAAAAGTTTCGGCGGAAGAGTTTTGCAGTTCTCCACCTAGAGTGTATGTCATTCCCGATTTGTCGAAATAGCTTACATTCTTGAATTTAGTCAAATTTCGCCGTGCGATTGCCGCCACCGACTTGTTTTTTTCTTCAAGGGATATGTCGGGGTCTTTCATAAAAGGCTGGGTGGCAAGAGATTCGAGCATATTGAACTGGCTAGAATTTATAGAATAAATTTCGCTTGCGATTTTTGCTGCCACATTTTCCATGTTTTCATTGACTGTATTTGAAACAACCGTGCGTGATATGAGCTGGGCCACGCCGCCAATGAGCGTGTTTGATATGATGACAACCAGCAGTAACATAACTAATAGTTTTGTTTTTAGACTGCGCAACTGCATGCTTTTCCTCGCTTGCACAATTAAACTTTTTATTGATACTTTCATAATAGAATTATTTTTTGATTCAAAGTAGGCTATTTTTAGTACAATACCGTCAAAATCCGTAAGAAAACTTGCGCAGAATAAAATATGGTTTTATATTTAAGGAATTGCTGATTTTGCTATTCAACACCGCGTGTTCGGATTGCAAGGAGATTCTATGAAAAAAAGTGCTGTTCCTGTCATATTGTCTATGTTGTTCGTGTTGACGAGTGTGACTGGTTGTGGAAAACATACGGTAGCGCGTTCCGATGCAAGCGGCGCAATTTCGTTTATGATTGTTGACAACGACGGAAATCCTCTTTCTGGTGACAATGCTCCAAAAGTCATCAGTTATATGGAGCAGTGGACGGGAACGAAAGTGAATTTCCAGTTTGTGCCTACAGACCAGTACAATGACAAAGTGTCAGCGGTGTTTTCAAGCCCCTCGGACATGCCTATGGTCATGCATGTGAACAAGCTTGACCAAAATGTTGTCAATGCAATGAATAATGACTTGCTTTGGGATTTGAACGAGTTTATTTGGGACAGCTCAAAATATCCGAATCTTTCTAAGGCAAACAAGAATGTGTGCAAGAGTCTTGAAGTTAATGGAAAGCTTGTAGGTCTTTACAAAGCGCGTGATATTGGGCGAAACGGTCTTTCCTACAGAACTGACTGGGCAGAGAAATTTGGGCTTGGAGAGCCGCGCACGCCCGAGGACGTGTACAATATGATGAAGCTCTTTACCGAGGGCGACCCCGATGGAAACGGCAAGAACGATACGTTCGGGCTTGCCATGTGCAGCTTCACAGGTCCGTTCGACATAATTCAGACTTGGTTCGGGTGCGGAAACGCATGGGTTGAGGAAAAAGGAAACATTGTTCCAGTTCATCAGACTGCCGCGTACAAAGACGCGCTCGACTGGATGCGCCAGTTGTATGCGGAAGGTCTTATCCCAAAGGACTGGCGCACGCGTGAGGCAAAAAAGTGGCAGGATCAGGTAAAAAAAGGCGAGGCTGGCATTTTTATTGATGTTATGGATGGCGGCCGGCGCATTTGGGACGGTTTTGAAACTGAAAAAACGCCAAGCGTTGTGGATAACTCCAAGCTGGCATCTATGACGCTGGTTGGCGCAATCAACGGTGCAACGCTGGCAACGTCCGGCTACAATGGATTTCTTGTGTTCACGAAAGCTGCTGCAACGCGGGAGCAGGTGGAAGCATGCCTTCACTTTGTTGATAAGATGTGCGATGACGAAATGCTTATTCTTGCGGGCTACGGCCTTAAAGATGTGACATATAAAATTGATGGCGGCTATCTTATTCCGAATTCAGATAAGTCGGCATCAAAAGCATATACTGCGCTCAACCAGACTCAGTGCTTCATTCCCCATGCGCTTATTGCGGCAAAGCCTGCGGTAAAGCAGACTAATCGCAAGCTCAAGGAGCTTCAGGTCATAGCTGACAACGAAAAATTTGCCGTGTTCAATCCTGCATTGTCATATCTGGCAAACTCGCCAACATATGCTCAGAACGGCGCAAAACTAGACAAGCTGATTTCTGAGGCTCGCACAAAGTATATTTGTGGTGAAATCAACGAGGCTGGTTTGCAAGAGGCGTTCGACCAGTGGAACAAGCAGGGTGGGACAGCCGTTCTCTCCGAGGTGAATGCGCAATATCGTGTTCAGGCGCATTAATAAATGGACCTGTTCGGAAAAGTAAAAAATCGGTTAATTTTTAAATTTTTGTTATATTAAATATGCTTAATCCGATGATATAATATAAGAAAAGGTGTAAGCGATTTAGTGCTCGGAGAATGTCGGTGCAAGCTGCATTTTATCTGAACGCCATCTGCTGATTTCTTAAGAAACTGATGACTTATCAGACAGGTTTGTTGTGCTTAATTACTGCTGATAGGGGGAGTCTATTTTGAAAAAGAAAAGTGTTATTCTGAAAATTGTCACAATAACGGGGCTTATTATTGCAGCTTTGTTTATCATTCTCATTGAGCTTACGGTTCGTACGGTTGATAAATCTTCGAGAGAAACAGCAGATGCGGATATTGGCGAAATAGTAAAATCATACTCAGCTTATGTTGCAAGCTGGCTGGATGAAAATCTTAATCTCCTTGATTTCTACACAAAGTCTGATGCTGTATATAATTGTGGTTCTTATGATGAAATCGGGGAATGGCTTGCAACTACACCAAAACGCCGCTCTCCTGAAATTGATTATGTTCTTTTTATTACGGCAGAGGGCAACACTTACTACGACTCAGGAAAGCGGGGCAACCACTCAGATCGTGCCTATTATAAGGCTGTCATGGCAGGGGCGGACTACTACATTACTGACCCGACCGTAGCTAAAGCCACGGGAAAAGTTTCAATCATGCTTGTAAAGCCAGCTTTCGATATGAACGGAAAAAAAGTCGGTATGTTCGTCGGCGTAAAAACGATCGACAAAATCCAGAAAAAAATCAACTCTTTCAAACTTGGAGAAAAGGGCTATGCTTTCATGGTTTCTGGAACTGGAATGGCTATGTGTCACCCTGACACAAACATTCAGATGCAGAAAAACTTCGTAACGGATGTAATTGAAGGTCACGAAAATATTGCCGAAGCCGCAAATTCAATGATTTCTGGAAAGCCCACAAATGCTGTTATAAAAAGTTTTGTAGAGCCAAAGGATATGGATGTTATTTTCTCTTATCCTGTCGAGCACACAAACTGGTCGGTGGCAATCGCAATTCCGCTTAAACAGCTTGACGCTTCGGCAAACAGAATCCGAGGGGTTCTTTTCAGCAGCAATATTCTCATCGCCGTTATCGTTCTTTTTGTAATCATTCTCTTTATGATTATTGCTTTCCGGCCTCTCAAAGTTATTGTTGGCGGAATTGAGAAGATAGCGAGCGGAAACGCGGACCTTACTAAGCGACTTGAGATAAGGACAAATGATGAGATTGGTCAGGTTGGACTTGGGTTCAATAAATTCATCGAAAAGCTTCAGGAAATAATCGCAAAGCTCAAGAATTCAAAAGAATCACTTGAGAATATTGATGAGAATTTGCAGGCAAGTATTTCTGACACTCAGTTCTCAATAAAAGAAATAAGCGCGAACATAAATGAGCTTCATGCTGTTCTTGATAATCAGAACAATAGCGTAAAAGAAACTGCTGGAACAATCACGCAGATTGCGGCGAACATTCAGACTCTTGACGAGCTTGTTCAGGCTCAGGCTTCGGGCGTAAGCGATGCGTCTGCCGCGACAGAGGAGATGATTGGAAACATTGGCGCAATAAATTCTTCTATTGAAAAGATGGCAGCTGAATTCGTGGACTTGCAGGAAAAAGCAAATCTTGGTGCGTCAAAGCAGCTTACTGTGAATGACCAAATCAGTGAGATTGAAACTCAGTCTGGTATGTTGCAGGAAGCGAATGTGGCAATTGCGTCAATTGCAAGCCAGACGAACTTGCTTGCAATGAACGCGGCAATTGAGGCTGCTCATGCGGGCGAGGCTGGAAAAGGATTCGCCGTTGTTGCTGATGAAATCAGAAAATTGTCTGAAACTTCTTCCAAGCAGTCAAAGACAATCGGAGAGCAGCTTAAGAAAATCCGCTCGTCAATTGTTACGGTAGTTGCTTCATCGTCAGAATCAAGCGCGGCGTTCTCTTCTGTTTCAACGAGCATCAGGGAAACGGATGAACTTGTGCGTCAGATAAAAGCCGCAATGGAGGAACAGTCTGAAGGCTCAAAGCAGGTCCTTGATTCTTTGCACACTATGAGCGATAGTACGGGAAATGTTCGTTCCGCCGCCGAAGAGATGAGTGCGGGCAGCCAGCAGATTTTGAAAGAAGTTTCAAGGCTTAAGGAAGCGTCCGATAAGCTGAACAGTTCTGTTGCTGCGATTAATTCAAGCACGACGAAAATCAACGAGACTGGAAATGCTCTCAATGATATTTCAACTGAAATGAACAATTCGATTCAAAGAATCGGTGCGGAAATCGACCAGTTCAAAGTTTAAGATTTGTTATAGACTGTCATTAGTTTTATTGAAATGACATTTAAAAAAAACTCGGTAGTTTAGGTTTTCCCAAACTCCGAGTTTTTTGTTTGTTATAAAAGTTCCTTTATTTTGATTTTTCGCACGGCATCAAATCCTCAAGGTTGATTTCGCCAGCCGCGCACGGCACTGTGATTGCCCAATTCTCAAGAACTTGCGGATGAACTTCGCCGAATATTCCAACCTGCTTTCCGTTTACGATGACGGCTGCCTGTCGCCCTTGGATAAAGCGCGGGTCATTTGCCTCTTTTACTTCGTACTTGTGGTCAAGGTAATAGAGAACCGTGCTGACTTCGCTTGCAAGGTCATTGAAGTTCGCATTGTTGGATGCGGTGAGAAAACCGAGCGACTGAATTGTTTTTGTTCCGGTGTTTTCGCTCGGGTCCAGGAACGCAACCTTTCCGATTTCAAAGACTTTGTGCGGGAATATTGCGTTTGCCGCCGCGCTTTCTGCACGGAGCAGGGAGGCAATAATCGACGGGCGCACGAACTGATAGTTCTCGCTCATTGGATTCAGAATTTCAATTACATTGTCCGCTGGTATGTTCATCTTTTCGATGTAATCACGCTTGCTTCCGAGATAGTTGAAAATCATTTCCTGATAGCCAAGACCAACCATGATTTCTTTTGTCTTTCGGCTGAAAATCGTAACTGGAGAAAGTTTTCCGATTGTGAACTCGTCTGGTTTTACAGGCTTAAAGTTGTCAAGACCTACGCCAATCATTACATCTTCAATGATGTCAACTTCGTGAAGGAAGTCATTTCTATACGGTGCCGGCGAAAGCTCGAATTCAACATCAGATTTGTTTGCTTTCAGATATTTTTCTGTTTCGCTCGTTGCGGCAAAATCCTTTGCGGTAACATCATTATCCATGCGGTCAAGCGCATCAAGAACCTGCTCTTTCGTAAGGTCACAGCCGAGCTTTTTATTGATTGCGGAAAGAGATGCTTTTGTAGTTGTCTGAAAATAGAACGGGGCTATTATTTCTTTTCCCATGCCTGTATCGTAAGGATGTACGACTTTCACAGGAAGAATCTCGTAGCCTGCGTCGAAGAAGTCGCACGCAACGATGTTCGCGGAAAGAACAAGGTTTTCGATATTGTCACCAGTCAGCTCGACCATCAAATCTTTGTCCCCTACCTGAACTGCTCCGAGCGTTGCCGAGTTGATGACAGGAGCCATAGAGAGAACTTCGCCTTTGTCATCTGTAAGAAGCGGAAATTTTGGCAGGTCAGCGATAATCCAGCCGAAATCTTTTCCTTTCGGGTGGTCTGTGAGAATCTGGCGGCAAGTCATTGGTTTGTCGCAAGCGAGAGGAACAAAACTTGTGTTGTCCGGATCAACTGCCTTATAATGGCACGGCCACTGAATCTGGCTCATTCGGTATACGCCCATTGAGATTGATTTTCGCTTGCGTCCGAAGTTCCAGCACAATTTTTCCTGTGTCTGGATTATGTCTTTGAGCATAGGCTCGTCAATGGGCTTTCCTGAAATTACGAAGCTGACCATATATGGCCTGATTTTTGCAAGCTCTGCATCTACAGTAATCGTGCGGTTTCCTGTGTCTTTGATGCTTCCAGGCTTTGACATGAACGATGAGTAGTCGCTTCTCTTTGCGCCGTTAATCCGCTCGTGAAGCCTCAGACAGCGGGCAACGCCACCAGCAGACCAAAGGTCAGGGCGGTTCGTGTCGTTCAGCTCGATTTTGATTACGCGCTCATCTTCGCTTTGGGTCATGTCGGGCTTTTCATCAAGCTCTGCTTTTCCGAATGTAAGTTTTTTCTCGAATGTGTCGTAATCGTATTTTGTTCCAAGAAGATTGAAAAAAAGTTTTTCGTTCACTTCGATTTTTGGCATTTTGTTCCTCTGAAAATGAAAATCTAAGGCATAGCTGATTAAAAAGTCATTCTGAACGAATCTGCAACTTTTGCAGAGCCAACGATAATCGATATTTTGGAGTATTCGTTACGCTCAATATGGCTTAATCAGTATTTTCCTAATCTGTAAAGTATAATGAAAATCCCTTTTTCGCTCAATAAAATAGACCTGTCTGGCTCACGGAAATCTGTTTTGAATGTTGATGTTGTTAAGGTTGGAGCGAGCGGATTTCTTGAAAAGTTTATGATTTTTTTTGTTGTGAATTTTCGGTTGCCGTGTTATTGTAAAATATAATCTTGTTTAAGGAAAATTTATGAATAATTTTTTTACAAAATCTTTGACTCGCCGTCTTTCTTGGAGCATCGGAGCTGTTTCTGTTATTTTGCTTGTCATTACAAGTTTTGTAATAAGATGGCAGCTTTTGGTAAGTTTTAATAAAGCTTCTGATGATTATGTTTCTTCTGTTGCGTATCGATATACTGAGAGCACTTCCCGCATTCTTTCTATGGAATTTTCGATTTGTAAATCATTGCAGGCTGCTCTTGAAAAATACAAAAATATTCCTGTTGAATCAAGGCGTTCCTATATAGACAATATTCTTAGGGAAACATTGGTAAAAAATCCTTCTCTTGTTGATGCTTACACTGTCTGGGAGCCGAACGCGCTTGACGGGCTTGATGATATGTATGCGGGTACTGCCCACCATGACTCAACGGGACGGTTTATCCCGTATTGGACTAATGACGGGAAAAATATTGATGTAGTTGCTCTTACTGATTATGTCGGCTCATTCTGGTACGAAGAGCCGCTTCACAGTTCAAAAGGTATTTTGATTGAGCCGAATCCTTACGAAATTGCAGGAAAAACTATCTGGGTGTGCGGCGTAGCGTTCCCTATCAAAGATGAGAACGGAAAAGCGGTCGGTACTGTAGGAATTGATATGTCGCTGGAAACGCTCACTGATATTCTGAAAAACGCTGAAATTTACAAAACCGGATATATTACGCTTTTTTCTGCTACTGGTCTTGTAGCCTCTGATGCTGATGCTTCCCTTCTTGGAAAAGTCAGCCCGAAATTCAGTTCGGGTGAAACTGCCAGTCTCTTCAAGAATTCGGCTTCTACGCTCAAGCCTTTTGTGTACAAGGACGATTCAAACGGCATGAAAAGGCTTGTAAATGTAGTTCCTATAAAAGTTCAAGAGGCTGACCAAATCTGGTTCGTAGGGGTAAATGTAAGCGAAAAAGAAATTCTTGCGGCATCGCAAAAAATTGTTACGATTATTTCTTTGATTTTTCTCGTTCTTATATCGATTATAATTGTTTTCCTCATTTTGATTGTAAAACGCACTACAAAAGAAATAAATAAGGGCGTTGACGCGATGAAAAACATTGCTCAGGGTGATGGAGACCTTACTGTCCGTATGAAGGTGAAAGGCGAGGACGAAGTCGCAAAAATGTATGTTTTCTTCAATAAAACTATGGAAAAATTACAGACTTCCATAGCTCAGGTAAAAGAAAGCGCAGCCCAGATTGATAAGATTGGAACGACTCTTTCGGACAATATGAACGATACTGCCGCTGCCGCAAACCAAATTACGGCTAATATTGATTCTGTGAACAAGCAGATTCAGTTGCAAGGTAAGAATGTTGACGATTCGTCCAGGGCTGTTTCAAAAATCAACGAGACTGTTAACAATCTCATAAATAGCATTCAAACTCAAAGCTCAAGTGTCGTCCAGTCATCTTCTGCTATTGAAGAGATGGTTGCGAATATTCGTTCTGTAACGAACATTCTTCTTAAAAATAATGAGACGATTTTAAGCCTTGAAAAATCATCGGAAGAAGGCCGCGAAGGAATAAAAAAATCCGTCGAGTCAACGAGAAAAATCATGGGGCAGTCAAAGACGCTTCTTGATGCGAGCCATGTAATTCAGAACATTGCTAGCCAGACGAACCTCCTTGCCATGAATGCGGCTATTGAGGCAGCTCATGCCGGCGAGTCCGGGGCTGGATTCAGCGTGGTTGCTGAGGAAATCAGAAAGCTCGCTGAGGATTCAAGCTCTCAGGGAAAAACTATAACGACGAATTTGAAGGCCGCACTTGCAAGCATAAGCGAAGTAGCTGATTCTACGAATCTTATGCAGGAGAAGTTCAACGAAATATATGCTTTGACTCAGGAAGTCGCAAGGCAGGAGCTGACTATAAAGAGCGCGATGGAAGAGCAGAGTGAGGGCGGCGGTCAGGTTCTCGGCGCAATGAAAGAAATCAGCGAGATTACTGAGAGCGTTAAGCACGGCGGAAATGATATGCAAGTCGCAACGAATAGCGTGAACGAAAAGATGGAAAATCTTATGCGCCTGACGAACGAAATTACATCAAGTATGCAGGAAATGTCTTTAGGCATTGAGAGCATAAATACATCTATGAATTCTTGCAATGACTTGTCACATCAGACTGCTGCTTCAATCGAAGTTCTTTCGGAAGCAGTCGGAAAGTTCAAAGTCTGACATAAGACCCAGAAATGTGGTCATGCTGAACTTACGCCTGCCAGAGGGGCAGGTGTTGCAGCAATATTTTTAATCTGTTTTTACGAAAATCAATTCAAATAAAAAAAGCGGGTTCACTTGTCTGCTTCTGGCAATCAAGTGAACCCACTGTATCTATTGCAAAATTATTGCGTTATGATGGCTGTTTTCCGATGTAAGCGAGGATACCGCCGTCTACATAGAGAATATGGCCATTGACTGCGTTTGATGCGTCAGAAGCCAAGAATACTGCAGGACCTGCCAATTCCTCTGCGTCGAGCCAGCGTCCAGCCGGTGTTTTTGCGCAGATGAACTGGTCGAACGGATGGCGGCTGCCATCTGGCTGTTTTTCGCGGAGTGGGGCTGTCTGTGGAGTTGCGATGTATCCAGGTCCAATACCGTTACACTGGATGTTGTTTCCGCCGTACTCAGAGCAGATGTTGCGTGTGAGCATTTTGAGACCGCCCTTAGCTGCTGCATAAGCAGAAACTGTTTCGCGACCAAGTTCACTCATCATAGAACAGATGTTGATGATTTTTCCGTGGCCTTTTTTAATCATGCCAGGAAGAACTGCCTTAGAAACGATGAAAGGAGCGTTCAAGTCAACATCGATAACCTGACGGAATTCCTCTGCTTTCATTTCAATCATTGGAATTCGTTTGATGATTCCAGCGTTGTTAACGAGAATATCGACTACGCCCACATCTTTCTCGATTTTTTTGACTGTTTCCTGAACCTGCTCTTCGTTTGTGACATCACAGATATATCCGTGAACATCTTTGATTCCAGCATCAGCATAGTTCTTCAAACCCATGTCGAGCTGTTCCTGTCCGCGGTCGTTGAAAACGATTTTTGCGCCAGCTGCTGCGAACGCCTTTGCGATTGCGAAACCAATGCCGTAAGAAGCACCTGTTACCCATGCAATTTTTCCTGAAAGATCAAAATCTTTCATTTCAAAAGCTTTTGCCATTTTAATAGCCTCCAAAAAAATATAGGGATATTATATCACAACTTTACGATTTATTCATCAGAAAGCTATTTTTTTGCAGATTTTAGAATGTTTATGACTTCATCTGCCGTAGTTGCCTCAAGCAGCTTTGTCTTGATATCTTCCTGCATTAGTGCGCCTGAAACTGCGCTGAGAACTTGCATATGCGGAGCTTGCCCGGAAGAAGGGGAAGCAATCATAACAAAGATAAAAGCTGGCTTTCCGTCAAGAGATGCAAAGTCTACACCGCCTTTCTTTATTCCGATTGCAACTGAAATCTCTTTTACAGCGTCAGTGCGCGCATGAGGGAGTGCGATTCCGTTTCCGAGACCTGTGCTCATTGATTTTTCACGCTCTATGAGCGCATTCAGAACTGCTTTCTTGTCATTGATTTTTCCTGATTTTTCAAGCAAGTCGAGCATTTCGCATAAGATCTCGTCTTTTGAATTTCCTTTCAAATCGCAAGAAATTGAATCTTTGTTCAAAACTTTAAAAAGCATATTTTCCACCCTGTTTTGTGAATTTGCGATTCCTGACTGGAATCCTGTCTGAACCGCATTTTTGTTTCTTTCTGTTATATATTTTAATGAAGCCATAGATTTATCAAGACGAATTATGATTTCACTGATTTCTGCTTTTACAAAACCCATGTCTTTTTCTGATGTTTCAATGCTGATAATTGACTCGTCCGTTTTCATGGAGAGCGCAACATCGCCTTTTCGCGCTTGAATAAGCCCTTCATTGAAATTCATCATCTGAACATAGAATCCTTCTGAGCGCAAATCAAAAACAAAATTGTCAAGAATGAACCTTGCAATCTCGCTGTCCTTAAAATCCCACTCAAAAATCTGGGCTTCTGATGACGCAATCTCCTTGCGCGTTCCGCGCCCTTTGACTTTTAGCGATACGCTCAAAATCGGTGGGGCAACGATTGTGGTTACAAGCGTCATCAGAATTACGACTCCGAAAAGTTCCTGGCTGATGATTGCGTTCCCGAGTGCGTCTTTTGCAGTAAGCCCAATGCCCGCGATAATAAGCGCGACTTCGCCACGAGGAATCATGCCGGAGCCGATTCTGAACGCGCCTTTCATATTGAACCCGAGCAGAAGAGCTGGAACTCCGCAGCCTGCCAGCTTGGCGAGAATTGCAAGCACCGTGTATATGCCGCCGCAGATGAGCACGCTCCGACTCAAAAGATAAGATACATCAACGCTCATTCCTGTTACGCAGAAAAAAATCGGAACAAAGAATTTGTACAAACCGTGAATCCGTTCTT
This sequence comes from Treponema sp., assembly GCA_017449265.1. Lineage (GTDB taxonomy): Bacteria > Spirochaetota > Spirochaetia > Treponematales > Treponemataceae > Treponema_D. The sequence continues at coordinate 13,690 of JAFSJW010000049.1, forward strand.
CAATCAGCGGGGCTATGTCAGTTCCTGAGAGCGCAAGACCTGTTGTGTACGCGCCTATAATCATTGATATGCTCTGCTTTTCAAAAAATCCTGCCAGAAGGAATGCCACGCCGAGTGAAGCGATGGAAAAATCGAATGTGCCGCCGAAAAATCTCACAAAGCGGGCAATTTTCTTTGAGAGCAGAATGAATATGACGGTCGTTACGAGCCAGATTCCGAATGCTTTGAGCGCAATGACAGCAATAGCTGACGGCGTTGGCTTTGTTCCTGTTCCGAGCGCGGAAACTATGCCCATGACTACGGCAAGAAGCACGATTCCAAGAACATCGTCAAAAACGGCTGAGGCAAGAATTGTAACGCCTTCGGGAGAATCCATCTTTTTCTTTTCGCTCAGGATTCGGGCAGTTATTCCTACAGATGTTGCCGTTGACATGATTCCCAGAAACAGGCATTTTAAGTCCATGAAGCCCGCGCAGTCAATTCCGAGCTTAGGAAGTATGAGCGTTGCGGAAAAGTCACCCAGAATGAATGAAGCTGCAACTCCGCCCAAGCCGATTATTCCGCCAGAAACCGAGTACTTTATGAAAAGGGATAAATCCGTCTCAAGTCCAGAAGAAAAGAGCAATATTATAGAAGCAATCTGAGCGAATGCGTACAGTTCCGGGGAAACTGCTCCTGCAGAAGAAGAGCTGATTCCGAACAGTCCTGAAGAAAATCCTGGAAGCGCAATGCTTCCCAGCGCGAACGGACCGATGATAATTCCTGAGATAAGTTCGCCAAGCACAGACGGAATACCGATTTTTACAGCAAATTTTCCGAAAATCCTTGCGGCAAAAATGATTATTGCCAGTTGAAAAATAAGAGATGTTATAATTTCCGTAATATTTTCATCCATGTTTATACTCCAGAAAAATGAAATATATAAAAGAAAATATTATCATTTTGAAGAATTAAAGTGAATAATTATGAAAACAATAGAATGCTTTTGAAATCAATTTTGAGAGTATTGATTTCAATTTTTCTGAATTAAAATTTCCAGCATATTCCGAGCGTGGGGGAGTACTTGAACACAGATTCCGTGTCGTCTGTGTCTTTTGTTAAGGTTGAGTTGACTTCCGCCTCAGTTCTGAATTTTCCAGGCAGATTGCATCCAATGCAAAGTGAGCCGTAGAACGAAAAATGCTTTCCCGGCGTAAAAATCATCGTTGCGTTTCCGCCAACATGAACGGCATTGTAAAATTCCCTGTATGTTACGGTTGGAGAAGAATTGCTTTCGTACATGAAAAAATCATAATCAATCCCAACGGTCGCAAAAAATCCTATGAAAATATTGTCCGTGTACACGGGCGCATATCCGGGGCAAAGCAGGAAAGTGACATTAAGCCCCGACAGATTCTCATTGTTAACATTTTTTTTGTCGCTCTGGGTGTAGTTTACATCAAGGGTGGCACGAACGGCGAATTTGCTCGGGTGAACGCCCGTGTAGAACAAATTCAGACCATTCTGCCAGCTGAACTGCTTCTCGTAATCATAATCCTGAGATTTGACAATCATATTGGACGGAATTCTGTAGCCGAATCCTGCAAAATTCGCCCAGCGGCGGACATGCGCGGACAGTGCGAAGCTCATAGAAAAAACAATGATTGCGAGAAGAAATTTCTTCATAAAATCAAACCTCTGTTGACTCGGAGATAAAGCAGGCTATTCCTTCTCCCATATATTGAATCCGAAGTTTTTCCACGATTTCGATGATTGCCTTGCATTCTTCTTCGCCGCAATAGACAATGTACATGACATTGAGCTGCGGCCAGATTGCATCTCCCAAACGTGGATTTGAAAAACCGGCTCCTTTCACATTATCGATTTTTGTGAAGTGAGTTGCAACCTTTTTTTCTTTGAACAAAGCCTCAAAGTCTTCTTCCACGGCTTGCGAAAAAATGATTTCCACGCGCTTTTGAAGACCTGCATGAATCTTTATGTTTTCCAAATAGCTCATTTTCGTTTCATTTTCCATAAATAAGACCTGCCTTGCACTGTGGCGCAAATAAAAACAAGTCCATTATAACTGAGACTATCAGTTTCTGAAATAGCCCCATCTTCAAATTAGAAGCAGTCTGTTTCGGGAACCTGAGTTTCCGAAACAGGACTGTCTGCTTGACCATTGCGGTATGTTAACAGGCTTTTCCTTATATTCCGCTGCCGAATTCCGACTCGAACCGCTTGTTGATTTTTTCTATTTCTTTGCGTCGTTTCTCTTCGGCAAGCCGTTTTTTCAGCTCCGGGTCGTGTTTTGCAGCCCGTTTTGCCGCCTTTTTGAGCCTGCGAGCATTGAAGATGTAGTAAATCGTAGGCATAAGGAACAATGTCATAATCGAGCCGAATGTCATTCCGCCGAATACTGTGAGCGAGATTGGCTGTAAGTTTGCCGAACCTTCGCCAGGGAAAAAAGCCATTGGCGTAAGCGAAATGACCGTCGTGAGAGTTGACATTAGAATCGGGCGAAGACGGTTTCTTGCCGCCTGAATGCAAGCCTCTTCAAGTTCCAGTCCGCGCTTGCGAAGAAGGTTCGTGTAATCAACAAGAACGATACCGTTGTTTACGATTGTTCCGACAAGTACGAGTACGCCCATAATCGTGACGATGTTGAGCCTGTTTCCTGAAATACCGTAAATCGCAATAACTCCGATGAACGACAGAGGAATTGTAAGAATGACGATATACGGGTCAATTAGCGATTCAAACTGGGATGCCATTACAACGAATACAAGGAATGCCGCCAGAAGAATTACGAGTCCAAAACCGCGCACTGCTTCCAGCATCTGCTCCATGTCTCCAGAGTAGCCGATTGTTACGCCTTCTTCTTTCAGAATGTTTTTTGCGATTCTGTCCTGAACCTCAGACTGAACATCACCAAGCGAAAGTCCTGAGAGAGGCTTTCCTGTTACATGTATGATTCGTGCCTGATTTTGTCTGTAGATTGTTACAGGAGCAGTGGTTTCTTCATAATGCGCAAAACTTGACAGCGGAATTCTCTGACCGCTGGAAGTAACGACTGAGATTGAATCAAGGTCGGTAAGCTTTGCTCTGTCTTTTTCTGCCATGCGCACAATAACATCGATGTCATCTCCGTTCTTGGTGTAGCGGCTTGCCGTTGTTCCGCTGATGACTCCAGAAATCTCAGAGCCGATTGTGTAAATATTCAGTCCGAATTCCTGCATTCTGGCGCGGTCAAATACAATCTCTACTTGCGGAAGACCTTCTTTCAAATCCGAGCTTACTTCCGAAACAAGGTCCTGACAGTTGTTTTTCAGGTAATTTTCAATTTCTTTAGCCGTAGCTTTTACGCGAGCCAAATCATCGCTTCGCACATCAACGGACACACCCGCAGAACTGGACGCGCTGTTTGCCGCCGCCGCAAAACTCAGTGTTGCGCCCGGGAAAGAGTAAAAATGCTTGCGGAGCTTTTCTTTGGCTGTTTTTTCGTTATCATATCCTTTTGGCCTGTTTTTAGGCTCATAAAGCGTGAACACGATAGAGCCGGTGTTTGTCTCGGAGCTTGCGGCAAGCATACTCGTGCCGCCCACGGTTACTGTGGAGAATTTTACGCCGGTAAGCTCTTTGAGCGCGATTGCCTCAAATTCCTGAATAGTGTTTTGGGTTACTTCAAGTTTAGTTCCTTGAGCAAGCTCAAAATTGACTTGCACGGAATTTGCCGCTGACTCAGGCATGAATACGAATCCAATGAATTTCACCGAGGCAAAAGAAATCACAAGAAGGAGAATCAGAGCTGTAATCATCATTCTTCTGTGGTGGAGGACGAACTCAACGCCTTTCGCGTATTTTTCGTCGAGCTTGTCGAAGAAATTGTTGAATGATTTGTTGATTCCGTACGATATGCCGCCTGTGGACTGGTTCGTTCCGATTTTTGTGACGAGTTTTGAGCAGAGCACTGGAACGAGGGCCATTGCCACAATAAGCGAGCTTGAGAGGGAGAAGATGATTGTCCATGCAACATCGTTGAAGAACTGGCCCATGAGTCCGAGCTTGTTCTTGAACACGAGCATCGGAAGGAAGATACAGACAGTAGTCAGTGTAGAGCCCATAATCGAAGTGACCATTTCCTGCGAACCGAGGACAGCCGCCACCCGAGGCTTTGTATCACGCTGAATGTAAGAATAGATGTTTTCCAGAACAACAATTGAGTTATCTACGAGCATACCGATACCCAAAAGCATTCCTGCCATAGAAATCTGGTTGATTGAGATCCCTTTCAGGTACATACAAAGGAGCGTGATCATTACTGAAATCGGGATTGACGCGCCTACGATGAGCGTAGATTTCATTGAGCGCAAGAATATGAAAAGCACCACGATTGCAAGGAAAGCACCTTGTATTACGGAGCCTACTACTTCCGAAATCGTCTGTTCGATGATGTCTACGGTGTTTGATGTTTCGAGAATCTCAACATCCGTAGGAATTTCTCTTTTGAGCTGAACAAGGCTTTTGCGCACTCGTTTTGCCGCCTGCACGGAGTTTTTCCCGGACTGCTTCTGGAGCATAATCATTACGCAGGAATTTCCGTCCAAGTATGCGAGCGTGGATTCGTCCTTGTAGCCGTCATAGACATCGGCAATATCACGAAGCCGAATGGTACGCACGGCATTACCCGCTCCGACTTTGTACGATATTACTGTGTTTTTCAGGTCTTCAAGCGATTTGTATTTTCCGTCGTTCTTAATCGTGTAGTTTGTGTCTCCGCTTGTAATAGTTCCGCCAGACGACTGCACATTCTGAACTCCGATAAGCTGCGCGATTGAGCTGATTGTAAGACCGTAAGCCTCAAGACGGTCTCGGGGAATGTCTACGTTGATGGATTCTTCCCTTCCGCCGGAAATAATTGCGGAAGCAATACCGTCAATCTGCTCAAGGCGCGGCTTTATTGTATCTTCTGCCAGCGCGCGCAGCTCTTCTGGCGTTCTGGAGCCTCGGAGCGCAAAGTTCATAATCGGCATCATCGAAGGATCCATTTTGATTGTAATCGGTGACTTAGAGCCTGTTGGCAGATAGTTTCGGACAAGGTCTATTTTGTCGCGCACATCGCCGCCGGCCGCGTCAAGATTCGTTCCGTAGTTGAATTCAAGAATTACAAGGCTCAGTCCTGACATAGAGCGCGACTGTAATTTTTTAAGTCCGGAAACGCCGGAAAGGGAGCTTTCCAAAGTGCTTGTAAGACTTTGCTCGACTTCTTCAGGACCAGCTCCTTCATACTGAGTGTACACAATCATGTACGGCAAATCCATATCCGGATACATATCGACAGGGAGCATTGTCGTACAGAAAATTCCAAGAATAATCATAAGCGTAAAAACAAGCAGGGTTGTGACAGGCTTGTTCACGCACTTTTCAGAAATTGTCATAAAATCTCCAAGTTAGCTCTAAAAACTATTCTATTTTGATGTGGAAATGACGTTGACTTTCACGCCGTCGTTCAGCAACGCCTGACCTTTTATTATGATTTCGTCACCTGAGCTGAGGCCTTTCGTTATTTCAGTTTTGTTATCAATTGAAATGCCTGACTCAACAGACTCCTGATACGCAATTCCGTTTTTCACGACGAATACATAAGTTTTTCCATCGCGCGTAAGAATTGCATTTGACGGAATTACGATTGCATTTTGCACGGATTCTGTGATGAGCTTGACCCGTGCGTACATTCCGACTTTGATTCGCTCGTCTTTTTTATTGAATTTGAGCTTTACTTGCATTGTCCTTGTCAATGTGTCAAGAACAGGGCTTACTTCTTTTACGGTCACAGGAAATTCAATGCCTGGATATGCATCGAATGTTACGATTGCAGTCTGATTGAGCGAAACACGCGAAATAAAACGCTCGGCTATGTTGATTTTTACTTCAAGCTCATCGGTACGCGCCACAGTTGCGACCGGGGAAGATTGCGCCACCGTAGTTCCGACCGTTACTGGCAGGGAGATTATCCTTCCTGCAATTGGCGAGCGGACTGGGCTTGCGGAATATGTCATTCCGGCGCGGCTTGCGTCAACATAAGCTATTACCTGGTTTTTGCTCACCATGTCGCCTACGCTGACTGCTACACGGCTCACTTTTCCGGCCATATCCGGAAGAACCGCTATTTCATTCACGGAAGCCACATCACCGCCGAATTCAAGGTAATCGTCAAGATTTCCTTCTTTTGTTATATAAGTTCCGACGGCAAAAATCTGTTCGTTTGAATCATCTGCGCCTTTTGCCGCGCCTTTCTTTTTTCCGCAGCTGACAAATCCTAATGCAAGAAAAGTTGATGCAGCCGCAACTATGATTTTTATCTTACGGTTCATTTTTATCCTCCGATTTTTTTCTATTTAGAAAGCGTTGTGTTAAGTTTTGTTTCCAAATCAAGAAGCGCGGAAATATATTCGAACTTTTGGTTCAGAAGTCCAAGCTTGGCCTGATTCAGCGATGTTTCCGAGTCGCGCAGGTCAAGAAGCTCTGTCATTCCGTTCCTGTAGTTTCTGTATGTCACATCGTATGCTTCCTGAGCAAGAGCGATATTGCGCGTCATTGAGTCGATTTTATCTTTTGCTTGCACTAGTTTATCGACTGCCTGACGAACTTCCAGCTTGTAATTTTCCTTTACCGTATCGAGCGTAAGATTCAGCTTATCGATATTTGCCTTTAAGTCTTGTGCCTGCTGTCTGTTAGCTGACCACGGAAGAAGGTTTGCCAGGTTGAAGGCAAGAGTGAACGAAAGAGAGCCTGAGTCATACCATTTGTCCCTGTCGCCGATGTCTTTTATCCAGTCGGCATGGTCAGTTCCTATGTAAGCTGGTGTTGCAGAAAAATTCAGCGAAAGGGCAGGAGTCCATGCAGCCATGTTCAGAGCCTGCAAATTAAGTTTAAGAACATCTATGTTGGACTGAACATTCCTTATTGACAGCGAATTTGGCTCGTACTGCTCTATAAGGTTTTGCGAAGACACATCAATATATGTTGGTTCAATTGAGCCTTCAAGGATAAGTTTGTCCTCTCCCACAGGCATTCCGAGCAGAAACGCGAATGTATCAAGCTGCTGTTTAAGGGATTGTTCCGCTGTGTCAACATTCGGCTTTGTGTTCTGATAATCAACTTGCGTCTGCAAGAGACTGAGTTTCGGGATGGCTCCGTTTCGGAAATTAGTCTCGGCCTGAATCATGCGCTGGCGTTTGTTCTCAAGCGATGCCTTATCGATTTTAAGGCTTTCTTGTTGCAAAAGAAGCCCGTAGAAAAGTTTCTTGATTGAAACAATCGTATCTTTCTGGCTTTGCTCCCATGTTATTTTGCCGGCCTCGTAGTTTGCTTTCGCAGATTTTATCGTGTAAATGTACGACAAAGACAAATTCAGACCAAGGCTCAGCGAGCCTACTGTAGTCCATCTTTCTTCTTCGTCTTTAAAATCGCTTCTTCCGGTCATTGCTTTTGAGCTTGGATTGTACTCGTTGGCGCGGCTCAATGTTCCGGCAATGTTTGCGGTGGGAATCAGCACATTCCACGAGTATTTGGCGGCACGATTTTTTATCTCAAGGTCAATATCGTTGCTTTTAAGAGTCCTGTTGTTTTTTAGCGCGTAATCAACAGCTTGTTCAAGCGTGAGAGAAATTGTTTCAGCGAAAGATATTCCGCTTGCAAGCAAAACTACACAAACGGTTCCCAAAAATTTTTTCATGTCTGTCAGCCTCCTCATATAATTAGGATGATTGTTTACAATCTATTTGAATCCCGTTCTGAATGAATCGGAACAGGTAATCTAGCGAAGAAAAAAACATTTCCGTACTGAAATTGTGTTTTTCGCCAATTGTTATAAGAGCCACAGGAATAAGCCCCGCCCAGAACGAGATTGTTTCTGGCAGGAGCGGAAAGCCAAGGTCAATGTCTTTCAGCGGGCGTTCCATTCTCTTTTCCCAGATATTATTGACTTCTTCCTCTTCCACGAACGGATTGTCCGTGCTGTTTTGCATGAGCCATCCTGAAATCGGAATAATTGACGGTCGCAGAATGAGGTATTCAAGCTCGGAACGCATTGTTATGTACAGATGCTCGGAATAGTTCCGCGCTTCAACTGCGTTCTCGCGGCAGAATTCTTCCATAAAAGAAAGCTCTTTTGTAATAAGTTTTCGCACAAGCTCGTTTTTGTTGTCAAAATAAAAGTACAAGCTGCTTTTTGCCATGTTCAGCTCATCCGCAATTCGCTCAATCGTAACGCCCGACATATTGTATTTCTTTATGACTGCTGCCAGAGCGGAAAAAATCCTGTCTTCCATTGGCAAATCGTTTTTATTGATTTTGCAGCGGTCGTTTAAAAACTCCATGCGAGCTTTTGAAATTTCCTGAGGATAAATGAGCGAGTTTTCTTTTGCGGCTCCCCTAAGCCCATGCTTTATGAATGAAACGAGCTTTATGGCAAAGTCCTCGTTTGGTACCAGATTCTTTTCCTTGCAGACTTTCTCGCGGACTTTTATGAAGAAAAGAAAAGACAATGCGCTGAAAAAGGATTTTGAGAATCCGCAAGGCGTTTTTAAGTCTTGTGAAAAGTACGGGTCTGAGAAGTTGTTTGTCAATCCGCGCTTCTCAAGTTCCGATGAGAGGAATGCCTCATAATTCGTGCGCGTGGAGAACTGCAAGATAAAGTAGTTTACATACTGCGGATTGTCAGCAAAAAACTGGATTGTCTTTGCGAACGGAATATTAGGCTCGTCTTGACTCTTGCGAAAGGTTGTTTTTTCAAATTCTTCCACTTCTTTTAAGTGATTTGCCAGAAGGTCGAGGAAAGTCTTTTCCATCTCCGCAACAACTGCATCTTTGTTCTGAAAATGACGGTAAATCGCAGGCTTTGATATTCCGACTTTTGCCGCAAGTTCACTTAGGGAAAAATCCCTGTAGCATGGGCGCGAATAAAAGCTGAAAGCCGCATTGATTATGAGAGTCTTAGTCGATTGTTTCTTTGCCGTGTTTCCTGCCATCTTTTTCTTAGAAATTATCGAATGTTCGGTAACTTATAAGAATATTATCGAATGTTCGGTAACATTGCAATAGTTTTTTGTTTCGTTCAGTATTTTTTTTCTTAATGAAATTTTCGGGAAAAATTAGAGCCGTTCGGAAACTTCAGTTTTCCCAACAGCTCTATTATTTTTTGGAACTGTCTTTGAGTTTTTCGATTTTTGATTTGAATTCCTCAATATTCTCGCACTTCAATTCTTTTGCTTTTTCAAGCTCTTTGGCGGCAGTTTCAAAATCGCCTTTTTTTGCGTGAGCTACTGCCAGGTTTGCGTGCACAACAGCATACTGGGGCGTTATTATGCTTGCTTTCGTAAGATTTTCAAGCGCGGCATCGGTTTTGTCCTGGCTGAGGTACAGAGAGCCGAGCATGGCGTATGCCTCACTTTTTTCCGGGGCGAACGCAATTGCTTCCTTGTAGATTTCTTCGGCGTTGTTGTCTTTGGAAAGAAGATGGTAGTTCATGGCAAGGCTTATAATCGTCCTGTAGTCTTTCTTAAGCTCCAGCGATTTCTTTTGGAAAACTATAGCCTGCTCGTAATCTTCCTGCATAGTATATATGGTAGAAATAAAAGTGTAGAGGGTTTCTTTTGAATAGTTTGATTCTTCTTCTGCTGCCTGTTTGAAAAAAACAAGTGCTTCCTCAAGATTTTGCTTTTTATATGCGTTCATGGCTTTTTGAACGGTAATATCGCCTGTCTTTGCGCATGAGATTAGGCCTAACAGAACGAATGTTAGAATCGGCAGAATGATAAGTTTCGTTTTCATAAAATCCTCTGGAAATAAAAAAAAGCGACCTTTCAGAATTACGGCCGCTTTTTTTTGTGCTAATCAGGAATTAGTAGTCCTTTTTCTCTGACTTGCGTTTTTTGTTCAGGAGCTTTCTCTCAAGTGTAGTTCTCTTCTGGTGAAGAGTTGCAGAAGGCTTTACATAGTACTCGCGCTTTTTGAACTCGCGGACGATGCCCTCTTTCTCAACCATGCGCTTGAAGCGTTTGATTGCTCTCTCAAGGTTCTCTGAATCGTCAACAACGATTGTTGCCATTTGTAAATTCACCACCCTTTGATTCGGCGATTCCGAAGCATTTTTCTAGTATAGAAAAAATAAACTAAAAAATCAATGCGTGATGTAGTAAATTTATTTGATTTTAGTTATAATTCCTAAAATAATAACTTTAAAAACTTCAGTTTTTGAAGTTTGCTAAAATTGGATAGTAATATGGACGAACTGAAACAGCAAATAAAAGAATGTATTATTTCTTCGCTTGAGCTTGAGGATATAAAGCCTGAGAATATTGTGGATTCTGAGCCTCTTTTTGGTGCAGGGCTTGGACTTGATTCTATTGACGCGCTGGAACTTGGAGTTGCTCTAAAAAAAAGGTTCAAGGTTAAATTCAACGCGGAGAGTGCAGAGGCAAAAAAACACTTTGCTTCTGTTGATGCTTTGGCAAAGTATATTTCTGAAAATCAAGGTAAGGCGGATTAAAAATGTCAAACGATGAATTGTACGCAAAGATTAAGGAAATTCTTATAAATGACTTCGAGGTTGATGAAGAGTTGATTAGACCTGAAGCTAGTATTGCCGACGATATTGATTTGGACTCAATCGATGCGGTTGAGATGATTGTCAAGGCAAAACCTTTGCTGAAAGGAAGCGTTGACCCAGCCGTATTCAAGTCCACGAAAACCGTTCAGGATGTCGTTAATGTGCTTTTGCCGCTGACGAAATGAATCGCATTGCAAAAATCCTGCTTGCAGTAGCGATTGTCGCTTATCCGATTGTCGTATTGGCTTGCCTTGCGATTTTTCATGTACCTATAAAGATTTTTTCTCTTTTTATTATTTTCATTGCGCTCGTGTACTTGCTGAACGCCACTGGTTTTCCCGTTTCGGGCGGACTTAAGGCGCGGCTCAGGAAGAATGCGCGTTTTGTATTCTTGTCCGGGCTTCTTCTTGTTGCGGCTCTCTTCTGTCTTGTGACTGGGCGGGATTTGCTCATAAAGCTGTACCCTGTCGCAATGTGCGCAATTTTCTTGTTTACTTTTGGCAGTACGCTATTTTCCCCGCCCAACATCTGCTTTCGGTTTGCCTGCCTTGCCGACAAATCGCTTTCTTCATCGCTTGGAGCGAGTTTTGTGGAGCGGTATTGCCGCAAAGTGACCGTTATCTGGTGCGTTTTTTTTGTTCTGAACGGTGCTTGCGCGCTTGTGACGGTTTTTTCAAACAATGATACACTATGGTCTGTGTATAATGGCGGCATTTCCTATTTACTGATGGGGATTTTGTTTGCCGTAGAATTTTTTGTGAGAAGGAAGGTAAAATCGAAAATGCCTGAGTCAATTCCAATTTCGCAGTTTTGTGCAAAATCAAGGTCAATGGACACTGTTTTGTGCTACGAAAGAAAATGGTCGGATAAAATCTATTTCACATGGGGTGATTTTCTTGTCAATTGTGCCAAGATAAGGTCTTTTCTGAAAGCGCACGATGAAACCGAAAGGTGGATTCTTCATTGCGAGGATTACTGGTTTTTCCTATGCACATTCGTAGCTCTCCTCCAATGCAAAAAAGAGGTTTTGCTTACGGCGAACATAAGTCCCAATTTTATAGAAGAAATTCGCGGCTCAGGAAAATCTCAGGAATCTTCCGCCATCCGTTTTTTGACTGACCAGATTGATGTTGAGGGGCGAAAAATCGAAGGCGCGGATTTTATCCCTGGAATAATTGAGAACGCTCCGCTTCCTTCTGAGCAAGAAAAGCTCGATACGCCAAAAATCAATGCCGATGAGACAAAAATCTTCTTGTACACATCCGGCTCAACAGGACATCCAAAAGCCGTTGCGCAGCGTATGACCGAATTTGAGGCCGACAACGCTTTCGTAATCTCCAAGTGGGGCAGTGAGTTCTTGAGCCGAAAACTGTGCGCAACAGTAAGCCAGCATCATATCTACGGATTTTTGTTCACAATCAGCTTGCCTTTCACTCTTGCCACGCCTTTCAGACGGAAACGGATTGAATTTCCAGATGAATTCTCGCTTTTGGACGATGATTCGTACATGATTATAGCAGTTCCTGCTTTCTTGAAGCGTACCGTCATGGAGCGGGAAACGATGGAAAATCCGAAACTACCGTTGTCCAATCCTTGGATTTTCACTTCTGGCGGGGCAGTATCTCCAGAGCTTTCCAAACAGACGGATTGTATTTTTGGGTTCTGTCCGCTTGAAGTTTACGGCTCTACGGAAACTTCCGGCATCGCATACCGACAGCAGAAAACGGACGGACTTGTATGGACTCCGTTCGATAACGCAAAAATCTGGACGGACAAAGATGACGGCTGCCTTACGATTATTTCGCCTTACATAAAAGACCCTAACGGATTCAAGACAGGAGACCTTGTTGATATTCGGGAGGACGGAAAGTTTATTTTGAATGGCCGCGCAGATTCAATCGTAAAAATAGAAGAAAAACGAATCAGCCTTACGGAAGTTGAAAATCGGCTTTTGCAGAGCGGGCTTGTTCAGGATTGTTGCGTCGTAGCTATGAATGACCGGCGGCAGTATCTTGCGGCTGTCATCGTCCTGAATTCTCAGGGAAAAGAAAAATTTTCTGGTATGGAGAAATTTCAGATTAATCGATTTTTCCACGAATATCTGATTCAGTTTTTTGAGAATGTCATTCTGCCAAAAAAATGGCGGTATCTTGATAAAATCCCAGTTGATGTGCAAGGAAAAAAGCATAAGCTTGAGATTCAGGCATTGTTCCATTCTGATTCGGAGGGTTGAGCTGTGGAAATGTTTCATGGAATTCCGAAAGAAACTCTTGTTTCAAAAGAAGACGGAAAAGTTGTCCTGAAAGTGCAAATTCCTGCATCTTCGGATTATTTTGACGGACATTTCCCCGAATTCAAGCTGCTTCCGGCGGTGGCGCAGATTGATTTGACGGCTCATTTTGCAAGCGAATACTTTGGTTCTCCGCTTCCGATGCAAGGCATAAAACGGCTTAAATTCTCTGATAAGATACTACCTGATTCAGTCGTGTTGTTCAAAATCCAGCTGAATAACGGAAAAATTACTTTTGAAATAAGAAGCGAGGACGAATCGGTGCTTTATTCTGCAGGAAGTTACACTGTTTCTAGTCATGCAGAAAAAGGGGGAAACGCATGAAAAAGGCTGTTCTTATTCCGGTGTACAACCACGGAAAAGCCTGTATGGAAGTCGTTGATACGCTTGCTCCGTTCTGCCAGGAAAACGACATAAAGATAATTCTTGTTGATGACGGAAACGGCTCTGAAACAAAGTCTTTCCTTGCAAAAATCTGTGAGAAACACGGTTCGCTCGTGGACTTGGTAGCGAACGAGAAGAATTGCGGAAAAGGCGTTGCTTTCAGAAAAGGCATTTTCCATGCTCAGGAGCGAGGTTTTACGCATATCCTCCAGCTTGATGCAGACGGGCAGCACGATTCAAGTCGATGCGGTTTTTTCTTTGAGTGCGCTGAAAAAAATCCTTCCGCAATGATATGCGGCTATCCTGAGTACGATGAAACTGCCCCCGAGTGCAGAAAGAACGCGCACAAATTCGCTAATATGTGGTGTGAAATCGTGACATGGCAGGGCGGAATAGTCGATTCGCTTTGCGGATTCCGCATCTATCCTGTGGACGAGACATGCCGCTTCCTGAAGCACGGTCATATTGACAGCCGGATGGGTTTCGACATAGATATTCTCATAAAACTTATCTGGCGCGGCGTTCCGTTTGAATTTCATCCTGTCCGCGTGACTTATCTTTCCGATGGAGTCTCAAATTTCCATGCTTTCAGGGACAATGTGCGCATTTCCTGGGTGTTCACGAAATTCTGTTTCGGAATGATTGTCAGAAGCCCCCTTTTGCTTTGGAGAAAAATCCGTGGACGATAAAGCCGAAAAATCGAACTGGTATGAAATCAAACAGAACAATCGAATCGGTTACGCGCTTATGTTTTTCTGTCTGAAAATACTTCCGCCGGTTGTTTTAAGATTCCTTTCAGTTCCAATCGGATTTTTCTACTGGATTTTTTCTTTCAGGGCGCGTTCTTTCTCGAATGATTTTTTTGGACAGCTGGGGCTTAAAGGCTCTTCGTGCAAGCACATAATCAGTTTTGCCATAAATCTCGTTGAGAATTTGCAATCATGGGCGGGAAAATTCTCTTTCAGAAATGTTCACTGGCAGGACGATGATGTGACCGACCTTGTTCAGAACATAAACGCCGGCAGGGGAACTGTCCTTGTAATCTCGCATTTGGGGAACGCCCAGATGCTCAAAGGTCTTGCGAGTCTCGGTGAGAGCGGAACGGAGAAAAAGATGAGCATAACCACAATCTCAAATGTTGATATTTCCAAAGGTCTTTATCAGGTTCTGAGCAAAATAAATTCCGGCTCATCGTTTCATATCGTGAACTCAGAGAGCATTGGTCCTGAAACTGTGATTCTTTTGCAGGAACGGCTTGAAAAAGGCGAAGTCGTTGTAATTGCGGGAGACAGGGTAAGTGCGAATTCTGACCGCACGCTGAGAATCCCTTTTCTTGGAAAAGAGGCTTCGTTCCCTTACGGCGTATTTTTGCTTTTAGCTCTTTTGAATGTGCCTTCTTATTTTTTGTTCGGGCTTAGGCAGAAAGACATAAGTTTCAGCTCCCAGTACGATATGTTCGTCAGAAAAAATCCTGTCAGTTTTGATTGTCCGAGAAAAGAGCGGGAAGCTCGCATTTTTAGTGCTGCAAAATGTTATGTGGGGGAACTGGAAAATCATTGCAGGGCGCATCCGTATCAGTGGTATAATTTCTTTGATTTCTGGGGCGAACGATGAAAAATCCGCTGAGATACGTTTCTGAAACAACAGTTTGGATTTTGTTCCATTCTTTTGTGCTGATTTTTTTTCTTGCATCTTTTTTTGCGGGGCGCATGAAAGTTCAGACTAGCCTTTTTGACATACTTCCGCCGTCAAGCGCGCTGAAAGAAGTGCAGGCTGCGGACTCCGTTTTGTCTGGCAGAAACGGGCGCGCCATTGTTGTTCTTGCAAAGTCGCCTGATTTAGAACTTGCGAAAAAGGCTTGCGCATCGTTCTATGAGTCGTGTCTTGGCGCGAAGAACAAGAAAGGTGCAGATTATTTTGATGAGATTTCGCTTTTTGTTGGTTCAGAAGCCGTTTCAGAGCTATTGTCTTTTGTGTACGATTACAGATTCAACTTGCTTTCCGAGTCTGACATTGCGCGGCTAGAAAACGGTTCTGCGGAGGACTTTGCGCAAGAGTCGCTTGAGCTGTCGTTCAGCCCGTTTTTGCTCTCGGATTTGTCGAACCTTGAGACCGACCCGTTCATGCTAACTGAATTTGGGCTTAGAAAATTCATTGAGGACGGTGCGGCTTCTTCCGTGGCGATGTCCCCAAAGGACGATGTTCTTGCGGCTGAGAAAGACGGGTTTTGGTATGTTCTTGTGCGGGCTGTTTTGTCCGATAGCGGCGCGTCTTTGGCAGGAAGCGACAGTGCGGTGCAAAAAATCTTTTCCGAGTGCGAGAAGACCGTTTCTGAGCTTGGGGCGGACGGCCAGGTTTCCTTTTTGTTCAGCGGCGTTCCTTTTCACAGTTATGAAAGCGCATCTAGCGCGCAAAGACAGATTTCTGTTATTTCTGGCGTGTCGCTTGCGCTGGTGTTTTTGCTTTTCCTCCTGATTTTTAGAAGTATTTTGCCGTCCGTTGTTTCCGTAATTTCGGTGTCGCTTTCGTGCCTTGTTGGATTTTGCGCGACAGTGTGCGTGTTCGGAAAAATTCATGTGCTGACTTTTGTATTCGGAACTACGCTTATTGGAACTTGCCTTGATTATTCTATTCATTTTTTCGTCCACTGGAAGAAAAATCAGTCTTTGAGCAATTCGATTGATGTTCGGAATCATATTTTGCGTGGAATTACGCTTGGATTTCTTTCATCACAGCTTTGTTTTGTTGCGTTGTTTTTCGCTCCTTTTCCTTTTTTGAAGCAAACAGCGGTCTTTTTGTTTTCGGGACTTTTCAGCTCATATCTTTCAGTGATTTCGATTTGTCCCAAATTCAGAAAACCTCAGACGATTTTTGAAAATAATGCGAATCGGTTTTTCGGAAAAAAATCAGAGCCAAAGTTTTTTTTGGTAAGCACAAGGACTTTTCTCGGAAAATGTTTTGGTAAGCTCGCTAGCCGTCATGTTCTTAGAGGAGTCCTGGCTACAATTTTTCTTTTTTCGATTGGAATCTTGGTTTCAAATCGGAACGAATTGAAAATCAAGAACAATATAAGTTCGCTTTATTCAATGTCAGATTTTATGATGAAAAATGAAAAAGAAGTTCATCAGGTTATGAGCACTGGCTCTTACGGCTGGTATTTTATCATCAAGGCAGAAACGCAGGAGCTTCTTCTTGAAAAAAACGAAGAATTCGCAAAAATTCTTGACGATGAAAAAAAGAACGGCAAGCTGGGACAGTATCTTTCGATTTCCCAGTTCATTCCGTCAAAGCTGGCTCAGAAAAAAAGCTATGAAGCGTGCCGGAATCTTCTTCCGCTCGCAGATAAGCAGCTTTCAGTTTTTGGAATTGAAAGCTCGGATTCTTTCCGTAATGATTTTTCTGACCGGGCGGGCAAATATTTTTGTGCCGATGATGAAAATCTTCCTGAAACAATCCGTTCTGCAATAAAAAATCTTTGGCTTGGCGAGGTGGACGGGGCGTTTTATTCTTGTGTGATGCCTCTTCATGCGGAGGACGAGGCTTATTTTCGGGAGCTTGTGAAAAAAGAAAATTGCCCGAGCGGTGTGTATTTTCTGAATAAGTCCAAGGACATTTCGCTCCAGCTTGATGAACTTTCTGTTTCAATGATTCGGCTTCTTCTTGCGGCGTTCGTTCTTATCATGCTTGGGCTTTTGTTTTTCTATCCGAAGAAAACCGTCGCGTTAATTGCGGTTGTTCCTGTTCTGGTAACTTGTGTTACGCTTTCGGTTCTTGTCATTCGGAAAATTCCTGTGGGCTTTTTCCCGATTACGGCTTTGGTGCTTGTGTTCGGGCTTGGACTTGATTACATTATTTATGTCGTTGAGGGAAAGAAAAATAATTGCGACAATCTGAACAGTTTCGCGCTTCTTCTTTCTTTTGCGACTACAGCCCTTTCGTTCGGTGCACTTTCGATTTCTGCTTTTGCGCCTGTGCATATAATCGGGCTTACGGTTTTTGCGGGACTTGCGACTGCGGTTCTGAGCGCAATGAGTTTTCGCAATTGATTTTGATGAAAGTTAGTGAGGATATTTATGGATATCTATATTTCAAATCCAGGATTTATTTGTGCGGCAGGAACTTCCAAAAATCCCGGCGATTTTGTAAAAAATCTTTCGTGTGGGAGCAGGGACGGAATCAAAAAAATTGATTGCGGATTAGTGGGCGAGAACGGTGTAAAATCGTTTTATGTTGGAAAAATTGATGATTCAGAGTTGACCCCGACGGGCGACAAATTTGATATGCGCGTTTTGCAGATTCTTGATTTTGCGCTAAATTCAATAGAAGAAACTGCTCGCAAAGCGATTTCTGAGTATGGCTCGAATCGTGTGGGCGTGTGCATAGGCTCGTGTGACAACGGAAGTTTTCTGTCGTTCAACGCGCACAAGGCGTTCTTTGGGAACGGCTCTTTTCCCGCAGATTATGACTTGAAAGCTCAGGGGGCGGATTATCCGGCTGTTTTTGCGGCGAAGAAATTCGGTGCGGAGGGAATATGCCTTGCTTTTTCAACGGCTTGCTCTTCTTCTGCCAGCGCGGTGATTAAGGCAAAAGAGCTGATTCGTTCGGGGCTTTGCGATGCCGTTATTGCGGGCGGCGTTGATGTTGCAAGTGACACGGTTTTGCTTGGGTTTGACAGCCTTGAAGCCGTGAGCCATGAAAAGACGAATCCGTTCTCAAAGAACAGAAGCGGAATCAATCTTGGCGAAGGGGCGGCAGTGTTCGTCTTGAGCCGCGATGATTTGGACGGAACCGAAATTATCCTTTCTGGGACGGGAGAATCGTGCGATGCAAGTCACATGACGGCTCCGCTTGCCGACGGAACTGGCGCGGCTCAGGCTATGAAGGCAGCTTTGAAAGACGCAGGGCTTTCTCCCAATCAAATTGATTATGTGAATCTTCATGGAACTGGAACTCATCTGAACGACAGCATGGAGTCGCGCGGAATTGATTTGGTTTTTGGTTCAGAAAATGAGCCTGGTAAAAACATAAATGCCTGTGTTCCATGCTCTTCCACTAAGCCAATGATGGGGCATACTCTCGGGGCGGCAGGAAGTCTTGAACTGACAGTTTGCTTTTACGCAATCAAAGAGCAGATTCTTCCTGTTCATTTGTGGGACGGTGTTCAGGATGAAGAAATGCCAATGCTGAATCTTGTTACCGCAGAAAAAAGCAAAGTTTCTGGGCAAAAAATTCGTTGCTGCATGAGCAATTCGTTTGCGTTCGGCGGCTGCAACGCAAGCCTGATTATCAGAAAAAAGTAAGTTTCTGATAATCAGGCAGCTTTCTTGCAGATATTTTATATCTGCATACGCGACTTGTATTCCAGACAAATCATCGTAATATCGTCAAACTGTGGGGCGTCTCCAACAAAGCGGTCTATGTCAGCTTTTAAGCTGGAAAGCAACTCTTTGGCAGGAACATTGCCAATCTTGTTCAGAGCAGCTTAACGCCCGAACACCTCTTTTGCAACCGCAACCGTTGCCATAGCGTCCTTGCCGTAGTAGTCCGCCCCGATTTCCGTTGCGTAATCCGCCGTAAGGACTGCACCGCCAGCTACGATTTTCACCGTTTTACCGGCTTTTTGAGTTGCTTCGCGCAGAAGTTTTATCGTTGTCTCCATGTTTCCCACAGTCGTCGTCATAAGTGCAGAAAGTCCCACGAGCTTAATGTCGTTCTCAATCACAGTGTCTACGACTTTTTCGTAAGGAACATTTTTCCCCAAATCGATTACAGTGTAGCCATAATTTTCCAGCATGGCTTTTACGATATTCTTTCCGATGTCGTGAATGTCCCCGAATACCGTTGCGATTACGATTTTACCTTTTTCTTCCTGCTGAACGCCTGTTTCGTCAAGATGAGCTTTTATGACAGCGAATGATGCGGAAACTGTGTCCGCGCTCAGAAGAAGCTGTGGCAGGAATTTCTTCCCTATTTCAAAATCTTTTCCAACCAAGTCCAAGGCAGGAACAATGCAGCGGTCTATTATGTCAACAGGCTGCTTTCCGCTTTCAAGGAGTTTTTTCGTCACTGCTGGCGAAGAATCTTTGAACCCCTTGCAGATTGTGTCAATCAGAGATTTTTCGTCATTGCTGAGATTCTCAGGGAGGATAACTTGATTTGAGAGCGTTTTGGATTCTGTCTTGGCGGCAGGAACATTTTGTGACGCAGAGGCAGCCTGTTCTGCGCTCAGTCCGTACACGGGAGCGGTAGTTCCTGTGTATTTTTCGATATATGCAAGACAGTTTTCGTCATAGCCCGCAAGAGCGCGATAGCCGTGGTATGTTTCCATCATCGGCTCTGAGAGCGGGTTTATAATGCACGCCGTAAGTCCCGAGTACAAGGCCATTGAGAAAAATCGTGAATTGATTATGTCCCGTCTTGGAATTCCGAACGAAATGTTTGAAACTCCAAGAATAAATTGAAGTCCTTGCGAGCCATATTCATCTTTGAGAAGCTGGATTGCGCGGCAAGTTTCAAGGGCTTCTTTTTGCTGGCTGGAAACCGTAAGCGTAAGCGTGTCGATTACGATGTCACGCGGCTTGATTCCGTATTTTGCCGCCTCCGCTATGATTTTTTTCGCTACTGTAACCCGTCCTTCTGCCGTTGGCGAGATTCCGTTCTCGTCAATGCACAGAGCGACGACAGAACCGCCGTAGTGTTTTACGAGCGGAAGAACTTTATCCATTACATCTTTTCTTCCGTTCACGGAATTTATCAGAGCCTTTCCGTTGTAGTAGCGCAGGGCTTTTTCCAGAACGGGAGCTTCGCTTGAATCAAGCTGGAGCGGCGTGTTGAACGAAGTCTGGATTGTTGTTACCGCATCAACCATCATCTGGGCTTCATCAATTCCTGGAAGCCCCACATTCACATCAAGGATTTGTGCGCCTGCGTTTATCTGGCTTTCTGCCTCCGAAATAAAAAAGTTCATGTCGTGGGCTTGCAATGCCGCCTTTACTTTTTTCTTTCCCGTCGGATTTATTCTTTCGCCAACAATCATAGGTCCGGCTTTTCCGCCAATCTGAACCGCGCTGTTGTAAGAGCAGATGAATGTATCGTTTTTTTCAGATTTTTCTGTTGGCGTCTTCTGCTCTTTGGAAGCCGTTGTGATTGTTTCCCGCAAAGCCGCGATATGTTCTGGTGTTGTTCCGCAACAGCCGCCGAACAGGGATATTCCTTCCCCCATGTTTTTGAGCTGGCTTTTTGCGAATTCCTCCGCCCCAACAAGGAACACGGCTTTTCCGTTGATTACGGTGGGAAGCCCCGCGTTTGGCTGGGCAAGAACCGGAGCATGGGCGTACTTCATAAACTGGCGCGCAAGCTCCTCATCGTCTTTCAGGCTGCCACCACAGTTGAACCCGATTACATCTGCCCCGATTGCCTCAAGGTATGTTACGCATGTAAGAACATCAGCTCCGGTCAAAGTTCTCAGGTTTTCCTGAAAAGTCATCGTTGCCACAATCGGAAGATTCGTATTTTCTTTTACGGCAAGAACGGCAGCTTTTACTTCGTGCAAATCGCTTTGAGTCTCAAGAATCGCAAGTTCCGCTCCGTATTTTTCGGCTGCCATAGCGGTAGCTTTGTATGCCTCGTATGCTTCGTCAAAAGTCATATCGCCAAGAGGTTCCAAAAGACGGCCGATTTGACCAGAGTCCCACGCAATGTAAAGTGGTTCTGTTGTCCCTTCGTCTATTGCCTCTTGCACGGAATCTTTCAGTATCTTCATTTCGGCTTCGAGATATTCGTCCAAAGAGTATTCGGCACTCATCAGTTTGAGCGGATTTATTCCGAATGAGTTGGCGGTAAGCACATTTGCACCGGCTTTTATATATTTTTTGTGTATGCTTTTTATCAAATCCGGGTTTGTAATTGAAAGGTCTTCTGGTATGTCGTATTCGGTCACACCAGAAGCCTGAATCATAGTTCCCATTCCGCCGTCAAAAAAAATTGGCTCGTTTTTTTCTGTTTTTGATTTTAAGAATTCTCTGAATGTTTGTTTCATATTTATAGAAGATTTTACTGGAATCATTTCATTATGGACAGAGCCGAAAGAATTTCCTTCAAATTTTCGCTTTTTGAGGTAACTTTCATGTCAACGCGAATATCGCAGATGTTTTGGTAGATTTTTTGCCTTGCGACATAGAATGTGTGAAAGCAGTTCCTCACATCGGACATATTCTGCGGGTCTTCCTTTGCGATGTATGCAGGAAGATTCGTTATCGTTCCGTCCTTCAGGATGCGGGCTTCATGCACGATTCTGTTGCAGGCGATTGATTCGCTTGTGTTCAGAAACACGAAAGTTCCTATCTGACGGAGTGCTTTCAGGGCGTCATTATTGTTGCAGATTCCGCCTCCGGTCGCTATTACGCAAAGAGATTCGCCCCTGTTCAGAAGAAAGTTGCAAGCGGCTGTTTCTGCTTCCATGAATGAATCTTTTCCTTTTTTGGAATATATTTCCCGCGGTGTCATTCCTGTTTGTTCGGTGATAATATCGTCGGTGTCAAAAAAATCACAGTTCAGATGCTTTGCGATAAGTTTTCCTTGTGTGCTTTTGCCACAATGTTTTATTCCCATTAAGATTATCGATTTCATTTTTCTTTCTGTCCTGAAAAAAAGAGGCTGTTCGATTCTGAACAGCCGCCTTTCCGAAACTGTCAGGAAAAATATAATTTTCCGAACAGCAGCTTGAATTGTATTTGTGATATATATTAGTTTTCTTTCTTAGATGCTTTTTTTGTTGTTTTCTTTTCTTCTGGAATGCAAACAACAACGCTGTTGTCTGTTGAGCTGAACGGTGCCGGAATGTATTTGTCAGCTGCCCAGTCATTGTCCCAGCGGCTTCCGTCAAAGAGATACCTGAACTGATATTCTTTCCCGGTTTCAAGGGTGATAGAAATTGAGAAATCACCTTTCTTTCCCTCTTTGAGCTGATCGCTCGTGCTGCTCCAGCTGTTCCAATCGCCGGCAATTGAAATAGATTTAGCTCCGTTTGCTGCCTCTTTTGAAACAGTGAATTTTACCGTGCATGTTTTTCCATCTGATGAAAACTTTTTTGATAAAGCCATTATAATTCTCCTAGATTAAAAAAAAACAAAATCCAACTGGATTTTCCTATTAGCTTCTTATTATATATCATTTTGTCGATTTACCGCAAGTGAAAGTTTTCTCGAATGTTTACAATAAAACTGAAAATTTATACACAATATGATTTTTCCGTGATAAACTTCGCGTATGGAAAGTCATTTTTTTGAAAACAGCCGAATTTTGTCCAAATTGAAAGAAAAGACAAGCGTTCCTGCCATAAAAATAACGCCTTCGCAAAAAGGTCATCTTTCGATTTTTCAAAGCAAATTCGGGGGAGTTCCGTACTGGAATCTGAATAAGCCGTATCCTGTCAGCTCGGATGGAAAAAAGCTTGTCCTGCTTGCACAGCTCAATATGGAAGAAGTCCCGCCTTTGGATAATTTTCCGATGTCCGGGATTCTGCAATTTTTCATTTCGCAAGGCAATATGTACGGTCTGGACTTTTCCAATCAAACTAAGCAGGATTTTTGGCGTGTCGTGTACCATGAAAAAATCTCCGCAGCTGTGACGGAGAACTCGGTGCTAGACTTGGGAATCCCTGTTTCGTATTCGCTTGGCACGGATGAGATTTTTCCGTTTTCGGAGGAATTCGCGCTTTCATTCCAGAAAACAGAAACTTTTCTTGGAATCCAGAGCTATGATAGATTTATGAATGTGCTCAAAGAGCTTGGAAAAGAATGTGGTGTTGATTTTCCGGATGATTTTGACCCGTATGAATCGTTCGGGGAGAGTTTCGTCAATGAGGTTTCCAATTGCAATGTTGGGCATTGGCTTGGAGGCTACCCGAATTTCATGCAGGAAGATCCTCGGAATCTCGGACATGAGTGCGACACTCTCCTTTTTCAGATGGACAGCGATTCGGTCGGCAACTCAGGAATTATGTGGGGCGATATGGGAACGGCAAATTTTTTCATCAGCAAGGACGCTCTTTTGCGATGCGATTTTTCAAAAGTTCTATATAATTGGGATTGTTGCTGAAACCATTCTTGACCAATGTTTTTTACATCTATATTATTAGACCTGTTTGGAAAAATGAAATTTCTGAACATCTCTATTAGTTCATTTATAAAATGTATTGGAGGATAATTATGAAGAAAGCTGCTAAAATTGTATTGTTTGCTTTCGCAGCCGTAATGATGGCAGGAAATGTTTCTGCTTTTGGTGGCAAAAAGAAAAAGGATAGCACGGTAAAAATCGGTATCGTGCAGCTCGTTGAGCATCCTGCCCTTGATAAAAACTATCAGGGTTTTATCGATGGCCTTAAAGAAGCTGGATATGTTGATGGCAAGAACATTAAGATTGATTACCAGAACGCACAAGGTGAACAGGCAAACTGTGTCACAATTGCTCAGAAATTCGTCAACGGACGCTATGATTTGATTTTTGCAATCGCAACTCCTGCCGCTCAGGCCGTTGCTAATCTTACGAAAAAAATCCCGATTCTTGTTTCTTCTGTTACTGACCCTGCTTCTGCAAGGCTCGTAAAATCAAACGAGAAGCCAGGAACAAATGTTACCGGAACATCTGACCTTACGCCATGCGCCGCTCAGATTGACCTTATCAAGAAAATCGTTCCTAACGCAAGGACTGTCGGAATCATGTACTGCTCAAGCGAGCAGAACAGCGAGTTCCAGGCAAAACTTGCTGAGGCTCAGTGCAAAAAAGTCGGACTTAACTATATTGAGGCGACTGTTTCAAATTCAAACGAAATCCAGCAGGTTACTCAGAGCCTCGTGGGAAAAGTTGATGTAATCTACGCTCCTACTGACAATATGCTTGCCGCCGGAATGGCAACTGTTTCAAAAGTCGCTACGGACAACAAGATTCCTACAATCGTCGGTGAGGACGGAATGGTTCAGTCTGGCGGACTTGCAACATTCGGAATTGACTACTACGAGCTTGGAAAGCAGACTGCTAAAATGGCAGCTGAGGTCTTGCAGGGTAAAAAAGCTCCAAAAGATATGCCTATTCAGTATCTTGAAAAATGCGAGTTCAGCTACAACAAAGACACTCTCGAAAAACTCGGTATAACACTTCCTTCTGACCTTGTAAAATAGCAGGTTTTTCTGAAAATGCGGTGGTAAGGCGTATCGTGCAAAATTGCGACGCTTGCCATCGCACAAGGTTCTGCTTACTTCCTGAGGGGAATCCCTGAAAAATATGCCCAAAGAAAAGACAAGAAAAAAGGCGTGGCTTTTTACGCAGTGTCAGGCTCTTTTCATAACGATAAAATTGTTTGCGCTGAACAAAATGCCTTCGTATGCGGAAGCCTGCTCATTCGGGCTGTTGTTCTCGTTCATTCCGATTTTTATGATTTCGCTTATCGTAATGACGCGAATACTCCACGCATCGCCTGAAATACTTAGTCCTCTTTTAAAATCGGTTCTTTCTGTCGTTCCGCAGCTTGAGCGTTATTTTTCCCCGGAACGGTTCATTCGTGCTCTTTCTGTGGCAAAAATCAGCGGGCTTTTTGAAATCTTCATATTCTTGTTTGCGTTCTGGATGTCGCGCCGATTTCTGGTTTCAGTTTTCCAGTCGTTCAAGATGATTTTTCACACGAAGCACGAGCGCAAGTCATTTTCGTCCCAGCTTATGATGTTCGCCGTGGTGACGATGATTATTTTTGCTTTTTCTGCCGTGGTTTTTGCGTATATCCTTCTTCATTACGCAACATCGCTGTCTGTTTTCGTGGCTATAGTGCAGAAATTTCCGCAGCTTGACATTTTCAATCATTTTGTGTCGGCTTTTTTTATAAAATATTTTCCTAACATACTGATTCTTTGCGTTGTTACAGTCTTGTACAAACTTGTCCCCGGAACAAAGCCTTCTTTCTGGAGCTGTCTTGCTCTCGGGCTTTTTTGTACGGTGTCTTTCTGGGCGTTCCGAATAGTGCTTCATTTTTTCCTGAATCCGCGCAATTACAATGTGCTGTACGGAATGATGGGGAATATGATTCTTCTTCTCATGGATATTTTCTTTTTCTTTACTTTTTTTCTTTTTTGCGCACAGTATCTTTTTGTAAACCAGTTTTTTGATGAACTTTTAATCGGAGAGCTTTATCTTCTTCCCAAAAAAGAAGAGGGCAGTTTTGCCGGAAAAATGCGGCGGAAACTTTTCCTCCGTCCGGAGATTCTTCTTGCTGACAAATCTCTGTCCGCTGATTTTGAGGCTGACAGTGTTATTTTTGCCAAAGGCGATATGAACGATGAGGCTTATTATATCGTTGAGGGAAAAGTTCAGGTATCTAAATCCGACGGCGGCAAGTTGTACACGGAGGGAGAGTTTTTCGGGGAAATTTCCTGCACTCTGCAACGCCCGCATGATGCCACCGCATTTGCCGTGACAAAGACTAAAATCGTTCGGATAAAAGGCGAAATCTTCCGCTTCCTTGTTGATCAGGACAATGATGTTGCAAGGAAAACTCTTAGCCAGTACAGCTCTTATTTTGCCGACTACTACGAAAAGAGCGAAATCAATTTTGTGGATTATTTTTAGCTCAGGAATTTTTTCTTGACAATTGTTCCATGTGATATTATTATTCTTTCATATGAATAACTAATCATATGAAAGAATTTTCATGGAGAGAAAACATGGAAGATATTGCAAAAAAAGATGTCCTAGAGCTTCTTCCTGACGAAGATTCTCTTGTTGATATTGCAGAATTGTTCAAAATTTTTGGCGACTCAACAAGGATAAAAATCTTGTTCGCGCTTTTGAACAAAAGCCTTTCTGTTTCAGAAATGGTTGAGCTTTTGGGAATACAGCAGTCGGCAATTTCGCACCAGCTGCGCATCCTGAAAGAAAATCATCTTGTGCGCTTTGAGCGCGTCGGAAAGCTCAATGTCTACTCGTTGAGCGATGACCATGTTTCTTCAATCCTGAGCATGGGACTTGAGCATATCTCAGAATAATTTCGCGGAGGAAGGTTATGAAACATGAAGACAAACATTGCGCCCATAAATTCGCGCGCGTAGGAACACATTCTGAGCCGCATATTCATTGTTCATGCGGTTGCGGCCACGAACATAGCCACGACCATGATGACGAGGACAGGGGCGCACAAATCAAAAAACTTGTGATTGCCACGGTTCTTTTTGTCATTGCGCTTGTTTTTGAGCATCTTGATATACCGCTTGTTCAGTTTTGGGCAGAAAAGATTGGCATGGGAACAGCAGGAAAATCAATTGCCAGCGCGCCGTTCTATTTTGCGGCTTACATCATTGTGGGAAAAGAAGTCGTTCTTGGTTCTGTTGCGAATATCCGCAAGGGTGAGATTTTTGGTGAAGAATTTCTTATGACCATCGCTTCGTTCGGGGCAGTGTTTCTTGGAGAGCTTTCCGAAGCTGTTGCGGTAATGCTTTTTTACCAGCTCGGAGAGTTTTTTCAGGATTATGCCGTTGACAAAAGCCGCGACTCAATCGCATCGCTTATGAAAATTCGTCCTGACCACGCGACTGTTGTGCGGGGCGGAAAATCAATCCGTGTTGAGCCAGAAGAAGTTTCCGTGGGCGAGATAATCGAAGTCCGCGCCGGAGAGCGGCTTGCGCTTGACGGAATCGTTGTTGAGGGAGAATCATTCGTTGACACTTCCGCACTCACAGGCGAAAGTGTTCCGCGCTCGGTTAGGGAAGGTTCTGAGGTTCTTTCGGGGTTTGTGAACAATACGGGACTTTTACGCGTCCGGGTCACAAAGAAATATTCTGAAAGTGCAGTTTCAAGAATCCTTGAGCTTACCCAGAACGCAAGCAGCGTAAAAGCCAAGTCGGAGAACTTTATCCGCCGGTTCGCAAAAGTCTACACGCCGATTGTGTGTGTGCTTGCGCTTTGTGTCGCAATCATTCCGCCGATTTTCATCAAATTCTTCATGCCGGAGTTGTTCGGACAGCTTGGATTTTCGGTCTGGGTGTACCGCGCGCTTTCTTTCCTTGTTGTGTCATGCCCGTGCGCGCTTGTCATTTCAGTTCCGCTTTCGTTTTTCAGCGGAATTGGCGCGGCATCCGCAAAAGGAATCTTGATAAAAGGTTCGAATTTTATGGAGAGCCTTGCTAAGACAAAAATCGTTGTGTTTGATAAAACTGGTACTCTTACGCATGGAGTTTTTAAAGTTTCTTCCGTGAATTTGCCTTCTGGCTCGGAATTGAGCCGAGATGAGCTTTTGATGATTGCCTCTCACGCGGAAAGCTACTCAAATCACCCGATTTCAAAATCACTGAAAGAAGCTCATTTGGCAGTGTGCAGCGCAGATTGTTGTAATCATATTGATATATGCGATGTGAGCGAGATTTCTGGGCACGGTGTGAAAGTTTTGCTCGGAGGAAAAAAAGTTCTTGTCGGGAACGCGCTTCTTATGGAAAAAGAAAAAGTCGCGGGCTTTGGCGGAGAAAATTCGGGTGCAATCGGTACTATAGTTCATGTAGCTATTGACGGCTCTTACGCAGGAAACATAGTTATTTCGGACAAAATAAAGGATGAGTCAAAAAATGCCCTTGCCGTTCTAAAAAATCTTGGCGTGCGGAAAAATGTTATGCTCACGGGTGACACGAATGATTCCGCGCGTAAAGTCGCTTCTGAGCTTGAGATTGATGAGTTTCATGCCCAGCTACTTCCTGCCCAGAAAGTGCAGAAAGTTGAGGAGCTTATGGCTGATGGAGAAAAACTTGCGTTTGTGGGCGACGGAATAAACGATTCGCCTGTTCTTGCCCGCGCGGATGCAGGAATTGCTATGGGCGCACTGGGAAGTGATGCCGCGATTGAGGCTGCTGACATCGTTCTTATGGACGACAATCCTGAAAAAATCTGCGATGCAATACGCATTTCGCGTAAGACTGTCGCTATCGTCAATGAAAATATTGTTTTTTCACTTGCGATAAAATCTGCGATTATGATTTTCGGCTTTCTTGGGCTAACTAACTTGTGGATTGCGGTGTTCGGCGATGTGGGAGTGTGTTTTCTTGCGGTACTGAACGCAATGCGGGCAATGCGAGTGAAAAATTGAAATTTGACAGATGCAAAAATCCCCTGTATATTGGAAGATATTTTTATTTGATTCAAGGGGGAATCATGAAAAAGATTTTTGTTGCTGGATTGTCAGTTGTATTCGCTTTTTCGAGCTTGTTCGCTCAGGAAAAAATCTACTTGTGGCCTGAAAAAACGGCTCCTGGCTCAAAAAATGTGAATGTTCAGAATGAAATTATTGAAAGAAGTAAGGTTGAAGGCGTGAATGACCGTGCTGAGATGGGAATAACGCAGCCGTACATGACATTATATAAGGCAAAAAATCCGAACGGGGTTGCTGTTCTTATTGCTCCTGGCGGAGCTTACCAGCGCGTTGTTTTTGATGTTGAGGGAGCTGACCGCGCAAAACTTTACTGCGAGAACGGCTACACGGTATTCGTCCTGAACTACAGGCTTCCTGGCGATGGTCATGCTGAGGGTGCATATGCCCCGCTTGCGGATGCGCAGAGAGCAATCAGAATTATCAGAAGCAAGGCTTCTGAGTATGGCGTGAATCCTGAAAAAATCGGGGTCATGGGTTCTTCTGCTGGCGGTCATCTGGCTTCTTGCCTTGGAACGATGTATGAGGAAAAGATTGGTTCTAAGATTGATGAAATTGACGATGTGTATGCGCGCCCTGATTTTATGATGCTTTGCTACCCTGTAATCACTATGCAGGATGCAGGAACTCACGCAGGTTCAAGGAAAGTTCTTCTTGGCGAAAAGCCCAAAAAGAAGATGCAGCTTGCGTTCTCAACGGACTTGCTTGTGACTGACAAAACACCGCAGACTTTCATCGCGCTTTCTCAGAACGATGGTTCAGTTAAGCTGTACTACAACGGGGTTGCTTTTGCGCACAAACTGAGCGAGAAAGGAGTTCCTTACGAACTGCATATTTTCCAGGATGGAAAGCACGGGTTTAAGACGAATGACCCAAATGCAACTTGCAAAGATTGGCAGCAGATTTCTCTGAAATGGCTGAACGATTATGTAAACAAGTAAATAAATCTGTTCGGAAATTTATTGCGGTGGCTGAATTTGTTGAGCCACCGCTTTATCCGCTATCCGCCAGTCCTTGCGGCTGGCGTTTTTTTACGAATTTATCCTGCTATTCGTACCATGTCTTTTGTTATATCCGCAATTTTCATCGCGCCGGTCATTGCCATTGTGTCTTCAAGCTCCGATTTCAGTTTCTCAACATAGACCTTAACGCCTTCTTCGCCGCCGCCAAACACTGCCGTAACGAACGGACGCGCAATTATAACAGCATCCGCACCAAGGGCAAGGGCTTTGAAAATGTCCGTGCCGCTTCGGATGCCGCCGTCAACAATAATCTTCATCTTGCCTTTAACGGCTTCTGCTATTTCCGGAAGAACTTCTGCCGTGGCAGGACAGCCATCAAGGACGCGTCCTCCGTGATTTGAGACCACGATTGCGGCGGCCCCTGCCTCCATAGCTTTCATTGCGCCACGAACGGTCATAACGCCTTTGATAATGAACGGAACATTAGCCATCTGAACAATTTGTTTCAGTTCTGCTACAGATTTGCTTCCTGCCGGCGGATTCATATTTTTAAGGAACGGCAAGCCGGCTCCGTCAATATCCATTGCCATTGCAAATGGATTTCCGCTTCGGGCAAGCTCCATCTTTTCTTTTATCGTTTCAAGATTCCACGGCTTAATCGTAGGAATCCCGATTCCGTTGTTAGCAGAAATTGATTTTGCTGCTCCTTCCATGACCTTGATGTTCACTCCGTCGCCGGTAAAACCTACAATTCCGCTTTTGGCACAAGCTGTAAGCAGAGTGTGGTTGTAGCTCAAATCGTCAAATTTGTCCCCGTAATGAAAATTGACGCTTCCGACAGGACCTGCAAAAACAGGAAGTGCAAATTCTTTCCCGAAAAAATTAATAGAAGTGTCAACTGTACCATGCTCATAAATCGTGTCCATGTTTATGCAGATATTCTGCCATGCGTTAAAATTGCGGATTGCCACTGTTCCGCTTCCCTTTGCGCCAGGTCCAGGAATTGTGTTCTTGCAAGCTATTCCGTTGCACACAGGACACGCCCTGCACTTGATGCCAATGTATTTTCTTGCTTCTTCAAGCACTTCCGTATATGTCATCTTAATACCTCTGTAACAAATACTAGCACGAAAGCCAGCGTGGAACAAGAAAATATCTGTTATACAATCCGATTATTTTACTTTCAGCGATTTCAAATATGCTTTTTGCTCAGAAGTGATTCTGTAGCTTTCGACTGATTTTTGAATCGACTTGTTGTGCGTCCAGTTATCAAGGAGTTTTTGCTCGATGAACGGAAGGACGGCATCATACTGCTTGGCAAGAGCCGTAGCAAAATACCATGCAATCATCATGTTCACATAATATTCGTCCGAGCGGATTTTACTAATAATCGCAGGGTACTCGTCACTAAAATCATCATCTAGAAAGTGTTGCATCATCATTCCGATTCCGAATCGGATTGTGTAAGTTTTGTCGGAGCTAATCCAATTTTTTATGTGAGGCAAAAGCTCAGAATGATGTTTTTTGAAGATTTTTGGGGAAAGCTGGTCGCAAGTGGCCCAGTTGTTTACAAACGGCAGAAATTTTTCTGTCAGCGAGATACATTTTTCAAAATCTTTTTCCTCAGAAATTATGAACGCATGAAGCTGATTCTCATCAAAATACTTGTGCGGAAGGGTGAAGAGAAAATCAGTCGTGTCGGGGTCTTTACAAATCTCTTTGGCAAACTTTCTGAGTTCGGGTGTTCGCACCCCGATTATCGTTTCAGAGTCCACGGCAGGAATCAGTTTTGCTTGGAAATCACGGTAGTTTTTATCTTGTAAGCGCAAGAGCCGTGCAAGAATATCATCTTTTTTCATAAATCTTTGCCCGATTTTCTGAAACATTCTGAGCGCAGTGAAAAGATTTTCGCTACGCTCAGAATAACGGTTGCTAATTCAGGATCATACGGTCATTAAAATCGCCATCAATTCCCGCCGAGCCGAATTTTTTGAGCAAATCCTCGACTTTAAGGTTTTTCTTTTCTTCGCCGCGAACATCGAAAATAATACGACCTTCGCGCATCATAATAAGTCGGTTTCCGTAGTGAATTGCGTTTTTCATGTTGTGCGTTACCATGAACGCAGAAAGATTATCCGCCTTTATGAACTGCTCCGTAAGCTCAAGAACCTTTTTTGCCGTTTTTGGGTCAAGGGCTGCTGTATGCTCGTCGAGCAAAAGAAGCCGTGGTTTTTGGAGCGTTGCCATAAGCAGGGTGAGAGCCTGCCTCTGACCGCCGGAAAGAAGCCCGACTTTGCTTGTCATTCGGTTTTCAAGCCCCAAATCAAGGAGCGCGAGCTTCTCGCGGTACAGTTTCCGCTCCGACTGATGAATTCCCCAGCTTAATCCGCGCTTTTTTCCGCGGCGCATTGCAAGGGCAAGGTTCTCTTCAATCTGCATGTCGGCGGCAGTCCCGCGCATCGGGTCTTGGAACACGCGCCCGAGATACTTTGCGCGCAAATGCTCAGGTACATTCGTCAAATCTATTCCGTCAAGAACGAGCGAGCCTGTATCAGCTGAATGAACTCCCGCAATAAGATTGAGCAGAGTGGATTTTCCGGCTCCATTTCCTCCGATTACGGTAACAAAATCGCCGTCCTGCATCTCAAAATCTATGCCTTTGAGTGCAATCCTCTCTGTGATTTTCCCAGGATTGAATGTTTTAGAAATATTTGTCAATTTAAGCATATTCATTCGCTCCTGTTATTTTTTGTTGATTTCGGCAATTTTTGCTGCCAGTGCTGCCATCCGTTTCTTACGTGATATGCGGTCACGAATGACGGGCATAGAAAGCGCGAACACAACGATGACCGCTGTGAGAAGCTTTAAGTCAGATGATTTTAGTCCGAGCTGAAGAACGATTGCTATAATGATGCGATAGACAATAGAGCCGAACACTACCGAAATGAGCGTCCACCAGAAACCAAAATGCTTTCCGAGAAGAACTTCGCCTATAATGATTGACGCAAGCCCTATAACGATAGTTCCTGTTCCCATTCCTGCATCCGCATAGCCTTGTCCCTGAGCGACGAGCGCGCCTGAAAGTGCAACAAGCCCGTTTGAAAAAGCAAGACCAAGAATTTTCATGTGGTCAGTATTAACACCAAGTGCGCGAATCATGTCTTCGTTGCAGCCTGTGGCGCGCATTACGCTTCCAATTTCAGTTCCAAAAAACCAGTACATTGCCGCAATCAGAACTGTAACGAAAATTAAACCTACTGCAAGACCTGCTGAAGTTGTAGACATTTGAAATTTGTCGCAGAAGAACAACATAACAGTATCACAGCCAAGAAGCGGTGTGTTTGACTTTCCCATAATCCGTAAATTTACGGAATAAAGCGCAATCATTGTAAGGATAGATGCAAGCAGGACATTTATTTTTATCTTCGTATGAATAAGCCCCGTCACAACGCCTGTAACCATGCCCGCAAGGAACGCCACAAGCAGTGAAAGCAGCGGGTTCATTCCGTGCATGATAAGAACTCCAGTGACAGCTCCTCCGGTAGCAAAACTTCCGTCTACCGTCAAATCTGCAATGCCAAGAACTCTGAATGTAAGGTACAAGCCCAGCGCCATAACGCCCCACAGGATGCCCTGCGAAACTGCACCGTGCATGGCAAGTAGAAT
Organism: Treponema sp.; assembly: GCA_017449265.1. Taxonomy (GTDB): domain Bacteria; phylum Spirochaetota; class Spirochaetia; order Treponematales; family Treponemataceae; genus Treponema_D. Next base: position 46,758 of record JAFSJW010000049.1, read on the forward strand.
ACCCATTATTGAACTCCATAGAAAAAATTATGCTAAAAAGCAGCTTTCTATTATAATGCACATTTTAAAGAATTACAAACTAAATACGATATTGACACCACGGAAATCAATTTTGAAAAAAGGCTGTTTAATTTTTCCTGAAAAATTACAATTTCCACAAAGAATTATTGAAAATAAATGAGCTTTTATACAGAATTAATGAAGTCAAATTTATTTTGCAACTTTTAGGAGAAACTGATGAAAAAATACATAAAACCTGCCGGACTTGCGCTGGCTTTTGCAATCGTTTCTATTTCATTTTTTGCATGCAGTAGGGCAAATGATGACAGCCTTAAACTGCGTAATGTAGGTAAATATGAACAGACAATGACCAAAGATGCAGCCGTTCAGATGGAAAAAGAAATCGGCGCATTTGAAATTACTGCTGAGCAGAGGGAACTTGCAAAAGAAAATATTGGCGGTTATAAGGTTATTGATGCAGGCCGCGGTAATCCAAACTGGATTAACACAAAGGCCCGTTTTGCTTTTACCCGCTTTATGAATTTTGCTCTTTCTGAATGTCAGCGCACTTTGAATAACGGTGATATGGCAGGTCATGCAGACAAAAGTGGTATTGGAGAACGCTTTGACAAGAGCATGAATCCCGCTGACAAAACAGATGCTTTCCTTATTAAGGCAATTGACTATTGTGTTAAGAATCTTAACATGAACAAAGATGAAATTGTCTATGAACTTGTATGCGGAATTATAGGAGACTTTTATCCAAGCCCCAGCCGCTGTCTAAAAAACACAGAAGTCATTTTAAATCATTATCTTGAGTCAGTTCTTTACAATGGAAAGAAACTTGCAGACCAGACTTATGTTCTTCCTACAGAAGGAGGCTCTGCTGCCATGTGCTATATTTTCCATACTTTGAGCCACAACAAGCTTTTAAAGCCCGGCGATAAAATTGCAATCGCAACTCCAATCTTTACTCCTTATCTTCAGATTCCAAGCGTAAACAATTATGGTCTTGTCTCAATTGATGTTGCAAGTGAAGATAAAACCAATTGGGACATTTCAGACAAAGAACTGGCAAAACTTGAATCTAAAGAAATCAAAGCCTTTTTCCTTGTAAATCCTTCAAATCCTGCTTCACACGCACTTTCAGATGCAACTCTTAAAAAACTTGAAGAGGTTGTAAAAAAGAATCCGGACCTTATTATCCTTACCGATGATGTTTACGGAACTTTTGTTAATTCGTTTGAGACAGTTTATGCCCGCATTCCTTACAATACAATTCTGGTCTATTCTTACTCTAAACTTTACGGAGCAACAGGCTGGCGTATCGGATTGATTGCAACAAATAAAGATAATGTTATGGATAAATTGCTTGCAAGACTTCCTGCAAAAGACAAGAATGAATTGAACAAAGAGTATTCAATCGTTACCGCAGAACCAGAGTCAATGAAATTCATAGACAGAGTTGCAGCAGACAGCCGCTCAATCGGTCTTTATCATACTAGCGGTTTAAGCACGCCTTCTCAGGTTTTTATGAGTTTGATTGCCCTTACAAATCTTGTTGAAGGCGGAAAAGACCTTTATATTGAACAGTCTAACGAACTTGTTCGCCAGAGATATATTACTTTGATGAGCGAACTTCACCTTGAAGCAGATGCATCAGATGAGAACGCAAGCTACTACACCCTTATTAATGTCAACGATTTAATCAAACGGAATTATGATGAGAAATTTGCAAGCTGGAAAATTGCAAACAAAACTGATATTCAGTTCCTTAACGACCTTGCCAAGAAGAAAGGTGTCGTACTTATGTATGGACCAGGTTTCGATGCTCAGCCGGGAACTGTAAGAATTTCTCTTGCCAATAATAATGAGGAAGATTACAAAGAGTTGGCCCGCAGACTTTTTGAACTCCTTGATGAATATCACAAAGAGTATATCGCTCAATAAAGATATTTGAAACTGAAATGTGGATGTCTAGAGTGAAATGTAGCGCGAGCAGGCCAACAGCGTCTACAATTTGACTCTGCATGCCCCAATGCCTGATTTCACTGAGCTTGACAAGGAGTGTGCCGAATTCAAGGCTTGGATAACGGAAGAGCACAAAAAAAACAAACAGATTATGATGGAGGCTTTGTAAAAACTCGAAACTCGGACTAAATACTCTTATAGTCTAATATTAATTTCCCTATACAACTACTTATTGACGAAAAAACTTATTTTCTGATATAATAAACACACTTCTTCATTGAAGTTTCGGGCCATTAGCTCAGCGGTTAGAGCAGAGGACTCATAATCCTTTGGTCCTTGGTTCAAATCCAAGATGGCCCAATAGTTTCGTAGCGAAGTAATAATAAAATCATTCCCAATAGACCAAACAGTAGCGTAGCGGTCGCAAAGCTCAATTTAATCAATACATTAAATATATTCTCAGTATTTTTATAAAAAATTTGCGTCCTTTTCAATCCTATGATATCCTTTAACATAAGATTAAAATCGGAGGAGCGAATGAGAAAGTATTCTAAGTTAGCTATCGTTTTTTCCCACACTTCCCCAGATGAAGTGGAGTCAGGAACAACTATCCAACTGACGAACGGAACAGACACAATCGAAGTCTCGGATTTCGCGACGGCTCTGAAATTGTTGCCTCCAGGAAGCGAAGTTATGGTGATTGCAAGGGGAACAGTCGGGAATAACACCGTTCACAGCATCAGCCGCATAATAAACGAAAGCTCCCTGTTCGTTTTCCTTGACCTTTCCGAAGTCACCGAATGTTCCCATGTAGAAAACAGCCCGTTTGAAGGAAACACGCACCTTTCATCAATCAGCTTTCCGAACAATTTGATTTCGATAAATCCGAGGGCATTTGCTGGTTGCACGGCTTTGGAATCAGTTTATATCCCTAGTAAATGCATAAAAATTGGCGAGCAGGCTTTTGCGGGATGCAAGAAACTAAAACATTTGGAATTTAGCGACTGCACTGGCTGGCATCTGAACGGAGTCCCAGTCGATGACTTGGAAGCACCATCGAAAAATCCTGAAAAATTCACCATTCCTAAAGGCAGCTATTATTCAAAAATGATTGAAAAAAACTGAAATTGCTTGAGGAACAGAATGAAAAACAAAAATCGTTTGCTGGCTCTTCTTTCACTGAGCTTGATTTTTCTCCCATCATGCGGAAACAAATTAAAACAGAACTCTAAGTCTTATGCTGCCGCTGAATTTCAGCTGGATGAAGCTTCTGGCTCAATTGCCACCGAGTCAAAAAGCGCAGGATTTTCTTCTGCGTCCGCAAAACAGAAAGCATCTCCGGATAGAATACAACCAAAAGAATCAGGCGCACAGGAATACGAGCGCAAACTTATAAGAACGGGCGAAGTGAGCATACAAGTCCAAAGTCTTTCGGACACGCGCACGGCAACAGAAAGCTGGGTAAAATCATTCGGCGGCTATATCTCAAACTCATCCGAAACAAGCCGCAGCTTGTCGATTACAGTCCGCATTCCTTCCGCAAATTTTGATGATGCAATGAGCCAGGCAAGCGGAATGGGAAAGCTTGTGAACAAGCAGATAAACAGCAATGATGTTACGGAGCAGTTCTACGATTTGCAAGGACGAATCGCAACCAAGCAGATTCTTCTTGAACGATACCAGAATTATCTTCGGGAAGCAACGAAGATAAATGACATCCTTGATGTTGAGGCAAGAATAAATGAAGTCACTTCGGATTTGGAAAGTATGCGCGGAAGAATGAACAGGCTTTCGTCTCAGATTGATTTCTCTACAATCCATATCTCCGCTTCTTTGCCGCCAAAACAAACTGAGCAGGGCTTTGTTCTTCCTGACACAAAATCTCAGTTCATCACTCTGATAGGAAACATCGCAGGCTTTTTCAACGCGCTTTTGTTTATTGTGCTTTACATTGCTATATTCAGTGTTCCAATCGTTCTGCTCGCAGCTGTTTTCTGGTGGCTTACATTCGGAAAAATCGGGCTTGTCCGTAAGCTCTTTTCACGAATTTCAAAAAAAGACTAAAATCAGTATTATGTACTAGACTGTCTGGAAAACTCTGATTCTCGATGAAAATCCAATTTTGGACGGTTTTAATGATTCTGGGGGTTTTTGCACCGTCGGTCAGCTGGCTTTCTATTTTCGGAACTTTATTCGTCAACGCTCTCAAAGCAATCGCACCTATCCTTGTATTCGCGCTCGTTTCATAAAACTTGGTCTTGACGAGAATATGTATTCTGTATCGATTCCGCTCGGAGCCACAATCAATATGGACGGCGCGGCAATCACAATAGCGGTAATGACTTTGGCAGCCGTAAACACACTTGGAATTCATGTTGATATTCCGACTGCCGATTATTATTCGTGGAAAAAGAATGGAAAATCTCTTCCGAAAAAATTTTAATTAATCACAGGAAAATATGGAAAAACTCGATATTAAACTTATTGCTTTTGATTTGGACGATACTCTTCTCAACGACGAGCGACAGATTTCAGATGAGAATGTTGCCGCACTCCGCGAATGTGCCAGAAAGGGAATTTACATAGTGCTTTGCTCAGGAAGGGCTGAGGATGCGATTCTTCCTTTTGTGAGGCGGCTTGAGATTGCCGGAAGCCAGGCTGGTCGCTTCATCATCGCGATAAACGGCTGCTCGATTTTTGATTTGCACAAAAGACAGCAGATTTTTTGCCGTCTGGTCGAAAGCGATGTCCTTACCCGCACGAACGAAATTGCTGAAAGTTGGGGGCTAACGAGCGAAGTCTACACGGCAGACACAATCTATTATAAGGAAGAAAATTATTGGACGCGCCTTGACATAGAACTTTGTGGGCTCAAAGGCGTTGTCGTTCCCGATTACGATGATTTCATCAAAAAAGGGTTCACGAAGATGCTGATTCCGGGGGAACCTGAGGTGCTTCAAAAATTACAGAAAGTTCTTCGCGCCGAATTCGGGGAGCGTGCTGTAATTTTCACAAGCAAGCCCTATTTTCTAGAAATTCTTCCGCCAGACTGCGGCAAGGGCGAGGCTGTCACATGGCTTGCAAATGAGCTTGATATTCCAATCGAAAAGACGATGGGCTTCGGGGACAGCATGAACGATGAGAGCCTTATCAAAATGGCAGGGTACGGGGTAGCTATGTTGAATGGACTTGAAGAAATCAAGAAAATCGCGGATTTCGTCACCGAAAAAAACAATAATGACAGCGGAGTTGCCGATTTTATCAAAAAACACATTCTTTAAAGGCTGTTCTCAGAGTAAAATTTTCGAGCAGCCATAATTTTTTTTTCTTTCCGATTTTTTTTGCCAACGCTATTGATTGTTACTCAAAACTAATATATATTAGTCTTAGCTAGTTACTAAGAACTAACAGGAAATAGCTTATGATACCAATAGTTTATTCTGACAAAGGCGTTCCACTTATAATCAAAAAAATCGGCGGAAGCGAAGAAGTCCGCCATCATCTTGCAAACCTCGGCTTTACAGTTGGAGGTACGGTCACAGTCGTCAATTCACTCAACGGAAATTTAATCGTCAAAGTTAAAGAATCCCGCATTGCTATCAATGAAGAGATGGCAAGAAAAATCATGGTCCAATAGTCAAAAAAGGAGCAAAGAATATGAAAACATTGCGTGAAGCAAAAATAGGCGAGACAGTCAAAGTTGTCAAGCTGACAGGCGTTGGTGCGGTCAAACGCAGAATCATGGATATGGGCGTTACGAAAGGCGTTGAGATTTTCGTGCGAAAAGTAGCCCCCCTTGGAGATCCAATCGAAGTGACAGTTCGTGGTTACGAGCTTTCTTTACGAAAAGCCGATGCGGAAATGATTGAAGTTGAGTAGGAGAATTTAAAATGGCAGAAAATATTCGTATTGCACTTGCAGGAAACCCGAATGCGGGAAAAACGACGCTTTTTAACGCGCTCACAGGCTCAAATCAGTTCGTGGGAAACTGGCCTGGAGTAACAGTCGAAAAGAAGGAAGGAAAGCTCAAAAAACATGACGGCGTTATAGTGACAGACTTGCCGGGAATTTACTCGCTCTCACCTTACACCCTTGAAGAGGTCGTTGCGCGAAATTATCTAGTCGGAGAAAGACCTGACGCAATCCTTAACATAGTTGATGCAACAAACCTTGAACGAAACTTGTATCTCACAACTCAGCTTGTGGAGCTTGGAATTCCTGTAGTAATCGCACTGAACATGATGGACATCGTAAAAAAGGCAGGGGACAAAATCAATATTAACGAACTTACCCGCCATCTCGGTTGCAAAATCATTGAGATTTCAGCTTTAAAAGGTACGAATGTCATGGAAGCGGCCGAAGAAGCAGTTAAGGCTGCGAAAGAAACTAAAACAATTCCGCAGCATGTGTTTCCAGGGCCGGTTGAACACGCAATCGCTCATATTGAGGAAGCGGTCGTTCACAATCTCCCGGAAGAGCAGCAGAGATGGTACGCAATCAAGATTTTCGAGCGTGACGACAAGATTCTTGAAATGCTCAAAATTGCACCAGCTACGCTCGAACATGTTGAAACAGACATAAAGGCGGCGGAAAAAGAGCTTGACGACGATGCAGAGAGCATTATCACGAACGAACGATATGTTTACATCGCGCAGATTCTTAAATCGAGCTACAAAAAGGCAAATGCCGGAAAACTTTCAAATTCGGACAAGATTGACAGAGTTGTTACTAACCGCTGGCTTGGTCTTCCGATTTTCGCCGTGATTATGTTCGCAGTCTATTGGATTGCAATGGTTGGAGTTGGAGCCGCAGCAACTGACTGGGCAAACGACGGGCTTTTCGGTGACGGGTATCACTTGTTCGGAATTGGCTCATCGGCTTACGAAGAGGCTGCCGAAGAATATGGCGACACGCCAGCAATCCTTGAGGCACTTGAAAAAGGCGAAAAGACTTATGTTGTGGAAGACGAAGAAACGCTGGAGCTTTCCGAGCCAATCGAAATTACTGATGAAGTTGCTTCTGAGGCAAAAGCAATGGCAGCCAAATACGGCGAAGAAGGTCCCGATCCTGCAAGTTACGGAATCTGGGTTCCTGGCGTTCCTGTTGTAATCGGTGGATTACTTGAAAAGCTTGAAACATCAGAATGGCTTTCTGGTCTTATCCTTGACGGAATTGTGGCAGGAGTTGGAGCCGTTCTTGGCTTTGTTCCGCAGATGCTCGTCCTTTTCCTCATGCTCGCTTTCCTTGAGGCGTGCGGATACATGGCACGAATCGCATTTGTCCTTGACCGAATCTTCCGAAAATTCGGGCTTTCAGGAAAATCATTCATCCCTATGCTCGTAGGAACGGGTTGTGGCGTTCCTGGAATCATGGCAAGCCGCACGATTGAAAATGACCGTGACCGCCGCATGACGATTATGACAACAACTTTCATTCCTTGCGGAGCAAAAGTTCCGTTTATCGCAATGATTGCAGGCGCAATCTTTGGCGGAGCTGCATGGGTAGCAACAAGCGCGTATTTTATCGGTATGGCGGCAATTATCATTTCAGGCGTAATGCTCAAAAAGACAAAGATGTTCGCAGGAAATCCGGCTCCGTTCGTAATGGAACTTCCTGCTTACCATATGCCTACTTTGGGCAATATTCTCCGATCAATGTGGGAGCGCGGCTGGTCATTCATCAAAAAGGCTGGAACAATAATCTTGCTCTCAACAATCGTAGTCTGGTTTACAAGTTTCTTCGGCTGGACAGAAGAAGGCTTCGGTATGCTTAGCGAAGACCAGCTTGATTCTTCTATCCTTGCTAAAATCGGCTCTTGCATCGCTTGGATTTTTGCTCCTCTGGGCTGGGGAAACTGGCAGGCAGCTGTTGCATCAATCACGGGTCTTGTCGCAAAGGAAAATATCGTTGGTACAATGGGCATCCTCTACGGAAGCGGAGAACTCACGGCATATCAGGCACTCGCTCAGGCATTCACAAGCGTGGCTGGATTCTCGTTCCTTGTATTCAACCTTTTGTGCGCTCCTTGTTTTGCCGCAATTGGTGCAATCAAGCGTGAGATGAACAATGCAAAGTGGACTTGGTTTGCAATCGGCTATCAGTGCGGTTTCGCTTATGTAGTCGCATTCATAATCAATCAGTTTGGAAAACTCTTCACAGGAAATGTGAATCTAATTGGTTTTGTCTTGTCGGTAGTCGCTCTCATTGGAATTATTTACATGCTCTTTATTAAAAAGTATACTGAGGCAACAAAGCTCTCTGTAAAATAGGAGGCAAAAATGGGAAATATAATCGTAGGTTCGGTTTTGCTCGCAGCAGTCGCTGCCGTAATCGCAAAAATGATTATTAACAAAAAGAAAGGAAAATCGTCATGTGGTTGCGGTTGTTCAAGCTGTGGCACTGGCGGAACATGTCACTGTAAAAAATAAATAAAAAGCGATTGGGGGCGGTTTCGTACAGAAACCGCCCATATTTTATTTGTCCTTGATATATTCCAGCGCAGAATCAGCGGCGATTTTTCCGAAAATGCAGTAGTCAGCAACGGCATTACCTCCAAGACGATTTCCGCCGTGAACCCCGCCTGTAACCTCGCCTGCCGCATATAAAGCGGGAATAGGATTTTCAACATTATTAATAACTTGAGCCTTAGAATTGATTTTAAGCCCGCCCATCGTGTGATGAATTGCTGGGGCGCACTCAACGGCATAGAACGGCGGGGAAACAAGCTCCCGTTCCATGCTTTTCGGATTCCGACCAAAATCATCGTCTTTCTTTGCTTTCACATAATTATTGTATGTGGTTATTGTGTTCAAAAATTCTTTTTCAGGAATATTCAGCTTTTCGGCAAGCTCTTCCACAGAACTGCCCTCAACAAGAAGTCCCTCTTTCGCGTAAGTTTCGATTGCTTTTAGCGAAAGGCGAACATTCTGGTCAAAAACAAGGAAAGCGGTCTTTCCGGGCTGCGCAAGAATATCAGCAGAAACAACATCACGGGTTTCCATTTCGTTCACGAACCGCTTTCCTGTTCTGCTTACAAGAATAGCTCCGTTTCCACGGACAGCTTCGGTAATCATTATGCCTGTGCCGGGAACGACAGTTGGATGAGTCTGAATCTGTGCCATCTGTGTAAGAGCTGCATCAAATTTCTCAACCATTTTAAATGCGTCGCCTGTTGCTCCACGATGATTCGTCGTATCAAAATCGGTAAGAGAAGGATTGTAGAGCGCAACCATATCAGGATTTGCCCCAAAACCGCCTGTTGCAATGATGACGGCTTTTGCTTTTATTGTATATTCACCTGTTCCTGTAGCTACGCGAACGCCGCAAGCCTTTCCGCCGTCACTCAGAATATCAATCACTTTGTTCCTGAGTCTTATATCGGCACCTTGATTTCTTGCCGCATTGTGTATTCGGGGAACAAGATGCTCTCCGATTGCGCTTCCTCCCTGTGGTCTGTGAATGCGCTTGTTCGTTGCGCCGCCAAACATTCCCACATCGCTCAAATCCGCACCAATCATCGGGGACTGGAGCCATTCAACAATTTCGGCTGATTTATCAACCAAAGTGCGCACAAGATTTGGGTCATTCAGAAAATAGCCGCCTTTCATGGTATCGTCAAAAAACACATCGGGAGAATCTTTTATGCCCAGACGCTCCTGCTCTTTCGTATATGAGGCGTTTATTCCGCCCGTGGAAAAATTTGAGTTTCCGCCTACGATTCCCATTTTCTCAAGGACGATTGTTTTTGCGCCTTTGCTGGCGGCTTCCGTTGCGGCAACAAGCCCCGCGCCGCCCGCACCGATAATTACGATGTCACACTCAGAATCCTCATAAACAATCTGCTCTTTGGCTTTTCCCTCAGATGCGTCAAGCGCAGCGTTTAAGGCCGCAATAATTCCGTTCCCTGTAAGGGTTGCCCCAGAGACAACATCAATTCCGTTGGTCGTTCCAGTAGCTTTGAATTTTTCTAGTATAGAATCTTTGACAAGAGCAGCGATTTCTTTTGTTTCATTATCAGAAATAATGCGCGCATCGGAAACTTTCCCATCCTCAATTGTAACTGAAACTGTTATATCACCATTACGCCCTGCGCCTTCGCCAGTAAAAACTCCGTCGCAAAGGACACCTGCCTTTTTTTTGCAACTGATTACAGAAAAAAGCAAAGATAAAATCATAAGTAAAGAAAAAAAACGCATTTTCTTCATGCAAAACATCTCCCGAATTCTCATCTCTATATGATAACAGGTTCTTTTTCAATATAAAAGCGGAATTTTCACTAAAATACCTAGGAAAATGATACTAAATCCAGTTCAGCAGACGCCATTTTTCTAAATCCGTATGCAGAAAACTGGAAATTCCGCCTAACAAAATAATTTTTTGAAATCAGAAAATATTTTGGTTGATTTTCGCAATTTCTCTAGTAAAATTGATATAAGACAAAAAAATTGTCTGGATGTTTATTACAGTTTTTCCAACGGAGGTATTAAAATGGAAAATATCAAAGGAACAAAAACAGAACAGAACCTTATGGCGGCTTTTGCAGGAGAATCTCAGGCACGAAACAAGTACACATATTATGCAAGCAAAGCCCGTAAGGATGGATTTGAGCAGATTGCGGATATTTTTGAGGAAACAGCAAGAAACGAAAAAGAACACGCAAAAATCTGGTTCAAGCTTTTGCACGATGGCGATGTTCCGTCAACTAAGGATAATCTCAAGGATGCGGCTGACGGAGAAAATTACGAGTGGACTGATATGTACGCGGAATTTGCAAAAGTTGCAAAAGAGGAAGGATTCACCCGCATCGCAAAACTTTTTGAAATGGTAGGCGCAATCGAAAAAGAGCATGAGGAACGCTATCGTAAGTTGCTCGACAACATTACGGGAGAACGCGTGTTCAGCAAAGATGGCGATGTTATCTGGCAGTGCGCTAACTGCGGTCACATAGTTGTCGGAAAGAAAGCACCTGCTGTATGTCCTGTCTGCGCTCATCCGCAGAGTTTCTTCGAGGTCAAGAAAGAGAATTACTAGCTTTAAAATATGTGATGGCTGTACATTCAGAAGTCCAGACATCACATTTAACTTTTATTTTATATTTTGCATTGGTCTTTTTTAAAAATAGTTCGTATAAATAAATAGGCGTGATTTACACGACTTGTTTTGGCGGTAATAAAGCTTGTAAGCGCAAAAAATTTCCAAAACAAAATTAACAAGCACGAAAATGTGCAGCAGGAGAATAATATGAAGAAAATTTTTGTAGCAATCGCATTACTTTTTTCGGCAACAGTTCTATTTGCAGAAAGATTTCCAATGCAATTGATTGATGACGGAAGTCATGTTTTTGAAACGACTGTCAAAGAGCTTAGTTCTCACGGAATACGAGAAGAAATCGTTATTAAGAACAAATCTAGCGTTCCGCTGAAAAATGTCAAATGCACGCTTTTTTTGAACGGCGAGCCACATGAGATGCAAGTTTTGCCTTTTGTTGAAGTAGGCAAGACTGGTCATGTCAAAGGTGAAAAAGATGACGAGCTTAAAGATGAGCTTCAGATTTTCTTCGGAAATGCAGGAAAATTCTCACATTCAAACAAAAGCAATCTTAAATTTGCTTTTTCGTTTGGAAATGCCAACGATGCGGTAAAAATCATCAAAATTTCCAAGAAAGGAAAAGACATCCTTTTTGAAGTCATAGACAAATAGGAATTGGTCTTTGCAAGATGAAATTATTTTTTCGCGGTATTCTTAATTGAAACTAGTAGACTGGTTCGGAAGGCGTTGTTTCCGAACCAGTCTGATTTATTCCAGGGGGCAGTTTGGGAATGTTCAGTAAATCTATTAAAATTTTTTGCGTGTCTTGTGCCGTGGCTCTTTTTCTTGTGGGCGTTTTGTTGTTCATGCCTGCTTTCCAAGCCGCCGTTTTTTCTTTTGCGGAACGAATAATCGGAAAGGAGATACGGAATCCTGAAACTGGAGATTGCTGGAGTAGTGGTTTTCTGGTGCTGCAATATTTGCAATCAACGGAGGGGTTATAACTTCCGTTGATATTTTGCTGAAAGAGCAGGGTCGAGCTTTTCCCTGTAGTCGAACTTATCAAGAAACCAGATTATGCTTTTCCTTGAGATTGCGATTGACGCAAATAGCCCTATAATCAGTACGAAAGGAAGAAGAACTGTTACCGGTATGCTTTGCTGTGCTTCTTCAGAAAGCCCTGCGATTATGAACATACAGGAAAAAATAAGAAATCCCTCAATTACAAGCCCCAGAATGATGTTAAAAATACCAACGCAGATATTGAATACAAAAGTTCGCTCTTTCCGTGTCATTTCTTTTCCTCTGAGTCTTTTTTGAACGACATGATGAACGAAAAAAGCAGCAGAATTCCGCATACGACAACAGCAGAGTCTGCAATATTGAATGTGGGCCATCTTTCAAGCCCGAAAAGACCGTAGAATTTTACATCGATGAAATCAATTACGCCTTCGGAACGAAAGAATCTGTCGATAAGATTTCCGAATCCGCCGCCGCATATTCCGCAGATTGCCCAGCTCTGGAGAGAAGTGAGGTTGTCGGCCTTGAAATATGCTATTAGGACAAAGATTAGGACAGCCAGCGGGACTATTCTGAACAAGATGCCGCGTGCGGCAAGAGACCAGCCGTGCCCAATCGAAAATGCAATTCCTGGATTTGAGACATGGATAATTCTCAGAATGTCGCCAAAAAATTCAAAACCAATCGTTCCTGACGAAATGTATTTTGTGACAAGACATTTTGAGATTTGGTCAAGCAAAATAACGGCAATAAGCAGCAAGAGCGGCAGAATTTTTTTTGCCTTTGGATATTGCGGTTTAAACTCAACAGCGATTGTTTGTGTAGCCATAATCCTTAAAGTATAAAGCCAGTGACAAAAAGTTACAAGCTGTTATCTTTTCAGCGTGGTGATTCCGTCCATGAAATTGCAGACAAGGCGGAATCCATCGCCGGCATCCCTTCCTGATTGGTCGTCTTCAAGGCGGTACGATACTGTGCAGTACAGTTGCTCATTGAACCAGTCGCCGCCACGCTCTACGCGAGATGAGGCAAAAGCTGCCCCTGTTGGCGCAGTCCCTGATGAAATTGGGGCGTACCAGTCCCAGCACCATTCCCAGACATTTCCGCTCATGTCGTATATTCCGAGCTTGTTTTTTGCTTTCTGGCGTATTTTTTGGGCTTTTCCAAAGCTGTTTGCCTCGTACCAGGCTACATTCTTTAAGTTCTCGCTTCCTGAATATGTATAGCTGTCGGAAAGCCCGGTTCTTCCGCCTCTGGCAGCATATTCCCATTCAGCTTCAGTGGGAAGTCTGTAGCCTGTGGCCTTGATGTTCATTTTGATTTTGTCCCACAACGGATTTTTTGATGCAGGACCGCAATATTTTGTAGTATCGTTTTCGGTTTTTGAAATAATTCCGCTCCAGTTTTTTGGGTCTTTTTCGCCCTCTAAAGAATAGACTGGTTCACGGCCCTCTGCAATGCTCCTGAGATTGCAGTAAACAATCGCATCGTACCAGTTTGTGTAATAAACAGGTATGTCCGCGCCGCTTCCGTCTTCCTCGCCAGGTTTCCGTCCGCCGTAGCAGCAATATTTTTCATATTCGGCCTGAGTTACCTCATGGTTGCACATATAGAATGTGTCGATGCTTACAGTCCGTCCCCTGATGAAAATAGCCGAACCTTTGAGCGCGCCGCTCAGAGATGTTCCTTCGACCTCAACAAAATCAGAATCCACAATAGAAATCCATTGCGCATAAAGCTCTATGTCTTTGTTCAGAACGATTCTGCCGCTGTCTTTGTAGCTTTCTCCGCTTCCGTCGGGATTTGTGCTCCAGCCTGTGAAATTGAACCCTGGCCGCGTGAAACGGTTTTTGGCAAGCTCCAGAATAGTTCCTTCCGTGTAATGGCGCGCTCCGCCCATAGAGCCGTCTCCTCCGTTCGCGTGGAATTTTAGTGAATATGTCTTTTTTTCGGGAACGGCTTTTACAGGTTCTGGCTTTGGCTCAGGCTTTTCTTCTTGTACTGGAGGAGGGGCAGGCTTTTTCTTTTTTTTTGGCACGGCGTTTTGGTTTTTCCTAACGAAGTCACCTTCGTCTTTTGAAATCCTCCATGAGCTGCTTTCTCCCTCGGGAGCTGAAACACAAGATTCAATAAAAACAAGAGGCAGTAATAACATCAATATATGGAAGATTTTTTTCATTATGCTTACAACCCCGTTGGAATGTCGATGAAAATAGTTTCGATTCCTTTTTCGCGCTCAAGTTTTTCGCGCACAAGGTTTACGCCAACTGTTTCGGTCTGATAATGCCCTCCGGCAATTACATTGATTCCTGCTTCCTCTATTGCATGAAATTCTTCGTGCCCGACTTCGCCTGTAATGTAGGCATCGGCTCCGGCCGCAATTGCCTGCTCAAAATCTTCCCCTGCACCGCCAGAAATTATTGCCACGGATTTTATCTCTTTGCGCCCGAATGGAAGTATATGGCTCGGCTTTTCCCCGTGCGGAAATAAAATACGCGCAAGCTGGTCAATCGTAACTGCGTTTTCAAGGTAGCCGACTGCTCCAAGCGTCATTCCGCGCCATTCTCCGAACGGACGGATATGTTGCAAATTCATGCGGCGCGCGATGCCGAAATTATTTCCTACCTCCATGTTCGCATCAAGCGGAATGTGGTATGCAATTAGTGCCAAATCATTTTTGATGAACGATGAAATCCGCTTGTAGAATGAGCCTGTAATTGTCTGACAATGCCCCCAAAAAAGCCCGTGATGTACGAAAAGAACTTGCGCTCCGTATTCGGCGGCTTTTTTTGCCGAAGCCTCGCACGCATCCACCGCAAACGCAACTTTCGTTATCTCCTTTGCCCCTGGCGCAGAGTTCTCAATCTGGATTCCATTCAGCGAAATGTCGTTTTTGAAATTTTCATTCCTCAAGAATGTGTTGAAATAATCATTTAATTGATAAAGATTCATAACAGCCTCCGGTTAGAATTTTTCCCGCAGATTTAGCCGAACACCCGTGCTCCACCAAAGAAAGTTGCCTTTACTCTGCCAGTAAGGGTTTTTCCTTCAATTGGAGTTGATTTTCCTTTCGATTTGAACTCGGAAGGTGTCACAGTCATAGATTCGTTCTGGTCTACAAGAACTAGGTCCGCATTGTAGCCGGGAAGAAGCCGCCCTGATTTTATACCAAGAATTTTAGCCGCATTGTCGCTCATAAGCTCGGAAAGGCGAGAAATCGAAAATCCTTCTTCTTTGCAAAGGACTGTGTTGCAAGTTGCGAACGCTGTTTCAAGCCCTGTAAAGCCCGGAGAACCTGCCGCTTTGTCGGAAAGAGTGTGCGGCGCATGGTCAGTTCCGATGCAGTCTGCTGTTCCATCGCGCAAAGCTTCGATGACGGCTCTTCTGTCTGCCTCATTTCTGAGCGGAGGATTGACCAAAGCACGGATATAGGGTGCAGTTGTTCCTGTGAGCGAAAGATGGTGCGGGGTAACTTCGACCGTGCAGCGAAAGCCTGGTTTTGTGATTCCTTGTGAAATATCGCTTTTTGCGCGGCGAACTGCGTCCATGCTGATTTTTGTGGAGCAATGGCATATGTGAACATGGCAGGCTGCAAGCTTTGCGATTTCAATATTTCTTTCCGTAGCGGCATCTTCGGCGAGCGCAAGAAGCTCGTTTGCCTTGGAGAGATTTGAGTCGATTTCAAGATTTACGCTTTCTGGAACATTATCTGTTTTGTAGGTAATCTTTCCGGCTGGAATATCGTTTTCTTTCATAAGCGCAAGAGCTTTCTGCCTGTACGGGCGGGCAGTCTGGGCGAGCGTCACATCCTCACAGTGGCATGCAACGATGATTCCTTTTTCCCCGGCTTTTTTCATTCCGTCCAGCATTACGGCTGTTGAAAGAACATCATGCCCGTCTTCTGAGATTACTGGCGTTTTTGCGCGCGAGAGCGTTTCGATTGCGCTTGTGTCTGTGCCTTCAAAATCTTTCGTTATGCTTACGGTCTGAAAGATTCGCGCAAGATTGCGTTCTTGTGCTTCCGCCATAATTTTTTCCGCAAGGGCAGAGTCTGAAACGACGGGCATTGTGTTCGGCATTAGGACGAGCGTTCCGAATCCGCCTGCTGTTGCGGCGTTTAGCCCTGAGTCCAAATCTTCTTTTTGTGTCTGCCCCGGATAGCGGAAATGGGCGTGCATATCGATGAACGAAGGCATTAGAGTAAGGCCTTTTGCGTCAAAGATTTCAGCGTCAGGAACGGATTTAAGAAAGTCGTTCGTTTCGCAAGGATTATTTTCTTCTATAATAACAGATTTTATTTTTCCGTCTGAGATGAGAACTGAACCGAAAGAATCAATTTTTGAATCAACAAGACGAGCATTGTGAATAAGCAGATTTTTCATACTGCCATTTTACCACAGAAAAGTGAAAAATGCGATGATTAGCTACATTCTTACGCTTTGTTTTCTGTTACTTCTAAGACGGTAATTTTTCCGCTGCCAGATTCTTTGCCGTCAACGAAAAGTTGCGCCTGAAACGCATACACATTGTTGAGGGCTGTTTCGCGAACGGCACGGGCACATATTGTCTGACCGTCTTTGAGAAAATCGAAACCAAAATTCAGGGAGGACACGCTCAGAATAAAACCCATGTTCGGCTTCAAGCCTTTTTCGCGCGTGTAAAGCCCCGTGAGCGCGGAAATAGTCTGCGCGATGATTTCAAAACAGGCGTAGTTCGGAACTCCGTCTGATGATTTGTCAAAAAACATAAAATCGCGCGTTATCTTTGTTTCGCTTTCAATAGACCAGTCGTCAACGCTGGCGTTCGTAATCCTTCCGATAATGAACATTTTTCCGCGGTGCGGAACGAGTTCCGCAAGTTCTTCATGCTCTATGACCATTTTTGTTTTCTCCATGTTTGGGCGTTTCTGAAACCCCATATCAAAATGTATCACAATAAAAGAATGATTTCCAATAGAGCTGTTCGGAAACTTCAATTTTCCGAACAGCTCTAATATATGCGCTTAGAATTGTATAAAATAAAACTTCAAAAAAAACTAGAAATAATGTACAATAGTAAATATTTTATAAAATTAAGGAGAATCTTTTCTATGAAAAAGTCAGTTCTGGTAATTTCTGCTGTTGCATCAGCAGTATTGATGATGGCGTTTGCGTCTTGCAACAAAAAATCAGAGGCAGCGGCTCCTGCCCCAGCTCCTGCTGCGGAGGCAAAACCGGCAGAGGCTGCTGCTCCAGCTCCTGCAAAAGCTGCGGAATTAAAGCCGCTTTCAGATGCCCGCTATGTAAGTGCGAATGATATTGACAAAGGCGTTGTTTCAACAAGCCTTGAGCAGCCTGATGGATTCGTTCTTGTCGCAACTGAGGAAAAAGCGATGGAAGTTCAGTCAATTGCCGATGTTCCGAAAACTGTCGGTTCTGATGTTTTCACACAGAGAATTTCTACGAAAGGTTCTGGAAAAGTTGATTACAGAAATATTTCTTTCCCTGCAAAAGCTGGTGAGACAATCAGGTGCTATGCACTTTCTTCTTCAAAGACGGATTCTCGTCCGCTCCATGTTGTTAATGTGGAAAGCGGTGAGGAAATCGGTACTATCACTATGCTTCCTGATACTGGTTCAAATCCTGTTACAGTTGAGGATGTCGCTGTTACTAAAGACGGAAAATATTGCGTTTATGCTACTTCCGGAACTGGTTATATTTATCAGGTTATTGTAGGTAAATAATTTTTTTCAGGAAAATGGGACTGCTTTCTAAAATCTGTGATTTACAGGCAGTCCCCAAATTAAAAATGTGCATGGGGGTAAGATGAAATCTTTCATAAAACTTGCTGTTGTTGCCGCGCTTTCATTTTTTGCGGCAAGTGGTGTTTTTGCGGACAGAAAAGACTGGTCGAGTGTAGCAGCTCCGCAGATTACGAAAATTGAGCAGACTGGTCCTAACGAAATCACCGTTTCTTTTAAGGCCCTCACTGCTGACGACGGAGCCGACAAAGGTTCTGTCACAATGTCCGGGGCAGCTTCTTCAACAAAGACATTTGGAAAAACACGAAAAGAAGAAAAAACTGCCGTATTTGAGGTAAAAAAATCTGGAACTCTTACTTTTTCCGTAACTGCTGAGAGAAATGGAGAAAGCGCAAAGCATACTTCTGCTGAAAAAACTTATGAATACAAACTTCCTCTCGTAAAAACACCAGTTTCTATTAGTAATGTAGGAGACGGAAAACTTAAGGTTGAGTGGGAATCTGTTAACGAGGCTGACGGTTATGTTGTTTATTATCTTGACGAAAAGGGAAAACAGGTAAGCCAGCCAAAAACAACTTCGCTTTCAACTGAAATTACGCTTCCTGTAGGAACAGTAACGAATATTTCTGTAGGCGCAACACGAGGAAAAGAAGAGGTTCGCTCTGACGGAATTAAAAAAACTGCCCGCGCTGATGCGGAGCGTGTTTGGAAATTCACTGAATTCGGAACTTCAACTAAGGCCGAGAGAAATAACATGGAAATGCTTGATTCTGACAATCTCAAAGTCAAGCTCAATTCTTGTATTTTTGACCCAGAAACTCAGAAAATAATCGAGAAAGGCGGAAAATTCGAATCATTCTTCGATGGTCTTTCTTTCTATTATACAGTAATTGATCCGAAAAAAGAAAACTGGGAGCTTACTGCAACCGTAACTGTTGATTATCACAACCCTGCTGTTGATGGTCAGGAAGGTTTCGGTCTTATCGCTATGGATAAGCTCGGAATTGACGGCGAACCAATGGTGGTTGCGTATACGAACAGTGCCGGAATTATCTCAAAAAAATTTACTACGCATGTGAACGGTTCTAAAAAAGAGATTAAGAATGGTCTTGGCGCAAGATTCGTAACTGGTCTTACAGATGAAGTTATCAAACTTGGCGATGCGGGAATTTCCCAGATGGGAACTAGCCGTCAGCAGGCATTCAGCTATGACCAGAACTCAGATGCAATCAAAACTGGCGATGTTTACAGAATCACCTTGAAAAAGGACAACACCGGTTATCATGCAATTTACAAGCGCGAGATTGCTTCGGAAGATACAGTTGAGGAATTCATTCTGTATGACCCAGATAACAACAAATTGCTCCAGCTTGACAAGGAGCATGTGTATGTTGGTCTTGCTGTTGCCCGCGGAGTTAACGCAACGTTCAGCGACATTGTGTTCAAAACTTCTGACCCTAAGACGGATCCGCCTGCACAGGAAGAGCCACCTGAGCTTGTTCCGCTTGCAACTCTCATTGATTGTCCGCCAACATATTACAAAGGAAGCTATCCGTTCGTGTTCCATGCGAATGCGAAAGGAAAAATTCATGTTGAAACAAAAGACGGAAAAGTTCTTGTCAATTCAGATGATGTCGAGGCTGACAAAGACTATAAAAAAACTCTGAACATAAATTCAAAGGGACTTACCGATCTTCTCGTTACTTTTGACCCGGAGGACGGCTGGAGGCCTGAGCCAAAGAAAGTTATCGCCCAGTACAATTCTGAGCTGAAAGATTACGAGCAGAATTATAAGGCTGTTACTTACACACATTCGATTTCGATACGCTCGCTCAAAGGAAAGAAATTGTATGTTTCTACTGAGGGAAATGCGTTCGGGGACGGTTCAAAAGCAAAACCATTTGATTTGATTACGGCATTGAATTTCTCAAGGCCAGGTCAGGAAATCATAATGCTTCCTGGAACATATATGGTTGGAAGCGGTATTACGATTGAGCGCGGAAATGACGGAACTCCAAGTTCTAGAAAAATTCTGCGCTCTGACAAAGGTGCTCGGGCTGTCCTTGATTTCAGCCGCTCTGGTCTGAAAGCGTCTGGTTCTGGATTCAACTTGTACGGAAGCTACTGGACATTCGAGAATTTTGATATTACTGGTACTCCGGATAATGTAAAGGCTTTGCAAGTTGCAGGAAACTATAATATCGTAAAGATGGTTGATACTTATCTTAACGGAGATACTGGCTTGCAGATTGCGGGACGCTCTTCCGAGCCGTTTGAGAAGTGGCCGCATGACAACATTATCTACGGCTGTGAGTCTTTCGGAAACGCAGACCCTGCTGAGAACAATGCTGACGGATTTGCGGCAAAGCTGACTGTCGGAAACAACAATGTGTTCAGAAACTGTGTTTCACACCATAATGTTGATGACGGCTGGGACTTGTACGCTAAGGTTGAAACAGGACCAATCGGTGCGACTCTGCTTGAGAACTGCATCACTTATGCGAACGGAACAAGGCTTGACGGAAGCGGTCATGGCGACGGAAACGGATTTAAGATGGGTGGTGACGGAATCAATGTTCCGCATATCCTCAAAAACTCAATCACATGGGGCAACGGTGTTAACGGAGTCACTTGTAACTCTAACCCGGGCTTGCAGCTTGACCATGTTATCTCCGCTTTCAACGGCGCGTATGGAATCGCCTTGTACGGAAAAGGAAAAGCAGAGGCTTATCCGCGCACTTTCAAGACGGCTGGTGTTGTTTCGTTCGCGAACGGTCAGGGCGATAACCTCAAAGAACCGAACGAGTTCAACAAGGATCAGGTTTCAGATCCTTCAAACTATTTCTTCAACGGTGCTGGCGCAACGAATGTTTCAGGAACTGTTCTGAAAGAAAAAGATAATTATGTGAGCATTGATATTGAAAAATATAAGAACGGATACAATGCTGACAAGACTTTCAATAGAATTCCGAGGGACGAGAACGGTGTGTTCCAGCTCGGCGATTTGTTCAAGCTGTCTTCTGGCGCAATCAAGGGGGCGGGAGCTGATTACAATAATCTTCCTGCATTCAAGATGCCGTCGGGCAATAATGCGGTTCTTCCAATCATTCTGGTTGTGATTTTTGTGATTTGTCTTTCTGCTGGATTCGGTATAAGGTCAGTAAGAAAAAAATCTAATTGATAAAAAATCTGGGCTGTCCTATAGGGGCAGCCCCTTTTTTTGTGCTAGAATGTTTGCATGAGAGAAATTTGCTATAATTGTTTCAGGCCAAAGGAAACTTGTGTCTGCTCGCTGCTTCGGCCTTTTAATCCTGGAATAAAGTTCGTGTTTTTAATGCATCCGAAAGAGGCAAAAAGACAACGCACAGGAACAGGAAGAATCGCACGGGCGGGGCTTGTTGATTCAGAGATTTTAGTCGGAATCGATTTTACGAAAAATGAGCGACTTTGCCAGCTTCTTTCTGACCCAGAATATTTTCCTGTCTTGCTTTATCCTGGGGAGGATGCGTGGAATGTGGAAAAATCCGGATTTAAAGAAACAATCGGAAAAAAGCGTGTGCTTGCTATTATCATTGACTCAACTTGGTTCTGCTCAAAGAAAATGCTCAGGTTCAGTACGAATGTGACAAGCCTTCCCAAGCTAAGTTTTTCGGGGAAATATAAATCAATCTTCACTTTTAAACGCGAGCCAAGCGAAGAGTGCGTTTCTACAATAGAAACATGCTATTATCTGATTAAGGAATTTCAGCAGGCAGGAATTGTTGACGCAACGATAAATCCGGAAGGGCTTATGGATGCTTTCAAGGAGATGATAAAATTCCAACTGCAGAAAGAGAACGACAGAATAGACGGAAAATTGCCTAATTCACATGCAAGCGATTTTAAGTATACTAGGAAAAAGGAAATTCCACAGTTCAATAAAACTGTTCTGGAACAATAGTTTTTGTGTGGGTGCAATTTGTTTTTGTCATTCATACTGAAATCTAGTATAATAGAGTTGGAAATTTGTGTTTCTGCTTCAATTTCGAGTTTTTACTAAGAGTCATTCCGAACTTGTTTTGGAATCTAGGTGTTGGAACAAAATCCGCATGACAGAAAACTTGAAATTCGACCATGCAAATTTTGGGTAAATTTAACTTTTGGTACATAATCATTAGGAGCGGCATTTATGGATAGAAAAAATCGTCCCGAGGGGCGGGAAAAGCATGTAACTAACAATTCAAACGGCGTTTACAAGCGCGGAGAAGGTCTTGGAACAGGTCCTGTTGGTTCTTCTGACGGATACTCAAAGCGCAAGAGCGGAAACGGCGGCGGTGGCGGCGGAAAACGCGCTATGGGCGGCGGAAGTATTCTGCTTATTGTGGCGATTCTTGCCTTTAAGTTCTTGTTCGGCGGTGGCGGAAACAGTTCAGATTCATCGGACAGCTCAAGCTCTTCGCAGAGCCAGTCATCGAACACTTCGGCTGTTGGAAACATTCTTGGCTCAGTTCTGGGCGGGGCTGCAACATCATCAGCCGCTTCTTCTTCGCCATCATCAGGTTCTTCTTCTGCCCAGCAGGTGAATGCAAGCTCGTCTGCTCTGAATACTTCCGTAGCGGCTGGCTCGCGGACAAAATACACATCGATTGCAGGCAGCGGAAATGACAAAGTTACGCTAATGGTCTATATGTGTGGAACTGACCTTGAGTCCAAGAACGGCATGGCAAGCGCGGATTTGTCCGAAATGGCGAATGCGGATTTTGGTGACAATGTGAACTTAATCGTGTACACGGGCGGATGCAAGAGCTGGCGCACAAGCGGAATCAGTAATTCCACCAACCAGATTTATCAGGTGAAGAAAGGTGGAGTGAGCAGACTTGTTGACAACGACGGCGCAAAAGTAATGACAGACCCAAATACGCTTTCGGCTTTCATCAAGTGGGCCGCCAAGAATTATCCTGCGAACAGATACGAGCTTATTTTCTGGGATCACGGCGGCGGTTCTGTCAGCGGCTATGGCTACGATGAGAAATTCGCAAGCAAAGGCTCAATGGATTTGGCGGGAATCAACAAAGCTCTCAAAGCAGGCGGCATAAAATTCGATTTCATCGGGTTTGATGCGTGCCTTATGGCAACCGCCGAAACTGCACTTATGCTGAACGACTACGCCGATTATATGATTGCCTCCGAGGAAACAGAGCCTGGAATCGGCTGGTTCTACACGAACTGGCTTACGGAGCTTGGAAAAGACACATCTATTTCTACGCTGCAAGTAGGAAAACGGATTATTGATGATTTTGTTGACCAGTGCAACAAACGATGCCCGGGGCAGAAAACGACGCTTTCAATTATTGATTTGGCGGAATTTGCAAATACTGTTCCCAAACCGCTTTCATCATTCTCAAAATCAATATCTAACCTTATCGCTAAAAAGGAATATCAAACTGTTTCAGATGCCAGATATGGTACGCGCGAGTTTGCATCAAGTTCCAGAATTGACCAGGTTGACCTTGTTGATTTGTGCCAGAAAATGGGTACGAGCGAGGGAACTTCTCTGAGCAAGGCTTTGAAAGGGGCTGTTAAGTACAATCGCACTTCAAGCAATATGACTAATGCTTATGGAGTTTCAATTTATTTTCCGTACCAGAGAGCTTCGTATGTTGACAAGGTGTCTAACACTTACGAGGCAATTGGAATGGATGACAGCTACTTGAAGTGCATCCGTGAGTTTGCGAACCTTGAGGTTAGCGGTCAGGTTGCTTCCGGCGGAACGGCTTCTCCGCTCGGTTCTTTGCTTGGCTCGTTTGCGGGTGGCTCAGGAAGTTCTAATTCCAGTGCGGATGCAATCGGCTCGCTTTTGGGCGCATTCCTTGGCGGAGGTGGCGGCGCAAGCATCATTCAGGGGCTTACAGGGCGCAACATTGACTTTATGAACGAGCGCGCGCTTTCAGTTGACGATACGGCTGAGTATATTTCCATGAACAAGTTCGATCCGAACAATCTTACATGGACTCAGACAAAAGACGGAAAAGCGACTATGACCTTGCCTGAATCGCAGTGGGATTTGGTTCACGCCCTTGATTTGAATATGTTCTACGATGACGGAACTGGCTATGTTGATTTGGGGCTTGACGATATATTCAGCTGGGGTGACAACGGAGAGCTTGTTGCCGACACAGACAGAAACTGGCTTGCAATCAACGGACAGCCTGTGGCGTACTATCATACTGATACTACCGAAGTGAACGGCTCAAAAATCAGAACTGGGCGTGTTCCTGCAATGCTGAACGGAAGCCGTGTGAACTTATGGATTGTGTTTGACAAGGCGCATCCTTACGGCTATATCGCTGGTGCGCAAAGTGACTATCAGGAGAAGGCTACGCTCACCGTGGCAAAGAACATGACTGAGCTAAAAACTGGCGACACGCTTGAGTTCTTGTGCGACTACTACAGCTACAAGGGCGAGTATCAGGACAGCTATTATCTTGGCGAGCCAATGAAAGTTACGGACAAAATGGAAATCAGCAATGTTGATGTTGGTACAGGCGCAGTAAAACTCATGTACCGCTTTACGGACATTTACAATCAGGAGTACTGGAGCGAAGCTCTGACAAGATAGGAAAATATTATGACGATTTACGAAAAAGCACTTGAAAAACATGGTGAGTGGAAAGGAAAAATCTCTACGGAACTGAAAATGCCGCTGGAGTCGCGGGAGGATTTGTCAGCAGCGTATACGCCTGGCGTGGCAGAGCCGTGCCGTGCGATTCATAAGAATCCTTCCGATGTGTACAAATACACATGGAAAGGAAACACAATCGCCGTTGTTTCGGACGGAACGGCTGTTCTTGGCTTGGGCGACATTGGTCCTGCCGCGGGGCTTCCTGTAATGGAAGGAAAGTGCGCTCTTTTTAAGAAATTTGCGGGCGTTGATGCGGTTCCTCTTTGCATTGACACAAAAGACCCGAAAAAAATCATCGAATTCTGCAAGCAGATTGCGCCTACTTTCGGAGGAATAAATCTTGAGGATATTTCCGCTCCGCGTTGCGTTGAGATTGAGCGCACGCTTATAAAAGAACTGAATATTCCGGTATTCCACGATGACCAGCACGGAACGGCAATCGTTGTTACTGCCGCAATTATTAACGCACTCAAAGTTGTTGGAAAAAAAGCCGAGGATTGTACGCTTGTTGTTTCTGGAGCTGGGGCGGCGGGAAGCTCTATTATCCGTATGTTGCACAAATTCGGAATCGGAAAGATTTACGCTTTCAATATCAATGGAGTCATTATAAAAGACGATTATGACAAATACGATTTTTTGACCAAGGAACTGACTGAAATTACAAACCCTGACAACCGCCGCATAACGATGAAAGAAGCTATGGTTGGCGCGGATATTTTCGTCGGCGTGTCTGCTCCGAATCTTGTGAGCGGAGAGATGGTCAAATCAATGGCTTCAAAATCAATATTGTTCGCTATGGCGAATCCTGAGCCGGAGATAACATACGAAAAGGCAAAGGCTGCTGGCGCGTACATCATCGGAACTGGACGGAGCGACTACCCGAACCAAATCAACAATCTTCTTGCTTTTCCAGGTCTTTTCCGAGGCGCGCTTGATTGCCGCGCAAGCAAAATCACCGAGGAGATGAAAATTGCCGCTTCCCGCGGACTGGCTTCTTTGGTCAGCGAAGAGGAGCTTTCACCAGAAATGATTATTCCGTCCGTGTTCGATGAGCGCGTTGCGGCAACCGTGGCGAAAGCAGTTTCCGATGAAGCAAGAAACGCAGGGCTGGCACAGATTTAAATTATGGCGAAAACAAAAAAGACAAAACCTGATTTCTCAAGACCAAGGCCTCAGAAAGATGCGTCGGATGAATCTTTCGTTACGGAAGAAGCTCCAGTTCAGGACTATTCTGAAAAAGAGAAGTCCGGCGCAGGACTTTCTGACGAATTCGGGCAGATTGACCCGAATGCTACGGACGAGATTAAATTCACGCGCGACAAGTATTATCTGAATCTTCCGCTTGTGGTTATTGCTGGTCGCCCGAATGTGGGAAAATCCACGCTGTTCAACCGTTTCATGCGCCGCCGCCTTGCTATTGTTGATCCAACGCCTGGCGTTACAAGAGACCCTGTTGAGGCGGATGCTTTCATTGCAGGAAAGCCTGTTCATCTTGTAGATACGGGCGGCTACAAGATTGACCGGGAAATCGGTACCAAAGAAGCCGAGATGGACGAGCTTGTTGTGGAAAAAACTCTTTCCATGATAAAAAAGGCTGATAAAATCGTTCTTCTGCTTGAGGCCGGAAAAATTACTGGCGAGGATGAAGAGTTCATTCATTTGCTCAGACCGTACCAGAACAAAGTGGTTGTTGGCGTGAACAAATGCGAGGGCGGTTCTGGCGAGGATGTTTCCTGGAATTATCTTCAGTACGGTTTCAGCGAGCTTTTTTTCATTTCTGCTGACCACGGAGACCACATAACGGAATTTGCACAAAAAATCGTTGAGAATTTGGACTTCTCCAATGTTACAGAAGGAACTGAGAATGACAAACCAATCAGAATCGCTATTCTTGGAAAACCTAATGTGGGAAAATCGACTCTTTCAAACAGACTTACGCACACGGAAAATTCAATCGTAAGTGATTACGCCGGAACTACGCGCGATGTTGTGGAAGGAAATTTTTCTTACGGAGGAAGAAATTTTGAGGTTCTTGACACTGCCGGAATCCGCAGAAAGAAAAAAGTCCATGAGAATGTGGAATATTATTCCGTGAACAGAGCCATAAAAACGCTTGACCAATGCGACATCGTTTTTTTGATGATAGATGCGCAGGAAGGTCTTGCAGAGCAGGACAAAAAAATCTGTTCACTTGCTTATGAGCGAGGACGCGGAATCATATTCGTACTGAATAAGTGGGACACTCAGGAGCAGAGCAAAAAAACGCTCAGAAATACTCAAGAATACATCAAAATCATGTTCGGGCAGATGAACTGGGCGCCTATTCTGCCTCTTTCCGCGCTGAACGGGGACGGGGTAAAAGATTTGATGAACAAGGCAATAGAGCTTTACAAGCAGCTGACGCGCAAAGTTGATACATCCGCGCTGAACAATGCTTTGCAGGACTGGCTTGCGCATTATCCGCCGCCTGCTACTAAGGCGATTCATTTCAAAATCCGCTACATGACACAGACTAACATTAATCCTGTTTCGTTCAGATTGTTCTGCACAAGTCCCGATAATGTTCCTGAAAGCTATGTCACATATCTGAAAAACCAGATTCGCAAAGATTTGGGGTTTGACCAGATTCCTGTGGAGCTTGAGATGAAAGCGAGCCGAAAACGCTGGGAACAGCGGTTCGAGTAAAAATCCCCGTGGAGGAGAGACGGAGAGCGATGACATACCAGATTGGTGAAATAGAAGAGCTGACAGGGGTAAAAGCTAATGTGCTTCGTTATTGGGAAACGGTCATTCCGAGCATTGCCCCCCAAAAAGATACTGGCGGGCGAAGGATGTACACTGAGCGTGACCTTGCCGTTGTTTACAGGCTCAAATATCTGATTTACGAGCGAAAATACACGATTGAGGGCGCAAGAAACCAGATTATCCGCGAAACGGCTCTTTATGAGAAGAAAACGGAGGCTTTTGAAACAATCCGAAAACTCAGGAAAGAGCTTTCGGATATGTACATGATTATCAGAAAATACAGAACGAACTAAAGGGCAGATATGACTTATTTTTTTGAAACTTATGGCTGCGAGATGAATATCGCTGAAAGCGCGAGCGTTGAGCAGCTTTTGATTTCCCGCGGCTGGTCAAAGGCCGAGTACGCGGAGCAGGCGAATCTTGTCGTTATAAACACTTGCTCTGTGCGAGGAACTGCCGAACAGCGCATTCTGGGAAGACTTGGATATTTTGCGGGCGTAAAAAAAGTCCGTATGCGTGACAAAGATGCAAAATTCGGAAGAATTGAAACTATGAAGATTGCAGCCGAGTTTGCCGAGAAGAATGGAGCTGTTCCGCTTACGCTCGTCGTGATGGGCTGCATGGCGCAACGCCTCTTGGACACGCTCAAAGAAGAAAACCCTGTGGTAGATTATGTTGTAGGAACATTCGGAAAGCACCACTTCGGGCAGATTATAGATGCTATTGAGGAAAACCGCGAGCCGTTCAAAATCGCCGATGACGAGAAATATGTTTTTGCCGCCAATTCGTATGAGCAAGGTGCGTTTTCAACTTTTGTCCCGATAATGCACGGCTGCAACAATTTTTGTACATATTGCATTGTTCCTTATGTCCGTGGGCGCGAGGAAAGCCGTGCCCCTGAGCAGATTCTGCAAGAAATAGACTATCTTTCCAGGCAAAAAGTTAAAGAAATCACCTTGCTCGGGCAAAATGTGAATGCATACAAAGGCGATGACGGAACGAATTTTCCGCAGCTTCTTGAAAAAATTTCCGAGCATTTGGATAAAAGCGGTTCTTCAATAAAATGGATTCGATTTGAGTCGTCTAACCCTAATGATTTTTCAGATGAGCTTATTGAAGTAATTAAGAAAAATCCCCATATTTGCAAAGGATTCCATATCGCGGCGCAGCACGGAAGTAACGAAGTTCTTCGCCGCATGAACAGAAAGAACACGCGCGAAGAATTCATAAGTCTTGTGAAAAAACTTCGCGCGGCTTGTCCTGAAACTCAGATTGTAACTGATTTGATGGTAGGTTTCCCAGGAGAAACCGAGAGTCAGTTTGAGGAAATACTTACGCTCATGGAAGAAGTGCGGTTTGAAAGTGCATTCATGTATTATTACAATCCGCGCGAGGGAACGCCTGCCGCCAAATACGAGAATCAGATTGACATAGCCGTGAAAAAGGCGCGCCTTCAGAAAGTAATTGATTTGCAGCTGAAACACACTGCGGAAGTCATGTCAAAGAGAATTGGCGAAACGATAGAAGTTCTTGCCGACATTGTTAGCCGTGACGATGAGAATGAGCTTTTGGGTAAGACCGAGCAGAATGAGCGCGTCGCATTCAGGGGCGATTCTAAACTGATTGGTTCTTTCGTAAAAGTAAGAATTGATTCTCTGAGCGGGAACACATTCAGAGGGACTCTTGTGTGACGGAACTTTTCAAAAGAAAGTTCTGAGCTGAGAATCCTTTCGGATTTTTTGGAGCGTCCCATGTTCCGTCAAATTTCATTTGATGGGCATGGGATTCATCTTTAAAATAAGTCATAAGTATATTTTTGATTCTCTCAAAACATTCCTTGTCAAGAATCTGGAACATGACCTCAAGCCGCTTGTCAAGGTTTCTGAGCATCCAATCTGAGCTTGAGACATAGAGCTTTTCATCGCCAAAGTTCTTAAAATAGAAAATCCGCGAGTGTTCCAGAAATTTTCCCACGATTGAAATAATCCTTATATTTTCCTGAGCGTAAATCTGACATATTCCCCGCACATTCAGAAGTATTTTTACACCTTTTCTTGCGGCTTTTTCCAGCTCCATGATTATATCTTCATCGCCAAGATTGTTCATTTTTGCGATGATAAGACCGTCCCCGCCGTGCGTGGCCTCATTTTTTATAAGAGAAATTATTTTTCGCTTTATGAAAAATGGCGATGTGAATACAAATTGCTCTTTGTCGGAAAAATCAGTGAACGAGCTTTTTACATCGGAAAGAGTCTTAGGCTTGTTCTCAATTGCATCAAAAATTCTGGCGACTCTTGAAGCGATTTCGGACTTGGAGGTAAAAAGGGAAATGTCGCTGTAGACATAGGAAGTTTCAGAGTTGTAGTTTCCCGTGCTCAAATTTGCGTAAAGGGACGAGCCTTTTACTACAAGTGCGATTTTAGCATGGACTTTGAGTTTTTCAAGGCTGTAAATGACTTTTATGCCAGCATCCTCAAGGATTTTTCCGAGATTTATGTTCAATTGCTCGTTGAACCGTGCCTTTACTTCCATAAATACTGTTACTTTTTTTCCTTTTAGTGAAGCAAGCACAAGTTCGTTCACGATTCTTGAATTATGCTCAGTTCTGTAAAGAGTGATTTTTATTTCGGTCACATCCCTGTTTTCTGCGGCATCGGAGATGAATTTGAGAATCGGAAAATATGATTCGTAAGGGAAATGCACGAGCAAATCTTTTTTATCCAGATAATCAAAAATTGAGGATGTTACGATTTCGTGGCAGCACGGGCGGTGGTTTTTTGTTAAGGAGCGGAGCCGAACCATCATGTCTGGGAAATTGTCTGATTCTTTCTCATCGTTTGCTGCAAAATTATATTTGCGGAACCCCTTTTTAAGCCCGATTAAGAATTCGGGATGAACGAATCCTGGGACAAAAAACAGAATCTGCCCGAATTCAGAACCTAGCCGCATTTTGATTTTGGCTTCATTCTTCTGTTCGGCGTGTATCAAAATCCTTGTGGCAGCGGAAAAACGGCGCAAGCTCAGGGTTTCTTCCATTGCGTTGATAAAATCGTGTTGGTCTTCCGTGTCTTGAACAACAAGGTCTGAGTCGCGGTCAACGGAAATAGTGAATGAGAACAATGGTTTTTTATCGCCGAAAAAATATTGCGGATTAGCTAGAATCAAATCGTCCATCGTAGTGAAAGTATGCGAATCAAGCCAAAAAATTCGGTATTTCGGAATCTGAATGAACTTTGTTTCGTTCTTAAAGCAAAATCCTGCATAAATTTTCTGATTCTCAAGGGCGGAAAAATCATTTTCAGGCTTTAGTTTGCTCAAAAAATCTTGTGCTTCTTTTGAAGAAAAATTTGGACAGGAGCTTTTGTAAAAAATCCCCTCATTTTCCAGAAGATGTATGGAAATTGCTATTTGGGAGTAAAGTTTTTCTAGGAGAGTTCCATTTTTTTTGTAAATCTGGTTGATTATTTCCCTGAAAGTTTGCCTGGAAGTGTCTATTGCAAGCGAATCTTTTGCAACGATATGATTTAACGCCGCAACACGAACTTGGAAAAATTCGTTCAAGTTCGTTGAAACTATTGAGAGAAAATTAAGCCGCTCAAAGATTGTATTTGTTTCACGCAACGCTTCTTGAAAAACGCGGGTGTTAAAATCAATCCAAGACAGTTCCCTGTTGATAAAATGAGTTTCCGTAAAATTATCCCCAAATAAAAGAAGCTGCCCGCTGTGATATTCGGGCAGTTTCGCAAAAAATCTGCTTATCCTTAAATCTTGTCGATAAGCATTGAGCATTTTCCCGAAGGAATCGGCAAAGTTTTTTTCTTTTGATTCAAAATGTTGATTGTGAAATAGTAAAGTTTTTCACTTTCCATTTGAATTTCCCAGCCTCTAGGACTCTTGTTGCTTAAAATAGTGATAAGATTCCGTTTGAGAGAGAGCTTTTCTATGCCCATTATCTCAAGGTTAGGAATAATCCAGTCAACTGTCTTTCTTGGCAGGCTGATTGCAAGACCGATTATATTCTCAATCATCAGCGCAATAGTCGAAAGTCCGATTGTAAGAAGATACCGTTTCCGAGGAAAATCAGGATTTGTCTTTGAAATTGCAAATCCCTCCCTGCAAGGAAGGTATGCTTCGTACATATCGCCTTTGCTTCCGTCTGCCGGAGAAAGTGCCTCAAGAATAAAATACATATGCCTTATGGCACATTCGCGTGCTAAATCGTACCGCTGGTATTTTTCAAGCCCTTTTATGACCATGAAGTTCATTGCCGGATAAACGCTTCCGCAGAAACCATTTCCGTTTTCGTCAAAGTCCGGACTGTCCGCGCTCAATGTTGGGAACGGATGGTCAGTTCCGAATGTGGTTGGGTTTGACAGATGGGCTATGAGCGCGTCCGCCTTGTCTGCGTTCGGAATTTCCGCAAGAAGCGGCCAGAATCCGGCTATTGTCTTTTGCGGAAGTTTCTGCTCGTTTTCGTCAAGGTCGTGGTAAAAACCAGTCGCATTGTCCCACATAAGCGTGTTGATTCTTGTCTTAAGGCTGAAATAAGCTCTTTTGAACTGGAAGCTCATCTCTTTGTCATTAAGAATGTCTCCGAGCGCGCTCATGTTAAGGCAGTTCAAGGCTATTGCCGTATTGAAGTCTACGGTGTAATACGCTCCTTTTCTAGGAGAGTTGTACATTCCAGTGGCTGTGACAGGGGCTGCGTAGAGACCGTTTTCTTTTTTGAAAGTCGCATCAAGCCACTGAGAATATGCAAGAAGAATAGGGACATTTTCTTTTACGCGCCTTTTGTTCGCAGATTTGTGATACAAATTGAATTCAGCCCAAGCGAACAACGGAATGCCAACGCCCGCCGGATTTTCGCTGTCTAGGATTGGTTTTTCTGTGCGCAAATCGTACTTCCAGCGAATTGCGCCATTTTCTTCTTGTTTTTTATAGAAAAAATCAAGATTTTTTTCAGGCTCATAGTTCTTATTTGAATAAACCAAAAAGAAAGAAGAAAAAATCGTCTCGAACTGATCCAGAATCAGAGGAGTTTCAGGGGAGAGACTCTCTGGCTGAGTTATAGTCCCTGCTGGCTCACCTGGGTATACAAAGTAGCCGTCGGTAGAGAACTTGTTGTTTTCTGGATTTATAAGAGAACCAGAAATCATATTCCATGTTTTATCGTAAATATCAACAAAATCCTGATCGTAAAAATGGATTTTGGGAAAATCAGTCCTTTTCACAAATACTCCAAAAAGATGTGCGCTTCAAAAAATACTAAAACCTATTATATCATAAAATTCTCCAAATGCAAAAAAATTACATTTGGAAAATTTTTTTTGTTTTGGCAAAAATCAGGCTGATTCTTTGTCGTTCTTTATGAGAATTCGCAGGGCTTCAACGGCTGTTTTTATTGCAAGCTCCGTATCGTGCGCCTGCTTGTTCGGCAGCCCCTTCTTGGCGCGCTCCTGATTTGCCACCACAAGGAAACATGAGCCTACGCGCACGCGCAAAAATCCGCCCGCAACAAACAATGCCGCGCTTTCCATCTCCGAAGCAAGGCAGCCCATTCTGAGCCATGCGTTCCATTTGTTCTCAAGCTCGTAGCTTACAGGCATTATCTCAGGTTCGTGCTGCCCGAAAAAAGAATCCTTGCACTGGACTACGCCTACATGATGCTGAATTCGGAGTTTTTTTGCTGACTGTACGAGCGCATTGGTAACATCAAGGTTTGGAACGGCTGGGTATTCAATCGGGGCGAATTCGCGGCTCGTTCCTTCCATGCGCACAGCCCCCGTGGCAATTACCAAATCTCCGCCCAGAACATTTTCCTGCATTCCGCCGCAAGTTCCTACGCGGATAAAAGTTTTAGCCCCGACTTTGGCAAGCTCATCAATCGCAATCGAAGCAGACGGACCTCCGATTCCTGTTGATGTGACACTGACTTTTACGCCATCAAGCGTGCCTGTATAAGTGACATATTCCCGCACATCGGCTATGAGCTTTGCGTTCTCAAAATGTTCCGCAATTTTTGCGCACCGTTTTGGGTCACCGGGCATTATGACATACTCGCCCACATCTCCGGGACCTACTCCTGTGTGATACTGCTTTCCTGAACCTTCTGTATAATCAACCATACTCTTCTCCAAAAATAAAAATGTTTCAGCCATCTCTAAAAACTATGTTTTAATAATGCCTGAAAAAATTACGCAAGACTAGAGAGAAAAATTATTTTTCCTCTAGTCTATTATACATTATAAAGCATGAAATATGATTTGTAAAAAAAAGATTTTTGCTACAATAAAAATATGAGAAATTCTTTTCAAAACCTTTTGGATACGATAAAAACTTTGCGCGCGCCAGGCGGCTGCCCGTGGGACATTGACCAGACTCCGCTTTCAATGCGCCATGACCTTCTTGAAGAATGTTTCGAGACAATCGATGCAATAACGAAAAATGACGCGCAGCACGCCAGGGAGGAGCTTGGCGACCTTATGTTCAATGCGCTTGTCATGTGCTATATGTTCGAGCAGCGCGGGGATTTTACGATTGATGATGTTTTTGATGATGTGAACGCAAAGATTATCAGACGGCATCCCCATGTCTTTGAGCAGAGCGAAGGCAAATCACAAATGGAAAAAAAGCCTCTTGATTCTGCGGAAGTCCTTGTGAACTGGGATAAAATCAAGGAGAATGTTGAGGGCAGAAAATCTGAATCCGTTTTGGACTCTGTGCCGGACAATTTCAGCTCGCTTGAAAAATCGTTAAAAATGATGAAAAAAGCTGCCAAGAAAAATTTTGACTGGACTTCAATCGAGCAGGTTAAGGCAAAATTCAGAGAAGAGCTTTGCGAGGTTCAGGAAGCGGAGCAGGAAGTTTCCGAGGCAAGGAAAAATCTTGCGGAAAAACCGTTCACCGTAAGTTCGTCTAACGAAAATCTTAACGCGGCACAGCTGCATCTTGAGGAAGAAATAGGGGACGCTATCATGGCGTTCGTTAATTATTCGCGCTGGGTTTCGGTAGATCCGGAAATCGCGTTGGACAGGTCAATCAGAAAGTTCAAAAAAAGGTTTCAGTTTGTAGAGAAATCAATGGAAGAAAACGGTATTCCGATGGACAAAAATCATTTGGACGAAATGATTAAGTTTTGGAACGAAGCAAAATAAAGTTTATTGTCGCACTGGCGTTTTTTTTCTATAATATGTCTATTCACTATAGGGCAGTTTGAAAAATATGTTTTGTTGCTGTCCGATTTATAATAGAGCTGTTCGGAAAACTGAAGTTTCTGAACAGCTCTAATTTGGAGTAAAAATGAGTTTGATTCTTAACGAGGAAAAAGAAGGAAAAAAAGAGGAAAATCAGGATTCACTTTCGGAAAAATTCCTCAAGACGCGTCAGATTATACTGAGCGGGGAAATTGATGAGGAGAACACAGCTAAGACAATCAAGCAGCTCCTTCTTCTTGAAGCTGACAGCGATAAGCCTATTTATATGTATATTGATTCGCCAGGCGGTTCAATAGATTCGGGCTTTGGTATTTATGACATGATTCGATTTATCAATGCGCCTGTCTATACTATAGGAACAGGTCTTATCGCAAGCATGGGGTCAATAATCCTTCTTTCCGTGCCGAAAGAAAGACGGTTCGCGCTTCCTAACAGCCATTACCTTATCCACCAGCCGCTGATTGGCGGTGTTGCCCGCGGTGTTGCCACTGATTTGAATATTCAGGCAGAGGAAATCGCAAAGTCCAAGGATAAGCTCATAAAACTGATTGCTTCCGAAACCGGAAAAGATGAGGCTCAGGTTCGGGCAGACTGCGACAGAGACCACTGGCTTACTGCAAGTGAGGCTCTTGATTACGGTCTTGTTGGCAAAATAGTTTCAAAGCGTTCGGAACTTGTTTAGTTCTGCACTTACTATGTTCAATCCGAATATTCTTACGGTTCTTTGAACTGTCTGGCAGCAGAAAGACTGGTTCAATGACCGTAATTTACTGAATGTATGATTTTTGAACTGACAGATTCGATTGCAAAAGAAATTTTGTTCTATATGGAAAATCAGGAAGATGAATTTGTTTTTGATGCTTTGTCAAAAAAAGTCCTTCCAATTTCTCAGGCAGATGAATTGTCAGATGAAGAGAATATCTGTTCGCTTCCGTCTTGGTCGTCAAAAGATGGTTTTACTTTGTTGGAGCATTTTACTGACAGCTTAAAATCGAAGAAAATTCGTTCTGAGCTGAAAAATGTTCTTATTAATGGAAGGGGGGTGTTCAGAAATTTTAAAATTGTTTTAAAAAAATATCCAGAAATCGAGCGGCGATTTTACAGATTCAAAGAAAAAGAAATGCGCGTTCGCTTGATGGAATGGTACAATGCACTTCGTGAAACTTGGGGACTTGAAAAATTAGAGGATGAAATCGATGAATCAGAAAACCTCTTGTATGAAGACTTCGCGTTTCACAAATACAATATGCTTAGGGACAGGGATTGTATTGCTTCGGGAGCAAGTGCAATAGCAGATGAAATTCTGGAAGATAATCCTGACGAGCTGGGCAAGGCTTTGGCTGAGATTTGGCTTAAGCATACTGATTTTTTTTGCTCAGAGAGTGTGAACGGTTTTGTATGCCGCACTTTGTCAGATGAATTTGCCGGGTGCTTACTATTTTCAGAATGTTTGTCCTCAACAAAGAAGGCAGTTGCTCTTGCCGCTTGCTTTGTTGCTCAGAATTATCGCGGACTTGGAATTGCAAAAGAGCTGTTTTCAATTTGCTTTTCCGACTTAAAAATCCGCGGCGTTCAATGGTTTATTATTGCTGATTCAGCAATTCCACAAGCTATAGAGCCGTTGTTAATCAATCATTTTGGATTTAAGAAAACAGGCGCGTGCTTTGTGGCAACATTATTTTAAGATTTAGCCTTTTTTATGGGAGATTATTATGGCTTACTTCAGACACGAGAATGAAATTAACATGGATCAGGTTGCGGCTTTCCTGCAGGATGCCGTTTCAAAAGTAAAGGCAAGTCCTGATGAGTACGAGGAATTTGTAAAGGCTTTCAAGAAAAATGTTCCTCTTATGGTTCGTAAGTATGTGAGTGCCTATCTTTTGAAACAGGCAAGCGGCGCGATTTACCGCTTCAATTCTCACAAGAATCGTGAAGAATTCAGACATTCTCGTTTTGAGAAAAATGAAACTGCGGCTGAAACTCCTTCTTTCGAGCACCATGAGCCACGGCAGAGAGTTCAGATTGACCCGGAGTCCGCTGTTACGGTTTTTGTAGGAATCGGAAGGAACAGAAGAACTTTCCCGCGCGACATCGTTGGGCTTTTTACGAATGTCGGCGGCGTAGAGCGCGAGAGAATCGGTGATATTCGTGTTTTGGCAAATTATTCGTTCGTTCAGCTTTTTAAAGAGGATGCTGACAAAGCAATCAGCGCGCTGAATGGTTATTCATATAGAGGTCGCCCTTTGAGCGTAAGCTACTCAAAGCAGCGCGAAGAAGCTGAGGGCGAGGGCGCAGAAGAGTCCATTCCGAGCAATGTTTCAAACGAGTCGAACGGAATTCACGACAGCTACACATCGTCTGCATCTGATACAGTTGCACAGCAGACAGCTTTCGCAAAGGCTCAGGCAGATATGACAGATGAAGAGATTCTTGCGGCGCGCGCACCACGCTCAAGCTCTACAAGCGACATTCAGTAGTTTTTTGACTTAGAAAGAAAAAACCGCCTGAAAAATGGTTTTGATTTGTCTGCGCAAGCGGTCCGTTCAACTGCCAGTTTTAGGCGGATTTTTCTATAAAAATAAAATGGGGACGATATGATAGAACCGATTGTTTTTCCTACAGGACCTTTGCAGGTAAATACTTTGATTGTACCTCTTGTTGAGAACAAGGTTTTTGTCGTTGACCCTGCGAACTGTAACTTCTCTGGAGATGAGGGCAAAATCTTTGATTATCTGGAGAAAAATCATCTTGAGCCTGTGGCAATTGCGCTTACGCATGGTCATTTTGATCATGTTGCGGGACTTGCTCCGTTCAAGAAAAAATACAATATACCAATCGCAATCCACAAAGATGATTCAAAAATGATTGGCTCTGATTCCCAGAACGAACAAGGACACGCACTTTCTCTTATGGGCTTCGGTGTTTTTCTTCCTTTCGTCTCAAATCTTCCTGCGGCAGACTGTTTTTTTGAGGATGGGGACACGCTGGATAAAACATATTCTTCTTTTTCAGGCGATGTTGCGGCTGCCCTTTCTGAATGGAGCGTTATTCATACGCCTGGTCACACGCAAGGCTGTGTCTGTTTGTACAACCAATCTAGGAAAATTCTTATCTCAGGCGACACTATGTTTTATCATTCATGGGGAAGAACTGACTTGCCCGGTGGCAGTGAGCCGCAAATACACAAATCGCTCAAAAAAATCCGCAATCTTGTGGAAAAAGACGCGCTTGTTTTTCCAGGGCATGATTTTTCGGGCTTTGAGCTTTCAGAAAACTGAAAACTACCAGAACAAGTTTATTTCGCCTTTCGGCGGCTCATACGGAATGAATATTATCTCTTCGGCTGCATCCCAGTTCAGTCTGAAATATTGGTAGCTGATTTTTTCTTCGTTTTTTTTGATTTCAACTATTGCGAAAGTTTGCGGAACATTTCCTCGCGGAAGAGAGCAGCTTCCAGGATTTAAGAGCAATGTTCTGCTTTTGGTCTGAGCATTTGCAATGTGCGTGTGTCCGTAAAAAACCGCATCAGCTTTTTTTTCGGATGAGATTTTTTTAAGCTCGCTTGTTCCGATGTAAACATTGTATTTGTGACCATGTGTCATAAAGATTTTTTTTCCGCAAACAACAGCTTCTTTGTCAGTCGGAACAAATATCAGATGGCGTTCCCGCGCTAGAATCGTTGCCGTGGAGTTGTCGCCGTTTCCTTTCACGAAGAAAATAACAGGCGGAAGAAAGTGGAGGATATAACTTGTTTCGATTGCCGAGCAGAGATCCGTTATACCATCGCCGCAAAAACACAATGCGTCGCATATTTTTCCGAAATTCTGCAAAATACTGAAAAAATTGACTTTGTTGCCATGTGAGTCCGATATTACAAGTATTTTTGCAAAATCTTTCTCCGCAAGCTCTTTTATTTTGTCAAAAGAACCGAGGGAGAAATCTTTTTGCTGTTTAATTTCAATCATCTGAAAAAATCTTGCCTATTCAAATACAAAATGATTTATTGACTGCAGATTTGTTTCTGAGTCTACATAATGGCGCACGATTCTGTTTTTTCCTGTCAGTCCCTGAACGAATTTCAAAAGGTCTGACTCCGGTTTCAGCGGTTCTTTCAAATTGAGAATTGCCTGGATAGTGTTACTCAGAAGCAAGTCCGGGCTGAAATTTGGAATAAAGTCCGTTACTTCGGAATCAATTGTGGCTGTTTTGTGGGCGTAGTCCAAGACAAAAGTGGCAGTTGACTCAGTTCCAAGAAAATTATCATCTTGCGGAAAAAGCGAAATGACAGGGTAGTTTACGGAATGAGTTTCAGACGCATCCTCAATTTTTGAGAGGGCAAGGTGTGTTCCCTCCGGTGCGCCCACAATAATCATTCCGATAAGGTCTTTTCCGCTTATGAGGTCTCCGAGCTTTGATATTCGCGGTTTTCCAGAAACGAGGAAATCATCTGGGTAAGTGTAGACAGAAACAAGACCTTTTTTTTCAGGCGTTTCAATACCATAGTTCTTGTTCAGCGTTGAGATTATTTTTCCTGCTTCCTCCGGTTTGTTGTAGCCGTAGCCAAGAACAAGGGCGATTGTTTTTCCCTCAAAGTTAGGAGTGCTTGGTTTGTCGGCAGTTTTTGTTTTTTTAGGGTTGCTTTCAGAAACAACATCTGTAAGCTGTCTGTCAGAATGAGCTTTTTCTTTTTTGCAGCCGAAAGAAAAAAGACAGATAAAAGAAGCGAATATTATAAAGTGTTTTGATTTAATAAGCATAAGAATATTTTAGCAAAAGAGAAAAAAACAAAAAAGACCTGTGAAAAAAACTGATGAGTTTTATCACAGGCCGTTTGATTTTTAACGCAGCTTTTTTTGATGCGATAATTTTTATTAATTACCCCAATTGCCAACGTTTATGGTGACACCGCCAGCTGTGGCGGCAGCTGAACTACCACCTGATGATGCGTTCGTAGTTGGAGCGGATTCTTTTCCGCCGCTTCCTGAAGGCATCTGACCGTCTTGAACTGAATGGTGAGTGAATGAAGTTGCTGGAGGAACTTCTGCGATGTGAACGATTTCTGCTACAGGACCAGCGTTCGCCGTTGTTTTGAATGCAAGTGCCTGATTAGAAAACTTTGCGTTAGGAGTTATATAACTTCCGCCGGCATTGAGATTCGTTTCCTGACCAGCAGTTACATAGTAACCACCTCTCGAAGGAGTTCCGAAAGAATTGTTTTGTGCAGGTGCTGGCGTAGAAACTACCGGTGCTGGGGCTCCTGCTCCAGCTGCATCTCCGGCGGCTCCTTCCGAAGAATCGATTGGAGCCGCAGTTTCCAAAGGTGCGACTTCTGAAGTGTCGGATGAGAGGATAATTGGCTTTTGATTTGACTGTGGTATGCACTCGGCTGTTCCGTCCAATGCAATCATTGACATAGACCTGTAGCCTACACCTGTTTTGATTACAGTTCCGCGGACAGAAGCCGTTGCGACCGATGTTCTTACCTGATAGTTTGCGCGTCTGTCCTCTGTCTTCTTAATGCTTGATTTAAGCGAACCTGAATCAAGGAACACGCTTGTTGTATCCTGATTGCCTTTTTCGGAAAGCTGCTCGATAGTCATTCTTGAGAGCGGTGCAACGGTCAATGTTGAATCTTCGTTCGCGCTTTTGATATTAAGAACGAGCTGGGATTTGAATCCTGTCTGAATTACAGCTCCTGCTTTTAATACATCTCCAGCAGCGAGAGCGACCCATTCCGAGCCTTTCTGTCTTTCTGCTTTTCCAGAAACAGAAACGACCTTTGCTTCGATGGCAGCTACGCCCGAGAGTGCGAGACATGCCAGAATAAGTGAAGAAGCTAATCTTTTCATAAAGTCCTCCTTATGAATGATATTAAAATGCCAGTGCGGCTTTTACTTGAATAATAGTTCTATCAATATCGGTACTGTTCAAATCGTAAAACTGACCGAATGAAGCTCCGATGGTGAAATCAGAAAACGGCCTGAAATCCGCACCGAATTTATATTGTACACCATGATGGGAACCATTGCCTATATCAAAAGCACCGTCAAGAGAGGCTGTGAGAAGAAGGTTCTCAATAGGTTTTCCTGTCATGGCAATACCGAGTTTGAGCATATTGGTGTAGTCCGGCTCGTTGTAAGAGTTGAACGCAGGGTTGTGAGTGAAGCCGATGAAATCTTCGGATGCGTAAACTCCGCATACTGAAACCGTAGTGAGTGCAGACGGGAAAATAGTAAGCGTGAGCATAGTGAGGTTTCCTAAATCTGGCTTTCCCTCATCATACCATTTCATTCCGAGCGTTGTGTTTACGCGGTAGAATACGGAAGCTGAAACAGGACCCGTTATATCGAGAGTTCCGTAAACTCTGTTGTAAAGATTTTCAAGCGTTCTGAAAGTAGCCATTACCTGACCAGAGAGCGTATTGTCGTAAAAAAAGTTCGGCAATGTGAACGCTACATTTGAAACAATGTACTTGTCGGCAAAAG
Organism: Treponema sp.; assembly: GCA_017449265.1. Lineage (GTDB taxonomy): Bacteria > Spirochaetota > Spirochaetia > Treponematales > Treponemataceae > Treponema_D. Next base: position 87,621 of record JAFSJW010000049.1, read on the forward strand.
CGTAGAACAAATCTGGGTCAACTCCGACATAATCCTTTGCATTTATCATTTTTACCGTGTTTCCGTTCAGGAAGCCTGTGTAAGCTGCGTATGCCGAAATGGAGAAACCAGGCAGCTTGTAGCGGATAAGCGCGCCGTCTGCGTTCTGAAAGAAAATAATACCTGTAAGGTCTGCGTTGGCGAATCTTCCGATGTTCACATCGAGCGCGCCTTTTGGCAATGGCTTTGTGAAATATGCTTTGAACAAGGTGAGGTCAAGGTAATGCGTCGCGCTTGGCTCGTTCAAATCGTTCTCAAACTGATATATTCCCTCAGCGATGAAGTAATTCGTGTCGCTTTTGTTCATCGGAGCTTTTATCCACAACGATGCGGTGTTGCCCTGATCGTAGTAGTATTTGCCGTCAGCATTCGTTTTACTGCGCGAGTTGTTTGTAAGAAGTCCGCCCCAGTCAAATGAAAACACTGGTGACAAAGATATTGAGATACAGAATGAAGCTAAAATCTTTTTATAATTCATCTTGGTTTACTCCTCTGGTTCATCTTCGGCAATGAGAGAATACAAAATGCCTATTGCTTCCCTGCCGTTCACAGAATTTGAAGTATCAGCTGATGCAGGAAGCACACCAAGTGCCTTTAATTCCCTGATGGCGTATCTTTGGCTGCCATAAGTGAGCCTGTAGAATACACCTCCTCTGATTCTTGCTGCTTTTGTAAGTGCCATTGCGGTTGTTCCCAGCGTGGCATAATCTGTGCTTTTTACATCTTTCGGAAAAAAATCAATGTTTGAGAGAGCCTTTACAGTGGCATCGATGTCATTACTTTCTTCATCTTTTATAATTTCTTTGTAAGTTCCAATCAGGTAGGCAAGCTGTCCGTAAGTGAGCCTTTCTGAGTCTAAAATATCACTCAGAGCTTGCGATGACTGGGCAAAAGTCAAAGCAGAAAATAATGAAAACATTATTGCCATTATACATTTTTTCATAAAAATCCTCGCATATTTGATTGTTCGGTGAAAACGCTTTTTCTCTCCCTGACATATAATTTTATAGAAAAGAAAATTCTTTCAACCGAACGATTATGTCATTCATTAAGAATTTTATCACAAAATTATATTATATGTTATAATTATTGTCATGGAAAAAAAGACATTTTTTAAAAAAAATATCGGCATAATTATTGTCGGTGTTTCGGTTTTATTTTGGTCACTTTTGTTTTTAGCAGGACTTCTGCAAAAATTTGACTTCCGTGTCTATAATCTGTTGCTTGGATTGAAAAAAAAGCCGGAAGCAAGAAAAGAAATCCTTTTGGTTGAAATTGACAATCAGTCGCTTGAAATGATTGGTACTTGGCCTTGGCAGCGCAATGTTCTTGCGGATGCGCTTATAAGGATGAAAGAGCTTGGAGCGGGTACTGCCGTTTTCGATATTGAGTATCTTTCTCCGTCAAACTTGTCCGTTAACCCGGATGCGGAGAAAGATATTGGTCAGGCTTTTGAATTCCAGAAGGAAGAAGTCTCAAAATCGGTATTTCAGCTTTCTGATGCGATTACATCCGGAATGTACCGCGTGTCAGAGCTTCCTGAGCTTTCCCAGCAAATCGTGGATTATTCAATAAATCCAAGTTTTGACGAGCTTTTGGGGCGAATTCAAAAATCTATCTATATAGATAATGATGATTATTTTGCCCGCTCAGTTCAGTTTTTCGGGAATTCTTGGCTTACGATAAACACATACGACCTTGACCTTGTGTACAAGCAGCCTGATATTGATTATTCAGTGACACGCTTTTTGTATGATGTTGAGGAGGATTCGCCGAATCTTATCCGTGACGGAAACAGACGCAGCCTTGTAGATGTTACGGACGGAAGCATACTCAAAAAAATATCTGCTGGCAGCATAGATTGGGAAGATGCGGATGTGAAGAAGCATTATATGGTTGGATTCAGTCCTGCGCTTGCGATTTTTATGACTCGTGCTGTAGGCGCGGGATTCACGAATGTCGTTATTGATAATGACGGAACAAGGCGGCGCGTAGAGCTTCTTATAAACCGATACGGGCGGAACGCGGCTCAGCTTTCGTTCGCGCCGCTTCTGGGTCTTTTGAAACCTGAGAAAATCGTAAGGGCAAAGAACAAGATAAAAGTTATCGGTGCGCATGTTCCGGGAGAGGAAAAACCGCGGAACATAACGATTCCGCTTGATTCCGACGGCAGAATGTACATCAACTGGATGCACGGTACTTTCGCTGAATCTTTCAGGCATGAGAGCGTAATGTTCCTTTCCCAGCTCGGTTTAATGGAGAAAAATATCTATTCGCTTCTTGGAAGCCTGAGCGGATTCGTGCTTTCTGACGGAAACGGCGTTCCGCTTGAGTACAACAGGATTGTGTCGAACCTTGTTTCTTCTTACAACGACATTCTTTCATACAAGGAATATCTTCTTTCCAAGTGCCAGGGGTACGACATAAACGGAGTTCCTGAGGGCGGTGGAATTTCCGATGCCGAATACGCGGAGTATTTTGCTTTGCGCGATGATTATTTCAAGAATGTGAATGATTTTGTTAACGACAATTCCCTTTCCACGATTACGGCGCGTCTTTCTGAAATACGCGACTCGCTCGGAGAAGAGCAGTTTGCGGAGCTGACTAGTGATGTTACGAATATTTTTGACACTCTGAAATCAGAAAGTACTCTTTACAATCAGATGGTTTCTGATAAAAAAGCTACTTACAAAGATTCGTTCTGTATAATCGGAAATACGGCAAGCTCTACGACAGATTTGGGAACGACTCCGTTCGAGCGGGCTTATCCTAATGTTGGAACGCACGCAAATGTCTACAACACAATCTTGAACCAAGATTTCGTGACTCCGCTTCCGTCCGTTGCAGGAATAATTCTGGCGGCTTTCCTTGCGCTTCTGACTTTTTTCTACACGGCTAAGAAAAAAGTTTCTGTTCAGAATGTTATTGGCGTTGGTATGATTTTTGTCATACTTCTGATTCCGATTCTCCTTATGGCTGTTTTTGGATTCTACATTCCGGCAATTGCCCCGATAATGATAATCATAACATCGTATCTTGGAATTACGGTTCTTCGTTTCATAAATACGGACAAAGACCGCAAGTTTATTACGAATGCGTTTGGTCAGTGTCTTTCCAAAGAAGTCGTAAGCGAAATCGTCGCTCACCCGGAAAGCTTCAAACTTGGTGGACAAAAGCTCAATATGTCGGCGATTTTCACTGATATTCAGAAATTCTCTTCGTTCAGTGAGCTTTTGACTGCGAGCCAGCTCGTTGCGCTTTTGAACTATTATCTTACGAAAATGTCCGATATCATCATGGACGAGCGCGGGACTGTTGACAAATATGAGGGAGACGCTATTATCGCGCTTGTGGGGGCTCCGGTGAATATGGCTGACCATGCGTCCCGCGCAATCCGGGCCGCGCTGAAAATGAAGGAAGCGGAAGTCGGCATGAACAAAGAAATCCTGAAGATTGCGGCAGAGCCTAAGCCTGATAATATGGAAGATGATTTGTACGATGCGTTCACAATCATGGTGAAGAACGGAAAGACCTTGTTCACGCGAATTGGTATCAACTCAGGTGAGATGATTGCAGGCTACATGGGTTCTGAAAACAAAAAGAACTACACGATGATGGGTAACAATGTAAACTTGGCTTCGCGACTTGAGGGCGTTAACAAGCAGTATTCTACGGGAGGAATCCTTATCTCCGAGTATACGAAGAATTTCTTGCAGGACGATTTTATTCTGCGCCGTCTTGATAGGGTTCAGGTTGTTAATGTAAATACGCCGCTTCGTTTGTACGAGCCGCTTGCGGTAAAAGATGGCGCGAGCGAGGAGCTTGTTTCGCGCGTGAAAGTCTGGGAAAATGCAATGGACGCTTTCGAGGCTGGCGATTACAATTCCGCGCTTTCGGGCTTTATGACTTGTCTTTCAAAAAAACAGGATGATAAGGTTGCAAAGTATTATATCAAACTTATTTCCGACTTCTTTATGAAAGGAACTTATCCTAAGGAAGAGGACGGAGTTGGCGTAGCGTATAATCCTGAGCTGAAAGCGTTCAGGTTGCTGCAAAAATAGCAGATGAGGATATGGGGCTGCCCGATTAAGTTTGGACGGCCCCGGTTTTTCGGCTGCTTTCTATTTCCGTGGTGGCGGAAAGTTCCGCGACGGATGATTACCGCTGTGCGCTGGCGGCGGATTTCCGTGCTTAGACGGCGCGGAGTGGTGTTTTGGCGGCGGCGCACTGTGATGATGCGGTGAGGGAGGTGGCGCGGCATGATGATGCGGCGGTGCATCCATGCGGTGGTGGTACGGAGGGTGTCTCGGCGGTGGAGGCGGAGCGTACCTCAGTCCTGCCACATTTATAAAAATTCCAGTTGCGCTTGGAACATCCGAATATACGGAATATCCTGGTGTTATGCGGAATTCCCATGTTCCTGAATTGAGGTTCGTTACATTCAGCATACCGGCTCCAAAATTACAGTGGTATGACCGCCAGTTTGAGGTGCCCGATTTTCTCCAGTGAACTGTGCAGTCCCAGTAATCGGTGGTGAACGAAACGCGGACATTGTTCTCCCCAATTTGCTCTGCATAAAAGGAGTTGACTTCCGCGTTCAGCGTAAGTCCCAGAAAAAACAAGATGACGGACAAAAAAATCGATTTGCGAAAAGTTGCTTTTTTCATAAGTGCCTCCCTGATAAATGCAAGATTCATAGAATTGGGCTGACCAAAAAGTATTGCTATGCTGAACTCGTTTCAGCAGCGGTGCAACGGGCTTATCGTCAGTCCCTTCTGTTGTGTCTTAATTGTAAGTGCGGGGTAGCGAGCTTGTCAAAGAAAAATATGTTATAAAACATTTTTTTATAATAGACGTGTTCGGAAACATCAGTTTTCCGAACACGAACCTTAAAAGAATGCAAGTTTTGCAAGGCTTTAGCCTGAAAAACTTGACGACTTGTGAGGAAACTTAAAGAGTTTCCGAACAGGTCCAATACATTTAACCTGTCGAATTTTTCCTCCGATTATTGTATAATAAGTAGTGATTTTATTTTTTTTTGGAGATCGTATGAAGAAAAATAAACATATTTCTCTTATTGCTGAATTTTCAATCGGTACGATTGGAACTTTGTTAATCGCAACACTTTTCCTTTGCATTTCGTTTAGTTTTGTTATGCAAAGTTTGTTGAAAAAATCCACGATTTCTTCCGTAAACCGAACTATGGTTGCTTTGGATGAAGAAATTTCCTCAATACTTGGCGAATACAATGACCTTGTTATAGACCTTTCCAATGTTATTTCTGTTCTGGAAGACCGCGAGCAGATGAAAAAAGTCGTAAAAAGCATGGGAAGAAATATGATGGAGGAAACTCTTCTGTACTATGCGACTATAGAGCAAATATGGGACGGAGGAACGCTCATCTCTCACACAGGATGGGAAGCACCTTCTGATTTTGACATGCTGTCGCGTCAGTGGCACAAAAACGCTGTAAGCAATATGTCAAAGGTGTGCTACACCGAGCCGTTCACGGATGTAAATACCGGAAAACTAATCGTAACATTGAGCTACCGTGTTCTTGACATGGGCGGAACGATAAAAGGAGTTGCTGCGGCGGACATAGTTCTTGATGCGCTTTCAAAATCCGTAAAAGAAATGCATCTTTCGGAAAACAGCAAAATCAATATCATAACGGCGGATGGTCTTTATCTTACGAACGACGATTCGTCTGCGATTATGAAAAAGAACTATTTTGATACTGTCGGTTTCAAATCGTACGCAAAGGACAAATATCTTGACGGAGCGGCTAAGGCATTCATTGAAGACGGCTCGTTCTACGGCGTTCACCGAATCAAAAACACGGACTGGTTCATTGTTGCTGAGGGACCAGCCTCAGATTTTTCCGTTGAGTACGAGCGCAATATCATTCAGGTTCTTGTTGTTCTTGCAGTGATTATTATCGTGATGATTTCTATTGACATTTATCTTTCAAGGCGTGTGTCAAACAATTTCAGAAATATCGTAAAAGGCTGTGATTACATTGCGGAAGGCGATTTTACAAAAAAACACCCGGATTATTTTACGAAAGAAGCCTCCCTTCTTGCTAAAGGCTTCAATGTGTTCTCTGAGAGCATAAGTGAGCTTATCGGAACAATCCGTGCCTCATCTTCTTCAGTTCAGGAGGTTTCTGATAAACTTTCCAAAAATTCTGATGAAATCAACGCATCTGTTTCTACGACTGAAAATGCGATAAACGGAATGAACAATACAATCGAAAAACAGAGCAATGTTATTGCGCTTGTAAACAATGCTGTCAAGCAAGTCGCACAGAAAACGCAGTCGCTCGGAACTGAGATTGAGATGCAGAACCAGCTTATAATCTCGTCGTCGGATAATATCGAGGATATGCTGAATAAATTCTTCAATATAACTAAAACTGCGGAAGATATGTCATCAAAAGTCGGAAGCATTGTTAGTGCGTCTGCTTTGAACTCGGAGGCTTTGAAAAAATCTGTCGCGCAGATTCAGGAAGTTCAGTCTGAGTCAGGTGCTTTGCTTGAAATGAACAAAGTTATTTCTTCTGTTGCAAGCCAGACGAACCTTCTTGCTATGAACGCGGCTATTGAGGCCGCTCACGCTGGGGCTGCAGGCGCGGGATTCGCTGTCGTTGCGGATGAAATCAGAAAGCTTGCGGAAACTACGAGCAAGCAGGCCAAAGATTCAAGCGTGTCCCTCAAGGCAATCCAAGGAAAAATCAATGAGATTTCAGCTTCGTCTCTTGATGTTGAGAAATCGTTTGGGGATACGATTAGTGAGATACAGAACTTTGAGACTACAATGAACGAGCTTTCCCGCACTGTAACTGAGCAGGGAACTCGGGCGCAGGAAATCAATGCGTCACTTGCGGAGATAAAGGACAGTTGCGCAAATGTACAAAACAGTGCGTCAGGTATTAATTCTGGTACGGCTCAAGTTGCTGAAAACTGCGGAACTTTGGCTTCAATGCAGGCAGAAGTTGACATGGGAATCCAGTCATGCGCTGCTGCGTCAAAGAATCTTTCCTCAGCATCTATGAGCATAGTGGGGATTTCTGATCAGGCGCAAAAGTCGGTCAAGGTTCTTTCTGATGCAGTTTGTGCATTCAAGGTGTAGGGATGTATCTAAACATAGATGTTAGAGCTGTTCGGAAACTTCAGTTTTCTGGACAGCAATATTAGAAATTCTGTAATTTTGCAAGGCTTTAGCCTGAAAAATTACGCAAGACCAGTTAGGAAACAATAATTTTCCGAACTGGTCTATTTTATTTTAAGGAAGATATTATGTTCAAATCAATTAACAATATTTTAAACGCTATTGATGATGTAGTCTGGGGAATTCCAACGATTATGCTCATTCTTGTTACGGGAATTGTAGTCACTGTTGCTACCCGCGGAATTCAGTTCACAAAACTAGGAAGAGCTTTCAAGAGTATCTTCAAGGAGAATGAAGGTCACGGCGAGCTTTCCGGCTTTGCTGCCCTCTGTACGGCACTTTCAGCAACAATCGGAACAGGAAACATCGTTGGCGTTTCAACAGCAGTTCTCGCTGGTGGTCCTGGTGCCCTTTTCTGGATGTGGCTTGCCGCAATTCTTGGAACTGCCACAAAATATTCGGAATGTATGCTCGCAATCAAATATCGGGAGGTTGCCGCAGACGGTCACATTCTCGGCGGACCATTCTATACAATCGAAAAAGGCATGGGCCCAAAATGGAAGTGGCTCGCAGTTCTTTTCGCAATTTTTGGCACTTTGGTTGGTCTTTTCGGACTCGGAACATTTACACAGATTAACGGTATTTGCGGCGCAATTCAGAACGCATTCGACCCAGAGAACGCAAACATTGCTTTCTATGTTGGCGAGCACGCTTATTCATGGGCAACTGTAATCGGTGGGGCAGTTATTACTGTCAGTGCGGCTCTGGTAATCATCGGTGGTCTCAAGCGAATCGCAAAAATTGCAGAAAAAGTCGTTCCTGCAATGGCGTTTATCTATATTTTCATGGGGCTTGCCGTAATCATTATGAACGCAACAAGAATTCCTGCTGCTTTTGAACTTATCTTTAAGGGCGCGTTCGGCGCGCAGACTGGTTTTAAGGCATTGGAAGGCGCGGCTTTGGGCGTTGTGCTCAAAACAGCAATGCAAAAAGGTATTGCCCGCGGCATTTTCTCAAACGAGGCTGGCTTGGGTTCTGCTCCAATCGCGGCGGCTGCCGTTCAGACAAACGAGCCTGTTGAGCAGGGGCTTGTAAACATGACTGGTACTGTAATCGACACATTGATTATCTGTACAATGACAGGTCTTTCAATCATCATAGCCGGCGGAGATGTATGGAACAGCGGTGCAAGCGGGGCTGCCCTAACGGCAAAAGCATTCTCAACAATCCTTGGCGGTGACGGACATAGTATCCAGTTTCTTCTCATGCTCTGTTTGATTTTCTTTGCATTCACGACAATCTTGGGCTGGGACTACTACTCAGAGCGTTGTCTTGAATATTTGAGCAAAGGTAATCAGACAGTCGTAAAGGTTTACCGCTGGCTTTATATTCTTGCAGTTGCAATTGGTCCTTACATGACTATTTCCGCAGTCTGGACAATTGCCGACATCACGAACGGTCTTATGGCAATTCCGAACTGTATTTCACTTATAGTTTTGAGCGGAGTCGTTGCAAAAGAAACAAAGAAATACTTCGAGAAATATCCAACATTGTAAGCTATCCTGTTTATAGAAGATTTTACTAAAAATAGCGGGCAGCCTAATAAGTTCTTGCAACGAATTTATTAAGCTGCCCCAAGCTACAACTGCCACGGCTTCTGCTTTTTGGAAGCCTCTTTGGGCGTTGTTACAGTTTAGCCCAAATTCCAGGCGTCAACGAGCTTTTTGGCTTCTTCGTATGGATTCTCAGCCCCTGCAACAGCAGAAACTACGAAGAATCCGCCTACTCCAGTTTTTTTGAGTGGCTGAATGTCTCTGAGCTTTACGCCCCCACCAACCACGATCGGAACAGGGCTTTTTCTTCCAAGCTCAGTTAATTCTTCAAAGGTCTTTGTTATGACATGACCTGTTTCGTCCATGCCGCAATCTGGCTTTGTAGCAGTCTCGTGAACTGGACCTGCTCCAAAATAATCGATTTGGCTTATGTCAGCAGACTGAACATAAGCAATCAAATCTTTTGTTGGGGCGGAAAGTCCGATTATTGCATCTTTTCCCAAAAATTTTCGACAAATTGAAACAGGAATATCGCTTTGCCCTACATGAACGCCGTCAACTTTGATTCCAAGCTCGCGGGCCGCAAGAGCAATATCGAGCCTGTCGTCAACAAGAAGCGCGACGGACTCAGATTTTCCCAATTTGGCGATTGCTTGTGCCGACAGGCGGCAATCTTCAATCATTTCAAGTGCGCTGGCAGTTTTTGAGCGAATCTGAACGCAAGTAAAGCCTGCCCGCACTGCCTCTTCGACAATTTGTGCGACCGGGCGACTATTCGTGTTTTCGCGTCCTACTACAAGATATGCGCTTATATCAACTTTCATTTGAGATGTTCCTCCAGTCGGTCAAGTTTCTTATTCATCATGTCCGTAAAGCCCGGGCGAATGTCCATTTTGATTACGACTTCCGTGCGGATTCCTTTTTCGGCAAGAACGAATGTTGCTTTTTTGACTACTTCCATAACTTTGTCGTATTCGCCTTCAATTTCCGTGAACATTGAGGTTGTTTTGTTCGGAAGACCAGATTCGCGGATAACTTTTACTACATCGGCCACATATTCGGAAAGCTCTTCGCCAACTCCGCAAGGGGCTATAGCAAGCGCGATTAATGTATTCATATTTCCTCCAGTTAAAAATCCTGTTACTTCAGTTCAAACGGATTGTTCGCAACATCTTCGGCTGTGGCAAGATAAAGCTCATCCAAAAACTGAACTTGAAAACTTCCGGGAGCTGTGACTTTTGATTCTGCCCGTTTTCCTGCAAGATTATAAATCTGTGTGGCAGTCAGGGCAGCCACAAAAGGTGAGGTAACACCTGCATAAACAGCGCAGACTCCGCCCAAAGAGCAGCCGGAACCTGTGATTTTTTCCATGAAGTGAGAGCCGCCTTTGCAATAAACGGAAGTTTCGCCGTCGGTAACAAAATCTTCGATTCCGCTTACGGCAACTGCCCCGCCAAGACCGCTTCGTTTTTTGTTGATGTATTGTGCGAGTGCTTTTGCGGCATTTTCGGCATCGGTTACGGAATCAACGGTATCAACTCCTTTGGGACCGTTTGATGAAGATGCCCCGCCGATTCCCCAGAGCTTTGCCAGGGCGATTATTTCAGAAGCGTTTCCGCGGACAATCGACGGCGGAAAATCTTTGAACCCTGTGAGCAGTTTTGTGCGCAGCGAACCGATTCCGATTCCAACAGGGTCAAGAACCCAGTTCTTTTTAAGCTCGAAAAGGCGTTTTGCCGTGCGCGGGAGAGTTTCTTCGTAAACTGGGAACATTGTGCCGGCGTTGATGTAGACTGAGCTTCCGACTTCTGAGACGAGTTCGCCTTCGTCCGGAAGATAGACCATAGCGGCAGAGCCGCCCACGGCAATCTGGGCATTTGCGACAAAATTGATTGTGACTGTGTTTGTGATTGATGGTGCAAGAGGCTTTTTTGAGCGGACTTGCTCAACGGCCTCTTTGACTTGTGATTTAATTTGAGATTCGGTCATTTTTTGCTCCTTTGGAAAACCTGAATTTCCAAAAAAAATTGCCCACCATAGAAGCGAGCCGTTCTGACCGAATTGCTCCCTTCCACAGTGTTAGCTGTCAGGTTCAGAGGGTTTTGCGTCGTTACGCTATCTCAACTCGTTAGGACCAGCCGCCGAGTTCCCCTGCAATGCGCTTATAATAGCCAAAAAGCCGTTTTTAGACAAGTGATTGTTTTTACTTCGTGGCATAACTCAGAATTTCTTGATAAAGTTCCATGTCATCGGCAGCAGATTCTTTTATGAAATTCTCCAATGCTTTCTGCCACGGCGTTATGTCGTCAACTTGAACTACCGTGACTCCTGCATTTTTTATATTTTTGAGGACTTCATACTCGTCTTCTTCTGAGATTTTTCTGCAATATTCGCTTGCGAGTTTTCCTGCTGCGCGCAAAATTTTCTGCTGGCTTTCGGAAAGAGAATCCCAACATTCCGTTGTTATGACAGTTTCCATGATTCCAAGCTGATGCGAGTCAAGGATTATGTTCGGGGCTACTTCTTCAAAATGATTCGGAAGAAAGTTCGTCAGCGGCTGATCCGCCACATCGACCTGCCCGGTGGAGAACGCAGCGTAAAGGTCGGCGAAATTTACTTTTTTCTGTTTCATTTTGAGATTTTCTGCAATTGCCTGTAAAGCCTTGTCGGTTGTTACCCGCATCGTAAGCCCCTCCAAGTCCTTGATTGAGCTGACTTTCTTTGTGGCGAACAGATGGCGGAACCCTTCTTCGCCATAATACAGCCCGATTATGTTCAGACCTTTTTCGCGCGGTTCGTCCAAAAGTTTTTGCGCCGTTTCGGAAGAAGCGAATTTCCAAAAATGCTCTCGGTTTGAGAAGGTGAACGGAATTGAGAGAAGCGCGTATTTTTTGCAGCCCATAGACACAAATCCTGCCACTGACTGGCGGGCAATCTGAATTGTGCTTCCGGGCTTCGTTATGAGATTTCGGACTGTTACATTGTCACCAAGGATGCCTGAGCATTGCAAGTCGATTTCGATTTTTCCACCAGAAAGCTCTTCGACTTTTTCTTTGAAGAACTGGTCTGTTCTGCCTGCGATTGTTTCAGGAGGATTTACTTCTGCCATTACTAGAGTTATTTTCGTATTTTTGTTTTTTTCCCATTTGCATGAAAAAATTATGAAAGTTGCAAAAATCGCGATAATAAGTATTAAATTTTTTCTGAACACAAATTTCTCCAAAATATGATTTTTTACAGTTTAAATTTTTTTGAAATATCCGTCAAATATAAGTAGAAGAGTTTTACGAAAATTTCGCAGACTGATTTTTGCGAGCTGCTTCTTCTGGCTGTGATTTTTCCTTATTCAGAATTGATTTTTGTGTTTTTTTTGCGATTTGGCGCATAATCCAAAATGGGGCTTTTGTCATAAGGACAACAAGAAGAATCATAATAATTGCGTAGGCGTAAATGTCCTGATATTCGTTGAAGTAGCTGCTTGAGTAAACTTCTTTTCCAAGCGAGTTCTTTGTCTGAACCAGGTATTCGGTCGATACGATTAGCTTCATTCCCATTCCGACTGCGTTGATATAGGCCTGTTTCAGATATCCCGCCATGAGCGGAATGTAGACTGAAAACAAAATTCGCGGGGAAAAGTCACTGTTCAGGCGGTACACATCAATCAGCTCGCGGTCAATTCTCTGGCAGCCTTCCGAGGCCGCTTCGCTTATGAGCGGAATTAGAATCAGCGTGGCTGCCGTGTGCGGGACTCGTGAATATTTTGTCAGAATCATAATTATAACCACAAGCACAATCATCGGGATTGAGCGCATCATAATCATCATTGGCGAAAGAAGTTTTCTGAGAAAAGGGCACATTCCCTCAGCAATGCCGATTGAAATTCCTGCCAGAGTTGAGAAAATCATCGCTTCGGACAAGTGCAAAAGTGATGTAAAAATGAGGTGGTATGTTTTTGGCGTGCGGACAAGGCGGATGAAAGCTGCCAGAATTTCAGGCACGCTGGGGAAAACAAGAGCGTCGCCTTTCACTTTCCCCGCAATTTGAATCAGACAGCCGATAAGAATAATTCCGAGGAAAAAAACAAACGCGTCTTTTGCCCCGGATTTTTTGCCTTCCGATTCGGAATTATTTTTCTCCATAATAATAGAAATCTTCGGCAGGGAGCGTTCCGCCGAACTGCTTCAAGTCGATTTTTGCCGTTTCCTCAACCTGGGCTTTTGCATCGCGCGCGCTCATATAGCGGATTGCGCAGTTTGGAATTGCGCTTTCTGCAATTTTTGCGTTAGGAAGAATTTTCAGCTCTGCGCAGGCTTTGGCTACGGAAGAAACATCATTCGTGCATTTTGCGCAAGATTCTTCCGCAAGTTTCAGATATTCGCGCACAGCCTCAGGATTGTTCTGAGCTGTCTCTGCCCGAACGAAAAGCCCTGCCTGAGTGAATCCGTCGAATCCTGTCGCTTTCTTGTACAAATCGTTGAGCGCGTAAGCGGTTATGTTCTGTTTTTTCATTTTTGCCGCTGTGAGGGCAGGCTCTGCTGTAAGAACGATTGCGTCCGCATCGGAAAGAAGAAGGCTTTGTGTGTTTGCAGCTCCGGCAAGATAATCAATGTCCTTTGCCTTGATTTTGTTTTTGTCAAGTACGGAAAGAGCAACCGATGAGTTGATAGTGTTCTCTCCGAAAAGAGTGACCCCGTGCTTTTTTATATCTTTGAGCTTGAAATTCTTTCTCTGCGAGGCAAAGAATAAATTTCCCCATGTGACGACAGCAGCCAGTTTGTATGATGATTTTCCCATTTTGTAGAGCTTTGCCCCGGCGTTAACGGGCGCGATGATAAAATCAGCCTTGTTTCCGACGAATTCTGCGGAAATTGTTTCTGCGGCCACATAAGTGTAATTCTCCGGATTTTTTTCAGCCAGCGATGCAAGCGCAATGCTCGGCGCACCGTTGGGCGAAGAAACCTTTATGATTTTTTCTGCATCCTGGGCTACTAAATTTACGGTCAGCAATGCTGAAATTGCAAAAGCAAGTATTTTTTTCATTATATATCTCCTGTTTATATAGAATTCTTGCGTTTCAAAATAAAAAGTCAATAGACTTGTGAGGAAACTTTTTAGTTTCCGTACATATCTAATACTGAATGAAAATTTTCAAAGTTCTTTTTTATTAAAAATATGTTATAATTTGCGGGAGGATTTTAATGAAACGATTTGTATCATCTTTAGCTTTTCTTTCTTTGTTTTTTCTTTCTTTGTTTTCTGCTTATTCAGCTGATGACTTGTTGTCAGAATATGTAAGCCGCGGCTGGACGACAGATGAGGGGCTTTCTGGGAATACCGTCACCGACATAATTCAGGACAAAATCGGGTACATATACATTGGAACTTATGAGGGGCTTGTTCGTTTTGACGGAGTTGATTTTTCCGTGTACAACAAAAGCCGCAACCCTAAGTACGGCTTTGTTTCGGCGCGCGCTGTGATGCAGTCAGGCGACGGGGCAATCTGGGTCGGAAGCAATGACGAAGGCGTGTTCCGCATTGTTATGGACAGCGGCGAGGAAGTTAGGTCTTTTTCTTTGGCGGACGGGCTTTTGAGCAACTCCGTGCGCGCCATCTGCGAGGACGGACAGGGGAATGTTTGGGTTGCCACGGCTGGCGGAGTTTCGTACATAACGAAAACTTTTTCCGTAGTGACACCTGAAATTCCTTCATCACAAAGCGATTTGAAAGGAATATGCACTTCGCTTTTTTGTGACAGAAACGGGCGTGTCTGGGTCACAACTACGGAATCAGGCGGACTTTATTTTTTTGATGGGGGTCGATTCTCAAAATATTCTTTTTCTAATCAGGAGATTGGAAAAAATATTGTCACTTGTGTTTCGCAGGATAAATCAGGCTCGTTAATGTTCGGAGTGTCGCCGTTCTATGTTGTGAAAGTTTCTGACGGAAAAGAGGAGATTTTTGACCTTGCGGCTGGTTCAAAAGGCGGAACGACTATAACTACTATTCTTGAGGACAAATACGGAACTCTCTGGTTCGGAACGGATGCTGGAATATCTGTCTTGCGCAATGGTGAAATATCCCAGTACACGGAAAAACAGGGGCTTTTCGACAATAACATAAACAAGCTGATTGAGGACCGCGAGGGAAACATTTGGGTTGCGACTGACAGAGCTGGCGTTCAGAAAATGAACAAAGGTTTTTTCAAGACTTTTCCGCTTACGGCTTCCGTCAATTCAATTGCAGAAGGAAAAGACGGACGGGTATGGCTTGGCTGTAACGACGGCGTTGTGTGCTACAATCAGGTTGGCTCCGACGGAAAGCTTGTGGCCGAAGAGAACGAAATCACTTCGTTTTGTGCGGGGACAAGAATCCGCCATATTGGAATTGCGTCCAACGGGGACATTCTTGTAAGCGCGTATGCGAATCTTGGTCAGCTCCGTTTTTCATCTGACGGAAAACTTGTCGGCCAGTGGAAGAAAAAGGACGGTCTTACGGGCGAAAAAGTCAGGCTTGCTGTGGAAAGCGTAAAAACGCATGATTTGTACATCGGAACGACGACTGGACTGAATGTCGTAGACCATGATACTGGCAAAATAAAGACTTTTACCAAAAAAGATGGACTTCCGCACGAATACATCATGTGGATTTTTGAGGATTCTGACGACGGAAAAATCTGGCTCGGAACGGACGGTGGCGGTGTAATCGTCATGGACGGCGGTCGGATTTTGAAAAAATACACTAAGGAAGACGGGCTTTCAGGAAATATTATCTTCAAAATAACGAAAGACCGCGACGGTGCGTTCTGGATTTGTACTGGAACAGGAATCTCGCGCTTTTACGGCGGAACTTTCTTCAATTATACGAAAGAATCCGGGCTTGGGACTGACAGCGTGTTCCAGCTTATTAACGATAATGCTGGAAACAGCTGGATAACGAGCAATGCTGGTGTCAGCAGCGTTCCGACGACTAGCTTTGGCACAAAATCCAGCGGCTCTGATGAAGCTTTCGTTATGAAGTATTACAGTCGCTTTGACGGACTAAAAACTCGCGGAGTGACTTCAACCAGCCTTTCAATGTGCGATTCACGAGGACGGCTCTGGTTTCCGCTTGTTGACGGATTTGCAATCTGCGACCCGAAAAAAATCCATGAAGATAAAATTCCTCCGAGCTTGAACATAGAGCGCGTGTTTGTGGATGACAAAGTTGTTTATCCTACTGACAGTGCGATTGAGCTTCCTGCAGGCACAAGAAAACTTGAAGTCCAATTCGCGGGACTGAGCTTTATTTCTTCAAACCCCGTGAAATTCAAGTACAAACTTGATGGCTTTGACTCTGATTTTTCTGAATGGGAAACGCATCGGACAGTGACTTACACTAACTTGAAGCCTGGCAGCTACCGATTTTACCTTATGGCTACGAACGGGGGAAATGTTGTTAGCGACACAGATTCAAGAGTCAGTTTTAAGCAGAAAGCATTCTTGTATCAGCATATTTGGTTCTGGGGCATTGTAGGAATCGTGATTGCGCTGATTATCGCGCAGCTTACTTCGATGATTCTTGGCATGATAAAGCAGCTCCGGGTTTTGAAAAATGCCATAGCGGAGCTTTCCAGCGGAAATGCGGATTTGACCAAGCGCGTTAAGGTTGGAAAACATTCTGTGTTCAAAATCTTCGATGAGCTTGTTTATGAAGAGAACAGGTTTCTTGAGAAATTTCAGGGAATCATAGCCAAAGTGAAATTTTCGGAAGCAAATCTTAGCGCGGTTGGCGCGGATATGGGCGTTTCCACGGCGCATACGGCCGGAGCGATTGAGAACATAATCTCAAACATAAACAATGTTCATGGCTCAATAAGTTCCCAGAACGACAGCGTTCAGGAAGCGGCAGACGCGGTTGACACGATTGCGGAGAATATTTCTTCACTTGAGGAAATGATTGCTTCTCAGGTGTCTGGCGTTCAGTCGGCTTCGGGCGCGATTGAGGAAATGGTCAGGAATATCCGTTCCGTAAATTCGGTGATGGACGATATGGCAACATCGTTCGCCGCGCTTGAGGAGCAGGCGGAGGCGGGGCAGACAAAAGAAAAGGCTGTGAGCGAGAAAATAGCCCAGATTGAGGAAAAGTCTAAGATGCTTCATGCCGCCAACGCTACGATAGCGACTATTGCGAACGAAACAAACCTTCTTGCTATGAATGCGGCTATTGAGGCTGCCCATGCCGGGGCGGCGGGGCGCGGATTTGCTGTGGTAGCGGACGAAATCAAGAAGCTGTCGGAAACATCGTCCATGCAATCTAAGACTATCGGTCGGCAGCTCAAAGGAATCAGAGACTCGATTGCGGATGTGGTTGCGGCTTCGCATGAATCAAGCCAGACTTTTACGGCTGTTTCTGACGAAATCGTGCGGACGAATCAGCTCGTGCATAAGATAAAGATTTCGATGGACGAGCAGAACGAGGACTCAAAACGCGTGATTGGCACTTTGGAAGAAATGAAATCCCAGAGCAACAATGTTGCCAGTGCGGCGAAAGAAATGTCCGTAGGAAACAGGACGATTCTTGAGAGTATGGACGGGCTTAAAAAATCGAGCCTGATGATGAAAGCGAGCATCGATGAGATGGCGTCCGGAGCGCAGCGGGTGAGCGAAAGTGGTGTGGAGCTTTCCGAAATGTCAGAGAAAATGAAAAATTCAATCGCCGACATAAGCGAGCAGATTGTTCAGTTCACGGTCTAGATTCGGCAGAATAAGAAAAAAATTAAGCAATTTCCTAAAATTTTTTTAGAGATTTTAGAGATTAATTCCGAAAATTATGATAGACTCTAGAAAAATGTTGCAAAGGTTGATGTTTTTGCGAATTAAAGAAGTTTAGGAAATGTTTATGAAATTAAAAATTGTTTGTGAAAAAGTTTTCTTTGCTTTTCTGCTCGCTTTTTCTTGCATTTTGGCTTCATGCAGCGGCGGAATTAGCTATGTTGGAATCAGCGATAGTTCCTCTACTGCTGATGTGAAAGAATATGACATAACAATATCATCGTCTGAGCATGGTACTGTTTCTGCGAACAGGACGACGGCAGCGGCGGGTGATACCGTAAAACTTTCTGCACAGCCTGCAAACGGCTATGAGCTTGATACGCTGAGTGTCACCGTTTCTGCAGGAGATACGGTCATGCTTACGATAACGCCTGCGGACGGCTATGAGCTTGAGTCAGTGAGCGTTGTGGACAGCGAGGGGAATGCTGTTACGGTAACGGAAACTTCCTTTATCATGCCAGAAAGCAATGTGACTGTTTCGGCAACATTCAAAGTAGCGTCGATTGTGCCTTCTGTACCGGAAGAGCTGCCAACATACTCGCTCGTTCTTGACAGCTCTATCGTGGACGGAGTTATTTCTTTCGACAAAAAAGACGAAATCGCGCCGGGAACTACTGTTTCTCTTACTGTAAGTCATTTGTACGCCTATGAGCTTACGGGGCTTTCGGTCAGAAAAGATTCTGGCGAAGAAATAAGTTTGACGGAAGTTGAGGCTGAAAAGAAATATACATTCGATATGCCAGCCGAAAATGTGCTTGTTTCTGCTTCATTCAACAAGGATGAGCTTATTGAGCCGCTTGCGCTTGAGGCAATCGATGCTGGTGCGATTACTGTCACGAATCCTAAGACGAATATGTGCTACGCTCTGAACGGCGGAGAACGCATTGCAGTTGTGAGCGGAGAGCCAATCAATGTGTCTGCTGGGGATGTGGTGCAGTTCTACGCTGACGGCGGGGCTTCTGAAACCAACATTTTGTGCGACTCTGACTGCTATATTTATGGAAATGTAATGAGCCTTCTTAGTAGCGGCAATTTCAGAAATCTTACTGAAATTACACAGAATGGTGCTTTAAAATGTCTTTTCAAAGGAAACGGACATATCAAAAACAATTCTGAGAAAAATATTCTCCTTCCTGCAACGACAATTTCGTCTGATGTCTATTTTACTATGTTCGAGGGCTGTACATCTTTGACTAAAGCTCCTGCGCTCCCCGCAACAAATCTTGCGCAAAATTGTTACGGTGCCATGTTCTATAACTGTGCTTCTTTGACTGAAGCTCCTGCGCTCCCCGCAACAAATCTTGCGCCAAATTGTTACATTAATATGTTCTATGGCTGTGAATCGCTTGCTTCCGCGCCAGCTCTTCCTGCTACAACGCTTGCGGAAAGTTGTTATCGCGGTATGTTCTATCGCTGTGCATCGCTTGCTTCCGCGCCGGCTCTTCCTGCTACAACGCTTGCGGAAACTTGTTATCGCGGTATGTTCTATTCATGCAAATCATTGGAAAATGCTCCTGAACTTCCGGCTGCAACTCTTGTGGATAATTGTTACTATAATATGTTTGGTGGATGCAAAAAAATAGAAGAAGTAATTTGCCATGCAACAGATGTTTCGGCATCTAATTGTACGACAGAATGGCTTAATCCGTGGGGCTCTTCTAGTGGCACTTTCAAATGTCCTGAGTCAATGAGATATGTATGGGAGCGAAGCTTTAGCGGTATTCCTGTTTCATGGACTATCGAAACATTCTGATTTTTTTTTTGAGTATAAGATGTGTTCGGAAACTTAAAGAGTTTCCGAACAGGTCTATAGATTAAATGAGTTAAATTTCGTATCATATTAGACTGAATCCGTATCAAAGTTGAGGGAATAATGAGTAACGAAAATCAGCATAATGATGACGAAAAGAAAAATAATGAGAAAGACCCGTACAATTTCTTTAAATTAGTTTCAGATTCTGATGATAATAATGATGACGGGAAAAAGCCGAAGAAACCCGGAAAATTTCCGTTTTTAACTCTGACCATAGCTGTTGTCCTTGTCCTTGCGTTTGTGAATATGTTCCTTATGCAGCATCCTGAGGACAATATGGTTGATTTCTCCACATTCCGCACGCTTATTCAGAACGGAAAAATTGTGCGCGTGGAACTTGGCGAGAATCTTTTTATTGGCTACGGTCCTGCCGGAGAAAAACCTGTCGTGTCTGAGGAGGTTTCTCCAAAAACGCTTCCGTGGCTCAAAAACCAGAATCCATATGCGGACCGCTATGTTTACAAGACGACTGGCTTTCTTATGTCAAAATTCATTGAATTTCTGGACGAAAACAAGGTGGAGTACAAATTCGTAACTCGCCAGACAAATGTTTTGTTCCAGATTTTCCTGAACATACTTCCGTTCCTTATCATAATCGGAATTTATTTCTTTATGTTCCGAAAAATGACGGGCGGACTTGGCGGAATCGGCTCTATTTTTGGAAACGGCGGCGGAAAATCAAAGGCGGTTGATGAAGGAAAAGTCAAAACTCGCTTTGATGATGTTGCTGGCGTTGATGAGGCAAAAGAAGAGCTTGTCGAAGTAGTTGACTTTCTGAAAGAACCAAAAAAATACACTGAGATTGGCGGAAAAATACCGAAAGGCGTTCTTCTCGTAGGACCTCCTGGAACTGGAAAAACATTGCTTGCGCGCGCCGTTGCAGGCGAGGCTGGCGTTCCGTTTTTCAGAATCTCAGGCTCGGACTTTGTGGAGATGTTCGTAGGTGTGGGCGCGAGCCGTGTGCGCGACTTGTTCCGCCAGGCCCGGGAAAAAGCTCCGTGCATTATCTTTATTGACGAGCTTGACGCAATCGGAAAAAGCCGCGTGAACAATCTTGGCGGAAACGACGAGCGCGAGCAGACTTTGAACCAGCTGCTCGTTGAGATGGACGGATTCGACAACGAGAAAGGACTTATCATTCTTGCTGCCACTAACCGCCCCGATATTCTTGACCCAGCACTTTTGCGCCCGGGCCGGTTTGACAGGCAGGTTGCCGTTGACCGTCCGGATGTTAAAGGGCGTGAGGCAATTCTCCGAATCCATGCAAAGAATGTAAAAATAGACAATGATGTTGATTTTGTCGCAATCGCAAAAATTACTGTAGGCTATGCGGGCGCAGACCTTGCCAACCTTGTGAATGAGGCGGCTCTTCTTGCTGTGCGCGCAGGGCGAAAGCTTGTGTCAATGGTTGATTTCAACGAGGCGAACGAAAAAGTCACTATTGGCTTAAAGCGCAAGTCAAAAGTCGTAAGCGAGAAAAAGCGAAGGCTTACTGCCGTGCATGAAACGGGGCACGCTCTAGTTGCGGCATTTACGCCCGACAGTGACCCCGTTCACAAAATAACGATTATTCCCCGTGGTTCTGGAGTGGGCGGATTTACCATGCATCTTCCGGATGAGGACGAAATCCACGGAACTGAGCGCATGATGTATGCGGAAGTTGACTCGCTTCTTGGTGGTCGTGCCGCGGAACAAATCATTCTGGGCGAAATTTCTACAGGAGCTTCGAGCGACATTCAGCGCGCCACTGATATTATCCACGACATGATTACTGTCTACGGTATGAGCAAGAAGTTCCGGAATATGACACTCGGAAAGCGCGGTGGCGGATATTCTGGCGAGCCGAGCCTTGTGCGCGAGTACTCGGAAACAACGCAGCAGTACATTGACGAAGAAATTGCCCGAATAATGGAAGAAAGGTACGAGCATGTTCTTTCGCTTCTTGGCGAAAAGAAAGAGCTTCTTGAGTTTATTGCCGAGCGTCTTCTTGAAATCGAAACGATGGAAGGAAAAGAGTTCTACGATATAGTTAACAACGCCAAGCGTTGCGAGAAAATTCAGATTGAGGCAAAAACTGAAATGACTGACCCTGAAAATCCGTCCGTTGCGGGTGCAGAAGCTCAGTCTGGCAGTTCTGATGAAAAATCTGGTTCTGGTGAAGGGATTGTATGAAAAAAATTTCATTGCTTTTAGTGGGATTCTTCGTTTCATCTTTTGTTTTTGCCCAGAATATTGTGACGGCGAGCAATTTTTTCTCACAGGTTTCGTCTGTATACGGCTCTATAAGGGATTATGAGGCGAATATTGACATAAAGGCAGGAAAATCTGCTATGTCAGGCAAGGTTTCTTTTAAAAGACCTGACCTTTTGCGAATTGATTTTTCAAATCCCAAAGACCAGGTCATTTGCTTTAACGGAGATATGCTTACGATTTATCTTCCTGGCGTTCCTGCAATTCTGAATCAGTCAGTTCAGTCATCGGGAAGTGGAGGGGCGAGCCTTGCCACTCCGAACGGGCTTTCTTTGATGTCTAGGTATTATTCGGTTGCCTACGAAACTGGACAGACTCCTGTTCCGCTTGATGAAGAAGGTTCTGATGAGCTTGTTGTAAAACTGATACTGAGCCGGCGCAACACAACGGAGGCATTCCGCTATATCAGGCTTGCAGTTTCTCCAGAATCCAAGCTCATAAGAAGAATTGAAGGGGTCACGCCTCAGGGCGAATCTTTTGTGTTCAGATTTTGGAATTATTCTATAAATCAAGGAATTTCTGATCAGAGATTTATTTATGATCCACCGACTTCGGCAAACAATTATAACAATTTTCTCTTTTCGGAGTAAAAAATGGAAAGCTATGGCGAAATTTTAAAGAAAGCGCGCAAAGAAAAATATCTTGATTTTGATGTAATAAGCCGTGAAACTTCAATTACGCGCCGATATATCGAAGCACTTGAGTCTGAGCAGGAAGATGTTTTTCCTGACGGAACATATTTGAAAGGATTTTTGAAAAGTTACTCGGAATATCTGGGGCTTGATTCTGATCGTATGTTGCAGCTTTACAGGTCAAAAACATTGCAGGAGTCTCCTGTTCCTGTGGAGCTTACGGCGCATGAAAAACCAAAATTCCTTCTTCCTCTTATATTCTCCGTTTCAGGTGTGATTTTTATCGGAGTGATTGTTACGCTTGTCATTATTTTCAACAAAAAACTTGAGGAAGCAAAGGAAGCTAATCAGACGAAAGTTTACATTGCCCGCGAATACACGCTTACGGAGCAGCCGCTGAAAGAAAAACTGTTTGAAAAAGACAGGCTTATTCTTGGCTCTTCCGGAGGCAACATTACTCTTACCGTCGCTACGACTAACGGAAAATTCGGGCTTGAGACACCAGCCGGAACTCAGATTGTGGAACTTTCCGAAACTTCGGAGATTGATGTTGACGGTGACGGAAAACCTGAGCTTATCGTTTATGTCGAAGATGTAAGCACAAATGGTCTTAATCGCGGCGCGCAGGTTGACATAAGGCTCAAGAGCGCGGAGAATGTGGCAATCATCGCGCCTGACGAGAATTCAATCCAAAAAATCGAAGACCTTCCTAAAGGCAAGTGGGTCGAAGTTCTTTCCGACAACAGGGCTTATCCGTTCACGCTTAACGCCACATTCAGGGCAGAGACTATGATGCGCTATAAGATGATTCCTGGTTCTGACCCGCTCAACGAAACGATTTATTCAAGTGGTGAGCAGCTCAGTCTGACTGTTCGGAACGGAATCAGAATCGGAATTGCAAACGGAAATGCAGTGAACATAAAAGTTCAGGCTAACAGCAAGATTTACGACAAAATCTTCAACGGACAAGATTTCCCAGGAACTCAGGGTGAAATCGTCGTGAAAGATTTGAAGTGGATAAAAGATACTGACGGAAAATACAAACTGGTGGTTATCGAAGTTGACTAAGTTTTTTATAGACCAACATGGTTGCGCCAAAAATCAAGTTGACGGCGAACTGATAATTTCTCTTCTGAACAAAAAAGATGATTACAAGCAGACTTTCAATCCTGAGGAAGCTGATTTAATCATAGTCAATTCATGTGGATTCATTGAGTCAGCTAAGGCCGAGAGTCTGAATGCGGTTCTATCTGCGCGTCAGCAGTATCCGAAAGCAAAAATTCTGCTTGCGGGCTGCCTTGCGGAGCGGTATGCCGCAGAGCTGAATGATTCCCTTCCTGAAGCGGACGGATTTTTCGGTAACGGAGACATTGACCAGCTCTATAAGGTCATCGAGCCGCTTATGCAGGGAAAACGCCCTGTCCTTACCCCGCCGCAAAAAGGAATCTCTGACGGGGAACGGGGAATGATTCTTTCGTTCCGAGGCTCTGCTTTCGTAAAAATAACCGAAGGTTGCAACAACAGATGCACATACTGCGCCATTCCGCTTATCAGGGGCGAGCTTCGCAGCAGGAAAGCCGCCGACGTAATAGAAGAAATAAAGCGGCTTGTTAGCGAGGGCGTTTACGAAATCAACTTGATTGGTCAGGACTTGGCGGCTTACGGCACTGGACGGGAGGATGATGTGTTCGGCACTGGGCGGACTTATCTTCCGAAAGGAACTCCAGGATTCATCGGCCTTTGTGACGAGCGGAACGAAAAAGAATCTGGGCTGTGCACGCTTTTAAAGATGATTTCAAAAATTGAAGGAACATTCGCTGTGCGCCTTCTTTACATTCATCCGGATCATTTCAACGATGACATACTTTCTGTCATAAAGTCCGACAATCGCTTTTTGCATTATTTCGACCTTCCTCTCCAGAGCGGGGACGACAAAATCATAAAGCAAATGCGTCGTGTTGGTACTTCCGAAAAATATAAGGCTCTTATTGAAAAAATCCGCTCGGTTTTGCCTGATGCGGCAATACGGACTACATTCCTTGCTGGTTTTCCTGGCGAAACGGAAGAGGCTGCCGAGAACACGAAAAGGTTTTTGGGAGAGATTAAAACCGACTGGAGCGGATGTTTTCCGTACAGCGCGGAGGAAGACACCCCAGCTCAGAAATTTCCCGGGCAAGTTGATGAAAAAATCAAGGAAAAGCGGGCGAACGAGCTTGTTGAGATGCAAGCTGTTATTACGCGCGAGAAACTTTCTGGACGCACAGGAAAAGATTATGATGTTTTGATTGAGGAAGTTCTTGCTGAAAACCCAGAGTCGCCCGAAGAGGGAATTGCAATCGGGCGGGCTTGGTTTCAGGCCCCTGAGGTTGACGGAAGCGTTGTTGTTTCCTATGACAGAAAAAATCCTTCTGAAAGTGCGGCTGTAAAATCGGGACGGCTTGTTCGGGTTCATGTCTATTCAAGTGGCGATGTGGATTTAAACGGCGAGTTTGTTTGTGATTCTCCGCTGAACGAAACGATAAAGGCCTCAAAGCTGGAGTTCGCTCAGGACATTTCGTGATTTCTGAGCAAGGTAAGTTGTAGTTCTTCGTACTTTTCACTAATATAAAAGGATTATGAAAACAGAACTTATCAAAGACATTTTGACATCAGCCCCAGACGGAAGAAGCGTTACTGTCTGCGGCTGGGTGCGCACAATGCGCGACTCAAAGAACCTTGTGTTCATTCAGGTGAATGACGGCTCTTGCTTTGCTTCAATTCAAATTACCTACGACAGAACAAATCCTCTCAATCCTGCGAATGGAGAAAATATTGAAAAAGCTCTTGCTGATATTTCAACGGGGGCGTCCGTAAAAGCGACGGGAAAGTTGATTGAGTCACCAGCGAGCGGTCAGGCTGTAGAAGTGAACCTTGAAACTCTCGTTGTTCTAGGCAAATGCCCAAGCGACTACCCGATTCAGAAAAAGGCTGCGTCAATGGAGTTCCTTCGCGAGAACGCACACCTGCGCGCGCGCACGAACACATTCGGCGCAGTGTTCCGCATGAGAAGCCAGATGGCTTTCGCGCTGCACTCATTCTTTCAGGAGCGCGGCTTCTTCTATGTGAATACGCCAGAAATCACTTGCTCCGACTGCGAGGGAGCGGGCGAGATGTTCCAGATTACAACGCTGAGTCTTGAAAAACTTGCCGAGACTGCAATCGAAAAAGGCGCGGCAGGAATGAAAAAAGAGGATGCCGCAAAGCTCGTGAACTACGGAAAAGACTTTTTCGGAAAGCAGGCTTCTCTTACTGTTTCGGGGCAGCTTGAGGCTGAAACTCTTGCTACTGCTTTGGGGCGCGTATACACATTCGGGCCAACATTCCGCGCCGAGAACTCAAATACAACGCGCCATCTGGCGGAATTCTGGATGTGCGAGCCAGAAATGGCTTTCTTTGATTTGGAAGACGACATGGACATTCAGGAAGATTTTATCAAATATCTTCTGAACTGGGCTTTGACGAAATGCGCAAGCGACATGGAATTCTTCAATAAACGCATTCAGCCGGGCGTAATCGATACGCTCCGCCATGTTGTTGAAACTCCGTTCAAGCGCGTTAGCTATACGGAGGCAGTTGCGGAGCTTGAGAAACATTCGGAGGAATTTGAGTTCAAGCCGTACTGGGGCTGCGACCTTGCCACAGAACATGAGCGGTATCTTACGGAAAAAATCTACAAGTGTCCTGTAATGGTCTACAATTACCCGAAAGAAATAAAAGCTTTCTATATGAAGCTCAACGACGACGGAAAGACCGTAAAGGCAGTAGATGTGCTTGTGCCTGGTCTTGGTGAAATTATCGGCGGTTCTGAGCGCGAGGAGAGTTACGAAAAACTCTTGAACAGAATCAACGAGCTTGGTCTTAAACCAGAGGATTACAGCTGGTACTTGGATTTGCGCAAGTTCGGAACTGTTCCGCACTCAGGCTTTGGTCTGGGCTTCGAGAGGCTTTTGCTCTATGTTACGGGAATGCAGAACATACGCGATGTGATTCCGTATCCGAGAGCTCCGAAATTAGCGGATTTTTAACAAGCAAAAGGGCAATGTCTAAAAAGTTTGTTGCAGACGGTCACAGGGCACGGACGAAGTGACAATCACTCTATATGTGGTGGTTTCGACTTCGCTCAACCACCGTTTTCATCCTTTTTAGACATCTCCATAGAATTTTTTATATTTGAGGAGGCATGATAAAAATTACCTCCATGTAATTTTTATCATTGGCAGATTTTGCCGTTGGCAAAACTGCGATTTCGTGCCTCCTGCACGACCGCTAACGCGGAGTTTTTATAGGAGGATTCTTATGAAAAATTTATTTTTTCTTTTCAGAGCAGTATTATCACTCCTTGCTCTGGCACTTCCGCTTTCATGTGACTCAGGCGGCGGCGGTGGGTCGGGGGGGGTAATTCCTCTGCCAAAACTTCTGAAAATTCCGGCTCCACGAGCGTAACGATAACGATTCCAAAAACGACCTCCGCCGACGCGAACATTTTAGGCGATCTGGGGCCTGCACAGGCAAAAGACTTCCAGTATGAAATTTTCTATTCAACTAACTCTGACGGCTCGTCCCCGAGCGAATCAAAATACGCGAAGGAAGGTAAATCGGTAACATTCGAAAACGTAAAGTACGACACTTACACTTTCTTCCTTAAAATATGGGTCAGTGAGAGCAGGAATGCACTTCTTGACACGTTCAAGGTTGAAAAGACCGTCTCCGCGAGCGACCACACCGTGAATTTCCCCGACAGAAGCTATTCCAAATACTCAAACTGGTACTTCGTAAAAACGACGGAAGAGCTTACGAGCGCGATAAACGAAATCAGCTCCAGCAATGATTACAGCTCCGAGAAAAAGGCGGTAATCTGCCTTATGGACATAGTGGAGATGAGCGGTTGGAATACGGCTATCAGCTCAATCTCGGAAAAATGCACTCTCGAAAAGAACGGCTTTAAAATTGTGGAGAAGCGTTTTGAAGTGACCGTATCGCCGTCAATCACTGGCGGAACTGTGATTGCAAGCCCCTCTGGAGGAGAGGCTGACGACACGATTACGCTTACAGTAGAGCCTAGCGCGCACTACAAGCTGGAGTCAATCTCGTATACTGACGGCTCAACGACATCTTCGCCGATACTTAATGAGGCGACAGGAAAGTACACATTCATCATGCCGAACCATGATGTTACAGTGACACCAGTGTTCAAGCTGTATTACACGGTAACATTCCAAGATTATAATGGAGAGCAAGTGGGCGATTCTCATGGCTATTTTGAGGGCGATGAACTCACTTTTGATGACGCAAAAGCCATTCTTGCTGACTCCGTTCCGACAGGGCGCCAAATCGTCGCGTTCAAGAATACTACATCATCGCCAGTGCGTGTTTACAAGAAGGAGGGTGAGGGTGGCTTCCCGATAACATTCAACAGCACGAATTTCAGCGAGCAGAACATTACGCTTCGGGCGTGCCTTGACTTTACATATACGAATGATACCAACTACGGATATGAGATAGCTCCTTATACTTTCGACACTCAAAAAGGAACATCTGCGAATCCATATATGATGAATTTATATGGAGCGGACACGAGAAAGCAGATTAAGATTACGATAAGCGACTATGCCTGCGCAGATCCGGACACAGGTTTGTCTATAACTGTAGGAGGGGTTTTGAGTTCACCCTTTGACATAGAACATACGGGCGCAGTTTTTGTCGTCAAGATTTTACCGACGCTTAAAACTCGTATACCTCTAGCCACGCTGACCGTCACTGATTCTGCTACAGGTGCAACCAAGGATATTTATGTGACGGTTAAAGATAACAAAATTGGAACGAAAGCCCCTGACTCAACTCTGGCAGTGGGCGACATCGTGTTCAACGATGGAAGCGCAAGTGCTTACGATGATTTTACCGAAACAACTCCGATGACTGCCGAGCAGAAAGCCGCCGCCGTTGCTGTTATCTTTGATGTAAGTGGCGGTAATAAGAAGGGCGTTGGATTGCAGCAGGGAACTGGCAAGGCGTGGGCGGCTAGTGACACAACTGGCTACACCACAACCATATCTACGCTTGTCGCCACGAAGTCTAGCGGAGGCAATGCTACTGATGCCTCATTCTCATTCTCAGACCCAGTTGCAGCGGACGGAAGCGGAAGCCTTGCGAATTTTAGGGCTGCCGTGGGAGCTACAGAAGGCACACAACTCAGTGAGACTGACTATCCTGCATGGGCGTTTGTTGAGGGCTACACGACTGCGGGAATTACAGGCACTTCTTACGCGAGCGGATGGTACATGCCGAGCATACAGGAACTTTGCAAGCTGTACCAGGCGAAAACCGATGTGAATAACGCGTTGGATAAGATTGGGGTTACGAAATTAGATACTAATTACACTGGAAGGTATTTCTCGTCTAGTCAGAGCGGTTCCTTAGATACCGATGTATGGTTCGTCAATTTCGCGGCGGGCAATTTAGGTTCTTGCGACAAGAACGAAACAAGTTATGTCTGCGTTATACGCCAGTTTTAGTACAGAACTCATCCGCGAGATTTTGCAAAGCAAAATCTCGGCCACCTTGTGCGAAGCACAAGGTGCGTCTGCGTTATCAGGAAGTTCTAGGGGTGGGCGCACGCACAAACGGCTTTGCCGTTTGTGGCCACCTTGCCGTAAACGGCAAGGTGCGGTTGCTTGCGAGCAATTTGTTTTAAGCTCAGAATTCAGAGCTGGTTCGGGCTTGGTCGGGACGGTGGTTGAGCTTGCGGTTGCTGAGCAACTGGCAAATGACCTTGTGCGCTATGTTTGGTGGTTTCGACAAGTTCAGCAACCGCATTTATTAGACGTGTTCGGAAACATCAGTTTTCCGAACACGAACCTTAAAAATCATGCAAGTTTTGCAAGGCTTTAGCCTGAAAAACTTGACGACTTGTGAGGAAACCTACAGGGTTTCCGAACAGGTCTATTCTTTTTGCAAAAAGCTGTGGATTTTTTCGGAAAAGCCCGATATAATAAGAAAAGAAGCACAGCCAAAGCTACGGTTGGTCTTCGTCATATGGTTTAATGTCCTTTAAGGACAATGCCGCTTAGTGAGTCGGACTAGGCGGCTATTTTTTTGCTCTCCGCTTATTGTGCGAAAAGAGGTGCGGACTTTCCCCGAACAAGCACTAAGTCCCTACATATTTTCAGGACCGAATCCATCCACAAGCAAATCTTTGAGCGACTTAGACACAAAATCTCCGCCGCTTCCTGCGCACAGCACGGTTAAGTTCGGGCTGAACTCATACATGAACTGCCTGCACATTCCGCAAGGCGTACAGACAGCCTCCGATGAGCCTGAAATCGCAATCTTGGAGAATTTTCTGTGCCCGCCAGCGACAGCCGCCGCCATTGCGTTTCGTTCCGCGCATATTCCGCAGGGGTAAGATGCGTTCTCAACATTGCAGCCCGTGTAAACTGTGCCGTCATCGCACAAAAGAGCCGCCCCCACCCTGTACTTAGAGTACGGACTATACGAATTTTCACGAGCGTCCAATGCTTTTTTTACCAACAATTCATCCGTTATTTTCTCCATACGGCTCCCCCTAACATAAAATCATTCATTACATTATACTTCTCAATTATGGAAAACACAAAATTCAGAATTGAACATGACTCGATGGGCGAAGTAAAAGTTCCGTCGGATAAATATTGGGCAGCGCAAACTGAGCGCAGCAGGCAGAATTTCAGAATTGGTGCGGGAATCGAAACTATGCCCGCTGAAATCATAAAGGCGTTCGGCATCCTTAAAAAAGCTTCTGCCATTGTAAACAGCGCACTTAAACCAGAGAAAATGACGGCGGAAAAACTCGGGGCAATTTCAAAGGCTTGCGATGAAGTTCTGGCAGGCACTCTTGACGGGCATTTCCCGCTCGTGGTGTGGCAGACAGGAAGCGGAACTCAGTCCAACATGAACGCGAACGAAGTTATTGCGAACAGAGGAAATGAAATTGCAGGAAAAAAACTTCTTCACCCCAACGACGATATCAACATGAGCCAGTCGTCCAACGACACTTTCCCCACTGCGCTCCACATCTCAGCTGTTTGTGTAATCGAGGACAAATTGATTCCAGCCGTTGACAAGCTCGTTTCAACATTCAGAAAACTTGAGGCAGAAAACGAGGGAATTGTAAAATCGGGACGAACCCACTTGCAAGATGCAGTTCCTGTGTCTTTCTCGCAGGAAATTTCCGGCTGGCGAACTTCCCTTGAGCGCGACAGGGAGATGATTCTTTCGTCGCTTCCGTACCTCAAGCAGCTTGCGCTTGGTGGCACGGCCGTTGGAACGGGACTTAACGCTCCGAAAGGATTTGATGAGCGGGTTGCCGCGGAAATATCAAAACTCACCGGCAAGGATTTTTCCACCGCACCGAACAAATTCCACGCGCTTACCAGCAAGGACGAAATTGTTTTTGCGCATGGGGCTGTAAAAGCTCTTGCCTGTGACATGATGAAAATTGCGAATGATGTGCGCTGGCTTGCCTCAGGTCCGCGCGACGGACTAGGCGAAATCACGATACCTGAAAATGAGCCTGGCTCTTCAATCATGCCTGGAAAAGTGAATCCTACGCAGTGCGAAGCCGTAACGATGGTTGCCGTTCAGGTGATGGGAAACGATTCTGCAATTTCTTTTGCCGCAAGTCAGGGAAACTTTGAGCTGAATGTTTTCATGCCTGTCATAGCGTACAATTTCATTCAGTCAGTGCGCCTTCTTTCTGAGAGCATCGTTTCGTTCAACGATAATTGCGCCGTTGGAATAAAGGCGAACAAAGAAAAAATGCGCTTCAACCTGCATAATTCCCTTATGCTCGTTACGGCTTTGAATCCGTACATCGGATATGAGAACGCGGCAAAAACGGCGCACAAGGCATTTGAGGAGAATATCAGCTTGCGTGAGGCTTGCGTTGGTCTTGGATTCTTGACGGCGGAAAAATTCGATGAAGTGTTCAAGCCTGAGCAGATGGTGTAATAGCTGGAGATTAAAATGAAAAAGTTTTTTACGATAGTATCGTTTTTTTTATGCTTGCGCAGATTTTGAGGATATTCATCCGATTGTTTTCGGAGGGCTAGGACTTGATGCAGGTCCCATCGACATAACTTTCAGCGGAAGTTTCGACATACCGTCGTGCATTGTGGGGCTGCGTTCAGTCTTAGGGTTGCTTTGTAAAAAAAGTCAGTGCAAACAGAATTTGACAGAATTTCTTGATAGCAATATTATGAAATAATGAGCATTTTGTTTGGTCTGGCAGCTTCCGGAGGAATTGGAATTGGAAAAGCATTTGTTATTCCGGAAGCAGAAAAAAGAGAAATACCGAATTATTCAATCCTCCCCGGAGACAGAGAAAATCAGCTTAGGCGGCTTGACAGCTCCATCGCTACTGTGACTACGCGCATTGCGGCTCAGATGGAGACTGCGAAAAATGACCGCGTCCAGAAAGAAATCTTTGAGACTTATTTTCTTATGCTGAACGACCCTGAGTTCATCAAAGATGTAAAGCAGACATTCGAGAAGTCAGACAAAAACATCGAGTACATACTGAACCTTAAAACGGAGGAGTATGCGGAAAAACTCCGCTCAAGCGGAAACGAATACCTTGCAGAACGCGCTCAGGATATAACGGATATTTTCGGACGCGTCCTCAACGACCTTATCGATTATTATCCATTTGATATAGAAACTGTTCCTGACAATGTTGTTATCGTTGCAAAAAGCCTAAGTCCGAGCGACACTTTTATTTTGTCAAAACGAAAGATTCTTGGAATCGTTTTGACCGAGGGCGGCGTTTCAAGTCATGTGGGCATTCTTGCCAGAAATTTCACCATTCCGGCCGTATTCGGAATTGAACGGGTCTGCGATGAGATTCAGGACGGTGAAACGGTTATCGTTGACGGAATGTCGGGCGAGGTTGTTTCATCGCCTGATGAAAACACGCTTTCTGATTATTACAAGAAAATTGAGATTGAAAAAGAAAATGCTGCCCGACTTCTTGCGTTCCGCGACAAGGAGGCAAAAACAAAGGACGGCGTAAAATTCAATTTGTACGCAAACATCGGAACGGTGGAAGAAGCAAAAATTGCCGCCGAGAACGGAGCTGACGGAATCGGGCTTTTTAGGACGGAGTTTTTGTTTATGAACAGTCCGAACACCGAGCTTGCACCAGCACATTCAAGCCTTTTCAGCGAGGAGAATCAGTTTGAGTCGTACAAAAAAGTCCTTGAGGCAATGGACGGAAAGCCTGTCACAATCAGAACGCTGGATGCGGGCGGCGACAAAATCATCAATTCTTCCGAGCTGAAAATTGCCGAGGAAAAAAATCCTCTTCTGGGGCTTAGGGCAATACGGCTTAGCCTTGCCAACCCGAACCAGCTTAAAACTCAGTTCAGGGCTTTGTTCAGGGCGGGCGTGTACGGGAACCTGAAAATCATGCTGCCGCTTATAACTGACGCGAGCCAGATTGATTGCGCCCTTGCAATTGCGGAAAAAGCAAAGGAAGAGCTGAGGCAGGAAGAAGTTCCGTTCAAGGCTGATGTTCCTGTTGGAATCATGGTGGAAACCGCCGCCGCCGCTATCATGGCTGATGTGTTCGCGCAAAAGGCTGATTTCTTTTCGCTGGGCACGAACGATTTGACCCAGTACATAATCGGGGTTGACAGGGAGAATCCTGCTGTGTCCGAGCTTTTCGATGATTGCCATCCTGCTGTCCTGAGAATGATAAACCGTTCTGTTCAGGAAGCGCAAAAACAAGGAATCCCGATTTCTGTTTGCGGCGAGATGGCAGGAAAAATCGATACATTTCAGATTCTTGCTTCGTTTGGAATCAGAAATTTCAGCATGAGCGCGAGTCAAATCTCAAAAATAAAGGAATTCCTTTCCAAAAAAAATATTTCAGAAATTTGTGAAAATGTTATAAAATGAAACTGTAAATACTAGGAGCTTTATTTGACGCTGCAAGAACAATACAGAATGCGTATTTTTATTTCGCTCGTTCTCTCAACGATTCTTATCGTCCTTATGCTTGTTCTTGTTTTTTTAGTTTTTAAGGGGCTTGATGCGATTGTCGCAAAACTCGTTCTGGCAGGACTTGTCCTTGTTTTGATCCTGCTCTCATTTGCATCGTGCCAATTGTACAAAAATTGTGCTCTTGTTGGAAAATCTGAGAATTCGCAGCAGAACATAATCAATGCTTTGTGTTCCGTCTATGAGAATGTATATGTGCTGAACACAAAGACCCACGCTCTTTCAATCTGCAAGCTGAGTTCTGTAATCGACAAAAAGTATCGGGAAGCGTTCAAGGGAATAAAATATGAGGATGCTTTTCAGATTTACGCTGAGAACGATGTCTATGACGAGGACAGACCAATCTTCGATTCGATAAGTGATGTCGATAGCATTTTGAGCCTTGTGGGGGACGAAACAACCAATTCTTTTATTTACCGTATTATACGCGATGACGAGATTCATTTCCAGCAGTGTTTTGTTTTCAGCGCAAATTTGAATTCAGATGAAATCATACTTGCGTTCAAAGGGGTGGACGAAATGATTTCTGAAAAACTTATGGCGGAGAGGAAGCTTACCGAATCGCATGAGAATCAAATCCTCCAGCTCAATCTGATTTCATCAATATCGTCAATCTACCTTACCGTGCATCTTGTGGACTTAAAAGCTGATATGGTTGCTGAAATCAATACATCAGAGCAGGTGCGGAAAATTGTCCACCAGAACACGGACGCTGCCAAACAAATGCACGATGTCATGGTTTACACTGTCGTTCCTGAGTATCTGGACAATGCGCTTGAATTTACTGATTTTAGTACGCTTTCCGAAAGGCTGAAGGGAAAAAAATCAATCTCGCAGGAATTCGAAGGAAAATTCAGAGGATGGTTCAGGGCTTCGTTTATTACGGTTGAATCTGAGAAAGATGGTACGCCGACTAAGGTTCTTTTCACTACGCAGCTTATTGACGATGAAAAACGCGAGGAAGAGCTTTTGTTGTCTAAGGCGAACACGGACGGGCTTACGCATATCTTGAACCGCAATGCGTATTCGGAGGATGTTGAGAAATACAGCTCTGGACCAATTCCCCACGACATTGTGATTGTGTCTATGGATGTGAACGGGCTGAAAAATATGAATGATACTTTCGGCCATGCCGCTGGTGATGAGCTTATATGCGGTGCCGCCAGTTGTATAACGAACGCATTCTCAAAGTACGGAAAAGTCTACAGGACGGGCGGTGACGAGTTTCAGGCAATTATTTTTTCAGGAAGCCGCAAGCTGGCGGAGATTATGGCTGATTTTTCGGAAATGTTGCGGGACTGGAGCGGCAAGTATGTTCAGGAGCTTTCAATTTCTACAGGCTATGTTTCTCGTGCCGAAAAACCTGAGCTGAGTTTTTCCGAGATGCTCCGTCTTGCGGATCAGCGTATGTACAGTGAGAAAGAGGAATTTTACAAAAAGCGGGGAATTGACCGACGCAGCCAACAAGCGGCTTCCGATGCTCTTTTCTGCTCATACGAAAAAATTCTGAAAATCGATTTGGACACGCAGAAATTTATGTTCATTCATCCTCATTTTGAAAACGGAAATCCGTTTTTGAATTTCGATGAAATATCACATGTTTTTGAGTTTTTGAAGAAAGCCGGTGACTTTTTGCTGACCGATGAGGAAAAAGTCGGTAAGTGCCTTGATATAGATTACTTGCGGGCGTATTTTTCGAGCGGAAAGAAAAATTTCTCAATCCGCTACAAGAAAAAAATTGGCGGAGCATTTCAGAATATGCTTATGGAAATAATCGCCGCGCCTGAGTATTCGACCGAAAATCAGATTGTTTTCCTTTACATCAAGAATATTGAGAAGCAGGATTTGTAGGCAATTGTTTTTTACTGCAATATGCGTGTTGAATCGCTGTTTTATAAAAGGTATAATAGAGCTATTTGGAAAATTGATTTTCTAATCGAAAATCCAGTTTCCGAACAACTCAAATTACTGGAATATTTTTATTTTGAGGTGCGATGATGACAGAGAATGAGAGCCTTTTTATCGGAAGGTTGTCTGTTTTGGCGGAACGAAATGACCCTATAGACCCAAGCCTTTATTCAAAATTTGATGTGAAGCGCGGGCTGCGCAATGCAAACGGAACTGGTGTACTTGTTGGTCTTACGAGCATTGGAGATGTTGTCGGATATGAGATGAAGGATGGCAATAAAATCGCAATCCCCGGAAAGCTTATTTACCGTGGCTACAACATTGAGGATTTGATAAATGACGCGCAGGTCCACAATGATTTTGCATACGAGCAGTGTGTTTACCTCCTTTTGTTCGGCGAGCTTCCGACTCAGCACGCGCTTGACAATTTTAAGGAGCTTCTGGGAATGAAGCGCAATCTTCCTGACAATTTTACGGAAGATATGATTATGAAAGCCCCGTCGAGCGACATAATGAACAAGCTGGCGCGCGGTGTTCTTGCCTCTTACTCATACGATGTGAATCCTGAGGACAAGAGCATTTCAAATGTCCTCCGTCAGAGTATAGAGCTTATCTCGCGCTTTTCAACGCTGGCGGCTTATGCTTATCAGGCTAAGAGGCGATTTTTTGACGGAAAGTCCATGTATATTCACAATCCGCTTCCGAACTTGTCAACGGCAGAAAACTTTTTGCGCCTTATCAGGAACGACAAGTCGTACACGGAGGAAGAGGCAAAGCTCCTTGACCTTGCGTTAATCCTTCATGCCGAGCATGGTGGCGGAAACAATTCTTCTCTCACGGTTCATGTTGTTTCATCGGCTGACACTGACACTTATTCTGCAATTGCGGCGGCAGTCGGCTCTCTGAAAGGGCGCAGGCATGGTGGCGCGAACATTCAGGTTATGGAGATGATGGACGACATCAAGCAGCATGTTAAGGACTGGTCGAACGAGGAAGAGGTCAGAAGGTATCTCAGAAAAATCGTGAACAAGGAAGCGTTCAATCGCACAGGACTCATTTACGGTCTTGGTCATGCAGTTTACACAATCAGTGACCCGCGCGCAGTCTTGCTCAGGGACAAAGCTGCGCATCTTGCGGAAGTCAAGGGACTTACCGAAGAATACAATTTGTATAAGCTGATTGAGAAACTCGGGCCTGAGGTTCTTTACGAGAAAATCGGCGACAAGAAAAAAATCTGCGCGAATGTGGACTTGTACTCTGGTTTCGTTTACTCGATGCTCAATATTCCGCGCGCCCTTTACACTCCGCTTTTTGCAATTTCAAGAATTGCTGGCTGGAGCGCGCATAGAATTGAGGAGATAGTTGCCGGAGGACGAATCTACCGTCCTGCATATAAGAGCATTTGTGAAGAAAAAACATACATTCCTATCGAAAATAGGGTATAATAATATTGAGGTTGTTGAGTTTTCTTTCCTCTGTCTGTCTGGCAGACGGAGGAAGATTAAAATGACCTTAAAATTACAAAATCCTAAGTAGAGAGGTACTTTATGGCAACGTTTTTTAGATGCAAAAAATGCGGAAAAATCATTACGATTTTGAATTCAGGTTCGCCTGTGACTGTATGTTGCGGTGAGGAAATGTATGAACTTAAAGCGAACACTACCGATGGCGCAACGGAAAAGCATGTTCCTGTAATCGAAAAAAACGGCAATATGGTGAAGATAAAAATCGGTTCTGCCGTTCACCCTATGGAAAAAGACCATTATATCCAGTGGGTTGCCATTGAGACCGAAAAAGGCGTTCAGATAAAATTCCTTTCCCCGGGACAGTCTCCGGAAGCGATTTTTGTGCTTGAGCAGGAAAATCTTGTTGCAGCTTATGAATATTGCAACAAGCACGGTCTTTGGAAGGCTGGGGCGTAGAAAAATACAGAAAATTATGGCTGTCACATTGGAGAAAATCTCCAATGTGCGCTTTCGCCAGAATAGGGCGGTGAGGCTTTCGGTTACTGAGCCTGTTAAAGTATTAGAATCACCTCTATTTTTTTTAAGACTGTTTTCATGCCTGATAATTGAAATTTTCTTTTAAATACTACTGAATCCATGCGATAATATAAGAATGAAGCTGAAAAAAACACTTGGGAAGAAAAATTCGATTTTACGCCAGATTCTTTTGCCTGTTGTAGTTATTCTCGTGTGTCTTACGGGTCTGATTATCGGAAGTGTGATTTATATATTCTCTTCTTCGTACACAACGGAAATCAATACACAAAATGAGCATACTGCCTCTTACATTGCCGAGACCGTCACAAATTTTATGGACGGCGCATATAATATCACGGATGAAATCGGGCATAATCCGTATGTAATAGAAATGGACGGGCGAAAGCAGGAGTCTGTACTTGTTTCTGCGGTGCAGCGAAATCCCTACATAGAGCTTGCATATATTGTCGATATGAAAGGAATGCAGACCGCCCGCTCATCCGGAAAGTGCGGTGACAGAAGCGGCAGATGGTGGTTCAAGCAGATGATGGCAACAAAAAAGCCTTTCATCTCAAAGTCGTACTATTCTCTTTCTACAAATATGCCGTGCGCATCGATTTTTATTCCGATTGTGCAGGAAAACAAAATAATGGCTCTTTCTTGCTCAGATTTGAAGCTGGATTATCTTACTTCGCTCGTAGAAAAATACACTTCCAAAAGCAGCGGAAAATTTTCTTTTATCATTGATGGAGAAGGTGTTGTGGTGGCACATCCTGACCGTCATTTTATTGAAGAATTGTATAATTATAAGACCATGACTCGCACGGTGACCGAAAAAAATGTGGATGGTTCAATTAAAAAAGATGAATTTGGGCAGGTTGTCACAAAAGAAGAGCAGTTTGAGGTTGATACAAAGTTTTCTGAGGCAATAAAAAATCTTCTTTCTGGCAAGAGCGGGACGGAAATGGTGAGCATAGACGGAATCAAACACTTTGTGGCATGGTCGCCGGTAAAGCTCAAAGGCGATTCCGTAAACTGGGGCGTAATTACTGTTCAGAAGGAGAAATTGGCTTTTTCGGTGATGTACAGAATTGTAAGGATAATGCTTATTATTGCGGGGCTGGCACTTGTAGGCTCCATACTCATTGTGATTGTTCTTGCAAAAAAAATTTCAAATCCGATTACGAAAATCTGCTCAATAATCGATGATAATGTGGACTTGCTTATTTCGGGAGAAAGCAAAAAGCTAAAACGCATTGATATAGAGAGCACGGACGAAATCGGTGATGTTGCTGAAGGCTTTAATACATTCGGTGAAAAATTGAGCGAAACGATGCAGCAAATTCATGATTCGCAGGAAAATGAACGCAAAATCAGCGCGACTCTTTTTGAGGAAGCTCAGAACTTGGTTGTATCCGCAAAGGAAACGGCCGCCACTTCCCAGGACTCTTCGGCGGCGGTCAAAGAAATCGTTGCGACTATGGAGGATACGAACGACCTTTCCGAGAATATCTCCCGAAAAATCAAGGATGTTTCAACGGTGGCAGGCATTACTTCCGCCGATGTTGCGGACGGAGTTTTGCAGATTGAGCTGAATGTGAACCAGCTGCACGATATT
This sequence comes from Treponema sp., assembly GCA_017449265.1. Classification (GTDB taxonomy): domain Bacteria; phylum Spirochaetota; class Spirochaetia; order Treponematales; family Treponemataceae; genus Treponema_D. The sequence goes on from JAFSJW010000049.1 coordinate 126,469, forward strand.
TTCGACGCAAATCAGGGAACAATAGATGGAATCAAGAACCTGAGCGAAAAAATCGAGAGCATCTGGGATATAGTTTCCCTCATAACAAATGTGGCGGATCAGGCGAAAATCATCGCGTTTAATGCAGAGCTTGAGGCGAGTACGGCGGGTGAGGCAGGAAAGAGCTTCCGAATCGTTGCGAACGAAATCCGCCGCCTTTCTGACGGAATCATAGACGGAACGCGCGAAATCAAAGAGAAAATCACCGAAATTCAGCAGTCCTCCGACACGCTTATACTTTCTTCTGAGAGCAGCACGGCAAAAATCAACGCTGGCTATGAAACCGCACGGGGATTGGACGAGAAATTTGCCAGCATAAAGAAATCAGCGGAAATCACTGCGAAAAGCGCGGATGACATAGCAGACATAATTCAGCAGCAGACAAACGCGAGCGAGCAGATTCTTATCGCAATCAAAGAAATTGCATCCGGCGTAGAGAGCTTCTCTGTTGCGACGGACAATATTTCAAACGCGGCGGAGAATGTGCGAAAAATTAGTGAGAATTTAAACAATGCAAGCAATGAATAATAAAAAAAATCTTTTTGCTTCGGTTTTCTCGATTATTCTTGTCTTAGTGTTTCTTTGTATTGGCTACAACATTATCTCAAACCAGAACGCGAAGCGTAACATATCGCAAATTCTCCGCAAAGAAATTTCTGTTCGTGGCGTAACTTTGGAAAATGATATTCAGACGGATATTGCCATTGCCAAAAAATTGATTACATCCCAGCTCATCATTAATTTTTTTCAGAATCCGTCCGATGCGATTTTCAGACCGACTGCGCTTAAAGAGATGAGCAGTTATCAGGCTGCTTTTTCCTCGAAAAATATATTTTGGATTTCAGATGCGGACAAACTGTACTATTACAACGGTGAATATGTGTACACTCTTGACCCGAAGCTTCCCGAAAGCGCGTGGTACGAACAAGCCTTAAATGGCGAGAAAAACCTTTCGTTCAATATGAGTTATGACATCGGAGTAAAAAAAATGCAGCTGTGGATTAACGCCATCGTTAAAAATGGCACTGTTCCGGTGGGAATCACAGGGACGGGAATCACGCTGAACACTTTTATTGAAAAATGCTTTCTGGGACTTGACGAATCATTTACCTACTGTCTTTTCAATGAGAGAAAGGAAATCACGGGAGCGGTTGACAAGAGCCTTCTTGATACATTGACCCATATTGAGGATGTATTTGGGAAGGAAATTCAGTTTGACAAAATCATGCAAAAGGCGAAAGTCGCTGCCGCAGGAAAAAATCCAGATGCGTATCTTTTTACGGTGAATGCGAAAGAACGCGGTGCAATTTGTTATCTTCCAAGTTATGACTGGTATTTTATCGCAACCGCCCCCATTTCTGCCGGCAGAGAAAAAGGCATATCAGCGTTGCTGGGCATAATGGTCTTTTTGTGGTTTGTCTTTATTTTTATAATTCTTTTCATCTCAAAAATGCAGGTCACAATGGAAAAAGTTCGGCAAGCACACGAAAAAGAAAAAGAGATGATGGCAAAAATCAACAGCGCGCGCCAAAAGGAGCTTGCTCGTCAGGAAAAAGAACATAAAATCAGTGCGACTCTTTTTGAGGCAGCCCAGAATCTTGCGATTTCCACAAAGAAAACATCTGAGACTTCGCAGGATTCTTCTGCGGCAGTAAAGGAAATCGTTGCCACGATGGAGGACACGAACGAACTTTTCGAGAACATCTCAAAGAAAATTAAGGATGTTTCTGGTGTTGCAAACTCAACTTCTTCCGATGTAGTGGACGGAGTTACCCAAATCGAGCTGAATGTAAAGCAGTTGCGAGATATTTCTGCCGCGAACAAGGAAACAATTGACGAAATCAGGAATCTTGACGACAAAATCAAGAGCATTTGGGACATTGTTTCGCTTATCAACAATGTTGCGGATCAGGCAAAAATCATTGCGTTCAATGCAGAGCTTGAGGCGAGTACTGCGGGCGAGGCCGGAAAAAGCTTCCGAATCGTTGCGAACGAAATCCGTCGTCTTTCCGATGGAATTATTAGCGGAACGCGCGAAATCAAAGACAAAATCACCGAAATTCAGCATTCTTCCGATAATTTGATTCAGACTTCGGAGAGCAGCACAGAAAAAATCAATGTTGGTTACGCGAATGCGCGGACTTTGGGCAAAAAATTCGACAGCATAAAAAAATCTGCGGAAATTACTGCGAAAAGCGCGGATGACATTGCGGATATAATCCAGCAGCAGACAGGCGCGAGCGAGCAGATTCTTATTGCAATCAGGAAAATTGCATCCGGCGTGGAAGATTTTACTGTTGCGACGGACAATATTTCAAACGCGGCTGAGAGTGTGCGTAAAATCAGCGAGGATTTGAACAACGCTGGTCAAGCCAAATAGCTCATTTCGGCAGGCTCAATGACCTTGCACAGAACTTATCGGACAACCATGACTGACTTTTTTTGCGAAGTTTTCTATTGAAAATTGTGTGAAATCGTGTAGAATACAATTAAATTGGATTATTGAAAAACAGAATATGAACTATGATTCTTTGAAACTTGAAAATCAACTCTGCTTTCCGCTTTATGCCGCAAGCAGAGAGATTTTGCGGAAATACACGCCGCTTTTGAAAAAAATTGACCTTACCTACACACAGTACATTGTTATGATGGTTTTGTGGGAAAAAAACGAGCTTACGGTAGGCGAGCTGGGAAAAAAACTTTACCTTGACACAGGAACTCTCTCTCCGCTCCTTAAAGCAATGGAAGGAAAAGAGCTGCTTACCAGAAGCAGAAGCCAGACAGATGAGCGGGTAGTAACGGTAAAAATCACCGAAAAAGGCAAAAATCTTAGGAATGAGGCCGTATGCGTCCCTGAACAAATGGGAAAATGTATAAATCTCACTCAGGACGAAGCAAAAGTCTTGTACAGAATCTTGTACAAAATAATTGCTATCCAGGACGAATAAACAAAATCTGGAAAATTAAAACTCCCTGAAAAGCTCGGTCTGTCCTTCTTCGAGCCACAGGGAGATTTTTTCCGCTACGGAACGGATTTTTTCACGGCGACCACGCCCTGTAATAGAACATTCCCAAAGCACTCCCACGCGCCATCCGTCCAAAAGCAATTTTTCCACATCGCGCAAATCTCGTTCCCGATTTTTAGTGAATTTTTTAAGCCAAAATTCAGGGTTTACCGTCGGCATACGGAACTTTTTGCATGAAAGCGAAAAAAGCACATTTTCGTCAAGAAGCGGAGACTTTATCAATGATTCGCTGCTCCTCCAGCCGTGAGAATGCCAGAAGCAGCCGTTCACAAAAATCACAGCCCTATAATGCGGAAAAACAATGTCTGGACTGCCAGTAAGCCTTTTGTCGTTTTTCCTGAACCTAAAGCCGAACTTAAAAAGCTGGGAACGAAGCGCAACTTCAAGCTTCCCGCCCGTGCTTTTGATTGCGGACATATTTTTGTGCCTCTGCTCAGCCGAAAGAATATCCTGAGAAAGCAGAATGTGACAAATCTCAGAATATGGCTTGCATTTTGCCAGAGAAACCGCAACGATTTTTATATTCTCAGGAATCTGGGCACACCTGCCTTGCGGCAGGCCGGGCTTTTCGGGATTCCGCTTTCGCTCCATTGCTCCAATTTCGCCAGGCTCAATTTCCGCAACGCTACGCGCCCCTACAATCCCTTGTGCATCGCCCAAAAAAGTTATTCCCTTTGCAAATTCTTCTTTCTTCAGTTTTACGGCAAGCGTAACATGAGGAAAAAATCGTTCGGGAAGATAATTTCTGTTTCCGCCAGGCGCAAACGCGCTGAGTTTTTCGTGAAGTTCTGAATTCAGCTCTTTGAGGCGCAAAAATCCAGGAGAGTCAGTATTGGGCGAAAGAAAAAGGACTTTTTCCAAAAAAGAATCTGTGCCAGAAAAATCAAGCGCAAAACTATGTCTTACAGAATTAAAAAAATCCTCGAAGCTGGCGCGCAATTTGGGCAAATCTTCATCCGACGCATGGAACATCCCAATCGTGATGTGCGGAGGAACTTGATTTTTTGTAAGGAAATCATTGCCGGTAACAGATGCAATCTTGTTTTGGAGGGAAAGAATTTTTTCTCCAGAAGAATCATCGAAGCAGAGTGAAATTGCATAAGTTGAACAATCAGGCGAGTAGTGTCCGGGCATTTTCTATTCTTCCCGTTTATCGTAATTTTGGAGCACAGTCTTTTTTCCATGAAAATCTTCAAAGCACTGCGGCATAAAATCCCCTGTATGAAATTAGATATGTTCGGAAAAATGATGTTTCCGAACATGTCTGTTATACTAGCAAAGCAGAAATTTTATCCAAAATCAATTCATCTGCCGGAAGCCAGTTGACTGAGCGGATGTTTTCTTTTGTGAGCCAGAGCGCGTTTTCATGTTCCAAAAGCTCCAGCCGCCCCGACACGACTTCGCAGGAAAAACAGCGCATAGAAAGATGAAAAGTGGGGTAGTCATATTCCACTGTACAGATTTCCGCGCCCACTTTGATTTCTGTGGCAAGCTCTTCTTTTATCTCGCGGGTAAGAGCCTCTTGTGCCGACTCTCCTGATTCAATTTTTCCGCCGGGAAATTCCCAGAATCCTTTCCAGTCACCGTACCCGCGCTGTGTGGCAAAAACAGAGCGAGTTCCAGAGGAAGAGGCGCGGAAAATGATTGCTGCCACAACGGGGACTTTTTTCATTTAGTCGTCCTCGCTGTCATCATAGTCTCCGCGGTTTGCCGAAACGCTCGACCAGCCCGCGCTTTTTTCTTGGAGCATTTCGGCATCTTCTCTGCCTTGAAATGTGCGCCATTGGTCATATTGCTTTTGCGCCACACCGATTTCAGACACATCTTTTTCCTTTTCGTGTAAATCTTCCAGTCCGTTTGCCATAATGGATTCATTGTAGGCATTTGCGCGGGAAGTGGCAAGGAGGGGCGAGGGCTGGCTTATTCGCATTGTGCAGATGAACTAGCTGCCCATTTTTGGCTACCTTTTCCGAATTCCGCATGCAGGACCTGTAAGCTGGGCTGCTTTTTTTGCCTCTTCTTCAGGATTATTGAGAATATCCATATATTCAGGATGTTTGGCGAACCATCGGATAGAATATGAACAGGTCAATTCTGCTTTTATGCCATGCTTTCTCAGCTCATTTGCAACATATTCAGTGATTTTTCCAGCCAGTCCCTGCCCGTTCATCTCTGGAGCGACTTCCGTATGAGTAAGATTTACAAGGCCAGGTTTTACTTCCGGATATTCAAGGATAGCAATCTGTTTGCCGTTTTCGTCTTCAATCCATGTTTTGTTGTTTTCTGATTTGTAGTTCATATATAAAAGATAATAAAAATTCGCAGAAAAGGTCAAATATATTTACTTCTAAAACAAATCCAGCATAGAATCAAGATAGACTGCCTCCCGCACTTCCAGATGGTGCTCAGGTTTTGTCATATAATATAGAAGAAACTCTAAAATTATGGCAGAACCAAGCCCCCGCCCTTCAATCTTGAAGTTGGAAAATCCCATAGGAAGATAAGTTTTCTGAATCTCATCGATACCGATAAAGCCCGGATTTTTTTGAGCAAGGGAAAACTTGTAGCCCCCGTTTCCTTCTGGCTGAGCGCACTTGTGGGGCGGAATCTCTTCTCCAAGATTCATGCGGCTTACATTTTCATAGCAGGCCTTGCGGTCGGTACAACCAAAATTACAGCATTCGTTACAAAGAAATTCAGTTTTATCTTTCTGAGCCTGACAGAGAGAAGCGAGCCGGTCAAATTTTTTATTCAGACGAAAGTCCGGCACCACATAACTGAATTCCGACCGCTTCAATTCTGATTCAAAATCATCAAATCTAGTCAGAACTTTTGTGGTGGAAGAAACAAGGTACAGTGAAGGATAATTTTTTTGAATGTAGCCGGCCAGCAAGTCCGAGTGAACGATTACGCCGTTTTGAATTTGGGCTTTTGTGGAAGTGCGGTCACGGTCATTTTTAGAAAGCACTGAGTCAGTCGTAAAGTTGCCAGACGAGAAGGATTTTGTTGAAAAGAGCCGGCAAAGCTCATTGCATTTTTTGTCAGAAAGATGTTCTTCCCGCAAAAGCGAATTGCTGAACGTAAGCCGTGCAGAAATCCCAAAATTCCTCATAAGAGCAAGCACATCTCTTGCATCCGCCTCACCAAAACCAGTCCTGCCCCCGCCCCACAGGCAGTCCGCAGGAGAGCCATAAATAGAGGCAATGTCACACCAAGGGTAGAACCAGTCTCGGTGCTCACGCCAGAGTGGGAGGAAAATTTTGTAAAGCTCGTAGAATTCAAAGAGACCCGGAAGATGGTAGTGAGCGATGGAGGAAAAGTTAATCATTCTTTGCGATTGTACTTCCATTTTGCAGGTGTGTGCAAGGGAGTGGAACGGCTTTCTGGCAGCCCTGACATTGTTTTCGTGCATTACCGCGCCGTGATTTTTGTGAACGGCTGCTTTTGGCACGCCCACGGCTGGAAAAGCGGCGAATCGCTCATACGCGCCCCAGTCTTGGACGAGAATGTGCTTTATTCGCTTTCCTGAGACAAATTTCGTATGCCAGGAACGAACGGGGCGTTTTGGAACGAGAAATTCAGAAAAAATCGCGCCCGTGACATTCGGGACATTGAGTTCCTGCTTTCGGATGGCTGGCGCGTTGGGGTAGTGTGGGAATGTTCGATTCTTGGAAAAAAGCGGGCAGAAAAAATCCGCTCCGTGGCGGAGGCAATTTCTTTTTGGCTTGAAGATGAGCAGTCAGTTTTGTTCAGGGAGTTTTGAGCGGGCATCAAAAAAAATCGATTTTTAAAGAAAGTATGTTGACAAAATATATTTGATACAATATGATTTAATCAAATAAAACAAAAGACAACCGGTAAAACGGTACGGAGGAAAATTATGGCAATTTACGATTACAAGGTTTTGGACAGAAAGGGAAACGAAGTTTCAATGGCAGATTTCAAAGGCAAAGTTCTTTTGATTGTGAACACAGCTACTGGCTGTGGGTTTACTCCGCAGTACAAGGGGCTGGAAGAGCTTTGGCAGAAATACCACGACAAGGGTCTGGAAATTTTAGACTTCCCGTGCGACCAGTTTGGCCATCAGGCGCCTGGCGACGATGACGAAATCCACGAGTTCTGCCAGATGAAATACAAGACCAGCTTTGACAATTTCAAGAAAATCGAAGTAAACGGTGAAAATGAAATTCCGCTCTACACTTACTTGAAGAGTCAGAAAGGTTTTGCGGGCTTTACAGGGGCAAAAGGCGCGTTTATGAGTATGTTCGTCGGAAAATCAGACCCGGACTACAAGAACAACGCGAACATCAAGTGGAACTTTACGAAATTCCTCGTTGACCGCGAAGGTAATGTTGTGGAACGATTTGAATCCACGGTTGAGCCGAATAAAATTGATGAGAAAATCGAAAAACTGTTGTAGGATTAATTACTAATTCCTCACGGGGAGAGGATACGGAGAGTATTTTGCGTGAGCGATTCTCTCTGTGAAATCTTCCTTCTCGTGAGGCAAAGTCTGCGATTTCGTGCCTTTTGCACGACCAATAGCGCGGAGTTTTTATGGAGGAATTATGACGCATGATGTTATCATAATCGGGGCGGGACCTGCTGGAATTTCGGCGGCTCTCTACGCAAAAAGGGCGAATCTTTCTGTAGCGGTGATTTATTCTGGCGAGAGCCAGCTTGAAAAAGCTCATAAAATCGAAAATTATTACGGCTTTCCGCAAGGAATTTCCGGCGCGGACTTGTATGCGAACGGAATTGCGCAAGCAAAAAATCTTGGCGTTGAAGTGATTGAGGCAGAAGTGACGCATATTGAGATGATTGTTCCGCCGCCACAAACTCAGTATAATGTCAAAGCTGGCGGAAATGACTATTCTGCCCCATGCGTAATTCTTGCCACGGGAAACAAGAAGCTCCGTCCGCAAATCGAAGGAATAGTTGATTTTGAGGGAAAGGGCGTTTCTTACTGTGCGGTTTGCGACGGATTCTTCTACCGCAAGAAGAATGTGGCAGTAATCGGAAGCGGAAAGTTCGCCGTGGAAGAGGCGGCTCATCTTGCCCATATTGCACAAACCGTAACGATTCTTACCGACGGAAAGGACGATTCTGAAATCAAAGGTGAAATATCGAAAGATGTTTTTCTTTCTGAAAAAATTAAAATTGATACAAGAAAAGTCACAAAAATCATTCCGAACGGAGAGAATGCTAAAGTTGGAGGAGTGATTTTTTCTGACAGCGAAGTTCTTGGGCTTGACGGAGTATTCGTTGCGCTTGGTTCTGCAGGAGCTGTTGATTTTGCAAAAAAACTGGGGCTTTCGCTTAACGGAGATTCAATCGCCGCGAATGAGAAAATGGCGACGAACGCACCTGGAATTTTCAGTTGCGGAAACGCGAACGGGGGGCTTCTCCAAGTGTGCAAGGCTGTGTACGAAGGCGGAGCCGCAGGGTTGAGCGCGGTGGAATATGTCCGTGGAATGAAAAAAACGGCGTAACATAGAATTTTAGAATCAGCTGATTCGTTTGGAGGAAAATCATGCAGGATAAGCGTGAAAAGATAATTATTTACACAAGCATACTCGGAATTATTGCGAACATATTGCTTGCTTCGTTCAAGGCTGGAGTTGGAGTTTTCTCCCGCTCTATTGCAATCGTTCTTGACGCGGTGAATAATCTGACCGACGCGCTTTCCTCCGTGATTACGATTGTGGGAACGAAGCTCGCGATGAAACCTGCAGACAAAAAACATCCGTTCGGGCATGGGCGCTCCGAGTACATTGCCGCGCTTATAATCGCAATCATCATTTTGTATGCAGGTCTTACATCACTTGTTGAGTCGGTCAAAAAAATCATTGTGCCTAGCACGCCTGATTATGCGCCGGTTTCTCTCATAATAGTCAGCGTGGCAGTCATAGTGAAAATCGCGCTGGGCTTGTTCGTAAAATCAGCAGGAAAAAGAGTGAACTCAGATTCTCTTGTTGCAAGCGGAAAGGACGCTCTTATGGATTCTGTGATTTCAGCCTCAACGCTTGTTGCGGCGGCTGTATTTTTGATTTTTCACCTTTCGCTTGAAGCATATCTTGGTATTCTTATTTCGTTCGCTATCTTAAAGACTGGTTTTGAGTCTTTGCGCGAAACTTTGAGCAAAATTCTGGGAGAACGAATCGACGGAGTAATGGCCCATGAAATCAAAGGGACTGTCATTTCAGTCGACCCTGAAATTCGCGGGGCTTACGACCTTGTTCTTAACAATTACGGTCCTGACACGCATCTTGGCTCAATCCATATCGAAGTGCCGGACACTTGGACGGCAGATAAAATCGACATAGTGACTAGAAAAATCTCTAGGGCTGTTTTTGAAAAGCACAATGTGGCTATGACGGCGGTTGGCGTTTACAGCGTGAACACAAAGCAGAACACATCCGCAGAAATATACTCTAAAGTTGCAAAAATCGTTCACGAGCACAAAGATATTTTGCAGATGCACGGATTTTTTGTTGACGAAGAAGAAAAAATCATGCGTTTTGATTTGGTTGTTTCGTTTGACTCGCCAAACATGAAGGCAATATACGAACATGTCGTTAGCGATGTAAAAGATGCGTTCCCTGATTATGACATTCAGGTTCAGTTTGATTTTGACATAAGCGACTAAGATATTAGACATCTTCGGAAAACTGATATTTCCGAACATGTCTATTTCCAAAAGTCTGGGCGGATTTTTGAAAATATCAAATTTCTTCTATATGATGCACATAATCCAAAGTGCTTAGTGCTTCGATTATTTCCTTGTGAGTCTTGTATTTTTTCAGTTCCTGGCTGCTTATTGAAATTGCGATTGAGTAGACGCTCAGACCTGAATTTGCGTACGCACTGTTCATTTCGATAGCGTCTATTTTTAGCCCCAGCCTTCTGATTGTTGTGACGAAATTCTGCAAGTTCAGGCTGTTTTTTAGCTCCAGATGGATTTCAAAATGGTTCGAGCGGTTTTTCAGGTAAAATTCCAGGGACGGAAGGTATGAGAGACAGAACAGCAGAAGAATGAATCCTACGAGCGTTATTGTGTAGAGGCCTGCCCCGATTGCAAGTCCGATTATGCAGTTTGCCCATAGTGCTACAGATGTGGTAAGTCCCATGATTTGGTTCCGCGAGCTGAAAAAAAGCGTGTGCGTGGCTATTCGTGCCGAGCCTGCCACCGCCGCCGCCGAAAGAAGGAACAGATTCGTGTTGAACAAGCGGTCAAGGTATATTTCAAGAATCATAACGAAAGTTCCTGAGAGAGAGATGACTATGAATGTTCGGAATCCTGCCGAGTGACGCTTGTTGGAGCGTTCCCAGCCGATGATAGCGGATATGACGAGCGAAGTGACAAGCCGAAGGATTATAGAATAAGTGTTCAGCTCGCTTGCCCACGGACCTAGCAGCGTTGCGATTGGGTCTGTTATTGTGTTCATTTTTTCCTCCGGTTTTTCTTTTATTTCAGAGAAAGCCCTTTATTTTCTTTTTTGATTTCTTCAAGAATCGTGTTGTGATGGGTTTCAGCTGCTTCCGTGTACGCTTTTTCGTCTTCATTTATTGAATAAGTCGGAAGTTCCTCTTGAATTTTCTGAATCCGCTCTATCAAAAGCTCCAGCTGCGTTTTTTTGTTGCCCTCGGAGTCTGACTGCGGAATGTCAACTAAATCCTCTAGCTTGTTTGAATAGGACTTTGACAAGTACAAGGATAATTTTGCGCACCCGGGGCCGATAAGCTCGTAGAGCACGCTTGATGCAAGGATTATGGTTAGAAGGGCGGCTCCTGTCTCTCCCCGGAGAGTGCGCGCACCCAGCTCTGCAAGTCCGATTGCCACACCTGCCTGGGGAATGAGTGCAAGCCCCAGATAATTCCGCGTCTCTGGGGGCTTTTTTGCAAGCATACAGCCCAAAAAGGAGCCGATGTATTTTCCGAGAATGCGCACGAGAAAATACAGCACACCAATGAGGAGGAGTGGAGCCGAGCCGATGGAGCTTGAGTTTTCAAAGAGCGCGCCCAGGTCGAAGGACATTCCGGAGCGCACGAAGAACAAAAGCAGGATTGGCGGGGAAAAATAGTTGAGCTGCTTGAAGAGCTTGTCGTCGTTGGTGATGTTGATATACGTTGTTCCCATTGATATGCAGCCCAAGAGCGGCGATACTTCAAAAATCGTGCAGACTCCGCAAAACGCGAACAAAAGTGCGACTGATATGATAAGGCGGTTGTCCGTGGAGCGTGTTTTTGGTCGGAGCATGTATTTGAGTGCAAAGCCGAAGAGACAGCCCAGTAGTAGGACAAGAAGGTTCGTCAAAACCGGCTGGACAATCCTTGCGATGGAAAAAGCCTCCCCGGAATAGGAGTAGAGCGCCACGGATATGGAGACGCTGTAGGCTAGGAGCCCCACAATGTCATCCAGCGCCACGACTTGAACCAGTGTTTCTACAAAATCACCTTTTGCGCCTGTCTGCCGAATTGTCATCATTGTGGAGGCGGGGGCCGTTGCAGAGGCAAGGGCAGAAAGGACTATGGAGAATGCAATGTTCAGATGAAGCACAAAATAGGTGAGAATGAAGACTAAAAGCGAGGCGAACAATGCTTCAAGAAGCGTGATGATGACAACTTTTGCCCCATTTTTCCTGAGCGTTGAGAGCCGGAAAAATTCCCCCGTGTTGAATGCGATGAACGCAAGGGCAATGTCCGGGAGAAACGCCGTTCCATCTATGATTTGCCGCGGAATCATGTTCAGGCAGAATGGCCCTATGATGATTCCTGCGGTGATGTACGCCGTGACGTTGGGCAGTTTGAGCCGTTTTGTCACGCGCGTCATCAAAAATCCCGACAGCAGGATGAGAGAAATAGATATGATTGCAACTGCTGCCGGTGTTGAGCCGTTGTAAATGGCAGAGAGCAAGACGAGCCTTCTTTTGTCGCCTATGCCAACAGCTCGTCGGCAAGTTTTTCAAGTTGCGCGGTTGTGTCGTCGGTGACGGCGATTTTGATTGTCACGCTTGTTTCTGCAAACGAAATGTTCTTGCAGCCTTCAAACATTGCTTTCATAGCTTTTGTCGCGCTTGGTGCCCAGCTTCCGTTTTCGATGAATCCAATCTTCCTGTTCTGGTAGTTTCTTTCCGTAAGATGCTCGATGAATTCCCGCATTGTAGGAAAAATGCCGCCGTTGTAAGTCGTTGTGGCAAGGACGAGTTTTCCGTAGCGGAATGCATCCTCCACGCACTCGTAAGTGTCTTCCCGGGCAAGGTCAGAAATAGCGACTTTTGGGCAGCCCTTATCTTTGAGAATCTGTGCGAATTTCTCGGCGGCGGCTTTTGTGTTTCCGTAGACCGATGTGTAAAGTACAGTAACACCTTCGCTTTCAACGCCGTAGCTTGACCATGTGTTGTAAGTGTCAAGATAGTATTTAATATTGTCGTTAAGGACAGATCCGTGCAGCGGACATATAGTGTTGATTTCAAGCGGGGCGGCTTTTTTGAGCAGTGCCTGAACTTGTGCGCCGAATTTCCCCACGATTCCGAAGTAATAGCGGCGTGCTTCGCAAGCCCAGCCCTCCGGGTCGTCGTAGTCGTTCGCGCCGAATTTGCCGAATGCGTCCGCGGAGAAAAGCGTTTTTTCTGCGGAGTCATAAGTCATAATGACTTCGGGCCAGTGTACGTTCGGGGCAGTGATGAACGTGAGCGTGTGTGCGCCCTCTGTGGCTCCCAGCTCCAGCTTTGAGCCGTCGCCCACCACAACCTGCTTGTCCGAAAAATCAGTGCCGAAATAGCTTTTCATCATGACGAACGCCATTTTCGATGATACGATTTTTGCGCTCGGATATGTATCAATAAATTTCTTGATGTTTGCCGAGTGATCCATTTCCATATGCTGCACAACAAGGTAGTCTGGCGTTTTTCCGTCCAACGCTTTTTTGATGTTTGCGAGCCATTCGTCTCCGAAGTTTGCGTCAACGCTGTCCATGACGGCAATTTTGTCGCCGAAAATGACATATGAGTTGTAAGCCATTCCGTTAGGAACATCGAACTGTCCCTCAAACAAGTCGATTTTGTGGTCATCAACTCCCACATACACAATTTTGCTTGAAATATTCATATAATTCTCCTAAAAATTAAATTTTGAACAAATCGATTTCAGAACCGATTTTGTCTATTGATTCCTTTACTCGTTGTGAAATCAGCGAGAGCGATTCTTCTGTCTCGCTGATTCTCTCCGCACCTTCGCTCATTTGTGTCATGTTCGCGCTCATTTGCCGCGTCACGTCCTGGAGCGAACGTATTTCTTTCATGATTTCCTCGTTCCTCATCGCCATGTCCTGAGATGAAGCCCTTACGTCGCTGGTGCTTTCGTTCATCGTCTTGAGCGTGCTGACAATCTGCTCGGAGCCGTTTTTCTGCTCGCTCATGGCATCCTTGATGAGAATTACAAGCTCGTCTGTCTCGCGGATTTTGCCCGAGACTACGGTCAGGGCTTCGCCTGACTCGCTTGAAGCCGAAACGACCTCGGAAATCGAATCGCGGATTTTGTTCAGCTGGTCTCCGATTGTCTTTGACTGCTGGCTTGATGTTTCAGACAGCTTCCTGATTTCATCGGCGACGACTGAGAATCCTTTTCCCGCATCGCCCGCATGAGCCGCCTCGATTGCCGCGTTCATGGCAAGCAGGTTCGTCTGTTCCGCAATTGACGCTATGACGGCGTTTGCCTCCTGGAGCATCATGGACTGTCCTTCAATTGACTTAATCTGCTCGTTCACAGCCTGCTGCTTTGAGAACCCTGCCTGCGCGTTTGTCGCAAGCTCCTCGAATGAAGAAGCCATTTTGTCAACAGAATTGTTCACGCTGGCAATGTTCTCCACCATCTGCCTGACGGCACCCGTGGCTTCGGAAACCCCGGTCGCCTGACTTTCAATCATGCCGGTGAGCATGATGATTGAGCGGGAAATCTCCGTTACGGAATTTGCCGTCTGGTGAACGCTGTCGCCCTGGAACGAAATTTGGTTCTTTATGTTCTGGATATTCTGGATGATGTCCGAAATTGCGTTGGATGTCTCGGCTGTCGTTTCCGCCATTTCGCCGCCGGCAGAAGAGAGCGTGTCTTTTGATTTTTTGATTGCGCCCACAATCTGCTGCAATTTGTCGCAGAAAAAGTCGAAGTGAATAACAAGGTCTCCAATCTCGTCGCGGATGAGGAGCTTGACGCGCTTTGTCAAATCGGCATCTCCTGTTTCCATGTCCTTGAGCGTGTTCGTTACGTTGTATATACGCCACATGAGCCAGCGGACAAAAAGCCCGCCGCCGATGATGAGCGCCGCCGCAAGTATGAGCATGACTGGAATGACGATGACCACCGTTCTGTTTCGCACGGCTTCAATCGTCTCGATGCTCTTTGATAGGAAGAACATTCCCGTGATGCGCCCGTCCCCGGATTCAATCGGAAAGTAGAATCCGTAGTACGCCACGCCCGCAATGTCAACGGGACCTACATAGCCGTTCCCGTCGTACAGGACTACGTTCTCAATGAAGCTGTTCCCCAGCTTTGTCCCAACCACGGACGAGCCGTCCGCGCTTTTGAGCGTGGAGGACATTCTCACGTCGTCCTTCAAAATCGTGCACTCGATGTTGTAGCTTTTTGAGATGAACTGGATGAGGGAGTCGTCTGAAAGGTCATATCCCGCCACCACGGCTCCGCCCACTTTTCCGCCAATGTAAATCGGCTCCGAGGCGATGATTGCGTAGTTGTAGTTTGCAACGCCCTCGATTCCCGTTGCGGATGCGCCTTTGAGCGCGCTTGAAACGGCACCGATGTACGATACGTCAACACCATCCGTCACGCCCTTGCTGCCGCCTGGAAGCACGCGCCCGCGGGAGTCGGTGACGAACAGGAAGTTCACGGCCGCCTGGTCTGCCGCCGTTGAGACAACGCCCTGCAGCGCGGAGGATGAACCTTGGGAAATGGCCTGTCGTAGTTCGTTCTTGTCCGCGATAAGTTTTGCATAGTGCGCCAAATCGTCCCCACGGGATTTTAGGAGAAGTTCCACGCCGTCGGCGGTGTGGGTAAGGTCGTCGATTGTGTTGTCAATCATTTTGCTGTCGAATACGCTCAGCGAGAGTGTTCCGACACCCACGCTGCTCAAAATGACGGCCACGCCTATGAGGAGCATGAGCTTTGTTGAGATGCGAACGTCGCGTTTCGCGGTTGTATCAAAACGGTCAAGTTCTTTTCTTGCCATAAAAAAATACCTCTTTCTTCTATTGTATGTGCTGATTTTTTACTTGTGGTCTCCGGCGTGGACTATTTGCTTTCCCGCACCATTTTGATGAATTTCTCCATTCCGTTCTTTTTGGCGAATTCATCTTGGATGGGGTAGGCGATTCGTTTGAATGCGTCGGTGTCTATGTCCTTGTTCTCAACAACAACCGCGCCGTCCGAAATGACTTTTGCCTTGGAACTTGATGCCTGCTCGAACGTCTTCTGCCGCTCCACCTGCGTGGAATATTTTGCCGCCTGGGTAATCCACGATTTTTGCTCGCTTGTCAGGCTGTCGAAGAAAGAACCGTCAACAAGCATGAGACGCGTTGTAAAATCGTGCTCTGTCTCGCAGACGTATTTTCCGTTTGTTGTATTGTGATGATTTTTCAGGCTGAAGTTCGTGTAATCGTTTTCTGCAGAATCGACTTTGCCCTCGTTTAGCGCATTGAACAAGTCGCCCCAGCCCACAGAGACGGGCACGGCTCCGCATCCGCTCCAGAACTGCTTTTGAACTGGCGAGTTTCCGATTCTGATTGTCATGCCTGCTATGTCTTTTGGTGAATAAATCGGCTTTTTTCCGTAATAATCGCGCACACCCGCAGACCAGTAGCCGAGAATGCGGATTTTGCCTCCCGTCTTTTGGGCCACAATATCAGAAAGCTCCGAGCCGAACGCGCCGTCAAGCACGTTTCCCCAATGCGCAAAATTGTCGAACAAATATTCCAGTGAGAATATGTCAACTTCCGCAACGCCAAGTGCCGTGACAAGTCCCGGTGAAATGACCACAATGTTCGCGTCCCCGGACTGGAGCTTTTTCAAAAGCTCGCCCTCGTCCTCCGTCATTGTTCCGTGGTACAAAACTGATGTGGCTCCGCCGCCTGAAACCTGCTCAAGTTTTTCCTTGAATGCTTCTGCACCGAAAACATATGGGTTGTCCATTGCTGTCTGGTTGTGTGCCATTGTGATTCTAAGCTCGACTGCGCGAGGCGCTGCATTCTCCTTCTGGCTTGTGGTTTGTGCTGATGAGCCTTGTGCCGAATTGCGGTAAATGATGCGACCGCTCCGCTTGCAGCCGCCCAAGGCGGCTATTGTGGCAAAAAAAAGCATGGTTGTAAGAATCTTTGACGCCTTTTTCATAATTCCCTCTTTTTTTAATAGTTCGGTTTTTAGATGTGTACGCGCTGGAAAAATGAAGTTTCCTAACACGTCCATTCTATTATAGAATGAAAATCATGAAAAATATAGTTCAAAATCAGAAGGAAATATTACAGAACGAATTGTTTCCCCGCATTTTCGGAAAACTTGTTGACGAACAGGGGCGGTGCGAGCATTACCATACTGTGCGCGATGTGGTGGCGAACCGCTGTGGTGTCTGCGGAAAATTCTACGCATGTTACAAGTGCCACGACGAATTGGAGAATCATGCTTTCGGTGCCGTGGAGGAAAACGAGCCTGAAACCGTCATGTGCGGCGTGTGCCATATGCTCTTCTCGTACAAAACATACAGCGCGCTCTCAAAATGCAGTCAGTGCGGCTCTGAATTCAACCCGCGCTGCGCACTGCACAAATCATGCTACGCGCGGTAAGATTTGTGATTCTTTTTATGAAAATTGCTGCGGCATTCCAGTTTTTGAAATTAGCGATGTGGACTATTTCGCTCAATATGTTTATGACGATTTTAAGATTTTTTAGTGCGTAGTTGGGATATTTCTGTTTATGGTTTTTTCCTTGACCGATATTTATGGTTGAAAGTATAATAAAAATCTATATATCAGAACAAAAAAAACAGAGGTTTTCGCTATGGATACATCAGCAATTTTGAACACCTTGTTGGGAGCATCTAGCATTCAGGGAATAAGCCAGGCTGCTAACAGCAATTCTGACACGGTAAAAAAAGTTTTGTCTGCGGCAGTGCCGATGCTCCTTCAGGGAGTTTCGCAACAGGCGAGCAATTCATCCACTGCTCAGAGCATAACGCAGGCTTTGTCGGATCATGCAAAAGAAGATACTTCAAACATCGCATCGTTTTTGAAAGGCGTTGATTTGAGCGACGGAGCAAAAATCATCAGCCATTTGCTCGGAAAAAATGCTGCGAGTGACATTGCGAAAAAAGCTGGAACTACATCGGCAAATGCAAAGTCAATTTTGTCTGCTGCCGCTCCGCTGTTTATGAGTCTGCTCGGTCAGCAGACTTCAGGCACTTCTGCCAGCGCATTGGGAAATCTTGTTTCAAGCGCGCTTGGAAATGTTAATGTTGCAAGCCTCATAGGAGGCCTTCTGGGCGGAGGCTCCAATTCATCTTCAAACAGTTCAGGCAGTTCTGCTGCCGGCAATTTGCTTGGCGGACTTATGGGGCTGCTGAAATAAACCAGAAAATTTCTGAAAACTTTAGTTTTTAGAAATTATCAGCAATAAAAAAAAGTTTGCTGTGTTTTATCACGGCAATCGGGCAGCGTCAGAAAAGTTGATTTTTAGAGTTGCCGAAAATATATAGAGGTAGAAAAATGGCTAAGGAACATAAAATTATTCAGGCTTCAACAGGTAAAAATGTTACAGGAAAGACACAGGCTGTGTCTCATGCGGTGGCAAGCGGCGGAAATGCAACTGGACTCCGCGTTGGTGCATTCGTGCTTTGGATTTTCGCGCTTGCGTTTGAGGTGCTCGCAATTGCCCTCATTCTTGAGAAACTTCTTATTCTTCCTAAGATTGAGCCGCTTTACAAGGGAATCGGTGCGCTGGTTCTTGATATGGCGTGCGTTATAATCGGCTCTCAGTTTTGGAAAAAGGCGAACCACATTGACCCGGCTTCTCAGAAAAATGCGCTCAAGTTCTGGCTTTGGAACAACATGGGCGTTATTGTGGCGGCTGTTGCGTTCATTCCGTTCATCGTTATCCTTCTTACGAACAAAAATGCAGACAAGAAGACAAAGGCAGTGGGAACTGTTGTAGCGGCTATTTTCCTTGCGATAAGCGGTCTTGCAAGCTATGACTGGAATCCGATTTCTCAGGAGGCTGTGGCTGCGGCTACTGCTGGTCAGGTTGTCTACTGGACTGAGCATGGAAAAAAGTTCCACACGCACGAGGACTGTCAGGCTCTTGACAGGTCAGACACGCTTATCACAGGTTCTGCTGCCGAAGCAATGGATGCCGGAAAAGGAACTATCTGCAAGTTCTGCGAGAAAAAAGATTCTGCCGCACTGGAAGCTGCTCAGAATGCAATTGATTCTGCCGCTCCTGCCGTAAATCAGTAAAAACAGAGCAATTTGATTTTTTTTAGGGAAGTTTTTTTATGGCAAGACAGAAAAAAGAGCTTGACAGATTTGACACGAAAGCCAAGAAGGATGTCCGAATTCTTACAAAGCTGATGTTTATGATAATCGGAGCGGTTGTAATAAGCGTTGTTGGCGTTGCAGTTTTTGAGCTGAACAGCTTTGATAGGGGCGTGCGGGAGTCTACGGATGCCCAGCTTATGAATTTCGCGACTGGACTTGATATGACTCTTAAAGACTGGCGCGATACGCTGGAAGCTGATGTAATGCTTCTTTCAAATCGCCCGGACATTCCAAAGAATTTGGAGAGCGGTAATGTTGCGAATCTTCGCGCTACGATTAACTGGGCGAACGGTACTTTGAATGTTGAGGTTCTGGCTATAACTGATAGCTCAGGGCGTATTGTTGCCGGAGAGGGCGTTATGGAAGGCTCTGATATTTCTTCCGTTGGCGCCGTGCAAAGTGCGCTTCGTGGAACTGCCGGCTACTCATATGAGGATTTAGGTGAGTCTGGTTACTCGATGATTGCGGTTGCTCCTATACGAAGCGGCGGAAATGTCATCGGAGCTATGGTTGCAGCATATTCTCTCGTGAACGGTGACATAACTCAGCAAGTCAAAAACTCGTATATGGCAGAAAGTACCATTTTTGAGGGAACAAGGCGAGTGTCAACGACTTTGGGCAATAGTTTCATAGGAACTACGCTTGACAATCAGAATGTTATTTCGGCTGTTTTGAACGACGGGGACTTGTACCACGGAAACATCACTATCAACGGAAAAAATTATATGGCGGTCTATTTTCCGCTTATTTCCAGCAATGCGACTATAACTGGAATGGTGTTTATTGCTCGTGATGTCGGAATGATTGATGAAATCAGAAATCATACAATACGGCTTGTCCTTCCGATTGCTGCCGTTCTTATCGGCATATTTGCGTTCTTCAGCTACCGTTTCGTGCAGTGGCTCATGTGGCGTATTTACAATGTAACGAACTTCTTGAAAGAAATGGAAACTGGAGAAGCTGACCTTACTAAGCGTTGTAAGCTCTTTATCCGCGATGAGATTGGAGACCTCATAATCCACTTCGATGCGTTCCTTGACAAGTTGCAGCAGATTATGTCTGACATTAAGGGAACGAAGGAAGTTCTTGGCTCATCAGGTGCTAATCTTTCTTTGGGAACTAAAGATACTTCGGGCGCAATTACTGAAATTTTGTCTAATATCGACACAATACATCATCAGATTATGTCTCAGAATGACACTGTTTCCCATACTGCAGGCGCGCTGAGCGAAATCTCATCGAACATAATGAACCTTGATTCTCTCGTAGAAAATCAGTCTTCGGGCGTTGCTCAGGCGAGCGCGGCTGTTGAAGAAATGATAGGAAACATTTCTTCCGTCACTGCTTCGGTTGATAAAATGGCCGATTCGTTTGGCGCGCTTAACACCAATGTTCAGACAGGTTTTGGAAAGCAGCAGGATGTAAACGACCGTATTCAGCAGATTGAGAGTCAGTCAGAGCTTCTTTCAGAGGCGAACCTTGCTATTTCTTCAATTGCAGAGCAGACGAACTTGCTTGCTATGAACGCGGCTATTGAGGCTGCCCATGCTGGCGAAGCGGGAAAAGGATTCTCCGTCGTCGCGGACGAAATCAGAAAGCTCTCTGAAACATCTTCTGCGCAGTCGCGCTCAATCGGAGACCAGCTTACAAAAATCCGCGATTCAATCGGAGAAGTCGTTGCTTCTTCAAATGAGGCGAGCGAGGCGTTCAGCGAAGTCGCAAATCACATCAGGCAGACTGACGCGCTTGTCGTTCAGATTAAGAGCGCGATGGAAGAGCAGAACTCTGGTTCAAGACAGATTGGTGACGCGCTGCGCAACATGAACGACAGTACTCAGGAAGTTCAGAAAGCATCCAAGGAAATGTCCGTGCGCAACGAGCGGATTATGCAGGAAATGCATTCATTGCAGGATTCAACCAAGCGCATGGAATCAAGCATGGACGATATGGCTCAAGGTGCTCGTAAAATCAACGAGACTGGTTCGGCTTTGTCTGGCATTTCGTCTGATGTTCAGGATGCAATCAACAAAATCGGAAATCAGATTGACCGCTTCAAGACAGAGTAAAAATTCTGTTCTTCTTGCAGATTCTTGATGCGTTTTTAGGAGATTATGATGAAGAAAATAACAAAAGCTGGATTCGCGCTGCTTTCTTTTGCGCTGCTTTTTTCTGGATGTCGGAAAGAAAAATTCGCAGTGTCAAAAAGACCTGTTATGCTCAGACTTTCTGAGGTTCATGCGCGTGGATATCCTACATCGCTTGCTGATATTGAGTTTGCGCGCCTTGTTGAGGAGCGTACCGAAGGGCGCGTGAAGATTGAGGTTCGTGCCGGAGGTGCTCTTGCCGAAACTGAGCCGGATGCTATTGCGGCCCTAAAGTTGGGCGATTTGGCATTTGCCCGGGTTTCTGCCGCCCCTATTGCAGAATATGTTCCGAAGCTCAATGCAATCATGCTTCCGTATTTGTATCGTTCTTCTGACCATATGTGGAAAGTTCTTAACGGAAGCGTAGGGCAGGGAATGCTCAACGATATCGAAACATCTGGCTCCGGGCTTGTTGGGCTTTGCTACTATGACAGCGGAAGCCGCAATTTTTACACGACAAAGCCTGTTCATTCTGTGAGCGATATGCAAGGACTTCGAATTCGTGTTCAGGCGAACCAGATGATGATTGATATGTGTACTGCGCTTGGTGCTACTGGCGTTTCTGGAATCGGATTCTCGGCTGTGCGAAACGCAATCTCAGGTGGCATTGTTGACGGCGCGGAGAATAACTGGCCTTCATATCAGAGCGGTGGCGACTATACTGTAGCTCCGTACTTTATCCTTGACCAGCATACGCGCGTTCCTGAGATTTTGCTGGCTTCCAAGAAAGTCATGGACAGACTTGATCCTGATGATTTGCGGCTTATAAAAGAGTGCGCAAAAGAAACTCAGAGTTTTGAAATTCAGAAATGGAAGGAGAAAGAGGCTGCTTCCGAGCAGATAGTCCGCGCTAACGGAAACACAATCATCGAGCTTTCTTCTGCCGCTTTCTCGGAATTTCAGGAAGCAATGCAGCCTGTGTACGCTAAGTACGGAAGCCAGTATTCGGACATAATTCAAACTATAAAGAACACTAACTGACATTAAGTTATTTTCACTCGGGGCTGTTCAAAAAGCATTGTCATGCTGAACTTATGGGCAGCTCTCTCTAAAAAAGACCTGCTATGAAATGTCAATCATTTGACGAAGCATTTTTCAATGTTTTTTCAGCAAGTTTTGAGACATCAACATCAGGAGGAAAAATAGGAACGTAATCAATATTGTTTTTAAGAACAGTGAAGACAACATTGAG
>JAFSJW010000050.1 GCA_017449265.1 Treponema sp.
TTCTCAATGTTGTCTTCACTGTTCTTAAAAACAATATTGATTACGTTCCTATTTTTCCTCCTGATGTTGATGTCTCAAAACTTGCTGAAAAAACATTGAAAAATGCTTCGTCAAATGATTGACATTTCATAGCAGGTCTTCTACCATGCACCGTTTCCGTCGCTTGGTGCTGACTGCGAATCAACATTGATGTAATATGCGCTGCTTTCTGTGTAGATGCCGCTCTGTATTACAGTGTCAGTCGAGCCAGAACCGCTTGTTCCCACATAGCTCGTCCCGCCCGGGCATGAGCTGAAACTAAAAAGAAGCGATACGAGAAGGAAGGCTTTTGTGCCGATAGCGGTGTATGTTGATTGAAAGCCGAATTTGTACGATACTGTATGCTCGGAGCTATGGACGAGGATGTTCAGTAGCGGGATTTTACCCTCACTGCCCTCTACTACGCCCCTCTAAAAGAACAAGTCATCGATTATGTTAACGGAGTCGAGGGCATCAAAAAGGAGATTTCAATATGGAAGATATCAAGGATTTTATCAGAGAGATATATGATATAACCACAAAGAACGGTCAATGCATCGAAAAAGATCAGAACTTCCCGGAATCCTGCCTGCTTGAAAAAGTCTGTAAGATTCTTTTGTATGCCAGCACCATGCGGGAGGAAGGCCGGTATTCGTCTTTCCGGGTCTGTTTCATAAATCCTAAGTCAGACTTCCTTAAATCCTATATTTATTCGCACACGGTTTTATTCGATAATCCTATTCCTTTTTCTACAAAGGAAATACACAGGCTTGCGCCGGCGATAAATCCTAACATCAGCTATCTTCTTCTTGATATTTCAAAAGAAACCATAAACATAATCGGTTTCATAACGGCATACACCACATGGGAAAGAATTCAGGTCAAGGAAATCAAGAACGGCAACCGTATGCCAATGATACCAAATATTCTTGTGAACGGCCCCGGTGAGTTAAAAGCATGTATTGGAGAATCCCCCATAGTGTCTTTTCAGTGGGGAAATCTCATTCACTATCGCACTGACACCTTCACATCAACCATCATTGCAAAAGTTCTTTGTGAGGGCTCGTCTGTCTCAGAAAAAAACAGGGTGAAATTCCTATGGCGGGTTTTGAGGAATGTTTTGAGCTACGGCCACGGCGGTCATATCTATATTATTCCGAATGATGCAAAAGATATTCCCATCATCAGGATAAAATATAAGCTTCATTGTCCCTTCATGTTTTCTTCTTCCAGCGACACCCACGGAATGGATGGTAAAATCGCAGACAAAGACATAATCACCTATGCCAATTTGATTTCAAAATTTACTTCTGTGGATGGGGCTGTTGTACTGACAAAGAACTTTGACTTGCTTGGCTTCGGGGCAGAAACGCTCGTGAATACGATTGACAGCACGGAGCCTGACATGTGCTTCATTGATTATGATGGCACAGAGAATACGAACAAGAAATACAACGACAACGGAATGCGACACAGATCCTGCTATTTATTTTGTAACAGCTTTGAGGGTACCGTGGCACTTATTGTATCCCATGACGGCTTTATAAAGGCGTGTACAAAATACAATGGAAAGCTCGTTGTGTATGACAGCGTTTCTCTTCCGCTGTTTTAGGGAAAGTCCAGTCAACTTGGAGACTGACCAGTGCTAAGTCTTAAAAAAAATCATTCCGTTATTGAAGGTGCTTTCAATAAATCCTCGCTGACATTTATCCTTAACACTACCATTTGGGTAACAATGGTTGATGGTGTCGTAATAGGAAATTTTCTCGGCATTGATGCAGTTGCCTCTTATGGACTTGCCTGGCCAATAGTCCTTTTTTATGGCGTTATAGCGGCTGTTTTCAGCGGAGGAACAAGAACGCTTTACTCCCAGCTGGTCGGAAAAGGCAGGATTGATGAGGCGAACAAAGTTTTCTCTGTTACCTGTGTCGCAAGCACCTTCATCTCAGTTCTCCTTGTGGCTCTTTCCCTTGTATTTTCCGAAAACATAGCATCATTATTGGGTGCGACAGGAAGCAATGCTCACCTTAAGCCTTTGATAAGTAATTATATCCGTGGTTTTTCATTTGAACTTCCTTTCTTTTGCATGGGAGGAATTTTATCGGCACTAGTGGTAATAGATTCAGATTTCAAGCGGGCTGGCTACGCAAGGCTTGCCATGTCTTTCTTTGACATCGCCGGTGATTTAATCGTTGTGCTATTCTTTGACGGCGGAATGTTCCTTCTCGGCTTTACGACGGCGATTGCACAACTCGTGTATTTTTTTGTGATGCTCACTCATTTCTTCCAGAAAAACCGTATGCTCAGATTAAAACTTCCAAGTCCCGCTGAATTTGCGAGGATTTTCCAAGACATAATCTCAAATGGTGCTCCTGCGGGAATAACAAGCGCGTCAGGTACCGTAGGCGGAATTCTCGTAAACAGGATTCTGTCTCTTTCTGCAACAAGTTCAATTATTGCCGCATTCAGCGTTCACAAGTCCGTCGGAAGTATGTTTGGTGTGGCTTATATGTGCATTGCCGACTCGGTATGGACGTTATCGGGCATCTATTACGGCGAAGAGGACAAAAAAGCATTGGGGAAGCTCCAAAAGCTGGCCGTCCGAAAGGGCCTTTTCTACAACTGTATTATCGGGCTGATCATTTTTGTTTTCGCAAGGTTTTTTGCCATGCTTTTTATCGGAAATGCAGATTCAGATGCTTTATCTCTTGCGACTGAGGCGGTTCGCTTACTTGCAGTCAGTATGCCCCTTTTTGTCATAGTTTTCTCATTCAAGAACTATCTCATGGGTATCGGAAGGAAAAAATCTGCGAACATATACAGCGTTCTTTCGGAGTGCGTTGTTCAGGTTCTTTCCGTCGTGGCGATGGTCAGTATTCTTGGCGGAAGAGGCTCCTGGTTTGCTACCCCGCTCCGATTGTTTACCATGATTCTCGTCGCGTTTTTCTATATTCGTATGTGGAAAACTTGCTCATCTTTCCATGAAAAACGGCTCATGTTACCAGAAGAATTTTATTCACCAGATGAAAAGGAACTTTCAGCATCGGTGAAAAGTATTGATGAAGTGCTGGCTCTGTCTAAGTCTGCGAAGAAACTGTGCAAAGAAAACGGAATCGATGACGAAAAGGCAAATCAGCTTGTGCATTGCATAGAAGAAGCCGGAAATAAGATAATCGTCCACGGATTCAGCGACTCCAAACCCCATAGCATTGACATACGAATCATATTCAAAAAGGAAAAGCTGATTCTTAGAACTCGGGATGACTGCAGGAAGCTCAATCCAGAAATCATCAGGGAAATAGCAGGCGATTCACACTACATAAACACTGTGGGAACGAATAATTTCATCTTTCAAATTTAACTGAAATTTAGTCCCATTTTTGCTTCCGTGGGTGTCCTAATTTATGGGGTCAGGTTCAAAGCCTCCAAAAATGATGATTGTTGTGGGTTTTATTTTATTTTTAGTGCTTTTTCTATATATTTCACCCCATGCACGGAATCTCGAACGAAATCACGCTTCCTTTTCCTGGCTCGGACTCAATTACAAGCCCGGTGGTCTGTTCGCCATAATACAGTTTCAGTTTTTTGTTCACATTGTAAAGCCCGTAAACGGAAGTCAGCGTTTCCGAAGCTCCTGCCGAAAGCTCCTGCTTCACTTCTTCAAGTCGTTCCCGAGTAAAGCCTGCTCCATTGTCTTTTACCTCAAAGCGGATTTTTGTTTTGATTTCGTTGGAATATTTTACGCTTACGGAAAGCTCTCCGCGGCCACGCTTGTTTTTGATTCCGTGGTAGATTGCGTTCTCCACCAGAGGCTGCAGGACAAGTTTTATCATCTTCATATCCAAAAGATTTTCATCGGCTTCGATTTTGTAATTCAAAATGTCGGCGTAGCGGATTTTCTGAATCGTGAGATAATTTTTTATGTGGTCAAGCTCCTGCCCGATTGTAATCCACTCGTGTCCTCGGCTCAGAGAAATCCGCAAAAAGTCGGAAAATGCTTTTGTAATCCGAACGACCTCATCATTTTTTTCCTCTTCGGCAAGCCAGACAATCGTATCGAAAGTGTTGTACAGAAAATGCGGCGTAATCTGAGCTTGCAAAGCCTTCATCTCCGCTTTCTGGAAATTTTTCTGTTCCTCCATGTTTTTCTTGATAAGGACATCAATCTGACCTGTCATCGTATTGAGGTTCTCCGCAAGGGTGTCAAGCTCGTCAACATGCGGAATATCTATACGCGCCGTAAGGTCTCCGTTAGCGACTTTTGTTGAAAGGGCCTCCATGTCGCTGATTGGCTTTTGAATAGACTTGGACAATGTAAGAAAACTGTTCGCAGAAATTAAAAGTGCGAAAATCGTGATGATAAACTGAATAACGGTAAGAATGATTGAAGTATTCTTAAGAGAAATGTTTGTTTTGTAAGCCGATTCACTTTCTACTACGATAAAGTCCTGCATTATGTCAGAAAAAAGCTCTGTTATTGTCCTGATTTCGTCAAGCGTTGCTTCATTTTTTGTTACTGTGCTTCCGAATCCCATCTGAGCAATGAGTATATGAATGTTTCGGAGCAAAGTTGCGCTGGCTCTCGTTGCAACCTCAAGCTTGTCACGACTCTTGCTTGATTTTGTGGTTCGGAGCATTTCTTCAAGCCCGAGCGTGATTTCATTCATCATCTCGTAATGTCGGCCGTCCACGATTTCTTTTTTTCCGCAGATTATGTTCCAAAGCTCTTCTGGAATGTCCTCTTTTGCGATGATATTGATTCGGTTCGCATTGCTCACATTGGAAATGATTTTGTTGTACTGTTGGGTGTGAATCTGAGAAACAACTATAGAATATATAGAAGGAATCAGCGTAATTGAAAGCAGGACAATATATGTGATTTTTAGTGTCTTTCGGAGGCTTTTGTTCTTCACTTAGTAACCTCTCGGCTCATAGATTGAAAAATCATCATACTCGGTAAAGATTTTTTCTTTGTTGTAAGTGATTCGCGGAATTGTCTTTCCGGACATAACTTGCTTTACGAGCTGCATCAGCATTTCTCCAAGGTTCGGGTTGCACTCTACGACGCAGTTCAATTTTCCGGCAACAAGCGCATCGATTGATTTTTGCTCTGCGTCAATGCTAATGATGATTGTATCAGCCGGATTTATGCCGTAGTTCGCAAAAGAGTCCAAAATACCGAGCGTCATTGAGTCGTTGTGCGAGAATATCGCATCGATTTTCTGCCCTTCAAAATAAAGCGCGTCATTTTTGAAATTTCCTGAATCACGCGCTTTCTGAATCAGGTGCTCGGCGATTTCTTTGCCACGCGAACGCAAGAAGTCACCGTTTTCAGAATGAATTATGTTGAATTTTGAGTCCAATGCCAGAACATCCCTGAATCCTTGAGCGCGTCCTTTTACGACGGAAGAATTTTCAGTTCCGGAAACTTCAAGGATAGAGACTTCACCTTCTTCATCGGCACATTTCTCAATAAGAAATTTTGCAGCATTCTCGCCCTCTTCAAATGCGTTTTCGCCCAAAAATCCTGCGTAAAGTGATTTATCGGCGTTTATCTGCCTGTCAACGATTATTACCGGAATTCCGGCATTTTTTGCCTCTCTCAGAACATTATCCCAGCCGTCCTCAATGATTGGCACTAATGCGATAATATCAACTTGGTACACTATGAATGAACGGATTGCTTTGAGCTGATTCTCTTGCTTTTGCTGTGCATCATCAAAAAGAATCTGAATTCCGCTCGCTTCTGCCGCCTCAAAAATCGACTGGGTGTTTCTTGTGCGCCATGCGCTTTCTGAGCCAATCTGAGAAAAACCCAAAATAAGCCGTTTGGGGCTTTTCTCAGAATTTTGTCTGTTCAGGCTAAAGAAAAAAAACGAAGAGAAAATCAGCAGTGCAACAACAACGAAAGACAAAATCGAAATAATAAGAGGTGTTTTTAATTTCATTTTAGAGATTACCTATACCGCCAAAAAAGCGATTGAAAACTTTCTGTAATTTGTAGGGTGTTTCCATAGCGAGGTTTTTCGTGGATTCTCCAAACAGATCTAATAGAGCTGTTCGGAAACTTCAGTTTTCCGAACAGCAACCTTAGAAATTCTGTAATATTGCAAGGCGTTAGCCTGAAAAATTACGCAAGACCATTGAGGAAACAATATGCTTCCTCAATGGTCTAATATACACCATATAGATTGTGTTAGCAATAATAGAAATTGTTGTTATAAATTTTTTGCTATTTTGGAATTTGAGATTTATACTAGAAAAGTACAGCTCTTTTATAAAAAAAATGAAGGAATATTGAAATTTTATGAAAAATATCAAAAATTTAATAGAATCTGGCAATGCTATCGTCGGAATTGAGTTCGGCTCGACGCGAATCAAAGCCGTTCTTATTGACGAAACAAATGCCCCCGTCGCACAAGGAAGCCATACCTGGGAAAATAGTCTTGTAGACGGAATCTGGACTTATTCAGAAAAGGAAATATTCGAAGGATTGCAGTCAGCTTACGCAGACTTAAAGCGTGATGTCAAAGAAAAATACGGCGTCCCGCTTAAAAAAATCCGCGCGCTGGGTTTTTCGGCTATGATGCACGGCTACCTTGCCTTTGACAAAGACGGGAAGCTCCTCGTTCCTTTCAGGACCTGGCGAAACACAATCACTGGGGCGGCTTCGGAAAAACTTTCGGCTCTTTTTGACTACCCGATTCCTGAACGATGGAGTATTTCTCATTTGTATCAGGCGATTTTGAACGGTGAGCCACATGTAAAAGACATCGCCTTCTTCACTACGCTTGCAGGATTCATTCACTGGAAACTTACGGGGCAGAAAGTGCTCGGTATCGGCGATGCGAGCGGAATGTTCCCCATTGATACCGCCAGCAAAAACTACAACAAGGACTTCATCGAAAAATTTGACAAGCTGATTTCAGACAAAAAATTCGGCTGGAAACTTGAAGATTTGCTTCCGAAAGTCCTTCTCTCAGGAGAAGATGCAGGAAGTCTCACGGCAGAAGGAGCAAAAATCCTTGACCCCACAGGAGAGCTTGAGGCCGGAGCAAAAATGGCCCCGCCTGAGGGAGATGCGGGAACCGGCATGGTCGCAACGAACGCTGTGGCAAAAA
>JAFSJW010000051.1 GCA_017449265.1 Treponema sp.
GAGGAAGTACTATATGACATGGGATCAGGAAATCAAGCACCAGCGGCATATGGCGTTTGACGAGGGCAAGGCAGAGGGGCTAAGTGAGGGCAGGGAGAAAGGACTAAGCGAAGGCAAGATTGAGGCTGCAAAGAACGCAATTTTGCAGGGGGTGAATGACGAATTGATTTCAAAAATCACAGGACTTTCTGTGGAAGAAGTCGCAGACTTGCGGAACTCGCTCTGCGCGGAGAGCCTGTCCGTATAATTCGTGCTGAGTCGCGGGGCGCATTCCCAACAAACAATCCGACACAAAAAGTGCGCAGCGTGAAGAAAAGCAGAAGGGCTTGGAGCGCTTGCAGGGTGCGAAGGAGCGAAGCGACTGAGTCAAATACCACTTACGCACAGTCACGAAGTTTGAGCGGGGCGGTTCTGCGCGGAGCGTGTTTTTTTTGCGACTGGGAGCCTGATTGCTCTGGGGGCGTGTGCGAGTGATTCGTTCTAAGTTTTCAACTAGGCTCAACCACCGAGCTGCTGCAGAACTAGTCCGCGAGATATAATTTTTTGATATATTTGTTCGTTTGCGTTGATTTTCAGTAGAGTTTAAATGTATATTCGTAAAATCATGGCAATGAAGAATAAAAAAAAGCTGCTAATATTCTCATGTTTGCTTTTTTTTGCAGCGCGAATTTTTGCACAATCTTCATCTGACTCAAAAACTACTGCTTCTGATGAGAACACGGAAAAATACGCGCGCGTAAAGGAGCTTCTTGCGGGTTATCTTGAAAACGACTTGCAAATCCAAAAATACATGATTACGGCTCAAAGCAAAGCCCTTTCGCTAGATTCAGCGAAGATAAACAACGGAATCGCCGTTACTCTCAGCACGGGCGAAATGTCAATAACCACGGACACAGGCTCTAACAGGAAAGTTACGGTATCGCCGAACATAAAAATCAGCGCGCCCAAGGCACAGGATTTTTCTCTGAGCGCAACAGTTCCAATAACAATAACCGAGGACGAAAAATCAGTTTCTGGCGGCTCTGTGGCAGCCTCCGTCGGAATTATCACAGGGGCTTCCAAAAAGGCAAAAATCAGCGTTATGGAGGCGGAACGCGCGCTTTTGGAGGCGGAACGGAATGTTAAGGACAGGGCAATCAGCGCGGAGAAAGATTTTTACACCAAGCTAAAATCACTTTACAACTACGCTGTTTCGGTTTTAAAGGCTAAGGACGACCTTTTTGACGACCAGATTGATTTGCGCGTTCTTGAGGTTCAGGGCTATTCAAAGACATCGGCCGCATACAGGCAGAAAAAACTCAAGGTGCAGAGCGACTGGCGCAATGTTCAGGAAAAACAGCGGCTTCTTGAGCGGGAAACGCAGATTTTCGCAAAAAAATGCGGATTTGAGTTCACGCGCGCATCCGTTGTGAACGATGAGAAAAAATTCGATCCGGTAAAGACGGGGGAGGAAGCGTACAATGCGGCAATAGCTTTTCTTCCCTCAGAAGTTCCTGCCGAGCGCGAGAACGAGGTGAATATTTTCAAGTTCAAGAAAGAGGATTTCACGGAGATTGAGAAAGCGGCGTGGAACAAGAAAATCGGTGAGCTTAAGCGTCAGGCTGACTACAAAATGACATTGAAGGCAACTGCCGAATACAAGCTGAACAGCAACCAGTCGCATTACGATGACCTTGGCGGAAAAGTCACATGGGCTTGGCGCGGAATCACTGCGAGCGGAGGAATGTATTTTCCGCTCGGAACGAACTTGTTCGACAACAGTTCTTCTATTTACAATCTGCATAAGAACGACAGCCCGTATTTTCAGTTCTCGCTTGCGTTCGCCCTGAACGAGTGGCGGCTTTACGATATTAACATTCAGCAGGAAAAGCTGGATGCGGCACTGGAGGACAATGCGCTCCAAGCGGCTGAGGACAGCTATCAGAGCGAGGTTATGAGCAAAGTGTCGAGTTTCCATGACATCAAGTGGAATCAACATTCTTATAAGGAAGAATACGATATGTATGTTCAGCTTGCCGATGACATGGAAAAATGGTACAAGCAGGGAATCGTCACAGAAAACGACTACCTTGATGCGCTGAACAACCGCGAAAAATCAAGAATCAACAGGCTCATAAACGATATTGACCTTCTCATCTACAACAGCGAAACGCGACTTTTGTTCCATGATGACAACAAGCCCGTGAGCGAAAGGAACTGAATATGACTCTGAAAATAATCAAGAATCTTTCCAAAAAGCAGAAAATAATCATTATCTCGGCAGCGTCTGTCATCGTGCTTGCCTTTGGCGTTGTCCTTGCCAAGAAAATAGTCTCAGGCGGCTCCTCAGGAAACGAAACTTACATTGTGCGCAAGGAAACTTACGAGAATGTAATCCAGATTGCCGGTACGGTTTCCGCCGCCAAGAGCCAGACGCTCAAATCGCTGAACGATGGAACGGTCGTGGGCGTGTATAAGAGCGAGGGCGATTATGTGAAGGAAGGAGACCTTATCGTTCAGCTCGATGATTCTGAGCAGCAGTACAATTTGGCGAGTCTGGACTACGATATAAGCGTGGCGCGGCAGAACCAGACTTCGGGCAAAATCAAGCTCATGCAGACACAGCGCAAGTCGCTTGTTCAGAAAATCGCCAACAGAAAAATCGTTGCCACTTTTGACGGAATAATCGCTGACCTCGATGTTGACCCCGGCGACTACCTTGAGGCGAAAGATTCAATCGGAACGCTTGTTGACACGAGCTATCTTACTGCTGAGGTTGAAGTTGCTGAGACTGATGTTTCAAAGCTCAAGGCCGGGCAGAAAGTTGAGTTCACATTTCCAGCGTATTCGGAGAAAGTGGAGGGCTACCTTGTGTCGTTCCCCGCGATAGGTGCGGTTACCAGCCGT
The DNA here is from genome assembly GCA_017449265.1 of Treponema sp. Classification (GTDB taxonomy): domain Bacteria; phylum Spirochaetota; class Spirochaetia; order Treponematales; family Treponemataceae; genus Treponema_D. Next base: position 2,887 of record JAFSJW010000051.1, read on the forward strand.
GGGGCTACTGTGGTTAATGCAAAAGTTCGCATTGACAATGTTCCGGATGAAGTTCTTCCGAATTTCAGTTTTACAGGAAAAATCCGTATTACTGATCCTGAAACAAAACTTGTCGTTGAGCGGTATGCAGTCGGGCATGAGGGCGGAAATGCCTTTGTTGAGATAATTGGACGCGGCGGCTCTCTTACAAAAAAATCCGTTCAAGTTGTTCCTTACGGAATTGATTATGTGAATATCATAAGCGGGCTTGAGGGCGGCGAGATTTTGAAAGCTCAAAGCTCTCCGTCAAAAAGCGGCCGCCTTAGCACTCAGAAGCGCGGGGCTGCTGGAAGCGGGCAGAAAAGCGGAATAGGGCAGCCCGGCGGAAGAATGCCTTCTGGTGGCGGAATGCCGCCGTTCTGATTTTGGGGTACTCATGGTCGGACATGTAATTTTGATGCGCGATGTGAAAAAAACTTATGCGATGGGTGAAGAGCAGGTTCACGCGCTCAGGGGAATTTCTTTCGCAGTGAACCAGGGGGAATTTCTTTCCATAATGGGACCTTCCGGCTCAGGGAAATCTACCTGTATGAACATGATTGGCTGCCTTGACCGTCCCACGAGCGGAATCGTTAAGATTGGCGGCAAAGAAACTGCCAAAATGACGGAAAAAGAGCTTGCAGTCCTTCGCAATAAGACAATCGGCTTTGTTTTCCAGCAGTATCATCTTCTTCCCGGAATCTCAGTCCTTGAGCAGGTCATGGTTCCGCTTCGCTATCAGGGAATCGAAAAGAATCTCAGGCGCGATATGGCTCTGGCGGCTTTGGAGCGCGTGGGACTGTCCGAGAGAATCCACCACCTGCCTTCCGAACTTTCGGGCGGTCAGAAGCAGCGCGTCGCCATAGCCCGGGCAACAGTTACACGCCCTGACATAATCCTTGCGGACGAGCCTACCGGAGCTTTGGACAGCGCGACGGGAAAAGCCGTCATGGAGCTTTTCGGTGAGATAAACGCCAGCGGAACTACAATCGTAATCGTAACGCATGACCCCAGAATTGGCGACAGCACGAAGCGGTGCATCCGCATTTTTGACGGGCTTATCCAAAGTGACAATGCCCCTGTTGATTTTTCCGATGAAACATCAGATAGCGGCAATAAGGGAAAGTTTGGCGTGAGTCCTGACGAAATTCCAGAGTATGCTTTGTTTTAGGATTTTTTTAGGTCAGAATTTTTTGCATTTTTTCTAAAAAAAATGCAAAAATCACTTGACCTTTTTTCGTTAAAAAAATAATATATATACATCGCTTATCGATGATCCCTTAGCTCAGTCGGTAGAGCAACGGACTGTTAATCCGTGTGTCGCTGGTTCAAGCCCAGCAGGGGTCGCTTATGTAGGACCTGAACGATTTTCCGTTTGGGTCTTTTTTATTTTTATTGCTCAGGTTTTATATGGCTACAAAGTACATTTTTATCACAGGTGGAGTTGTCTCAGGTCTCGGAAAAGGAATTGCCGCTGCTTCCGTAGGATTAATACTCAAGTCCCGCGGACTGAAAGTCGTCAACCAGAAATTTGATCCATACTTGAACATTGACCCAGGAACGATGAATCCGTTCCAGCACGGCGAAGTGTTCGTAACTGACGACGGAGCTGAGACTGACCTTGACCTTGGTCATTATGAGCGTTTTACGGACGCAACTCTGAGCCAAAGCTCCAACACCACGAGCGGCAGGGTCTACATGACTGTCCTTCAGCGCGAGCGTGAAGGTGGCTACAACGGAGGAACCGTTCAGGTTATTCCGAATGTTACGGAAGAAATTTTGCGCCGAATGCTCCTTTCAACGGAGGAAACAAAGGCTGATATCATAATCACGGAGATTGGCGGTACTGTTGGCGACATTGAGTCGCTTCCGTTCATTGAGGCAATCAGGCAGATAAAATATCGTGTGGGCGAGGAGAACTGCTGCTATGTGCATCTGACCCTGGTTCCGTACATGGAGAAAGCCCACGAAATCAAGACAAAGCCAACGCAGCACTCGGTCAAGGAGCTGCAGGAGCTTGGAATCCAGCCGAACATACTCATGCTCCGCTGCGATGTTCCGATTGACAGAACAACGCGCGAAAAGCTTGCTCTTTTCTGCAATGTTGACACGGACTGCGTTATCCAGAACACAACGGCGCGCTCAATCTACGAAGTTCCGCTCCAGCTTGAGAGCGAGCATATGGGCGATGCCGTGTGCAAAGTTCTTGGTATTTCCACTCCGCCAACCGAGCTTTCGGAATGGTCAAAGATGGTTGATGTTTTCCACAACCCCAAAGATACTGTAAAAATCGCGCTCGTAGGAAAATATGTAGATTTGCACGACGCTTATCTTTCTGTGGTTGAGAGCCTTATGCACGGCGGAATTGCGAATGAGGTGACTGTTGAAATCGACTGGGTTGACGCAGAGGAGCTCAAGGACGATAAGACTACTTATGTCAGGCTCAAAGGAGCGGACGGAGTCATTGTTCCGGGAGGCTTCGGCGTGCGTGGCGTTGAGGGAATGATAAATGCGGCGAAATACGCGCGCGTGAATGATGTTCCGTATTTTGGAATATGTCTCGGAATGCAGATTGTGGTTATCGAGTACGCAAGAAATGTTCTGGGCTGGGCAGACGCACATTCAACTGAAATGGACAAAGACACGACTCATCCTGTTATTGACCTTATGCCTGATCAGACTGGAAAAATCTTGGGCGGAACGCTCCGACTCGGTAAATTCGAGTGCACTGTAGCTCCCGGAACTAAGACAATGGAGGCATACAAGTCCGAAACAATCTGGGAACGCCACAGACATCGCTACGAGTTCAACAATAAATACAGAAATGATTTTGAGAAGATGGGGCTTGTTATTGCAGGCGTGAATCCTGAGCGCAATCTCGTTGAGATTGTGGAAGTGCCGAATCACCCGTGGATGGTTGGCGGTCAGTTCCACCCCGAATTCAAGAGCCGCCCGAACAAGGCCGGCCCACTTTTCCGCGAGTTCATCAAGGCAAGTTATCAGAACAAACAGAAGAAATAAAGTTGCTCTCAAAGTCAGGTGGTAGACTAGCCGCATGGATGCGGCGCAGCGAACTCAAAGGGTTGCGAGTAAGGAGCGAGCAACCACCGAGTTCATCAAGGCAAGTTATCAGAACAAGCAGGAAAAGTGATGGGCGGAAAATGCCTTTCCTTCTTTCCAAGCAGGCTTTAAATCATTAAAATTAATTGTATGAAATTTATCTCGACACGAAATTCTGGCAATATCGTTAGCTTTGAAAAAGCTGTACTGAACTGTATTCCGGAGGACGGCGGACTGTATGTTCCTGAGGATTTTGAGGATAAACGCCGCTGGATATTGTACACGGACGAGAACACTACATTTTCTTCTATTGCGGGGGCTTTGACCTCCGCATTCCTGAAAGATGAATTTTCTCCGATTATCTGTGAGACTATGGCCACCAAAGCGTTCAGCTTTGAGCCAAAATTCAAGAAGCTCGGGGAAAGATTTTTTTCTTTGGAGCTTTTCAACACACCAACAGGAAGCCACAAGGATTTCGGTATTTTTTTTCTTGTGAACTGTCTTGAAACAATCCTTACGCTAAAGAACCAGACGGCCGTGTTCTTGGATGCCACCATAGGCGAGCTTGGGGCAAGCCTTGCCCGCGCAATCAGGGGAAAAAAGCGGCTCAAAGGAGTCCTTCTTTATCCAAAAGGCATGGTTCGAGGTCTTTCTGAGACCGATTATGTCTGGAACGGCGGAAATATTCTTCCTATAGAAGTTGACGGAACTGAGAAAGACTGCCACAACATCGTGCGAAAGATTTTTTCCAGCAAGTCTCTGGTTGAGGATTTTCGCCTTACAGTTGCGAATACTGCGAACATCGGAAGGCTTATTCCGCAGTCGTTCTTTTATCCGTTCGCGTTCTCAAGGCTCAAAAAGCAGACTTCGGGCGATATTTTTTATGCCCTTGCGCCAGGAAATTACTCTAACCTTGTGGCGGGGCTTTACAGCTGGAAAGTTTATCTTCCTCTGAGCGGATTCATAATTCCTGTGACTGATGAGATAAAACTTGATTTTCACGGGAACTGCCAGATAATGGATAGCATTGTGTCGCTGACCGAACGCGAAAAAGTTGACCCTGCTTCCCCGTCCAATCTTGAGAGGCTTGAGGATATATTCCGCACTGATTCATTAATGCTCAAGAATTTTGTGTTTCCTTCTGATGTGAGCGAGAGTTCTGCAGTCTCGGCGTGTCAGGAGCTTTTCTCAAAGTACGGTGTGTATGCGGACAAAAATACTTCCGCAGCTTATGCGGCTCTCAGGGAAAAGAAGGAGCTTATCGACGAAGATGAGGCGAGCGTAGTTCTTGTGATGCGCGACCATCCTGCTCTTAGCCATGATTTTATCAAACATTGTCTTGGTGAGTCGCCTGATGTGCCTGATTTTGTTTCTTCTGCCATGAAGCCTGTGGAGCTTGGAAAAAAGTTCGTCACTAGTGCCGATGAAGTTGTCAGTCTTATGAAAGGGCTTTCTGTCTGAATTTACGGACTGAATTTACTGAAGTTTTCGAGCAGGTCTATTGATTTTGAAAAATCGTTCTTTTTGATTAATATTTTTAGTGCAAATTCTTGAAAGAACGCTTAAAATGAAGAATGAGATTTTTTTAAGGATTCAAAATGAAAAAAAATATTTCTATAACAAAAATAATTTCAGTTCTTTTGGGCGTATTGATTATTGTCTACGCTGGAATAATTTTTTTTACTGTAAAAGTAAAACTGAATTCGGGACTGATAAATTTTTTTGAGAGTGATACTAAGCAGTTCTCTAGCGCGCTTATTATGGAGTCGAACCTTCTTCTTGAACGGCTTGAGAAATCGCTGCTTTTTCCCAAGGATGCGCTTGAGAATGAGTTCAGGAACGAGGGGCAAATTCCGTCATGGTTCATGGACAATGTTTGCAGGGGCTGTATTCAGTCGTCTGAGGCGGAGACAGTTGCCGTTTTTGACAAAAATGCCAGTCAGATTTCGCCTAAAATGCACGGAACGGAAGACCGCCGCGACTTTGCGGCTCTTGCCCTGAGCGGGACACGCACTTCCACATTCATCAAAAGCGGCTCAAAAATCTACGCTGTTGTGGCGGAGCCGCTTAAAAACGGCAACGACATTTTCGGGGCTTTGATTGCAAAAGCTCCTGTCACATCAGATGATTTCGTAAACAGGTTTTCATCTTATATCCATTGCAATGTTACGATTTTTGACAACTACACAAGGGCAGCCACAAGCATTGAGGGAATGAACGGAACGGAAATTGCCGACCATTTCGTGATTGATAATGCCGAGGCCGGAAAAGATACGCTTCTGATAAACATAATCGGCGGCATTCCGAACATTTCGTATTATTTTCCGTTTACTGATTCTAACGGTGCGTTCCTTACCACTTTCTACATCGGAAAGCCGCTTCAAGTCGCATCTCTTGTTTTTATGGCGATTTTCAAGCCTTTGATTGTGATTATAGTCATCTGTACGATTTTTATCTTGTTCATTTTCGTAGGGCTTTTGTTCACAAAAATAATCCGTCCGCTCGATTTGGTTCGCGCGGCTGTCAGGAATCTTGCGTCTGGATCTGCCGACCTTACTTACCGCATTCCTGTTAAGGGACGGGATGAGTTTGCCGACCTTGGCTCGAATGTCAATGCGTTCATGCAGATTCTGCAGGATTTGATGAGAAAAGTGCGCGACACGGCTAACGAAGTTTTACTGGAAAGCGACCAGATTTCAGCATCGTCAATGTCAATTTCAAGTGGGGCGAGCGAACAGGCCGCAAGCTCGGAGGAAATGAGCGCGACTATGGAGCAGATGGCTTCAAATATCCGTCAGACTGCAGAGAACGCGCGCAGAACAGGTCAGATTGCAATCAAGTCATCGGACGATTTGACTGCCGGCGGAAGTGCGGTGAGCGAATCGCTTGAAGCTGTTCAGGAAATTTCGGACAAAATCGCCGTAATCGGGGATATAGCAAAACAGACTAACCTTCTCGCGCTCAACGCTGCTATTGAGGCGGCGCGCGCTGGTGAGGCCGGAAAAGGGTTCGCCGTCGTTGCGGGCGAAGTGCGCAAGCTTGCGGAGCGAAGTCAGGCTGATGCTGCGGGAATCATGGAAGTTGCGGAAAGGACGCTTTCAGCCGCAAGAAATGCGGGTGAGAAGATTAGCGGCGTAGTTCCTGAGATTCAGAAAACGGCGGAGCTTATCAACGGAATATCTACGGCATGCAAGGAGCAGGATGAAGGCGCGAGCCAAGTAAGCCAGGCAATCGTTCAGCTTGATACTGTCGTGCAGCAGAACGCCAGCGCGTCCGAGCAGCTCGCCGCAATGAGCGAGGAGCTTTCTGCCAACGCAAAGAGCCTTGTCGCAGAAATAAACAAATTCAAAATATAGGCACTTTGTGCTTGCCCTTTGGCTTTGCCAAAGGGCAAGCACAAAGTGGCCGGGTTTGCTGAGTTTCGCGTAGCGAATACTCTGCACAGTCCGTATCAATCGCACAAACGGCAAAGCCGTTTGTGGCCACTTTTGGCTTTGCCAAAAGTGCTACTTCACCACCACATTCACGAGTTTTCCCGGAACGACGATAATCTTCGCCACGGTTTTTCCTTCCGTGAATTTCTTGAATCCTTCTGTTTCTTTTGCCATTGATTCAAGAGTCGCGCTGTCAGCGTCGGCAGCCGCCTCAAACTTGGCTCGGAGTTTTCCGTTAATCATAACGACGAACTCTTTTGTGTCATCCTTGCAGTAGTCTTCGCTGAAAGTCGGGTACGGCTCGTATGCCAGAGATTTGTCGTGGCCGAGCTTTTGCCACAGCTCTTCGGCAAGGTGCGGAGCGTATGGTGACAGAAGAAGAACGAATCCTTCCCACATTGCCCTAGGAATAGAATCCAGCTTGGAGGCTTCGTTTATGAAAATCATCATCTGGCTGATTGCCACATTGAAATCAAGATTCGCAGTATCTTCGCTGACTTTTTTCACTGTCTTTGCGTAAGTTTTCCTGAGGTCTGCAAGATTCTTGTCGAGCTTTCCTGTGATGTCAATGTCGCTCAAAGGCTTTTCTGACAAATTCCAGATTTTATCAAGGAATCGGTTTACGCCTATAAGCCCCTGTGTGTTCCACGGCTTACTGACTGTGAGCGGTCCCATGAACATCTCGTACATTCGCACGCTGTCTGCGCCGTAAGTCTTAATCATCTCGTCTGGGTTGACCACATTCTTGAGCGATTTTGACATTTTTGCGATTACGCGCTCAAGCTCCTCGCCGTCGTCTTTTGCGTAGAACTTGCCGTCTTTCTCCTCAACAGCGTCAACTGCCACGAGCGATTTTGATTTTCTCTGGAACGCAAAGCTCGTAATCATTCCCTGGTTGATGAGCCTCTGGAACGGCTCTTTTGTTGAGACAACGCCGCAGTCGTAGAGGACTTTGTGCCAGAATCTGGCGTAAAGAAGGTGAAGCACGGCGTGTTCGGCTCCTCCGACATACAAATCGACAGGCATCCAGTAACTTTCCTTTTTCTTATCGCAGAAAGAAAGCTCGTTCGCTGGGTCGATGTAGCGCAGATAGTACCAGCAGCTTCCTGCCCACTGCGGCATTGTGTTCGTTTCGCGCCGTGCGTTTCCGCCGCATTTCTGGCATTTGCAATTGACCCATGAATCTATTCCTGCGAGCGGGCTTTCTCCAGTTCCTGTGGGCTGGTAAGTTTTGACGGCAGGAAGCTCCAGCGGAAGCTCGTTTTCTGGGACCGGGACAGTTCCGCAAGAAGGACAGTGCACGAGCGGAATCGGCTCGCCCCAGTATCTCTGGCGGCTGAAAACCCAGTCGCGGAGCTTATAGTTCACGGCTTTCTTACCGATTTTTTTCTCTTCGAGGAAAGAAAGCATTTTTTCGATTGCGTCTTTTTTGTTCAGTCCGTCAAGGAATTCCGAGTTCACATGGATTCCGTCGGCGGTCCATGCTTCTTTCTGAACATCAACTTCGCTTTTTAGCACTTCGATTATAGGAAGACCAAATTTTTTTGCGAATTCCCAGTCGCGCGTATCGTGAGCTGGAACTGCCATAATCGCGCCGGTTCCGTAAGAGATGAGAACATAGTCCGCTACCCAGACTGGGATTTTCTTTCCGTTCACTGGATTTATGGCGTAGCTTCCGCTGAAAACTCCCGTCTTTGTCTTTGCAAGGTCAGTTCGCTCAAGGTCCGATTTCTTGGCGGCCTGCTCCCTGTATTCTTCCACGGCTTTTTTCTGCTCAGGAGAAGTAAGTTTTTCAATAAGAGGATGTTCAGGCGAAACAACCATGTATGTGGCTCCGAAGAGCGTGTCGCAGCGGGTGGTGTAGACCGTGAGCTTGTCGCCGGTCGCATTTCCGTCGCTTCCCGCAATCTCAAAATCAACTTCCGCGCCTTCGCTTCTGCCAATCCAGTTGCGCTGCATTGCTTTTACGCTTTCAGGCCAGTCAAGTCCTTCCAAATCTTCAAGGAGGCGGTCTGCATAAGCGGTGATTTTAAGAATCCACTGGCGGATTACTTTGTGCGTTACTTGCGCGCCGCATCTGTCGCAGTGACCTTCCTTGACTTCCTCGTTCGCAAGTCCTGTCATACAAGAAGGACACCAGTTAATCGGTGTTTCTGCCTCATACGCAAGACCTTTTTTGTAGAGCTGGAGGAAAATCCATTGTGTCCATTTGTAATAGTCAGGGGTACAAGTCTTGATTTCGCGGTCCCAGTCGTAGCTGAAACCGAGAGCCTTTATCTGCTCGGTGAAGTGCGCGATGTTCTTGAAAGTTGTTTCCGCCGGGTGCGTGCCTGTCTTTATGGCGTAGTTCTCGGCAGGAAGGCCGAACGCATCGTAGCCCATCGGATGAAGCACATTATAGCCTCTCATGCGGAGATAGCGGGAATAGATGTCCGTTGCCGTGTATCCCTCAGGATGTCCTACATGAAGTCCCGCGCCGCTAGGGTACGGGAACATATCAAGAACATACCGTCTTTTTTCTTTTGGAACGCTTTCGTCCTCAACGGCGCGGAAAGTTTTGTTGTCCGCCCAATATTTCTGCCACTTCGGCTCAATGTTCTGGAATGGATATGCCATTTTTTAAGACCTCGTTTATTGAAAAACTTGACGACTTGTGAGGAAACTTAAAGAGTTTCCGAACAGGTCTATTATTTATTTTATCATTTTGTTCGGTTTGTGAAAATGTGTGTGTTTATGTCCGAATGGTTAGTTTTCTGATTTATGTCCAAATGCTTCGCAGGGAAAAAGTCCTTTTTGATGGTTTTGATTGATGAAAAAATTGACGAAATAGTATATTGTGGAGTAAAATATAGCGTTGAGGTTAGTTGGAGAGCAAAATGAAGCGTCGTCTTGTAATATTGTTCGGATTGCTTGCAGTTGTCATATTCTCTTTTTTTATTTTTCAGCAGAGGGTAAGTGTCACTGTTTATAAAAACTCATCCGCATTTCTTGAGGAAACTGCAATTCTCTACGCAGGAACTTTCAAAGTCAAGCTGAACGACCAGCTTTCCATGCTTGAAAGCCAGGCCCGCTATTTTATGGATATTGATATGGCGGACTACAATAAAATCAAGCAGACAATCATGGCAACGAAAGGTGTGGGCGAATTTAAGCGTATTGCCATTGCGAACACTACTGGAATGACCATAAACGCGGACGGAAAATCATCGGGCAATATTCTTATGACCGATTATTTCAAAAAGGCAATGCGGGGAACGGCGCAGGTTTCATCGAACATTCTTCTTGATGAGGACGGCGAAAAAGTTCTTATTCTTGCCGTGCCAGTATTCCAGAACCAGAGTGTCGTTGGTGTCATAACAGGCACATTCTCTTACTCAATCCTTGACAATATTTTTGCCGTAGATACATTCAGCGGAAGCGGCTACTCTTTCCTTGTTGACAATACGGGGCGCATTCTTGTCGGCTCAAAGAGCAAGGCGCGCCTGTGCTTCTCGGAGAACTGGCTTTCGTTTCTTTCGGAGAAACAGGCTTTAAGCAACTTTATGCTTAATACTATCCGGAACAACATAAAGGCGAACAAAACTGAAAGTGTCAGCTACAAAATAAATGACGAAGAGCGAATACTTGTTTACACGCCTGTTCATATGAACGACTGGTATGTGCTTTCGGTTGTCACTGCCGATTATATCAACGAGCAGCACCATAGAATCGTTGCGCTTACAGTCGCGCTTATCGTTGTGGTTCTCGTCGCATTCCTGTGCTTCGCTTTCTTCTTGTTCTCGCTCATCAAGCAGAACGAGATTATCGAAAAGGACAATGTGCGCTATGCGGTCAGCACGCAGACAAACCAGACGCTCATATACGAGTACGATTTGGAGAAGCGGGTTATCGAATTTACTGGAAATTCCTCATTCTTGTTCGGAAAGAACTTGAAGAGCCTTCCAATTGATGATTTTGGAATAATCGAGAAAAAGCTGCATGAATCCGAGCGGAATTTGCGCTCATATTTAAGGGATTTCATAAAATCCGGCGAGAAGAATTATTCATGCGAAGTGCGCGTTCTTTGCGGAGCCGAATACATTTGGTACAGGCTTACCGCTACTGTCGTGTTTGACAAGGGAAAAAATCCTGTCAAGCTCATAGGAAATATTGCTAATGTAAACGAGCAGATAGTCCATGAACAAAGACTCAAAGAAATGGCTGAGACAGATTTGCTGTCCGGTCTTTTGAACAAAACATTCATGGAAAAGCGCGTCACCGACTTCATCAAGGAAAATGACGGAAGTGTTGGCGCATTCTATATGGTTGACCTTGACAATTTCAAGCAGGTTAACGACAGAATTGGTCACAGTGCTGGAGATACCGCTATATGCGATGCCGCGAACAAGCTGAACCTTGTCTTTTCTGAGCGTGATTTCATCGGGCGCATCGGCGGAGATGAGTTCTGTGTTTTCCTTATTCTGCCAAGCTCTATGGATGCAGACGAGATTGAGAAAATCATCATGGAGAAAGCAAGTATCCTAAGGGAGATTTTGCATGAGACCTATACGAGCGGAGATGTTTCCGTTCATGTCACTTCCAGTATCGGTATATCGTTGTATCCAAATCAGGCGGTCACTTACAAGGATTTGTTCAAGCGTGCCGATGCTGCTTTATATGCTGTGAAAGAAAGTGGCAAGAATAATTTTGCCATTTTTGATGAAAAAACTATGAAAGAAGTAGGAGAATCTGTTTATGGTTAAAAGAGTTTTATGGGGAGCAGTTTGTGCTGCGCTTGTCGTTTCGCTTTGTTCCTGCAAGAAAAAGCAGGAGGAGAAAGTCGTTGAGAAAGTTGTCGAGGAAGTAAAGCCTGTGACAATCAAACTTGGTTTTTCAACGAACATGGAAGATCCGCGAGGAGTTGCTTCAAATCTCTTCAAGGACGAGGTTGAGAAAAATTCTCGCGGAAAGATTCTCGTTGAAATTTTCCCGAACGGAAAACTCGGAAGCGATGCCGACTTGATTTCTGGTGTTATCAATGATAGCGTTGATATGACTGTTTCCAGCGCAGGAAATTTTGCGGTATACGCTACTAAGCTTGGTATTTCTGCACTTCCGTTCCTTTTCTCTGATTTTGAGTCTGCATGGCGTTTCATGGACAGCGACATAATCGCACAGGTTAACAAAACGCTTGAGGAATTCAATACGGTCGTTCTTTCTCACTATGACAACGGTTTCCGTTGCGTTACTACAACGAACAAGCCTGTCAATTCCGTTGCGGACATGAAAGGTCTTAATATCCGTACTCCGCCGAGCCAGATTGTCATGGAAACAATGTCTACGCTCGGGGCAAATCCAAAACCGTATGATTTCCCAAAGCTCAAACAGGCTTTGAAGGACGGTTTGTTTGATTCTCAGGAGAACCCGATTCCAGTTATTTACAACAACAAGCTCTATGATGAGCAGAAGTATCTTGCTATTACGAACCACAGCTACGATGCTATGCCGCTTGTAATCAGGAAGAAACTTTGGGACAGCTTTGATGCTGCAAGTCAGAAAATACTTCTGGATGCTGCAAAAAAAGCGCAGAACTTGGATCGCAATCTTGTTAAGGCTCAGACTGAATCGTATGTCGTAAAGCTCAAGGAGGCTGGTATGACAATCACTACGCCTAACCTTAAGGAATTCGCAAAGGCTACTGACGGTGTTATGGATGCATTCGCTACGATTTATGGCGCAGATTTGATTGCCAAGATGCGAGCTGCAACGAAATAGTTTTTCTGAGGTGGAAATATGAAAAAGACGGTTCTTGCCATTTCGGTTTTATTTGTTTTTGCGGCATTTTTTGCAAATGCCCAAAAAGCTTCCAGACTTGATTCGGCAACAATTGCAAACGAAAAAGTTGAGAAAGTTGTTCCAATTTCGGAAATACCGAATGTGGAAGGACCGCGCCTTTTTGTTGTTGGAGACTCAACTCTGAGCGCATTCAGCGATAATTATTTCTATCCTCGGTACGGTTATGGCACGCGTCTTTCCGATTATCTTGACTCTAGTAAGATAACGGTGTTCAACCTTGCAATGTCAGGTCGTTCGTCAAAGAGCTTCCTGACAGAAAAAAACTATAAGACTCTTACAGATAATATCCGTGAGGGCGATTATCTTATAATCGGTTTTGGTCACAATGACGAAAAACCTGGTTCTCGATATGCGGATGCGAATGGTTCAAAAGAAACGGAAGGTTCTTTCAAGAATATCCTTTACGAAAATTATGTAAAGCTCGCAAAGGACAGGGGAGCAGTTCCAGTTCTTTGTACGCCAGTCGTAAGACGCTCTGAGTCTTCTAATTATACAGGAGCTGCAGTTCACATAACGGCTGATGACGAAGGTTTCAAAGGCGGAAATTATCCGCAGGCTATAATTGACCTTGGCGCGGAAACTAGCACTCTTGTTGTTGATTTGACTAAAATCACAAAAGAAAGATACTCAAAACTTTCTGCAAAAGAAACGGCAAAATTCCATGCGCAGAAAATGAAGGAATCTGATACAATCGATAACACACACTTGAATTATTATGGTGCGGCTGTCGTTGCGTATGATGTTGTGACTTCATTGCGCGAGCAAGACAAAGGTTTTGCAGCTTTTGTCCGCGACGGAATTTCAATGCCGTCTGAAAAAATCCTGAAAAAGAACAGGAAATACGCCCGTCCGCCAAAATGATGGGCGCGGAGTTTGTATGACCGGAATCGTTGACTACAATGCTGGCAACATAAAAAGCGTGGAACATTCGCTTGCTTCTTTGGGCGCGCCGTTTGTTCTCTCAAAAAATCCGAAAGACCTTGAGAATTGTGACAGGCTCGTGTTCCCCGGTGTTGGGAATGCGGATTATGCCATGAAGCAGCTTAAGGAAAGCGGATTCGATGTTTTCCTGAAAGAATGGGCTTATGCGAACAAGCCGCTTGTTGGAATCTGCCTTGGCTCCCAGATTATTTTTGACTGGTCAGAGGAAGGCGGAGTTGAATGTCTGGGGCTTTTGCACGGAAAAATCAGGCATTTTTCTTCTGTCTGGAAAGAAAAGGGCATTGACCAGACAGGGCTGAAAGTTCCGCAAATCGGCTGGAATGATTTGGCTTATGCGAATGGCTCAAGTCCGCTCTTTGACGGAATTCCTGAGCATAAGGATTTTTACTTTGTTCATTCATATCTTATTCAGCCTGACGACTCCTCAATCATAAAGGCATCGTGCAATTACGGTTGCCTTGTTCCTGCCTGTGTTTCGTCTGGCAGTGTTACTGCCTTTCAGTTCCACCCTGAGAAATCTGGTAAATGGGGACTGAAAATCCTTGAGAATTTTGTGAAGGACGATTTGAGGAATCAAAAATGATAAAAAAACGAATTATCGTGTGCCTTGATGTGAAAGACGGACGGACAACGAAAGGCGTAAAGTTTCAGAATAATGTTGACATAGGTGACCCTGTTGAGATGGCGAAAAAGTACTACGAACAGGGCGTTGATGAGCTTGTGTTCTATGACATAATGGCTTCTGCCCGTGGCCGCGGTCCAATCCTTGAGCTTATAGCCCGCGTTGCAAGCCAGGTGTTCATTCCGTTTTGTGTCGGCGGCGGAATAGGTTCTATTGAAGATATACGCTCCACAATTCTTGCGGGGGCGGAGAAAATAAGCCTTAACTCTCAGGCTGTCAAAAATCCTGAGCTTATCCGAAAAGGAGCTGAAGTTTTCGGAAATCAGTGCATCGTTCTTGGAATGGACGCAAAAAAAGACGAGACCGCTCCGAGCGGCTATCGCGTCTATATAAACGGTGGTCGCGTAAAAACTGACTACGATGCGCTTGACTGGGCAAAGAAAGCCGTGGAGCTTGGCGCAGGAGAAATCGTGCTGAACTCAATTGATGCCGACGGTATGCGAAACGGATATGAGATAAATCTTACGCGCATGATTGCGGAGAATGTGCCAGTTCCTGTAATCGCATCGGGCGGCGGCGGAACGAGCGAGCATCTTGCCGATGTTCTCAAAGACGGAAAAGCCGATGCGGCCCTTATTGCCAGCATGGTTCACTCAATGGGGTACACTGTGGGCGGAATCAAAGAAGATTTGAACAAACTTGGCGTTCCTGTCCGCTTATGATTTGGCTTTTACGGAACTCGGATTCCTAAAAAAGTATGTTATTTTCTTAGGGTTTTAAAATGCTCGCGGACAAGTTTTCCTGATTCTGACAAGTCTTGCTCGCTCCAGTCCGATGTTTTTGTGCACCAGCTCTGGATTACGCTTGCAGTTTCGTTCTTTCTTGAAAGACTCCAGTTCATGTGGCTTATGTTGTATTTTTCGCACAAATCGAACCATTTCTTGCTTTCTGAAGGATTGAACCCGCCGTTCCCGCTTGCGTCGCAAGTCCCGAATTCGGTCACGAATACAGGAAGCCCGCGCTCAATGCAGTTCTGAACCCTGTTTCTGTATGAATCCGTGTGAGTGTTTGCGTAAAAATGGAATGTGTACATGACATTCTTGAACGGAAGCGGGTTTGAAAGAGGCTCTTCGATGTCTTGTGACCATGTGTTCGTTCCGACGATGATAACGGAATCTGGGGCGTTCGCGCGGATTGCGGGAATTATCTCCTGTGCATATGGCTTTAAGGACGAAGCCCATGAAGAGCTGGTTGGTTCGTTGCAAATTTCGTAAAGAACATTATCATACTTTGCGTATTTTCTGGAAATTTCTGAAAGGAAAACCTTAGCGTCGTTTTTCCACTGATTGTTCGGATTGAAATTGTGAACATGCCAGTCAACGATTACATACATTCCGAGTTTTGTGGCATACTCTATTCCGTTTTCGATGATTTTTTTTAGCTGCGACTTGTTTCCGCCGTTGCAGTAGCCGTTGTAATCGCCCGGGTACAAAACAAGCCGAATGCAGTTCGTGTTCCAGTCATCGCGCAGCGTTCTGAACGCGCTTTCGTTCACGAAGTTTGAAAAATCGTTTCCGAAATTTATTCCGTGTGTGCTAAGACCATAAAGCTGAACTTTGTTGTTGTTTTCGTCCATAAGGTACGCCCCTGTGACATGGAGCTTTCCGTGCGTCTGGAACGGAGTTCCCGAAGCGACGGACGGAGTTGATTTTGTACCTGTTTTTGCCTGCTCAGTCGTTTTTATTGAGCCTGTCGTCTGCTCTGGAAGTGGCGCGGTGGCAGGAACTTCTGCATGAACGCTCGGCGAGCCGTTGAGCGTGACTTTCGTTATTACGATTCCGTAGCCTTGCAGTACTAGACCGTTTTCCTTGATGTCATTTGCGTTCTCGGAGGTAAGTGCATACGAGAGCGTTATTTCAGGAGAAGCGAAATTCGGGACGATTGCGCTTGAGTAAATTGCGTTCTCGTATTTTCCGCCTGTAAGCTCCTGCCAGCCGGAAGATTTGGCTGCATACATTTTCAGATTCTGGTATTTTGTTGCAGTCTGTGATTTTTTCAGCGTGACGCAGACTTTTCCGCCGCTATGAGCCGCAGAAAGTTTTGCCGCAGGAATGATTATGTTCTGGCTCCAGCTCGTTAAGTCCTTGCTGCCTGAGAAAATCTCTGTTTCAGCATAGTTCTGGGATTTTGAATCGGCGGACGAAATGCTTATGTAATTGAGCTGCGCTCCATATCCGTGGATTATAAGCCCGAATTTTGCAAGGTTTTCGGCATCATCGGCTGTGAGTTCATAAGTGACTGTCACTGTCTGGGTGGAAAAGCGCGGCACAATTGCGCCTGAGTACGATGCGTTTGAAATTGCGCCTGAGTTAAGTTCTTTCCAGCCAGACTGGGTGGGGGAATAAATCTTTATGTTCTGATATTCGTTTTTCGTCTTGGTAACGCTTATGTTCAGCTTTGAGCCGGAAGAAATGCCAGAGAACTTTGATGAGCTTATGTTCACGGAGGAATTCCAGTTCAGCTCGGTTTTTGCCCTGTATATGGTTGTATCTGAAAATGCGTTCGCACAAAGCAGAAAAAATACTACTGTTGAAAAAATCATTGTTTTGAAGAATTTCATTCAAAATCTCCCATAATCAAATTTTAGTACAAAGTTTGATTATGTCAACTGATTTTTTGAGGCCCATGAGCTAAAGAAAAAATCTGAAGATTTGCCGATATTTAAATTAGACATATTCGGAAAACTGATGTTTCCGAACATGTCTAGTGTATCTATGTCTGGGTCAAAAAAATCGCGCAAAAAATCAAAATCACCTAAAGTAAAATTGTCTCTTGGAAAAGTGTATTCGTTCACTGTTTCCGTTTGTGTCCTGTGCGTTCTTGCACTTTTTCTGAGTTCTGTCTTTAACTCAAAGAAAAATCAAACTTTGCCAGAAGAAACTCATGTGGAGGCGGACGAAAAAAGTAGCTCCCAGAAAATTAGCTCGCAGCCCGAGAAAAAAACGGCGGAGAAAAAAGAGCCTGAATCTTTTTCTTATGTTCCGGACGAAAAAAAAACACAAGCGCATTTGGAACAAAAATCACCTGAGAATCAGCGTGATAATGAAAAATCGGAAGCAAATAAATCAAATGAGCCAAAAATATTTACTGATATAGAAGAAAGAAAATCCGAATTCAGAATACCGCCTGCAAAAAACGGGGCTACAATAATGCTTGTAATTGATGATGCGGGTCAGAGCGCGGCGCGGACTAAACTATACGCAAGCCTTCCTTTTCCGCTCACGATTGCCGTCCTTCCGAGGCTTCCCCAGACGCGCCAGTGCGCACAGGCAGTTCTTGACGGCGGAAAAGAGCTTATTCTGCACCAGCCGATGCAGGCTGTGAACGAGAGTCTTGACCCGGGCGAAGGAGCTGTCCGAAAAGGAATGACAGCGGAGGAAATCAAAGAGGTTGTCCGCGCGAACCTTTCTGAACTTGGGTCTGGTGTTTGCGGAATGAACAATCATGAAGGCTCTCTGATAACGGCTGATTTTGAGAAAATCGGGGCTGTGCTTGATGTGTGCAAGGAAGACGGAATCTATTTTCTTGATTCAAGGACAACGGCAAAATCTCAGGCACTGAGTGCGGCTATTTCGCGCGGAATGCAAATCTGGGAGAAAACAGGTCCTTATCTGGACAACGATGTTAGCCGCCAGAAAATGCTTGAGAGAATCTATGAAACGCTTGATTATGCGAACAAGCATGGTCAGGCTCTTGTAATCGGACATACAGACAAGAGCGCGCAGATTCTTCCCAAGCTTCTGAGGGAAATGTACCCGCACTTGGAAAAAGCCGGGTACTTGTTCAAAACTCCTGGTCAGCTTGAGTAAGAGCGGCTGATTATTTTGTCTTTTCGTAAAGCGGATAGACTTTTTCCGAGATGACAGTCAGGTTTTTGATGCGGTTTTCATGCGACGGGTGAGTGCTCATAAATTCAGGAGTACTTGAGGCCGAGAGCTTTTGCATTTTTTCCCAGACTGTAACAGCTTCGTGCGGGTCATAGCCAGCGCGCGCCATAAGCTCAGTTCCGATGTTGTCGGCTTCTGTTTCATGCGAGCGCGAGAACGGAAGCGTAAGACAGTACTCTGCGGCAAGAGCGAGAGCCGTGTTTCCGACAGTTCCGAAGCCAGCAAGTCCTGATATGACAGATGCTCCTACATTCGTAAGAGCTTGTCGGCTTACTTGCTCTCGGCTGTGTTCCCTGAGCGCGTGCGAGATTTCGTGTCCCATGACGGCGGCAAGCTGCGCATCAGTAAGACTGAGCGTGTCGATGATTCCTGTGTAGACTACGATTTTTCCTCCTGCCATGCACCATGCGTTCACAGTGCTTTCTGTGATTACATTCACCTGCCAGTCCCAGTTGAGAGCGTCCTCACGGAATGCGCCGACTTGCGCGATGAGATTTTTTGCGATAGTCTGAACTCGCTTGGTCGTTTTTGCGTCCTTGTTCAGAGTGCCCGCCGCCTTTGCTTCGGCAATAATCTGCGCGTAAGATTCGTTTGCGCTTTGCTCCATTTCTTGCTCAGAAATAAGCATAAGCTGGTTTCTGTCTGCGCCAACATTTCCTGCGGCCGTAGTTGATGATGTTGAAAGACAGCTTGTCATCATAACGGCAGCAAAAAGTCCTGCAAAAAGCAGTGTAATTGATTTTTTCATTGCAAACCTCTTATTAATTTGTCTTATTTTTTCATTATACAACTAAATGCTAAGATTTGCACGATTGAGAGATTTTTCAAAAAATCATAAAATGGAAGAAGGAAAGGAAATTTTATGAAAGTTCTTGGTATAGAATCGAGTTGCGACGAAACGGCTTGCGCTGTCGTTGAAGACGGAAAAAAGATACTTAGCAATGTAGTTGCTACACAGATTCCATTTCATCAGGTGTACAAGGGCGTTGTCCCGGAGATTGCATCGCGCAAGCACGCGGAGTGGATTCTTCCTGTAGTGCGGGAGGCACTGAAACAAGCGTCCTTGCGCCCGGACGAAATTGACGCTGTTGCCGCAACGAACCGCCCGGGGCTTATGGGCTCTCTCCTTGTGGGGCTTACTTTCGCCAAGACATTCGCATGGGCTTTGGGAAAGCCTTTCTATGCGGTGAATCATATGCTTGGTCATATGTATGCTGCGCATCTTGAGAACGACATCCCTTATCCGTATCTGGGACTTCTTGTTTCTGGGGGGCATTCAATCATAGCGCGCGTGAACGGCTTTGACAATCTTGAGGTTCTTGGCACTACGATTGATGATTCAGTTGGCGAGGCATTCGACAAAGTGGCTAAATTCTACGGGCTTGGCTATCCCGGTGGTGTTGTTGTCGATTCTCTTGCAAAAAAAGGCGATGCAGGCGCGTTCAGTTTTCCGGTTCCAAAACTTGACAAGGGCGAGCATCGCTATGATGTTTCTTTTTCAGGTCTTAAGACTGCCGTGATTCATCAGGCTGATATGTTTTTGAACAAGGGCTTTGAGAAGACAAACGAGAATATTTGCGCCTCATTTCAGGAAACAGCTTGCCGCACGCTTACAAGCCGCCTGTTCCGTGCCGTTGAGGATACGGGGCTAAAAACTGTTGTTGCAGGTGGCGGAGTCGCCGCAAATTCAAGGCTGCGCGCCCTTCTTTCAGAGCGCACTGACCTTAAGTGCATATTTCCGCCTTTGAAACTTTGCGGCGACAACGGAGCTATGATTGCGGGCGTGGCGTATCATTTTCTTGCACGAGGGGAAAGAAGCGGCCTTGATACGACGGCTCAGGCTCGTATAAGCCAGTTCAAGAGGGGGCTTTCAAATCTTGAGGCCTTTGGCAGAAGAGAAAAGTCGGAGGACGAAAAATGAAAAAAGTCGATGTTTACAATGAGGATTACACTAAGCTGAACAATGCATATATAGCGATGTACGACACTTGCCAGCGGCTTTCTGAGTGCAAGGATGCAGATTTGGAAGTTTTGGGGCTTTTAAGGCAGATTCTTTTTGCTCTGGACCCTGCGCTTGACAAAATAAAATCTGAGATGACGGTCAAAACCCGCTTTAAAGATGAAATTTCTGCGCCAGAAAAAAATGTCAGGACTGAGATTAACGAAAACGGAGCTAAGATTTTCCACCCTAAATTCGATTAGTTCTTTGTTTGAGTAGCGCAAATTACTTGAAGATTGGAGCTGTTCGGAAAACTATTGTTTCCGAACAGCTCTATTAATGTCTTAATTCAATTCATGGAGAAATATATGAAGAAAACTAACGCAATGCGCATTTTGGACGGGCTGAAAATAAAATATGAGACTCTTTCCTATGACGATGACGGAGAGCATGAGCTTTCGCGCGGAGCGGCAGGTAAAACTGCTGAAAAACTCGGAATTCCTCCTGAGTGCGTGTACAAGACAATCGTAATGAGGAGCGAGTCAAAGCAGGTCTTTGTGTTCTGCCAGTGCGCCTTGCATGAGATAAACCTGAAAAAAGCCCGCGCTGCTTGTGGCGCAAAGGAAATATCCCCGGTGAAGCCTGACGAGCTTCTTGCTCTTACAGGCTATGTCCGTGGCGGCTGCTCGCCGCTCGGAATGAAGAAAAAGTTCCCCGTGTTCATAGACGAGAGCGCGCTTTCGCATGAAAAAATCTATGTTTCGGCTGGCATGCGGGGCGAACAGATTTGCCTTTCCCCCTCCGACTTGGTAAAAGCTACGGAAGCCGCCACTTGTGACCTTATTCTTGAATGAAACTGAGCAAATCCTGCGCTACTACGACTCTGTTTTTTCCGAGGTTTTTTGCTTCGTAAAGAGCATGGTCGGCGCACTTGAACAGGCTTCCGAACGAAATGTTGTTCCCGCTTCCTACGGCAAGCCCTATGCTCACTTCTGCATTATGCGCCATCGATGATGTTTTATCTGGAAAAAATATTGATGTGTTGATTTTTTCAAGCAGATGTTTTGCTTTTGCCCTTCCGAGCTGAACTGTATCGCTGTCTGGAATGAAAATTATGAACTCATCGCCTCCGAATCTGCCCGTAATCTCGTTCTCAGAAAATACTTTTTTTATTTGGGAGCTTATTTCTTTAAGGACAAAATCACCTACATCATGCCCGAAATTGTCGTTTATGCCCTTGAAGTTGTCGCAGTCAAGCATCATAAGAATTCCTTTGTGGTTTTTCTCAATTGCGGCCGTCACTTCTCGCGTGAACGCAGATTTGTTGAAAAGCCCGGTGAGTCCGTCCAAGTCACGCTCAATTGCAATGATTTTCATAAGGTTGAACTGAGCTACTTTCAGTTTTGACAGATAGGGGCTTGAAAAAAGACTGAGAGTGAAAAAGCAGACAGCATTGATTAAATCCATTGACGCAAGGTTTCTTGCTTTGGTATTGAACGAAAGAAAACTGAAAATCAGCGTCATTAGGAATGTGAACAGGCACATTCTTTTCGTGCGGTCTATGAAAAAAATCGGCGTGGCAAACTGAAGCACGAAAAATGATACCGCATAATTGTTCTTTAGCCTGTATACGCCGATAAAAATCGAATAGCAGAAAATAGCCGACATGAAAAGATACATGATTACTTTTATGATTAAATCGTAACGGGCTGTTTTTTTTAGGAACAATGTGAGCATAAAGCAGACGAGCGAAATGACCGAAATCGTTCCGTAAATCAAAGCATTGTTTCTGAATGTGGGTTCCGTTGTTACGATTGAAAGCACGCACAGAACGCTGAAAAGAATCGTGCATAGAAGCGAGAGTACAAGAACAGAATTCTTGTTGAAGAGCGTAATGCCTTCTTTTGCCACGCTGAATTCTTCGTCTGAGATGCTTACTGTTTTGTAAAAAGTCTTTATAATCGAAAAAACTGGATTCATTAGCTCGTTTGTTTAAAAATTCACTTTAGTATCGGACGATTCCAGCGAGTTCTGAACAAGTATCTGGTACATTGGAGTTTCGCCTGGATGAAGCTCCAAAATGTGTCTCTCGCATGGAAGTGCCTCCGCCGGGTCGTGCGTAACATGAAGCAGCGTCGTAGTTCCTGTCTGCGCTATTCTTTCAAGCAGGTCAAGGATTTTCTGCCTGAAATTCTCATCAAGTCCGTGGCACGGCTCGTCAAGGATAAGTATTTTTGGCGATTTTACTGCTGCCCGTATAATCAGAATGGCGCGCTGCTCTCCGTAGCTCAAGTTTCCGAACGATTCTTTCTCACGCCCCTCAAAACCTGCGAGCTTAAGCCATTTGCGCGCCGCTTCAGTTTCCAGCTCCGTGCGCTGCTCATACAGCCCGATAGAATCTTTGAAGCCTGAGATTATGACCGCCTCAAGGTCTGTTCCGCCGAGCATTCTGTATTCAACATGCAGCCTGTAGCTCACAATACCAAGATTTTTCTTTATGTCCCAGATTGTTTCTCCTGTTCCGCGCTTTTTTCCGAAAAGCCAGACATCATTGGAGAAAACCTGGTGGTTATCTCCGGTGATAAGTTCAAGAAGCGTTGTTTTTCCGCTTCCGTTCGGACCTCTGATAAGCCAGTGCTCTCCAGGAAGGACTGTCCAGCTGAAATCTGTAAGAACTTTTTTCTCGCCCCAGCCTACATTCACGCAGTTCATCTGTATTAGCGTGTCCTCACTGTTCGTGCGGGGCAAAACTGCTTGTCGGACGCTCTCAGTGTCTTTTTCGATTTTTTTAAGCTCATCCAAAAATGCGGACTTTTCTGCGTCACGCCTTGCCGTTTTTTCTTCGTTGCGTTTTTCCAGTACTTTTTCGTACTCAGATTTTGTTCCTGTGAAGGAAATGCAGCCTTCCTTGAACTCGGCAACATTCGTTATTGTGCTTGGAATCTCCGTGTACCGCTCCATTGAAAGAATGATTTTTGGATACGATGACTTTCCAGCTATCGTCTGGAAAAATTCAAGCAGAATCGCCCGGCTCTGTGCGTCAAGACCTGCAAACGGGTCGCTGAGGACAAGGAGCTTTTTCTTTGAAAGAAGCGCGCGGCACAAGAGAGTTCTCCTGATTTCTCCCGTTGACATTAGCTTAAGCCCCCTGTCAAGGATATGCTCTATTCCGCAAAGCTTAATCTCAGGAAGCGTTTCAAGCCGCTGTGCGATTGGTGGCAGCGGAATATGTCTGTGCTTTGCGTCTGGTCCTCCCAGAACTTCGCACAAGAATCGCCTTCCGCTCCGACCTTCGTCAAGTCTGTCCATGTATTCGCTTTCGTCAAGTTCCCTTTCTTGCTCTATGAGCTTGGCGGCAACTTCAAGCGATACGACTTCCGTGCTGTCAAGGAACGAGTTTTCGTAAATAGAATCCGTATTGTTCTTTACTATTGATTTTTCGCCTGAAAGAGCTTTTATGAAATCGGCTTTTCCGCCTCCGTTTGGTCCTGTTATGAGCCAAGCCTGGTTTTCTTCGAGAGTAAATGAAAGATTTTTTATTGGCGTGGATTTTGAGTCTTCCACGCGGCAGTTTTTTATTTCTATTAATTTTTTCATATTCATATTCTATTGCAAAATCGTGATTTCGACACGGCGATTCAATGCTTTTCCTGCATTATTTGTGTTCGGGGCGATTGGCTTTGCGCTTCCCCAGCCGCGCACAATAATTTTGTCTTTTTGGATGCCGCGGTCAACAAGCTCGTTCGCTATTTTTCTTGCACGCTCCTGGGAAAGCGCGAGTTCTGCGGCTGGCTGGCCTGTAGAGGCAGTATGACCCTCAATCAGAATCTGCGAGTCGCCAGCCAATTTCAGAACTGAAGCTATGTCGTCAAGGCGATTTCCTTCCATTCCCAGAACAAGCTCCGCGCTGTCAGGCTGAAAGCGCAAATTCTGCACGGTAAGGCGGACTCCTGCGTTTGTTTCCTCCACAATCATATTGTTTTTTGCGGCAGTGAACTGGACTTCAAGTGCTTGGATTTCTTCTTCGCTCATGTTCAGTCCTGTTATTTTGCCAGAATCCCTTTCGTTTGTTGGGGTGGAAAGTCCGCCTGTTTCCGAGGAGCCTGTTTTGTTCTTTTCGTCAGAAACTGGCGCGGTGTTTTCGCCGTGGGATTTTTCATCACCCGCTTCGATTGGGCTTCTCTCAGATTTTTTCTTCGTCGTTGGCTTTGAGTCCTTGTTCGCCTCGGAATCAGTTTTGCTTTTCCCCGATTCTTCATTAGATTTTGTTGATGTGATAGAACCTGTACTTCCGCCGCCCATCGGCTTGGATTTTTTCTCTTTTCCTCCAGTTCCGCTTTCAGGCTCGGATTTTTTTATAGTGGCAATGTCGCTAAGGGCCGCGATGATTTTGTCAGAGTCCATGCGCGGAGGGTATTTTATGAACAAAGAAATAGTTCCCTTGTAGTTGATTTCAGTTTTATCAGCATATACGAATGTTTCGTCAACATTATCCATGACAAGAACAGGCTCGCCAGTTGATTTTAGTACCATTATGCTCGCTTTATGTCCGCCGCGGGCTTTTGTAAGATTTTGGTCGCCCTTTTTGTCTTTCCAGCTCATTCCGTAGAGCGTCTGCCAGAGCGCGGATATTTTGTACACTTCGCGCCCGTCGAAGATTCCTTCGCCTTCAAGCGTGTACCGAACTTCAATCTTAAGCCGTGTTATTTTTCCGTCGCCTTTTGGGTCTACGGCGCGTTCCCCAGAAGAAGTCCATGAGTCGCCTGGGCTTACTTTTCTGGACGGGAACGCCGGAAAACTTCTGAAGCTGGGAAAACCGTGGTCTTCGTGCATAGTAAGCTCTCCGTTCGGCGCAATGTGGAATACGGACGGAATGGAGTCGTAGATTCCGTCAACAGTCTTCTTTATGTTGTTCTTGCGTTCCTCAATCACATAGAAATGACCGTCGAACCAGCTGTCCCTGGCGTATTGCGGGCTGTCTTCGTAGGAGGAGGCGGGGCTTATGTAAGAATGAACCTCGCGGCTTACCAGACCGATGTATTTTCCGTTCTCATACTTGCGCAAGTCTGTTCTTTCCGTCAGTGAGTAGCTTTTTGAGCCGTTGTATGAAAGCTCTACGCTTTGTGCGAAAAGTGGAGTCAAAGAGAAAAAAAACAAAATCAGAAAGTATTTGAAAAAATAATGTTTCATGTTTTGATTTTCGACATTCTGTCTGCGCTTTTTGCCAGATGTTTTTAGCAAAAAAAAACAGGACTCAAAAGAATCCTGTTTTTGCTTATACAAAAATCCTGAATTAGAACAAATCGTTAAGCTTCATCTGGTAGCCGACTGAAATATCGATTGACTGACCAGAACCAAGAACTGGGTCTTCCAGTTTGTAAGATGTTCCATCGTGTTTGAGGTTGAAGTCACCGTCACCTGTCATCTTTGTGAAGTCTCTGTTGTATCTGATGTCAACAACAATCTGTCCTGGTCCGACAAGGTTGAGGAAAGCTGTTGCTCCGACTTCGATACCGAAGTTGAATGGTGATTTGAGTCCGAAGCCATCGAGGAAATACCCGTCATTATAGACTTTTCCGAGCGTGAACGAGAATTTTGGTCCGAGAAGTGGCTGAACGGAAATCATATCGTTCACATCAAGTTTGTATGTTGCAAGAATTGGAATGTCCAAAGTGAAGTAGTGAGCTTTTGAGGTCTCATCGTCTTTGTCGCTTGAAGAAATATTGTGTACATGAAGACCAAGTTCCACCTGAACTCCGAGCGGCTCAAGAACTTCTGGCAATGTTGCCAGTGTAGATATAGGCATATTTGCGAATGCATTGAGACCGAAGCCTGGCATAAGTTTTATATCCTCTCCGACATCTCCGCCGCATTTAAAATCAAAGAAATTAAGTCCAAGACCGATTCGGCCTCCTACTGTAAGGTTTCGGTCTTTTATAACTGATGGTAGTTCAGCTGCAAATAATGAGGTTGCTGCAAAAAGAGTTGCTATTGTAGCAATGATTTTTTTCATTTTTAAATGACTCCTCTCAAAGATATGCGTGTACATAAACACAATATAGAACCTTAAAACATAAAGGTATGTTTGTCAATAATTTCAGAGAAAAAAATCCTGATAAAAATTCGCATATGCTGCACATTTATAGAAGAAAATCGAAAGAAAATTGAAAAATCAATAGAGCTGTTCGGAAAAATGAAGTTTCCGAACAGCTCTAATAGCTTATGAAAAAAAAGTGGAATTTTAAAAACTGCAAATATAACAAAAAATTATAAGAAATTTGGTGTCAAAAATGAAAATTCTCTGACCCTATTAATGTGGGGGAAAAATAAAATGAAAAAAGTTTTTTTTGCTTTGTCTATTTTTTTCTTGCGACTTTTTCTTTTTGCGCTTTTGCCTATGCAGCTGAAAGGAGAGTCGTTTGAATTCGTGGACAAAGACATTGGCGAGATTCTTTATTCAGTTTCCTTGTTCAAGGGAATTGCTATTTCGCCTGATGACACTGTTTCAGGAAAAACGGATTTTCGTTGTGCTGGCGCTGATTTCGATAGTACTTTCGATGCTTTTTTGAATTCATCGCGCCTTTATGTGGAAAAAGGCGATGGACGCTGGACTGTAAGCAAAATCCGTATTCTTAAGAATGATGAAGGCTTGTATTCGCTTGACGGATTTGATGTTACGCCTTTCCAGCTTTTTGAGAAAATGGCTGTAAAAAGCGGAATGTGCGTTACTTACGATAGTCTGCCTCAGATAAAGGTCAGCATCCACACAGGATTTTGCTCTTGCGAGGAAATTTTTAGGCGAATTGGGGGGCTTTGCTCTGGGTTCGAGGTCAAAAAAGCTGGCGAGGACTGCTTTCATGTTGCCAGAACATCTTCCTTGCGGCAGGACGGCAATTCGGGCGGTAAAATCAATATATCGCTGGAAAACAAGAACGGCGGGGCTGTTTTTTCATGCGATATACAGAACGCGTCTCTTTCGGCTGTTTGCGAAAAGCTGAGTGTGCTTGCAAAAAAGGAGTTCTGTTGCTCGGTTCCTTCTGAGCTTAAGATTACAAGGGCTTTTTTCTCAGGAAAAGATTTTGATGATACTCTCAGGACTCTTTGTGTGCAGGCGAATGCGGAATTCGTTGTTTCCGACGGAATATATTTTGTTCTCCCGTCAAAAAACAAGCGTCTTTTGAGCGAAAAAGGCAAAATCTGGCGCGAATGTTCGCTTCGTTATCTTGCAACAACACCGTTTCTTTCGCTTTGCGCGAAGCGTTTTCCGGACATAGAAACAATCTGCGTGAACGAAGGCGGAAAATTCCTTTACCTGAGCGATGATGGAAAATCTTCAGATTTCCTTGAGTTCGTTGAACAGGCTGATGTGCAGAAAGATTCAAGGCTCGTTCAGCTCAAATATATCAGAACCAAGGAATTTCTTGACACGCTTCCGCCTTTTGTGAATAAAGCTGAGATAACTGACTCGGGACGGGGCGATAGCTTCTATTTTACTGGAACTCAGGCTGCATACGAGAATTTGCTGAATCATATGGAAGAATTCGACCGGCCTGTTTCTAGGGTGAGCTATGATCTTCTTATCATGCAGTACCAGACTACTGATTCTAACGAGTGGAAACCAAGCTTTAGGATTGACCGCATGAAAATCGGGGACAGAAATTCTGTTTCAACCACATTAGGCAGTGTCCTTGATTTTAATCTTGATGTAGTCGGTGTATTTGGTCTTTCTTTTGCGGCAGAGCTGCAGGCGGCAATCAAAGGAAACAAAGCTAAGGTCTTTGCTGACACAACCTTGAACGGAGTGAGCGGAAGCACGATTCAGTTCCAGAACACTAACACTTATCGCTACCGGGACAATAATCTTGACCCTGAGACTGGCATTCCGATTTATTCTGGCGTTACGAAAGAAATTGTGTCCGGCTTGAAGCTTGAGGTGACTGGAATTGTGACGGGCGACGGCATGATTACGAGCAAAATCACGGCGAGCGTTTCAAGGCAGGGAACAGATGTAAGTTCAACGACCGGAAACCCGCCGCCTTCAAGCGAAAAAGTGATTACGACCGAAGTTCGGGCAAAATCTGGCGAGCCTGTCATTCTTAGCGGGCTTATTCAGAACGAGGAGTCGCAGGCAGTTTCAAGAACACCGATTCTTTCCAAAATCCCGCTTCTGGGAAATCTGTTCAAAGCAAAGAACAAATCTTCAGAAAAGACCGAGATGGTGATTTATCTTGTTCCTTCGGCAGAGATTTTTGGTCAGAAAGATGAAAGCGATGATTTTTTGAGTCATGCGAAAGAACTTATCGCTGAGTTCGTTGGAGAATAGGAATGTTTTTGCTTTCAAGCAGTTTTTCTTCGTTCAATGATGTTGTTGTTTTGGAAAGCACCAATACGCGCGTTGTTTTTGGCTCAGTCCGCGAAATCGACCAGGAGCTGAAAATCCGTCTGAAAAAATCTTGCGACGGATTTTTTGCAAGAAGCGGTGGAATTGGTGTGGTTTCGTTCAGGATTGTTTCTGAGGAGGAGTTTAAGAAGGCTCTGGTCAGGCAGTACGGTTTTAGTGCGGGGCAGGGAGTTGAGAACGCAGATAAGGGAAAAAATGATACGGAGGTAATTTGTGATGACGGAAAAGATGATTATGTGAAGAACACTATTCTTCTTTTGGATTCTGTTTTGGACGAAGCTGTTAGGCGGGGCGCAACGGATGTTCACATAGAAGAAGGTTGCGTTCGGTTTCGTGTCTGCGGTGTTTTGGAAAAATTCATTGCGCTTTCAAAGGACAGGCATATTGAGCTTGTAAGAAGAATAAAAGTCCTTTCCAAGCTGAATGTAATGGAAACTCGCCGCGGGCAGGACGGGCAGTTTGTTTTCTTGGGAAGCCGCGGACAAAGCGTGTTCGTTCGCGTTTCTGTTGTTCCGGCGGTATCTTTTGACGATAGCGAAGCCGCCGTTCTTCGCATACTTGATGTTTTGCGAGTTCCGCTTGAGCTTTCGGGGCTTGGCTTTACGGAAAGCCAGCGGCGGGAGCTTGAGGCTATGATTTCATGCGAAAACGGTCTTGTTCTTATTTCAGGACCTACCGGAAGCGGAAAATCCACCACGGCGGCAAGTCTTTTGTGCGAGATTCAGCGCAAATGTGGCGGCGGAAAGAAAATCATCACGATTGAAGATCCTGTTGAGTATCTTCTTTCTGGGGTCACTCAAATCAAAGTGAACGAAGAAATCGGAATGAGCTTTGAAGAAAGTCTGCGCCTAGTTTTCAGGCAGGACCCCGATGTGATTTTTGTGGGGGAGATTCGGGATGAAGTGACGGCAAAAACTGTCATGCGCTCTTCCCTGACCGGGCATCTTGTTCTTGCTACGGTTCACACGACTGGCTTTTACGAAACCATTCTGCGTCTGCACGATTTGGGCTGCGAATGGAACGAGATTTTTTCCGTGTTGCGCGGAATTGTGTCCCAAAGACTCACTGGAGCGCAAAATCTTTGCGCGGATATTGTTTCGGTAAAAGCGGAAATGTTCGATGGGCTTGTCAGTAATGGAAATTTTGTTTGTAGAAAAGATTTTGACACGCGCATAAGCGTTAGGGAGGCTGAGTGAAAAAGGACATCATTGATTTTACGAAAAGCTTTTCGGAGTATGTTTCCGCGGGCATTCCGACAGGAAAAGCACTTATGCTTATAAAAAAAAGCAGCAGGCTCTCAAAAAACATTGTGCGCGTGGCGGGAGAACTAGCGGATTCTATTTCGGGCGGAAGGAGCTTGTCATTTGCTTTGCAAACATCGTCATCTCTTGTCTTTCCCGAATGGTACTTATCGCTTGTTGAAATCTCGGAGCAGAGCGGACGGCTGTGCGAAACGCTTCTGTATATTTCAAAAATGATGGTTGATGCCAGAAAAGCACGGGAGAAATTTTTGGTGAGCCTTGCGTATCCGGTTTTTATCGCTCTTTTTGCGCTTGGGGCGAGCGTTGTTTTCGTCAATGTGCTTGGAAGCTCCTTTTTTTCAGGCGAAGCACTTTTTCTCTACAAGATTCGGGCGTGGAAAAGCGTTGGTCTGAGTGGTCTTTTTCTTCTTGCTTTTGTGGCGGCACTTTTGGCAGTGTCATCTAGAATCATGGGAAAAAGCGGACTTTGCATGATTTTGAGGGCGATTTCATT
The DNA here is from genome assembly GCA_017449265.1 of Treponema sp. Classification (GTDB taxonomy): domain Bacteria; phylum Spirochaetota; class Spirochaetia; order Treponematales; family Treponemataceae; genus Treponema_D. Next base: position 32,840 of record JAFSJW010000051.1, read on the forward strand.
CCTGTCCGAGTGCAACATTCCGCTTGTTCAAGCAGTTGATTCAGCCGTCCCTGCCGTGTGCGGCGAAAAGCGGCTTTTCAAGGCGTTTTCTGGTATTTCGGCTCGTATTCGCAGCGGGGACTCTGCGAGTGAGGCGTTTGCCGCGTGCCTTGATGAAGCAGGATTTTCTTTCGCCGCAAGAATCATTTCGGCGCGGCTTGAAGTATGCCAGGCAACCGGAAAAAACGATGCGTTCAAAATTGCGGCAGATGCTCTGGAAGAGCGAGGGGCGAAAATTCGTTCGGCTTTCCTAGCCTGTGAGCAGCCGATTTTAATCTGCGCTTGCGGAATATATTTTGTCATGCTTCTGAAAGATACGCTAATGCCCCTTGTGCTTGGCGGAATGGAAATGATTTAAGGAAATCTGAGGCTGCCCGAAAAGTTCGTTGCACAGTCTCATTGGGAAGCTTAGTCAGCTTAAAAACCATGTTTTTGACGCTGCCATAATTCGTACTGATAGAGGAGAAAGTGAAATTATGTTGAATGTGTTTAGGTGTTTAAGGGTAGTTCGAAAAACTCTGTTAGTTTTCCGAGCTACCCGTCGTCCAGCCTTCGCTGGACGCAATTTCAAAGGTGATAACTTCGAAAAACTGAAGTTTTTCAAAGTTCCCTTAAAAACATATTATTCATATCTTAAAACTAAAAATAAAAAAAGAGTCCATGACGACAAGATTGACGGTGGTTTTACATTCGTTGAGACGCTTGCGGTTCTTATTGTGACGGCTCTTCTTGCATCGCAGGTTGGAGTGGCGGTCAATCGCATCGTCAAAAAGGCAAAAGTCGTTTCGGCAAAAAATCAGATTGAGGCGTTCAAACTCGCACTCAGCACTTACTATGTCGATTGCGGCTCTTTTCCAACTGACGAGCAGGGGCTTATGGCTTTGTGGGAAAAACCTGTCTTGTACCCAGTTCCAGAGGGGTGGAGCGGCCCGTATATGGACAAAAAAGTCCCTGCTGACCCGTGGGGCGCACCATACAGCTATTTCAGGCGTGGGAGCGCGCTTATGCCGCAGTCCGTTCCCGACGGGCTGGAGTACGCGATTGTTTGCTTGGGCGAGGACGGCGTTTGTGGAGGCGAGAATGATATTGTTTCGTGGCAGGAATGAGCCGCTTTGTTTGGGGCGCGACAGAGCAGATTCGGGCTTTGCGATGTGTCATGCTCTTTTGGTTGCGTTCCTTGCGAGCGTTTTCGTTTTTGGCTGGGCAAAAACAGAGCGCGCTAGAAGCAATTTTATAGAAAGAAAATCATCTCAGGTTTATTCGCAGATTGATTCTTCGGTTCATGAAACAAAGGCGGATTGGGAAAACGGAGGCGAAAGAAATGAAGATGGGTGAGATTGTTGCCGCGCTTGTGCTTTTAGCATTTTTTTCCGCCGCGCTATGTTCTGCAACAAAGCCTTTTCTCAGGCTGAAAGCTGAGAACGACAGAAAAGAGCGCGTTCTGAACAGGGATATTTTCATTCAGGAATCCTTTTTGGGAATCTGCGGAAAAAAGAAAAATCTGTGCGAAGAAGATTTTTCAAAATGGCTTTGTCTTTGCAAAAAAGAATTTTCTCTTCCATCAATTTGTGTGAGAAAAATCGGGGTAAAAGACAAAAGCGCGCTTTGGAAAGTTGAGTGGGACGGAAAAGAGCTTTATGCGATAAGCAAGGAATTATAAGGAGCATTGTTGATATGAAAAAAGTATTTGTTAAAAAAGATGATTACGACTTTTATTCGATTCCGCTTCCTGTTGGAGTTTTATCAAGACGGAACAGAAGAAATTTTCTTCTCAGGGAGATAGAAAAGAGGCATCCGTGTTTTTCTTCAGGAAATTGCTTTGACTCGCGGCTAAAGATAAAAAAGCGGAGTCTTTTTGCGGAAGTCGTCGTAATGGAAAAGTCAAAGTTGTTCGAGTACAAGAACGCTTTTCCGTCTGAACCGCTTTTTCTTGAAGGAAGAAAAAACAGGTGCGTGTTCAGGAAAAAGAAAAATGTCGTAAAACTGGCTGTTTCCATGTTGGCTCTTTCTGGGGCTGCAGTTGCACTGCATGCAGTTTCAAAATCGGGGGAAAGTCCGCAGAGTGCGGAAGTTGCGAAAATAATTCAGGGCGAGGAGGATTATGTGTTTTTGTCACCTCAGGATTTATTCACGCTCGTGTTTGCTTCGGTAAGCAAGAATGGCGGAAAAATCCACTCAATGGAATGGAGTGGAGATAAGTGCGTTTTTAATGTGTCGGGCTGCCCGAGCGAAGAAATTGCAGGGGCAAAGTACTGTCAGGTTTCGTACAAAAACGGAGAGCCGAATTTTCTTATTCAGAACGATGGTATGAAAATTCGGCGAGCAGAATTTGATGATTACGCTGAAAGTGGTCTTTTGAGGGTGGCTGAAAGCGCAAGTCCACTTTCAGCATATGGATTTGTGGCGAAAGGAAAAAGCTTTGTTCCAGAAGCAAGGTCTGCTCTTCTTTCTTTGGGTTGCGTTATTCTGAGCGAGCAGGTCGCGGAAGATTCGTGCAAGATTTCTTTTTTCTCAAACGAAGAGTCGTTTTCGCAAGCTCTTGGAGTTCTTGCCGCTTGTGCTTTTCAACACGGTCTTTGCGAAAAATCAATCCGCGTTGAAAATGGCGGCTTATACCCCACGGTTAGCGTGTCTTTTGAGAAGAACACGGGAAAGGATTTTGAAAGCTCTTCGCCTCTTTCTGTGTGCGCCCGTTACTCCGCGCTTTTATGCAGGAAAAATTCTGGCGGGCAAACGGCGGAAGTGCCCGAAACGAAGCCAAAAGTTTCGCCCGTATACACGATTGAGCGGCGTAGGACAGATGGTAGGAGCAACAGGCTTGGTTCAATCATCGCAAAGGACGGGCGGGTTTTTGCATATTACAAATCGAATGACGGAAAAATCAAAATGGAGGAAGAAAATGCGCATTAATAACAGTTTTATGCACATATCAGGCTGGGCTTTTTTGCTGGCTATGCTTGCGCTCAGTTCATGCAAATCAACGAAGTTTGAGGGAACTGCCGCTTGCACAGGAAGGGTGTGCGGACCGAACGGAGAAGCGGTTGAAAATTATCATCTGGATTTCGGGGCGATTCATTCCGCTGTCACTGGCATAAACGGAATGTTTCTTATACCTGAGCTGAAAGGCGGGACTTACAAAGTTTCTGGCGGCGGAAAAGGGTGGAGCTCGTTTGAGAAAACGGTGTCTTTCAGGGACAGAAGGCGTATTTTCACTGCACAGATTGAACCAATATCCAGCGTGTATGCAAAAGTCGAGGAACTTATCAGACAGCAGGATTTTAAGGAAGCGGAGAAAATGTTGCAAAGAGAAAGCAAGTTCAATAAGGATGAAAAGAGCTTTCAGTTTTATGAAAAACTTATTTCATATTGCAAAAAGCCGAGCGAGAAAAAAAAGCAGCAGCTTTTAAATTTCGTTGGTGAAGGAAAGAAAAATGGAGGAAAAGGAAAATGATTCGTCTTTTTACTCTTTTGTTCCTTGTGATTTCATTGTTCGTAGCTACATCATGCTCATCGATGGAAATGATTGATTGTCCCTATGTCGTAGCGGATTCACGCATTGAGCTGGGCGCGCTGGAAGATTCTTACGAGTTTGCGGGCGTTCATTTCTCTTTGTACAATGACAGCCTGAAAGATATTTCTTCTTTTACTGTCAGTTTCCTCGTGTACGATAACGACGGACAGAATCCGTTCATAGGCTCTAATTGTATCGTGAAGAGCTTTAATGCACCTGTTGCCGCGCATACGAAATCTGATTTTTCCGTGAGCCTTGATTCTCATCTTGTCCGAGTTCCGAAAGAAAAATACATTCTTGATTTTTTCTATATTAAGAAAATTTCCTACGCTGACGGCTCTGTGTGGACTGACCCGTTCGGAATGCATTCTACAAGCGAGGTGAGCCAGAATGATGATTAAGTTTTTCGCCGCCGCCATGATTGCATTGTTTCAGCTCATGTTTTTTTCATGCGATTCGCTTTTTGATTCTTCGTCCGAGGGAACGACTGAGGTAATTCCTGTTAAGGAAAAGCCCGCGCCACAAATACCGAAATGGACCTTTATTGTGTACATGGCTGCTGACAACAATCTGGAAAGCGCGGCGATTTCTGATTTGAACGAAATGGAAGAAGCAAGCTCTTTTCTTTCTGAGAACACGATACTTGTGCTTTTGGATAGGGCTTCGGGGTATGATGCGACGAACGGCGACTGGAATGACACAAGGCTTTTCCGCGTTTCTGGCGACAGTTCCGTGCCGCAGTCCGTTCTGACAAGCGAGCGTATTTCATGTCCCGAGCTTGGGCTGAGTGCGGATAGCGAAACGGAGCTTGATATGGCTAACAAGGAGACGCTCTCAAATCTGCTTGCGTTTGCAAGGCGTGAGTACAAGGCGGAGCATTACGCGCTAATCGTCTGGGGGCATGGAAACGGCTGGCGAGGGGAGCTTGAGAACAAAGCGTTTGCCGCCGACTCGTTCTCGGATTCGTGCATGAGCATATGCGATTTGCGCATGGCACTGGACGAGGGCATGGATGGCTCCGTTCTGGATTTTGTGGGCTTTGACACTTGTTTTGGAAATTGCCTTGAACTGTGCTACGAGCTTTCTTCTTCGGCTCAGTTTCTTGCGGGAACTCCGGCATTAGTACCGTCGGGCGGCTGGAACTACACGGAGCTTTTCAGCTCGTTCGCAGCCACATCCTTGGATTGTGAGGAGCTTTCGAGGTGTTGTTCGGAGCAGTTCAAGAAAAGCTATTCGACTTATGCGCACGCATGTTTTTCCGTAGTGAATCTTCAAAAACTCCGCGAGGCGGCACTTAGCTTTGATTCGCTCATGCAGTCCGCGGCGGATTTGGTTTGGGACGATTCAAAGGCAATAGCGTATTCGGAATTGTGCCGCAAATCCGTTCGCTCGTATTGTGCGGCGGACTTTCCGTGCGATTATTTTCTTGACGCAAAGGATTTTTCCAAAAAGATAGCTACGGTTGAGCCAGCTTTGAGCGATTTGTGCGCGGCTGTTTCCGAAGATTTTGACCGTGCTTTGGTTTCGTCTTGGAGCGCGGACGGGGCTGAAATCTCAGTCGCGGTCTTTTACTCCGTTTTTGAGGCCGCAGGCTGCCCAAGTTGCACGCATCCGCCTCTTTATGTGAACTCAAGCCGTGAGACAGGTCAGTGTATGTTCGTCTCCGAGCTTTGCGGCTATGTTCCTACGGCTCTAAAAAAAGGCAGCTTTTTGGACAAAGTGTTTTACAAGGAAATCTCTAACGATTCCAGTTTTTAGAGATTGTAAAAAATCATATTGATTTAAGTGGGGATTAATGAAAAAAAAGATATTAAGTGCATTTCTTACGATTTTTGTTTTAATTGGCTTTTTGTTTCCGGCGCAGATTTTTGCAGATGATTCTGGCGATTCGGGAGATTCTTCGTCTGAGTCCGACTCGGATTCAGACTCAGATTCCGATTCAGATTCAGACTCAGACTCAAGTTCGGACTCAGATTCCGATTCGGATTCAGAATCTGATGGTGACGATTCGGGCGAAGAAAACGATGCGGACGAGGATGATGGCAAATCCGCGGATGGCGAAGAGGGCGAGGATGCGGACGGAAAAGGCGACAAAGTGGAGGAGGATGCCGGGGAAAGTCCCGTAGATTATTCTCAGTACGATGATGAGCCGTGGTACGATACGGCAGTTGCGGAGCATTGGTCGCAGGATTACTGTGAGTCTATGAGAAGTTCTCACGGAAGCGAATATGCCGCTGAATGGAGCGCGTCTCGTGCTGCTCTTGATAATGCCAAAGCATACAATGCGTCGGAGGAAGTTATAGCGGCTTTGCAGGCTGAATTCAACCAGATTGATTCTGTCTGCCAGAACTTTGCTGCGGCTCAGGGCGGAACGAGCTTTTCCATTTCCGGCTCTAGCATGACGGTCTATGACGCGGCCGGGCAGCCTGTTTATTCGGTGGGAGACCCAGTAATCCTTGCCAGCGGCGAAAATTACATTCTGGACGAAGATTTGTCTATTTCCACAGCGAACACGAGATTTTCGATTGTCCGAAAGTACACGCATGGATTTTCTGGCGGCGCATTCGGAACGAACTGGAACTCAAACCTTGACACGAGAATAATCCGTTGCTCGTCTTCTTTTCAGATTAACGAAGAGGACATGGCGAAAATTGACGACTATATTGCCGCGTTGGAGAAAGTCCGGGAAGAGATTGAGGAATACAAAAACACGGATTCTGAGTATGAGAGCGTTGTTGAGGAGACGGAGGAGCTTTTGGCACACGCGCGGGAAAGCCGCCAGAATTTGCTTTCGGAACTTGAGCAAATAAATGCAGGTGCTGCCGATTGCGCATTGCGGAACAAATACGCCGCTTATGGCTATGCTGGGAAGATTTCTGGAAATTGCGGCTTCGGAAAGATTATTTTCTGCGATGACGACGGAAATGCGATTCTACTTTCTAAAAGCGATTCTGGAACATATTTGCCTGTTCAGAAAATTTACTCAGGAAAAATCGAAATCACAGAAAATGAAACTGGTTATGAAGTTTCATTTCGTGGCGGCGAAAAAAGAATCTACAATGAATACGGTCTTCCGCTTGCTTTTTTCCGCAGGGGCGGCGGAAGAATAAATTTTTCTTATAACGATGATTTTGTTCTTGAAAAAATCGTAGTGGACGGAAAGGTGCCTATACTCTTTTCGTGGGACGGGCGAAGGCTTGTTTCAACTTCTTCAGGAACTCGGACAACAGCCTATTCGTATTTGGACGGCTTTCTTTCTTCCGCCACGGACTTTGAGGGCGACAAAAAATCGTTCGAGTACGGGGCTGATGGAAGAATCATTCGGCAGATTAAGGCTGACGGTAGCTTTGTGTCTTTTTGCTACGAAGAGGCGGGTGGTTTGGTCAGGACTTCTTCTGTGACGAATGAGCTTGGCGGGACGGAGCGTTTTTTCTATGATACTGAAAATCGGCTCGTAACGCACATAGACTTTGACGGAGTTGAAAGTTTGTATCAGTGCGATTCAGAAGGGCGAACTATTTGCGAAAAATATCCTGACGGAAAGGAAGTGCGCTACGAATATGATGATTTTGGTAATGTTGTTTCCAGAACTGATAATTTCGGGCAGAAGACATATTTTTACGATGAATGTGGGAATGTGCTTCAGATTTCTTTTCCGGACGGCTCTTCTGAGCGATTTTCGTATTCGGACGGAAATCTTGTGTCAAGGATTTCGCGGGGCGGCCACAGAACTGATTTTTTGTACAATCAGGACAAAAATCTAAGCGTAGTATTTAAAGGTAATCAGCCTGTCGCTTCGTTTGAATACGATTCGGACGGATTTCTGACATCTTACTGTGATTCAATCGGAACCAGAACATTTTTTTCCTATGATTCTTATGGAAATATTACGCAAAGAAAAAAGGGGGCGTCCGTAGAGCAGTGGCGGTATGATGAGGACGGAAGAATCATTGAGTACATTGACCCGCTCGGAAACAAGGAAGTCCACGAATATGCGCCGCACAAAGAAAAAATCGTGTTTTCGCTGGGGATTGAAATCGAAAAGACTTATTCAAGCAGAAAACTTCTTGTTTCAAAAAAAATTACTGACACAAAAACAGGTGAGAGCCGGCTTTTTGAATATGAGTACGACAGAAATAAAAATTGTACGGGCTATTTTGTTTCTGGCGTTGATTCCCTTGGAAACAAGTACGAAAGGACACAAACGATTGGAATAACTTATACATCAGGCGGACGCGCAACATCGTATGAAACGAGAAATATTTTTCGCCCGAATTCAGAAATTGAGGGGTGGAAATCAAATTTTTTCTGGGACCAAAGCGGAAATCTTTGTTCCGTGGAGCAAGGCTTTTTGTCTGGAAATTATGTCGTCGATGGAAAGTTCGTTGATTTTACACGGACTATTTCTCAGGACGGTATTGAGCTTACTGAATCATACTATGACGGAATCGAGAAAAAATCGTTCTATAATATAAACGGAATCCTTTTTAAAGAGGCTTTGAACAATTGCATTCTTTCTCAAAAAGAAATCAGTCCTGACGGAAGAATTCTGAAAATTTCTTCTGATTCTTCGGGTGACATCGGCTTTTTATATGACAGCGAGGGCTTTTTGAACTCGTATGTTTACGAGGGCGGGGTTCAAAAATCTTTTGCTTCTATTGAACGCACTGCAGGTGGAATTGTTGTTTCCGCAACTGACGAAAACGGAATCAGAAAAAATTTTTTCTATGATGAGTGCGGAAACTGCGTGCGCATGGAAAGCAGCGTTTGTTCCATTGATTGTGGCTACGATGCTGGCGGCAGAGTTACATTCTGGAAGATTTTAGATGCTTTCGGAAAGATTGTGTTTGAGGCGGAATGGTCTTACGGAAATGACAGAAGGACTGTTTCCGTGACATACGGGAAAAAATATAAATTCAGTTTGGAACTGAATGCTTTTGGGGAAATAATCCAAAAGACAGATGCGCTGAACAATACCGTCCGTTTTTTCTACGATGTTATGGGACGGAAAATTCTCGAGACCGATTCTTACGGGAAGAATACTCGCTTTGTCTGGAACGGACAGTACCAGATTGAAAAAATCATCTGGGGAAACGGCTCTTTTGTGGAATATGAATACGACTCGTTTTTAAACTGTGTTGGCTGCAAGGATTCGGAGGGAAAAATCTGGAGCGCAAGCTACGATTCTTTAGGAAGAGTTAAATCATTTTCAAGAAGACCGTTCTTCAGAACTGAGTGGTATGAGTACGATGAGTTTGGTCGCGTAACAAAAGTGAGTGCGGAAAGTTCTGGCGGAAGAAAAACGCTGAAATCTTTTGTTTATGGTCAAAAAGGCTCATCTGTCGTAAGAATGGACTCAAAAGCAAAGACTACGGTTTCTCTTTTGGACGGATTCGGAAAAATTCTTTCCGTAAAAAACAGGCTTGGTGACGAACAGACATTTTCGTACGGGGCTGATGGTCGGGTTACTGGCGACATGGATTTTGCGCGGAATGAAACTCGGTATTTGTATTCGTCCGATGCTCTTTCGGCGACAATGCTTTTTTCTGACGGAACATCCGCGCTTTCAAAAACCGATTGCATGGGGCATATTCTGGAAATTAAAAACGATGACGAAGAATTGCGCTTTACCTACGACTCCGCAGGAAAAATGGTTTCCCAGTACGATGTAAAAAACGAAGTCGTTGTGTTGTACAGATACGATGAGCGCGGATTTCTTACAAGCATAAAAAGCTCAGGGCTTGGCACGGACAGAAATATTTCTTACGAATACGGAAAAAACGGAGAGATTTTGTGCGTGAATGATTTTATTGGAAGCGGAGAAAATAGCAGGACTGTTTCCGTTCGGTTTGTATACGACGAGCTGGGGCGTGAAATTCTCCGAGTCTGGTCTGGCGGGGAGAGCCTCAGAACCGTGTACGATAAGATTGGACGCGTTGTCTTGAAAGCTGGTTTTGATTCTCAGTCTAACATCGTTTTTGTTGACGGAAGCGTTTTTGGCTCTCTTGGCGAAAAAGTCCTCTCATTTGATTCAAGCTTTCAGGTGACTCGCTACGAATACGATTCGGACGGGCGACTTTCTGCTGTCATGTACCCGTACTCCGCTCGTATGTTTGAGCATTTGAAAAAATCCGCTGTCTTGTCAGGGCTTTCGTTCCTTGAGTCGGACATAAAATTTGATACAACTACGGTTTCAACTTCCGAATACGAAAAGCTGAAATCAATTTGCGCTTTGTTAAGCCGAAGCGCGCAAATTCAAAGTTCAGTTTCTTCGCTCAAAGAGTCTTTTTCCTATGACTCGGAAGGAAATTGCATATCGCGCAGTACGCCGTTCGGAGTGATAAAAAGCTCCTTTGACGATGAGAATAGAATCTTGTCATGGGGAAGCGCAGGCACTTTTTCCTACGACAAAAACGGAAATCTTGTTTCTGAAAAAAATCTGTATGAGGAAAAATATTTTTCATACAATGCGATGAACAGAATGAAAAGTGCCTGTGTGTACAATGCGGTTGATGACAAAATTACTGAAATTGCCTGCGCATATGATGCGCTGGGACGGCGTACGGTCTATTCTTCGTCCGAATTCGGTTCTGTCCGAACGATGTATCTGGGACTTGGGCTTAAGCAGCTTGCGAGCATGAAAATCTCTTCTGCTACAGAAGTCCGCTCCGCAAAGAAAGAAGATTCTTCTGAGTTCAGGTATCTTAAAGGCTATTCTGGTGAGCCAGGAAAACGCTCTTTGGGCGGGCCTGATGGCGGAAAGTCCCGCGGTGTTTTTTTTGGCGGATTTGCGGGCTATGATTCGTATTCAAATGCTCCTGTTTATGCTGGAACAAGCCCTGTTTCTGTTACGCAGATTGGTTCTTCGGAAAGTGGATATTCGTCTTTTGCCCTTATGTGCAATTCCGTTTCTTCGGTTTCGGCGGCGTGTGGGGAGAATGGGCTTACAAACACTTATGACTTTGATGTGTTCGGCTCGCCTCTGTCTGCGGAAAGTCCTGCGTTTGGCTTTGTTGGCAAGCGTTACGATGCGGCAACCGGGCTGTACGATTTTGGTTTCCGCGATTATTCCGCCGCGCTGGGGCGTTTTTCTTCGCTTGACCCTATTCGGGACGGGGACAACTGGTATTCGTACTGCATGGGAAATCCTGTGAGCTATGTGGATGATAACGGACTTTGGGTCGTTGAAACTACGGAGCAGTATATGAATGATGATAATTGGGCAAATGATACTTTGGGAAATTCAGAAACACTTACTCTCGGAAAAGCCGGTTGTGCTGTTACAGCGGCGGCTCAGGCTATCAGTGCTTTGACTTATGAAGAGGTTTCGGTTACGGACATAAATAACAACAAGGAGTATTTTTCAGGTGCGAACATTGATTTCAATTCTGTCTTTAGTGAGTATGATCTGAAAAGTGAAACTTTGTTCGGAATGAGACCTGGAGACCCGTCTATTTGTGAAATGGTAAAAAATGCCAGAGATAATGAGACAAACTTATTTGGCAAGGCTGAGTCAACAAAAGAAAGCATGATTGTGGGCTTAATAAATGAGCAGGTTCAAAAAGAGGAAGATATTGTGATTATCGCACAGGTCGCTTACCATACCGCTGGTGTGACGAGCGGAGGTGTCGTTTACTATGATTACCATTTTGTTACATTGACAGGGGAAATTTTCGAGAAAGATGGAGTTTCTTATGCCTATATTAAGGGAACTTCCAGAAATGATTATGCTGTGGATGCGTGGACTATGCGAGGTAAATCTGGCTGGATAAGAGAAAATGGCAGAATTGCTGTTCCAGTAAATAATATAGGTCGCATAGATATAGTTCACAGAAAATCTGAGAAGTCAGTTCTGGATTGGATGGAAGAATACAGAACATCTGGCAGAAACTATGTGAAGGCAACCGATGAGAAAAACAAGAGTGCTAAGAATGATTAAGTCGGTTTTCTCCAAAAGCTCCACTGTTATTTTTCTTTTTTGCGAAAAACGAAGAGATAAATTTTGATTTAATGTTATTTTAAAAGTATTTTTTTGTATAATTATTAAAGCTGTTCGGAAAGCTGAAATTTTCCGAACAGCTTTATCAAAAAAAACAGGAGATTATGTTTTATGAAAAAAATTTGGACTATTTTTATGTTTTTGATTTGTGCGGGCATTGCATCTGCAAAAATTGTCAATCCTAATTTTTTGCCTACAAAAGATGAAAAAGAGTTTGATGTTGTGTATTACCAGCTAAAGAGGTTTACGCCATATGAGGTTCCAGAAGAATATCAGCAGGAAATCAGTGTGAATCAGGCATTCAAGGTAAAATTCAACGGCAATGATGGTGAAATCCGCTATTCGCTTTTTAAAGAAACTGGTGAGAATACGGAGCTTCAAATCGGTTCATTTTTTTATATTATATTTATGAATTTGGCAGGTGAAACAGGAGAAATCGGGCGAGGCTCGAATTTTAATAATTCTGATGTAGAAAAAGATTTTAACGGTACATCTGGCTACTGCTGTACTATAAAAAATCCCAGTTCTTTATTTGGGACTGGTTATAAGTTTATCAATGTTGAGATTTTCTACAAAAAAGGGCAGGGAATTTGCCTCAGGACTATGCTTTACAATAATCCAGAATTCATTGTAAAAAAATCTGGCTCGTTTGAAATAAATGAAGATTTTTTAAGAAGTTATAGATGCTTTAAATTTATGGAAAAAGATGATACTGGAAAGTATATCAAACCTGCCGTAAAATAAAGTATGGATATTTTTACAAAAAAGTCGCTTGCTTTAATCTTTATGATTGTATGCGCTTCGTGGGTCGCTTTTGCACGAATCGTATCACCGAACTTTGAGCCTTCATCCTCCGATGGAGGACTTGAGGTTGCTTACAATCTGCCTTCATCGTTCGTACAGTATGAAGTTCCGAAAGAGCAGCAAAATGAAATTAGCGTGAATAAAGCGTTCAAAGGCATCTTCAACGGCTGTGAAGGTGAGGTTCGGTATTTATTTTTCGATGAAACTGGAACGAACGGAAAACCTGAGATTACGATTTATGAATCTCTTATCTTGATGAGCGTCGCAGGGACTCGGATGAAAGTTCAGAAACGGGGCGCCTATAAGGCTGTTGCGGTAAAAAAGAGCTTTAATGCAGATTCAGGCTCTTTTGTTTCCATTGTCCAGCCGAATTCGTCCTTTGCGGCGGGCTACAAGTATATGTATGTTGATTTTTTCTATAAAAGTGGGCAGGGAATATGTGCAAGGACTTTTTTGTACAATGATACAGCCTTTGTTGACGGCGGTGATAATAGCGGTGCTGATTTTTATAAAAATTGTGCCGCTTTTAAATTTATGAAAAAAAACAGAAAAGGAAATTATATCCGTCCGAAAAGATAAATGAATTACTCTGTTTCTTCTGTTCTTTCGTTAATCTCAAAAATTCATACTTGTTCAGCTGATTTTTTGCAAAAACGGCTGGCCGGTTTGGGACTTTTTGATTTTGTCTCTTCGCACGGATTCATTCTGTTTTGCCTTTCCAAAAACGAAAGGCTTTCAATGGGGGAGCTTTCCGAGAGAATAAACAGAAACAAATCTACGGCGACTGTTCTTGTCAAAAAGCTAGAGAAGGCGCAGCTCGTCAAAATCGAAAAAGATGATTCTGACAGCAGGAAAAAATGGATTTCGCTGACAGAAAAAGGTCGGGCGTACAACGCAAAGACGGAAAGCCTTTCAAGCGAACTTCTTGAATGTGCTTACAAGAATTTTTCTCAAGAAGAAAAGGAAACTCTTCTAAAGTTGCTTGAAAAACTTCATTCAAATCTGGAAGTAATCTGATTAATTCTTGGATGTTTTGAGCGTGGGGAAGATATGGAAAAAATAAAATCGCTTTTTGTTACGATTGCTTTTGTTTTTTTGATTTCGGGCGGTTGCATTCCATCTGTGTACGCGAAAGGCATATTTTCTGCTTCAAAAAGTTCTGGCGGCATTGCGAAGCTCGGAAAATATACGGCACAAGATTTAATTGTCAGAAGACAGTATGAGCGGGCGAAGGAAATATTGAACGCCGATAATGTGAATGAAATTGACTCCGCAGGGAATACAGCTCTTCATTGCGCCGCAGAAATGGATAACGGTGAGCTTGTTGAGTATTTACTTTCGATTGGGGCCGATTCGTCAATAAGAAACAGATGCGGCGACACTGCCATTCACATAGCGGTAAACAACAAGTGCGCGATTGCGGCGGGCATACTTGCGAAAATAGGGAACGACATTTTTACGAAGGATGCTGCCGGGGAGAGTGCGATTGTCATAGCTCTTAGTAAAGGCGGCGCGGTGATGAGCGCGGTTATAAACGAAACTACGGCTCAGATTCTTGATTCTTCTGCAAATACGATTCTTCATTATATTGTGTTAGCAGGAAACGAAGCTGCTTTGGACGACTACATCAGAAAGAATCTGCCGCTTTCTCCGCAGAATTCTGAGGGAAAAACGCCTCTTATGCTTGCGTGGAATCAGGCTGAGAGCTTTGCTGTGGTCAAGGCAGGCGCAAAGCTTGTTCTTGCTGGTGCAAGGCTTACGCAGGGAGATCTTTCTTATTTTGAGTCCGCACTAAAAAGCGGGGACATGATGATGCGTTTTTCCAGCGGGCAGACTCCGCTTTACATCGCTGCAACCAGAGGTCATGCGGGGGTAGTGGCGTACATTGTCAAGGAGCTTCCTGCCCGTTCGTTTGCAGGAACGCTTTCTTCTATTCTTTCTGTGCGCGGGAAAAACGGTGAAACGCCTTTGCACAAAGCTGTTCTGGGCGGAAATCTTGCTGTGGTCCGTCTTTTGCTTGAAAGCGGTGCTGACGCGAATATTTCGGACGATACAGGAAGAACTCCTGCTTTGCTTCCTGTTTCTGGCTCAGACAGATACGAGATTTTCAGAGTTCTTTTGGAACACGGAGCAAGTTTTAGTCTTACTGATAAAAACGGGAACGGCATTTTTCATGTTGCGTCGGAAAGCGGCTACGAAAAAAAGCTCCTTGAATTTTTTCTGCAAAGCAACATTCCTGTAGACAAAAAAAACAATAAAGGTGTTACGCCGCTTTCAATTGCCGTGGAACGGAAAAATCCCGAGCATATTCTTTTCTATACGAAAAACGGTGCTGATATTAATTCGTATGACAATGCGCACTCCTCGCCGCTTACGAAAGCCCTTTCTGATGATTCTTGCGAGATGACGAAACTTTTGGTTACTAAGGCTTCTGTAGGATTGCGCGATGAGCACAAGAACTCTCTTCTTGAAATTGCCGTAATGCAGAAAGCAAGCCTTGAGAGCATATCGTATCTTGTTTCTCTTGGTAGTGATTTGAATGCCCAAAACGATAACGGCGACACGGCATTGTTTTTTGCCGCCTTGCAAAACAGAAAAGATGTCGGGGAGCTTTTGCTTTCGCACGGGGCTGATATTTTTGCGCCGAACAAGCAGAACAATTCTCCGCTCAGGGTGGCGTTCACAAAAGGCGAGGAGGTGCTTGGCTGGCTCATAAATGCAAAAAACATAAATTCATGTGATAAAAATCAAAATACCCCGCTTCATTTTGGAGCCGCGTGGAAAAATGATTTTGCCGTTAGCTATCTTTTGGAAAAAGGCGCGAAAGTCGGACTAAAAAATGCTTTCGGGCAAACGCCTCTTTTTTCCGCCGTAAAATCGGATTCTGTTTCTACTATGGAACTTCTTTTGGATGGTGGCTCTGATTTTAAGTCGAAAAAAGGCGGTTTTGACAACCAGATGAACACGCTTCTTCATACGGCGACTATCTGGAATGCAATGCGTGCGGCTCAAAAAATAATTTCGCTCGGAATTGATGTCAATGCGCCGAACGGACTTGGGATGACGGCTTTGTGTTATGCTTGCGCGGCAGACAATATCAAAATGGTGCGGTTTTTGATTGAGAACGGAGCTGATGTTAACATTTCTGATTCAGATGGACTTACGCTTCTTATGAAAGCCGTGCGCGACGGAAACAAAAGTTTGGTTTCGCTTCTTATTGAAAGCGGTGCTGATGTGTCTGCTCAAGATTCTCAGAAAAAAACATCGTATCATTATGCGGCTCATTTTTCGTCGCCTGAGATTATAGAGCTCCTTTTGAATGGCGGGGCTAATCCGCTTGCAAAGGATGATTCTGGGGAATCGCCTTTTTCGATTTCCCTGTTGCGCGACAACATGATTTCGCTTTCCGTGCTTGGAAAAAATACTGAAATTGCGGACGACAATGGCGAAACGCCCGCCCACATTGCAGTTAGAAACAAAGTCAACGCCGCTTTCCTTAGTTTGCTCGTTAAGAACGGTTTTCCTATTGACAAGGCGGACAGCTCAGAAAAAACGCCTCTTAGGATTGCGGTTGAATCTGGGCTTCGTCCTCTGGCATTGTTTCTGCTATCGCAAGGCGCAAATCCATTCCAGAAGACGGCGGACGGAGAGTGTGCGCTTTCAGATGCTCTAAAATGCGGCAATATCCAGATTCTTGATGGAATCGTAAAATACAATTCGGCTCGGACGGACGGAAAAAAAGAAGGAATATTGCACTATGCTGCAAGATATGCGGACGAAGAGACTGTCCGCCATCTTGTTGATTTGGGTGTTTTAAAAAAATCTCTCAGGAATTCGGACGGGGACACGCCTGAGAAACTTGCACAGCGATTGAAAAGACCTGAAATTGCAAAACTTCTGAAATAGATTAGACTTTTTTTGAATGTGCTTTTTGAAAAAAAATTGCTTTGTTTTTTTTAAAGCACTTGACTCATTTTTATTTTTCATATACTATCTTAATACTTTCATTTATGAAGGGATGGGCTACTAGCTCAGGTGGTAGAGCACCGCCCTTTTAAGGCGGCTGTCGATGGTTCGAATCCATCGTAGCTCAGTTTAAGGACTTCTTCGGAAGTCCTATTTTGTTTAAAGCCGAAGGAGTTCCGTTACACTTCCCGGCGGTAAGAGGTTTTTATGTACGCACTTTTTGAATACAAAGGCAAACAGTACAAGGCAGAAAAAGACGCTCTCATTCAGGTTGATAAAATCGACGCTGAGAAGGGTTCAAAAATCGACATCGATACGGTTCTCCTTGTAAGCGATAATGGTTCTGCAAAGGTCGGAACGCCGTATGTAAGCGGAGCAAAAGTTCAGGTTGTTGTTGAGGATGCAGTTCGTGACAACAAAGTTCTTGTTTTCAAATACAAGGCAAAGAAAGACTACCACCGTTTGATTGGTCACAGGCAGGAATATACTACTGTAAAGGTTGAGAACATAATCGGCTAGTTTATTGGATTTTTGTCCATGACGAATGTGACTATTTTTTCTGGCAAAAACGGCGTGATTAAAAAATGCGAAGCTAACGGACACGCAGGTTTTTCTAAGAAAGGGAATGATATTGTTTGCTCGGCGGTAACAATTCTGCTGAGAACGGCAATGGAGACTTTTTCACAGATTGATACGGTCACATTGAATGCTGATGCAGCGTCCAGAGGAAAGTTAAGTTTTTTTCTGGCTGCGGACGACGAGAATCCTGTAGTGGAGGCTCGTTTGAAAGGCGTTTCAGATTTTTTGAGGAACGGATTAAAATCGCTTTCCAGAGAATTTTCTGAATATGTTTTTTTTGATGAAATGTCAATTTGACTAAAAATCTAGCTAATTTTTAGCGGAGGCTTAAAATGGGACGTAGTAAGGGCGGTTCAGGCGCAAAAAACGGCCGTGATTCAAACCCAAAAAGCTTGGGTGTTAAAGTATATGGTGGACAGACTGTAACAGCAGGTTCAATCATCGTAAAGCAGCGTGGAACAAAAATTTTCCCGGGCGACAATGTTCGCAGGGCGGGAGATGACAGCTTGTTTGCAACAGCAGACGGAGTTGTAAAGTTCTACGAGAGAAACAACAGAAAATACGCAGGTGTTGAGGCACAGGCATAGTTTTCGAGTTGTGTTGCGAGACCAGGAACAGTCGTTTCTGGTCTTTTTTTATTTGTGGGAAGGTATATGAAACAATTTGCAGATGAGGCGGTCATTGAGGTGACGAGCGGAAAGGGTGGAAACGGCTGCGTGTCGTTCCGACGCGAAAAATATATTCCGAACGGCGGACCGAACGGCGGCGATGGAGGCAAAGGCGGTGATGTCGTTTTTTGCCTAAAGCGAAATCTTCGCACGCTTGCCGACCTCAGGTACAAGCATTTTTTCAAAGCAAAGAACGGCGGTGATGGTATGGGCTGGAACCGCTATGGGCGTGACGGTGAGGACATCGTTATTGCAGTGCCGCCCGGAACGGCAATAAGGGACGCGGAAACGAACGAACTTATCAAAGAGTTTACCACGGAAAGCGAGGATGAGCGTTTTGTCTTTTTGAAAGGCGGAAACGGTGGCTGGGGTAATGTGCATTTTAAAACTTCCACCAATCAGGCACCGCGCAAGGCAAATCCTGGTCAGCCGGGCGAATACAGAAAGCTCCTTCTTGAACTGAGCATTATGGCGGATGTTGGACTTGTGGGCTTTCCGAACGCAGGAAAATCTACGCTTTTGGACGCATTCACTAATGCGCGCCCAAAAATCGCGCCGTATCCGTTCACAACGAAAATCCCTAACCTTGGAGTTCTTCGTGCGAGCGATGAGCGCGACATAATCATCGCCGACATTCCAGGGATCATTGAGGGAGCCAGCGAGGGACGAGGACTCGGAATCAGATTTTTGAAGCACATTTCGCGCACGGCGGGACTTCTTTTTATGATTGATGCTTCGGATTCAGAGTGCCTGAGCGCGTACAAAACGCTTTGCTCGGAGCTGGAGGGATATTCTAAGGAACTTCTCTCAAAACCGCACATAGTTCTTTGCAACAAGATTGATGTTGATGGGGCGGAGGAAAATGCCGCAAAAATCGCCGAAGAGATAAAAAAGACCGAGCCGGACACAATCGTTCTTCCTGTTTCAGTTATGACGCATCGCGGAATGAATGAAATACGAATCGCGCTCTTGAATCTTGTGACGCGCCTTGATGATTGCGGGGCAGTCAATTCGAAAGGCGAAAAAATCTCGGATGGAAGTTTCCTTTCATCAAAAAAAGCAGCTTCCAGCCTCAATCCAACTTTTCTTTTGTCAAGGTCAGTGAACGACTACGACGAGCGTGAAATTCAGTTTCCAGGAAGCGAGAAGTGAAAATAGCGATTCTTGGCGGCAGCTTCAATCCTATTCATGTAGGACACCTCATTCTTGCTGACAGCGTGTGTGCTACGCTCGGCTATGACAAAGTTCTTTTCGTGCCGACTTACAGACCGCCGCACAAGGAAATGGCGGAGACAGTTTCGTGCGGCGACAGGGTTGAGATGGTTCGGCTTGCTATTGGCGGAGACAGCCGCTTCGCCCTTGAAACATGCGAGATTGAAAGAGGGGGCATTTCGTACACATGGGACACAGTGTGCTTTCTTGAGGAAAAATTCAAGGGCGTGCTTGATGGAAAACTTGGCGTTATCTTTGGCGAGGATTTGCTCGGGGATTATGACAAGTGGGAGCATGCGGCGGAGCTTTCCGAGCGTGCGGACCTTATTCTTGCCGTCCGTCCCAAGTCACAGAAAGAGAAGGCTTCGTTCGAGAACCGCCCGACTGAAAAGTACGGAAAAAAGGTTAACGCGTGGACTCGTGAAACTTTTCCGTACAAACACAAGATTGTGGAGAATCCGAAAATAGAGCTGTCTTCGTCTGAAATCAGGCGGAAAATAGCCGAGAATGGTGCATGGCGTTATCTTGTCGGTAAGGAAGTTTTTGAATATATTAAAAGCGGTGGGTTGTATGGTTTCGGTAAAATTTGACGACAAAAAGTGCTATGAAGAAATCCGGTCATATGCGGAAAAGAATCTTTCAAAAGAACGCTACGAACATTCTGTCCGCGTAGCTGAGACGGCTGCTTTTATGTGCGGTCTCTACGGACTTGACAAGAATCTTGGTCTTGTGGCCGGAATTGCGCATGACATTTGCAAGGAAATTCCGTCTGAAGAAAAAATCGCGCTGGCGAAAAAAGACGGAAAGCCGATTGAGGGACTTGAGGCAAAAATTCCGGATTTGCTTCACGGGCGGGCGGCTGGCATGAAGGTCAGTGAGTTCGGAATTTATGATAAAAATCTTGTTGAGGCAATAGCCAACCATACTTTCGGGCAAAAAGGACTTTCTGATATTGGAAAAATTCTTTTCGTTGCGGACAAAATCGAGCCTGGACGACCGCAGTCCACGGCCGAGTACAGGAAGAATCTTTTCTCAAAGTCGCTTCTTGGGATTACGCTTTCTGTTCTGGAAGAAAATATTGAGTATCTGGAAAAGAGGGGCAAGTCCGTTGCGGAGGCATCTTTGGACTGGGCTAAGGAGCTGAGGAATGAAAGCGCGCAATAAAGGCGGAATCCTTCTTGTTTCGATTTTTTTTATCATAATCGTAGTTCTTGCCGTTCTGGTTCTTTCTTTGCGCGAGGATCCAATAAAATCCGCACTCAGGGAAGGAAAGGGCGTTTTAAAGACTTTGTTCGTCCTTGAGCATAACAATCAGGTTCTTTTTTCCGATGTGCTGATGTCGTATCATCTTACGGCTTCGGAAAAAGATGATTCTTCTGCAGAGGAAATCTCAAAGCGCGGCGTTCTGATAAACATTCCGGGCAACACGGGAGGAATATGGCGCAGCCTTGACCGTGCTGACAGGATTGACGCAATTTATTCCGAGAAAGGCATTGGGGTTTACAAGTCGGAGATAGAGAACCTTCTGGGACAGCCTATACCGTTCTATATCCTGATGAGCCTTGAAGAGTTTTCCGAGATTACTGATTTACTCGGAGGTATGAGCGTGTTCATTCCGAATCCTGTGGACATAAAGAATGTTGACGGTCAGCGTTGGCTTCTTCCGAGCGGGGCTATAAACCTTGACGGGGACAAAGTTAAGACTTACCTTATGTACACGGAGGCTGACGAGAGCGAGAACGATATTGTTGACAGACGGCAGAATGTTGTGCTGGCATTTTTTAATGCAATAGCGCGGAACGCTGATGTTTTCAGGGACTCGGATTCTTTTTTCGAGCTTTCAAAGCGGTTTCAGTCAAACTTGTCTCGCTCGCGGCAGCAGGACTTGTTTGGCGAAATCATGCGGATTGACCCTGAGCGTCTTGCTCCGCAGGCAATCACGGGAACATACCGAACTGTTGACGGAAAGCTGCTTATCTTTCCGCTTCAGGAAGGACAGTACATAAAGCAGGTTGTTACCCATGCGATTCGCCAGCTAAAGGACAAAGGGCAGGGCGAAAAAACTAACTACTCGCTCAGAATCCAGAACGGAACGAAAGAGCAGGGACTGGCAGCAAAAACAAAGAATCTGCTCAGTTCAAATTACGATATTCTGGAGTACGGAAACGCGGACTCTAACGAGTACGAAAAAACGGTCATCATTGACCACATAGGAAACAGCGAGAGCGCGAAACTTCTCGGCGACTTCATAAAGTGCGAGAACATACGCGAGGAGCTGGATGCAAATACATCGGCCGATTTTACTATAATCCTTGGTAATGATTTTGACGGTCGGTATGTGCGGTAAAATTCAATATGGAGGAAAAAATGGAAAAATCAATAAAAGAAAAGGCTCTTGAAATAGCCGGGCTTCTTTCTGACGGAAAAGCCGATGATGTAGTTGTTCTTGATGTGTCGGAGCTTAACAGCTGGACTGATTTCTTTGTAATAGCTACAATTCACAGCTCCGCGCACTGGCAGGGACTGGCAAAGCAGGTGAAAGATTACACGAAAGAAAATGACCTTCAGATTCATCTGACGAACAAGAAATCTCCTGACGGCGATGACTGGAATCTTATTGACATTGGGCCGATTGTAGTTCACCTTATGTCAAAGGACGCAAGGGAATTCTACGAGCTTGAAAAGCTCTGGCACAACGGAAAGATTGTTACTGAGTAGAACTGAGATTTTGTAATCCCGATATTTCGGTAAGCTCAGAGCTTGCCGAAATATTTGGTTGAGTTTATCGGGAGTTTTATTGGAGCATTGCTCCGATGTGGCATAATTTCAGACGCCAATATCGCAGAAATTAAAATCGTTTTTTACTTTTTTTATTTCATCGGATTCAAAACCATCATCGATTTCATCTTGGTCAGACATATCGCCATAGATGTCATCATCGAATTCATCTAAGATATCATCTCTTGTGCTCTCAAATTCGTCTGGTGATTTGAAATCATCAGCATCCAACGACTCGTCATAGAAATCATCAAAACTTAATGCGGCGTCCATAACGCTAATTTAATTCAGTATGGATAAAGTGTCAATACTAATATTGAGATTTTGGAGAATTTGTAATATTTTTCTACTTCTTTCAAAATACAAGAGCGTTAGACCATTGACTAAAAATGTAAAAATTGATTAAACTAACTCTATGTCGTCTGATATTGTTGTTTCTGCACCGGCGAAGGTGAACATTGGGTTGAATGTCCTTCCAAAGGCAGAAGGCGAAGAGTATCATCAGATAGAAAGTATTTTTCAGACCATTGACCTGTGCGATGAGCTTGTGGTCAGAAAGGTTGAAAAAAAGAATTTCTGTTCTGTTAAGTGCGACATGATTGAGCTTCCTGAACTGAATACTATTACCAAGGCTTACGAACGGTTTTGTGAGCTTTCTGGCAATGAGGTTGGGGTTGAAGTCCTGCTGAAAAAAAAGATACCGTCCGGCGGCGGGCTTGGCGGTGGTTCTTCTGATGCGGCTTCATTTATAAAAGCATTTGCGGAGCTTATTGATTTTGACCTTACGGATATCGTTGCTGATGCCGTAGCGGAAAAAGTCGGAAGCGATGTATTTTTCTTTCTTCACAACGGACTGCACGAGGCTTCACTTGTTTCAGGGCGTGGTGAAATAGTAAAGAAAATCAATGCGCGGCATGATTTTCATTTTGTTTTGATTTTTCCAGAGGTTTTCAGCTCGACTAAAGAGGCATATTCTTTGGTTGATGAAAGCTATAAGGCTCCTATGAAAAACGAATGCCCGCTTTTTGATGAGTACGAGAAAATCTATTCATCGTCAGTTGAAAATTGGACATTCATCAACAGCTTTACTTCTGTTTTGACTGAAAAGTATCCTGTGATTCAATATGCATTGCAGGATTTAAAGAATCAAGGTGCTCTTTGGTCTGATATGTCTGGATCCGGGGCAACCGTGTTTGGAATTTTTGAGTCGCTTGATTCTGCAAAAGCGGCTGTTGCCTTGTTGCAGAAAAAATGGAGATTCTGTTATTATTCGGGGAGCTGAAAAATGGAGATTACCGAGCTTAGGATCCGCAAGGTAAATGCAGATGGAAAACTGAAAGGGTATGTGACGGTCACTTTTGACAACTGCTTTGTTGTGCATAACATAAAAATTATTGAAAGTGAGTCGGGAATGTTCGTGGCAATGCCAAGCAGGAAAACTGCTGATGGCAAGTACAAGGATATAGCTCATCCTATCAGTATGGAATTCCGTTCCGTTATTGAGAATAGAATTCTTTCTGATTATGAAGCGGGAAAATTTGAAGAAGATTCTCCTGCAGAAGTTTAAATTGTTATTTTTTTTTGGGACGTCGTCAAGCGGTAAGACAACGGCTTTTGGTGCCGTCATTCCACAGGTTCGAATCCTGTCGTCCCAGCATATATTAGCTCTGTTCGGAATTCTATTTTCTATGAAAATCTAGTTTACGAACAGGTCTATTTGGAAAAGCTCTGGCGTGATGAACGATGGGGTGAAATTGATTCTACTCTTGTTTTAGACTTTAGTTTTTCCAGAAAAAATAGGAGTCCAAAAAATGGAACAGATGGTTATTGCTGCAAAAGTTCGCAGCGAGACAGGAAAGAAGGCTGCAAAGCAGCTTCGTGCAAATGGTCGTATTCCGGCAGTTGTTTACGACGAGGAAGGAAAAGCTACATCAATTGATGTGGATAAAGTTGAGTTCAACAAAGTATGGCGTTCAATAACAGCTACTACTCTTGTTACTCTTAATGTTGACGGAAAGACTTCTGATGCTTTCATTCGCGACACTGAGTATGATATTATGACTGACAGTGTTCTTCATGTTGATTTCTTCTCAGTAACGAACACAAAAAAAGTCGTTCGTACATACAAGCTCCAGTATTCTGGAACACCAGCCGGCGTTCTCAAGGGTGGTTTCATGGTTACGCATACTCCTGAAATCAGAGTTAGTGCTTTGCCAAAAGACCTTCCGGTTCGCGTTGTTGTTGATGTTTCAAAAGTAAACATTGGCGATGTTCTCTATGTAAAAGACATTGACCTTGGAAAGAATGTTACGGTTCTTACTCCTGCTGATTCATCAGTTATCAGCGTTGCTCCGCCGCGTTCATAATATTTTCTGAGCAAAAATCCCGATCACTTGACCGGGATTTTTTTTTGCTGAAATGAAACTGATAAGTGATTTTGACGAAGCCGTAGCGCAGTCATTCATAAAAAACGGCTACGACATAAATGACCAGAATCTCACTGTTGGGGCGGCTGTTTCGGGTGGCGCAGATTCCGTTTCCCTTTTGGTGTCGCTCGTCCATATTTTTGGAAAAAGTCGTGTTCGGGCCGTCAATGTTAACCACAGAATCCGTCCGAGGGCTGAGAGCGACGGCGACACGGATTTTGTGCGCAATCTATGCCTGAGTTTTGGAGTGCAGTGCTATTTCTTTGAGTGCGAAGAAGGCTTTTTGCAGGCTCTTTCCGAGGAGCGTGGGCTTGGAATTGAGGAAGCGGCACGCTTCAAGCGGTATGAGTTTTTCGGCTCATTTTTGCGCAACACTGGAACTTCTCTTTTGTGTCTTGCGCATAACAAAAATGACCAGCTTGAAACCGTCCTGATGCGTTTTTTGCAAGGAAGCGACGGAGAAATAAAAAAAATGCGCGGAAAATTCTTCCGCCCGCTTCTTGATACAGACCGCGCCCAAATTGAAGAATATTTGCGCTCACAGGGCTTTTCATGGCGCACTGACTCCACGAACCAAGACAATAACTATTACAGAAACAGGATTCGGAACGAGCTTGTTCCGTGCCTTGACCGCCTTTTTCAAGGCTGGCGGCGCGGCGTTCTTTCTTTTGCGGAGAAAAACGCTGTGGACGCAGAGTTCTTTGAGGATTTCTGCTCTTCCTTTTCTTGGGAGGAGAGAGGGGCGGACGGAAAATGCGTTTGCATGGACTCGGCTCTTTTCTTTTCGCAGAAACCAGCCGTGCGCAGGAGGCTCGTGTTCCGGGCGTTGTCCCAGATTGGCTCGGCTCCGCGAGTTCCGTACAAGATGATTCGGCCCGTCCTTTTTTGGAAAGATGACGGGTCTTTGCACAAAGTTTCTGGAGCTGGAGCGGAGATTTTTGAGTGGGCAACGGACGGCGTGCGGAAAGTGTTCGTGGCAAAGACGGAACGCGGAGCATTTCTTGACAGCGGATTTTATTTTTTGATTCGGGACGAGCGGGATCTTTTTGATTTTTGCGCTAATTTCTTTGCTCAGAAAAAAAGCCTTAAAATTGACGCTCCGTTTCCGTTCGTAATCCGCTCTTTTTTCAGTACGGATAAAATCATTTTTTCAAACGGAAGGACAAAATCAGTTGTGGCATATTTTTCTGAGAAAAAAATTCCTAAATCTGAACGCGGGAAAATTCCGTTTTTGCAGGAATGTGGAAAAAAAAATCTTGTAAAACTTTTGAATCTGGAAGCTGATAATTTCATGGAAAATAATCAGTTTTCGTGTTAAAATAAAAAATAGCACTGTTTTATGGGAGTTTTTTATGGCTGCTTTTACTGATATTGAATCGTTGTTGCCTCATCGGAAACCGTTTTTGTTTGTTGACACAATCGAGTCGTATGACGAAGACGGTTGTGTTTGCACAAGAAAATTCACTGACGAGGATTTTTTCTTCAAGGGGCATTTTCCAGAGTACCCGGTAGTTCCTGGGGTTATTCTTATTGAAACTATGGCGCAAGGCGGCGGAAGCGCGCTCAGCTTGCAGAAGAAATTCGATGAAGGAAGCCTCTTTTTCCTTGCCACGGTGAACAATGTCAAGTTCAAGCATCAGGTTCGCCCGGGGGACACGGTTCGCATGGAAATCAAAAACAAGCGCGTGTCAAAGAACATGGTCGTTCAGGAAGGAAAAGCGTTCGTTGGTGATACGCTTTGCGCCCAGGCCGAATGGATGTGCCTTGTGGGAAAAGGAAACTAATCCGAACGGATTTTATATTGCCGTGAGACTTTTGCGCACGGCAATGCGCAAAAATTCGCGTGTCTTCGCGTGTCATGGAGGAATAGGCTTTTTCTGCCGATAATTACAAGCATGGATATACAATTGATTTACAAGCATATTCACGATGTTGTTGTCTCTGCGTTGCCCGATGGCTCATATCCGCTGGCGTACATTAATATTTGCGTAGGAAAGAATTTCCCGCTTTCCAACGATGAGATTAACGACGGCTTTAAGAAGCTCAAATGGGATTCTGATATTTCTAATGCCGATTTGAACATAATCCGCTCTTCATCAATGGATGACAATGCGCTTGAAGTTACGAGCATGAACGAATTCGTGGACGACTCGGGCGCCGGAAAAACGTATTTTCCGAAGAAAGAGTGCGCTGTGCTTCGCGTGTAGTGAATATCTGTCTGAACAAAAAATCTGCATCATAGAGGAAAAAAAAGCAGAGGAGCGTGTCCCCTGCCGGTGGCTCGTTATGAGCCGCTACATGACTTTGATTGAATATCCCGCTGAAACGTTGATTGACTGCCCCGAACCAAAATCAAAATCACCTATTTTTGTGTCAATAAATTCAAAATCCTCGACTGTCATTTTCGTGAAGTCACGCGTATAGCGCACGTCGATGAGAATTGCGCCCGGTCCCAGGTTGATTCCGAAGCAGACGC
This sequence comes from Treponema sp., assembly GCA_017449265.1. Lineage (GTDB taxonomy): Bacteria > Spirochaetota > Spirochaetia > Treponematales > Treponemataceae > Treponema_D. The sequence continues at coordinate 59,298 of JAFSJW010000051.1, forward strand.
CCGCCTCAAATCCAAAGTTGAATGCGGATTTCACGTCATAGTCATCGTCCTTGATGTTTTCGGTTTCTGAAACGCTCTGCCCCAGAGCAGTCGCTTTCGTTTTAAGTTTGTTGTCCTCTACGGTAAATTTTCCCAATGTGAACGAGAATTTCGGACCGACTTCCGGGCGGATGAAGAACATATCGCCCAGCCCGATTTTGTACGTGACCAGAACGGGAATGTCGAGCGTCATGTAGTGACCCTTCATGTCGTCGTCCCATTCATACGAGAACGCGTATAAATCGCCATTGTAAGAATAATTGCTCGGCTTGAACGCGACGTTGTGGTAGTGGAAGCCGATTTCTGGCTGGATTCCAAGCCCCTCCAAGAACGGAAGACCGATGTTTGCGAACACGTTGATTCCGAAACCCGGTGTCGCTTTCAGCTCGTCAACTAAATCTACTTTCTTATATGTATCTTCGCCTATTGGATACAGAACGCTGTCAAAATCACCGTTCTTGAAGTCAAAGATGTTCAGATCGAAGCTGGCGCGTCCCCCCACTTCAAGCGTCAAGCCTTGTGCGAATGCGAATCCTGAAATCAACAATGCGGCTGCTGCCGCGATAAGTTTCTTCATTTGAAAACTCCTTTTGTAATTGTTTTATAGTATAACTTTTTTTTGCATTAGTTTCCAATGCAAAAATATATTCGTAATAGTACCGTTAGTATCGGTGAGATATTCGTTTGTGTCAAGGATTTTTTACCTTTTCATGCTCCAGAAGTAGCTCTAAAAGATGTTGGCAAAGTTCCGAATCATTTTCCAAAATCTTGCAAAATAGAAAGTTGTTTGCGAATGTCAGTTCTTCCCGCTTTTGCTTTATATCTTTTTGTGTTGTTGGTTTTTCCATATCTATATAGGTGCAAAGAAAGTTCGATTTTGACAGTGTTTTTGCGATAATTTTTTGTTATATTTGCACTTTTGGCTTTGCCAAAAGTGGCCAAGTTTGCAGGAGTTTTGCAAAGCAAACACTCCGCAAACTTGCGGAGTCATTTCCGAACTTTAGAGCCGAGTGCCGCAAAAGTGAAATTGATGGATTTTCCGCTCTTTATGACCGATAATTGAAGAGATGCGTTGTCTTTCCGGAATAATGAATTTAGTTTTCTCAGAGCTTTTTTCAAAGATAAGAACTTGCCTTTTGATTTTCTTTGCGCTCGGATTTTTTTCTCTTTCCGCAGATTTGTCTGCCGCAACATACTATTGGATTGGCGGTGCGAGCGGTGACTGGAGCGACGGAAGCAACTGGTCTTTGACGGACGGCGGAGGGGCGGCAGGAGCTTATCCTGGGGCTGGCGACACGGCGAATGTTTGCTCTGAGGCTACGATTGCGCTTACGGAAGACATAACGATTGACGCTTTTTTTATTTCGCAGTTAAACGGGCAAAGTGCTTCTTTTACAGTGACAATAAGTGGCAGTCAGACTTTTACATCAACCACAGTTGAAACTTACCGCCCCAGCGCAGATACAGGCTCAACGGAAACGAGCGAGCTAATTTTGGACTGCACGAGCGACATTGGCACTCTTACAATGCACTCCGGGGCGAACATTACGGTTCCGGCGGGGCAGAGCGCAGACATAGACACGGTGACGAATGTGGGTGGTGCTGCGCCCGCGACGGTTCTTACCGTGGCAGGAACGCTTACAAGCGATACAATAACTCTTTCCAATGTTGACACACGCACTCTCGTCATAACAGGAACGGTGACGGCAAGCACAATCACTGGTACCGACGGCTCTGTGACGAACAACGGAACTCTTACCGTAACGAACACAATATCAGATGAGCTTATAAACACGGCATCTTCTGGAACGACGACGGCTACTGTTGCTGGAGCCACATGGACAGGCGCAACAAGTACGGACTGGAGCGTTGCGTCCAACTGGGCTGGTATGGTAGTTCCCTCCGCCCCCACAGCCGTGACTATTCCTTCAGGCTGCACGAAATATCCTGTTCTTTCGGCTGATATTTCTGTTGCGTCTCTTTCTTTGGCGGCAAGCGCAACGCTTGGGTGCGATACATTCGGAATGACGGTTACTGGAAATGTAACGAACGGCGGCGAGATTACGCAGGGAAGCGGTGCTTTTTCTGTTGGCGGCGATGTGACGAACAGCGGAAACCTTTTGTTGGGAAGCGGTACTTTTTCCGTGGGCGGAGATGTAACGAACGGCGGAAGCATTACCGGAGGCACTGGGACTATTACGGTGACTGGAGCGGTGGCGAACAATGACACAATTTCTTTCGGCGGCGGAACGTTCTCGGCGGGAAGCGTATCGAACGGAACTGGCTCAAAAATCAGCTACGCGGGCGGAACGAGCCTTGTGTGGGGCAACTCTTACGAAAATCTTGAAATCAACACGACGATTTCAGATTCAGTTGATGTTACGGCGGCGGCTGTGACAATTGGAACTGGCGGCTCTCTTTCCACAAGTGGCGATGTAACTGCTGGCCCTGTGACATTTTCTGCGGCTGGGACTATTTCTGCTGTCAACATTTCTGCATCGTCTTTGACTTTTGATGATGCGGGAACTCTCTCGGCGACAGGAGATGTTTCTGTCAGCGGTACTACGAATCTGAATTCGGCTGCGACTATTCATTCGGCAGAACTCAAGCTGGGCGGAAATGTGACCGGAAGCGCGCTCACAACAAACGGCATTATTACGAACACTTCTTCCGGCGCGATTACGATTGCGTCCCTTGAGCTGGACGGAGATACTACTATAAACGGCGGAAGCGGGCTTACAGTTACGGCTGCAGACTACGGTTCAAAAGATGTTACAGTTACAGGCACTGCCACGCTTTCTGACGGAACAATCAAAAATCTTTTCATTGGCGACGGAACTACGACTACGAGCGTGAGCGGAAAAGTTACTGTTACGGATAAAATCACTGTAAAAGATGACGGAACTTTTTCTGCTACGGACACTATTTCTGTTGGCGAGGTTCAGATTGAATCGGGCGGAACTTTGGATTCTGGCGGAAAAGCTATTAGCGTTGGCGGAAACTGGACGAACAACGGCACATTCACGCACGGAAATGCCAAAGTCACTTTTACTGATGATGCGGATGTCTCTGGCTCTACGACTTTTTTCGATGCGGAATTCCAGAAGACGGCAGATATATCAGGTTCAAATTCTTTCAATGATGTTACTTTCGATGACTCTGCAACAATTTCTGATACGAACACATTCGGAGATGTTACTTTCAATAGTTCAGCCACAATTTCTGACACGAACACATTCGGAAATGTCATTCTGAAAGATTCTGCAACGATTTCAGGAACGAACACTTTCAGTTCAATATCTGCCACGAATCTTGGCGGAAAAACTTTGACCGTGAACGGTACTCAGACAGTTTCTGGCTCTCTCTCGCTTTCTGGAACTGACGCTTCTGGAAGGCTTTCGCTCTCAGGCTCAGGCAGTTTCGACGCGGCGGCGGCAGATTTTTCTGGAAGCTATCTTTCAATCGGAAGCTCGGTTTTAGTATCGGAGGGCGGGACAGTTTCTGCGTCATCGTTCAGGGCTACGCACTCTGTTCCTGCTGCGGGAAAGACCGTGGCGAATTATCAGGCCGTAAATGCGAACGGATGGAAAGTTCAGTACGGAAATTATGTCTGGACAGGCGCGGTTTCCACGGACTGGAACACGCCTGGAAACTGGCGTATCAAAAGCGATGACGGAGTTTTTGACGAAGTTGCGGAAGATGTTCCGGACGAAACTTCCGTTGTTTTGATTCCTGCAGGCTGCGCGAACTATCCGGATATTTCTTCTCTTTCATCGGGAATTGAGGTAAAAGTCCTTACGATAGGAGAGGCTCTTTCATCAGACGCAAAAATCACTTTGGGGGCGGCTTCTCTTACTGTTAGCGGAGCTTTTTCTAGCTACGGAACGACAATCTACAAAGATTCGGGAAGGATAAAGAGCGGAACTTCCGTAATAAATGATTCTGCGCATGAGGGGACTGTGGAATTTGCGGGAACGGGCCAGACAATTGACCTTGTTGATTATGCGAATCTTGTTGTATCGGGAAGTGCTACATCGACTGGGGCAATTACTGCCAAGAATGATGTTACTGTAAAATCTACAGGCAATGTGACTTTTGGCGGCACACTGTCTCTTACAAATACAACGGAGGATAATCTCTCAGTCTCTGGAACCGCAACTTTCAACGGAACTGTTACGCTTTCTGGCGCAGAGGATAATATTTCTGTCACTGGAACTGGAACGGCTGTTTTTGTTGGCGATATGAATCTTTCTGGCGCAAAGAATGTTCTTGCGCTTTCGGGAGCGTCCGCAGAATTCCAGGGAAAAACTACTTTCTCAGGCACGGATATAACTGTTTCAGGCTCGGGCGAGTTTGCGGACGCGGTTTTTTCTTCGGCAACTGCCGTAGCTACGGTTTCTGGCCCGAACAAATTCACAAAATTCACATCGTCTGGAACTGGCACTTCAATCACTTTCTCGGATTCAAATTCCTTTGACGATTTGAGCCTTGCGGAAGGAAACAATGTTTCGTTCGGTGCGGGAAAAACGCAGACAATCGGCTCAATCAAAACGAACGGAACGAGCGCGAATCCTGTTACTTTGAAATCAACTTCTTCTGGCTCAAAATGGATTGCTGATTTTTCATCAGCTCCTTCTAATAGTGATTTTTCATACACTGTGATTCAGGATTCCGAATCCGTAAGTCAGCTGGGGCTTACTCCAGCCGTTGAGTACGCCCATGATACAAGCGTTGCATCCCCAACGACAACAAACTGGTTCAGCTACAAATATTACTGGCTCGGAGGAACTAGCGCGGACTGGCAGAACGGAACGAACTGGTCTTCGGACGGAGTTAATCCTTTCACTGACTCGTCAAGCTACCCTGATTACGAAAACGGTGTCTCAGAAATCATAATAAAAAAAGGCACTTCTTCTTCTGCCGCTCCTTACATTCTGAACCTCGGAACTGGAGTTGGCGGAACGAATCCTGTTCTCATAAAAAGCATGAGCGTTGAGAGCGGCGCGACGGTGAATTTTGCTTCTTGCTCTGTTACCGCAAGCAGCACGACTTCTGGTTTTACGAATGCGGGTCGAATCAGGATGGAAGGAAGTCAGAATTTGACAGGAACAAAATCGAATGAGGCTGGTTCTGTCATTGAGTACTATGGGGCAGTTTCATCGGCGACTCCGTGGGGCGCGTCCTATAATAACATTGAATTCACGGACGGGGCGACGGGAACTGTGGGAAGCGCAATCACTGTGGCAGGAACTACGCTTGTTGCGAACGGGGCTGGAAACTCGCTTTCTCTTTCAGGCGCGAATGCTTTTACAGGTGATGTGTTCATCGGCGCGAACACGGCTCATTCCACAAGCTCAAGCACAATATCCACGATTTCTGACGGCGGCACTCTTACGCTCAATTGTGCGTCTAGTTTCAATATCGCAGCTGACGCTGAATGTGCTTCGCTTACGGTAAAAAGCGATGTTTCTTGCGCAGGAAAAGTTACTACCACCGGCTCGCAGACCTACGAAAAAGCCGTGGGCGTAGCAGGCGATGTTTCTGGCTCAGATATTACCGCAATCGGAAACGCCACATTCACTGGAAAAGTTACTTCTACGGCTGGGGCGCAAAGATACGAAGGAACCGTGAGCGTAGGCGGAGATGTTGATTCAAAAACGACAATTACCGCGCTTGGGGCAGCAACATTTGATTCAAATGTAAAATCAATTGGCTCGCAGACTTACCGCGCAACTGTGAGCGTTGGAGGAAACACAGAAGGCTCAGATATTACCGCTGACGGAAACGCCTCGTTCACTGGAACTGTGACTACGACAGGGGCGCAGACCTACGGTGCGGACGCATCATTTGGCGGAAATGTTTCTGGCTCTCAGGTGAGCGTTACAGGTGAAACTACGCTTGGAACAAATGGCTCGGCAATTTCTGTGACTACGAGCGGAACTTCGGCTATTACTCAGACTTATACCGGAGCCGTTACGCTAAGCGAGGATGTGACTCTTGACGCTGGGACAAAAACCGTTTCTTTTGGCAGCACGGTGGACGGCGCGAATATCCTTACCGTAGGAACATCAGCCAATAAAACGAATGTGGTTTTTGGCGGCAATGTTGGCTCATCTTCTTCGCTTTCAGAAATTACCGTGTACGGAAACACCACATTCACTGGAGATGTTACTACGAGCGGGGCGCAGACATATACTGGAAACGCATCTCTTAGCGCGGACTCAACTTTGACAGCCGGCGGAAATGTGACATTCGGAACGAGCGGAACGACAGCAACGCCTAGTGCATCTGGCGTTGGTTCGGTGACTTCTGGCGGAAAGGAGCTTTCTGTTTTGTGCGGCACTAACACTGCTTATTTCTACGGCGGATTTTCGGATGCGGCAAAACTTTCTCTTACTGGTAACGCCCAAATCTACGGCTCTAACACATTCTCTTCTATTGATATAGACAATTCTGGCGTTTCTTCGGCTACGATCGTATCGTTTGACGGCGGAACGACTCAGACTTTCTCAGCACCTTATTCGTTCAAAGGCGCGGGGTCTGGCAATGAGCTTCTTCTTACAAGTTTGGACGGAAATTCAAGCTGGTGGAAAGCAGTCTTTACAACGAATCCTGACAGGCACGGCGCAGATTTTGATTATGTCAAAGTCGCGTACAGCTTGTCCGTTGATAACGCTGGTAGCCCGAATCCTTTAAAAATCGTTCCTACGCTTGTTCATGCTCAGGAGCTTGACCTTGACCCGTCCAATCTTAAGACTACGGACTGGTTCGTGTTTGCGTTCTATTGGTTCGGAACTTCCGATACAAACTGGACTACGAAAGAAAACTGGTGCTACGATGCGGCAGGAACATATCATGCTTTGGGCTATCCGCCGAATGATGGAACTTCTGATATTGTCATTCAGGCGAATAATCCTGAAATCTTAAAGCTCACTGAAAATATTTCTATAAATTCTCTTCTTGTTACTGAAAATACTGTAATCGATTTCTCAACTTATAATGTTACAATAGCTGACACTCTGGAAGTTGAGACGAAAGGAAAAATCCTTCTTGAAGGAACTCAAACCGTTGAGAAAGCGAGCGGGCTTCCTCTTGTCTACGGAACAAGCCTTGTTCTTGGAGATGAGTCTGTAGTTGAGTACTATGACGGAGCAATTTCGACACTTGCGCTCGGCTCAAAATACAGAAAACTTGTTTTCAATAATTCCACGCTTTCGCTTCCTTCGTCACTGGATGACACTTCGGTTTATGAGACTCTTTCGTTTATTGACGGAACGAAAGGCACTGCAGAAGAAAAATTTTCTGTTACTGGAAAAACCACGGTGGCGAACGGTTCGGCAAATACGCTCAGCCTGCTGGGCGAAAGCACATTTACGGGCGGAGTAAAAATCAGCTCGGACGAAAGCGGAACGAATGTTCTTGGCGGAAACATTACGATTAATTCGGCAGGTACGCTTTCAGTTCTTGCCGACGCAGAATGTACTTCGCTTACGGTAAAAAGCGATGTTTCTTGCGCGGGAAAAGTTACTACGACAGGCTCGCAGACTTATGAAAAAACCGTGGGCGTAACAGGAGAGGTTTCTGGCTCGGAACTTACTGCAATCGGAAACGCCACATTCAGCTCAGATGTGACTACTACGACAGGGGCGCAGCTCTACAAAGGGACGGTTCGCGTTGACGGAAATGTAAATTCTGCAACGACGATTACGGCGGAAAAAGCTGCTGTTTTTAATTCAAATGTAGAATCAACATCTTCTCAGATTTACAAAGCTACGGTGACAGTTTCGGGCGATACGGATGGCTCAGACATTACTGCTGACGGAAACGCCACATTCACAGGAGATGTTACTACGACTGGCTCTCAGGTCTACAAGGCGGCTGTTACTGTTTCAGGCGACACGGCGGCTTCTGACATAACGGCTGACGGAAACGCCACATTCACAGGAACTGTTACTACGAGCGGAAACCAGACTTACAATGCCGCGGCTTCCTTTGGCGATGATGTTACCGCTGACAGGCTTTATGTTACAGGAGCAACGACTCTTGGCGCAAACGGCGCGGCAATTTCTGTGACTACGAGCGGAACCCAGACTTATATTGGGGCTGTTTCTCTTAGCGCGGACGCAACTCTGACTGACAGCGCAAAAGTTACTTTCGGAACGAGCGCGTCGTCTGGGGGCGGAAGAATAACTTCCGGCGGAAATGCGTTTACGATAAAAAGCGATGACCTTTCTGCCGCAGGAGATGTTTTCTTCTATGGCGGATTTTCGGATGCCGCAAGACTTTCTCTTGAATCTGAAAACGCCCAAATCTACGGCTCGAACACATTTTCTTCTATAAGAATAGATAATTCCGTGCCTGCCAGCGCAACGACGGTGAGCTTTGAGGGCGGAAAAAAACAGACGATTGGCACGATTTCGGCAAAAGGAAATACTTTTGCAAATGCGCTTACGATGAACTCAACTTCATCTGACCGCTGGCTTGTTTACTTTAACTCAACGGCTCCTGTGAGAAGTGATTTTTCTTTTGTGATTGTGAAAGATTCAACATCTGACACTGAGCTAGGGCTTGTATCATCGAAAAAATACGCCAGCGACTACTGTGACTATGTTGTGAGCGAACCTACTACAACAAGATGGTTCTCGCACAAATACTACTGGTTCGGCGGAACTAGCACAAACTGGATTGACAATACGGCGAACTGCAAGAACTGGGCTTTTGATGAGGACGGAAGCGAGTATCTTGATGCGGACAGTTATCCGAACTTCAAGAACGGGCTTTCTGAAATCATTGTGCTGAAAGGAACTTCTTCTACTGCTGACCCGCACATATTGAACCTCGGAACTGGTGTTGGCGGAACGAATCCAATTTTCATCAAGAACATGGAGGTTCGTTCCGGCGCAACTTGTGATTTTGCCAGCTGCTCGATTACGCTTGAGCCTACGAGCGAAAAAATCAAGAACAATGGCAGAATCCGCATGAGCGGAACGCAGACTTTGGTTGGGGCTAAGGAAAACGGAACTGACTCTGTGATTGAGTACTACGGACCTCTTTACGCCTCGTCAGGAAAGAACACTCTTCCGTGGGGACTCAGCTATCAGAACATTGAGTTTACGGAAGGATTCGCGACTCCTTCTTCGGGCATTGATGACGCTATGACCGTTAGCGGAACCACCCTTTTTGTGAACGGAAGCGGAAAGACAATTCTTATAACTGGAAACAGCTCTTTCTCAGGAATTATGACGCTGGGAGGAGGAACTGCCGCAACTGCCGCAGGAAGCATATCACTTGCAGGAAACAACTCGTTCGGTGACAAAATCAATATCGTAAAAGCAGATGATGTTACTTTCTCAGGAACAAACAGCTATTCTGGAACAGTAACAATCAATCAGGCTGGTCATGTCCTTATGAACGGAAACAACTCGGGCTTTACGCTTGAGCCGTTCTCTGCTTCCGATTCATGCACCTCTCTTCATGTTCAGTGTCCTGTCACAATCGGAAATGTTAATTCTACGGGGCATATTGCAGGAACTGCATCAAACGAGACCCAGCTTTATGAAAAAGCGGTTACTTTAAGCTCGGACACTGTTCTGAAAGGCTCGGCGAATGATTTGGTTCATTTCGGAGACGATATTGCAGGAGGAAATCATTTCCTTACGACAGATACTTCCGATGCAAGGTTTGACGGAGACATTTCTGCCCTTACAACATTCACGGTGGGGGCAAAATCTTATTTTGAAAAAACGACTTCTTCAGGTTCTGGAACTGCAACGCAGACCGTATCTTCAAGCGGTAACCAGAGCTTTACGGGCGCAGTCGCTATTTCAAGCGACCTTTCTCTGATTTCTTCCGGCGGAGACATGACATTCTCCAATACGATTGACAGTTTGAGTGCCTCTTCGCTGGGAAGTCTTTCTGCGCAAGCGACGGAAGGCGATGTTCTGTTCAATGAGAGTGTCGGAGGAACTGTTGCGCTCACAAAACTTTCTGTGAACTCAAAAAATGCTACCGTGAAAGAAAACAAATCTGTGACCGTTTCCAACACAATCGATGTTACGACGGGCGAAAAGTTCACTTTGGAAAAAAACAATGCTGTTACCGCACCGAACGGAATGACGGTCACTAACACAGGACTTTTCTATGTCGGAAGCGGCTCTTCAATCACAGCTGGAAGCTTCGTTCAGAACGGAGCCGGGCTTAACCAGATTGCATGTGCGTTCTCATGCGTTACAAGCGCAAGCTTTGCCACGGACACATACATTTACGATGCCTCGTCGTTCACCGTGCAGAATGCGGGCGGTACGAAAGGAACAGTTTCGTTCGGCGCAAATCTTTTCATAAGCGCGGCGGGAAAAGCCGTGTCGTTCTCTGCGCCTGTGAGGGTCACAAAAAACTACTGCCTGTTCAACGCAAATGTGACACAGAGCGAGAATCTTACTGTAACGAAAGACCTTGTTCTTTTGAACGGAACTTCCCCGAGCGCAATGTACGATGACAACAAGTACGGCGACCGTGACAGCGATGTTCTTCTTTTGTTCCCTTACGCGCATACGAGCCGCGACGGAACGACCCATGTGAAGCCGTCTCTTATTGATGATTTTCCGCTTCCTGCTATTTACGACGGATATTCTGGTGGCTTTCCGACGGTTATGCCTGACGGAACTACGCCAATCACACACACATCGTACAGCTCAACTTTCTCGGGCTTTTCAGGAAAGACTATTTCTGCGTTGCAGAATTTTTATGTGAACGGAGTGAACCTTGCTCCGGGCGGAAGCTGGAATCTTACTCTGAAAAACAATGACAGCCAGCTTTTGGCTTTTGCCGAATGTTACAACTGCACTATATCGTCTTGTACTGCGAACTATGCTCTTAGCGCGGCTGAAAACTGTACTGATGGCGGAAGCAACAGCAATGTGTTCTTCTCACGCCCTGTACTGAACCCGAATGTTGATGCGATTTACACCGTGTACGATGATGTAATCAGAGTTGAGTTCGTGGATTCGCTTACTGGCGCGGTGATAAAAATCGAGAACACGAACAATGAGATTTCGCGTGCGCTTGCAGCCAGAACTGCCACTTGGAACACTGGTACTTTTGATTTTATCGGCTCATATTATGATGCGGACTGTACTGTTTCCACTGACGGAAGGGGCGATTTGTCCGTATTCTATATCAGAACTGACTCAAGCGGGCTGGAAAGCACATGGAACACTGATGCGACCGGAACTGACGCAGGAAATACGGACGGTCTTAGCACGGACAGGCATGGAATCCACAAAAATACTTTTCCTACGATAGAAATTATCAAGGCGCGCACGAGCGAATTCCTTTACGAGACTCTCAGGGACGAGCATAAGAACAGAATTGCTCAGACTACAGGCTCGAACCGATTTACCGCCGCCACCGACCACTGCCAGCCTGTAATCGTCGCCTGCTACATCGGGCAGGAAATGCACACGGAATACGATTCCGCCGTGGGAGAAAACTCGCAGAAATATTACGATGCGCATAACTTCATTGAGTTCTGCTATTCTGAGCAAGTTGATATTGGCGGAATGCCGGCTAGCGGAACTGCCGTGGAGGTGAACGGAACTGATGTGAATGTGCAGGCAACAAGCTCTCTTGGCGCAATTGCGAGCGGAAGCTCTATTTCCGTGAGCGGATTTGCCACATTGAACGGAGCGATAACATCATTCAGTAAGACTGGCTCTTCGTCACCACATGCGCTTTACAGAACATTCTCTGACAATGCGGCGGATGCTCCGTCTTACCATCCGTACAGAATCAGGGTTTCAATTGCGGGTTATGTTGACGGAACTTATACCGTAAGCACAGGCTCGTTCCACAACTATCCGGGCTGCGTTGACAATCTGTCTTCGCCTACGGCTATTACGGGCTGGTTTGAGACGCCTTTGGTCAAAGACATAAGCGCGAACAGTAACACAGCCGGAACTTATTCATCAGGTCATCCGCTTTTCGTGACTGTGAACAATGACCCTGACGACACGATTTTCCAGCGCGGCGATATGCACGGCTCATGGGACACAAGCCGGCCGACTTACGCTCCTTACTTCCTCACTTACGGCGACTGGTCAAGCAGCCACGAGAATTATGAGGTTATCGGAAGCGTCAATACGCCGTCCAGCTTTTTGCACAACATTGAGTTCCATATGTTCGACAATACGCCGACATATTCCGAAAGCAGGCACTGGGCTGTAAAGCAAGGATGGATTTCATCGGACTCCGACACGGGGACAGTTCCCGACAATGTGGGAGGCTCCCGTCCGTTCACTGACCCAATAACGACTGGAGGAATCAGACGGTCAAGCCTTGCCGAAGCTCCTTTGGGCTTCACTTACAGAGTTGACGGAGAATCGTCATGGCGTACATTCCAGAATGATGAGGTTTCTCAGAGCGTAAAGAGCGTTTTGTTCGTGAATGTTGGCCAGTCAACGGGCGATGACGGACTGTATTTTAAGATTTCTCTGAATGCGGATGACACGCGGCTTCCCACAAGCACTATTTTCAAGGTGAAATACGACAAGTCTAAGGCGTATGTGACGGACCTTGCAGGAAACCGCCTTATTGACCCGACCGAGATTCAGACGATTGATGTTACTCCGCCTGCTTTCCTCATGGCAATTGCCCCGATTGGGGAGAAGTTCTCGTATTTTGTGTTCACTAAGGCTCTTGCGGGGCTTTCTTCCGATGGAAGAAGGACTGAGCTTTCCAGCCTTAGTGCGAGCGAGAGGAGCAATCACTTTGCGAGCCTGAAAGATGCGTGCAGCATAACTGATTTTGATGGATTCGCCAAAGATTTGAGCATTGACAAGATTGAGTTTGTATCTCAGAACAAAAAACAGAACTATACGATTCTCAAGTTTTATTTCAACAGGTCTGTGACACTCGCTGACATTGAAAGCACGATGCTTATTGACAACGGAAATGACTCTGACAAGGCAAAGAATATTTTCGGAATCTTCCAGGACAACACATATGTTTTTGACACGCTCGGAAACTATCTTGAGGTTGGAAAAAAGCACTGCATTAGCGAATTTGCGGTGAATGCGCTGAATGTGCTTTATGCCTATGCCACGAACGGAGCGAATGATGACGGAAGCGACAGCGAGGGCTGGGACGAAGAAGGAATCTACGGAACGATTGCGCCTGAGTCAAGCAACTACGCTACCCATGATTTTACGGGACTTGCCGGAAACTACAATAAGCTGCGCACTGAAAGAAACATCACAGTTCAGTCTCAGTTTGTGGGTGACGGAACAAAATCAACGGGCTTCAAGAAACCTGAGAACGGGGAGATTGCGGAGCTTGTTCCGATAAAGAAATCAGCCCTGACAGAAGAAATGATTAGCGACAAAATCAACTATCAGTTCGGAACTGCCTGGCGGCTCTGGCTTCCGTATACTTTGGATTCGTTCGCCACGAAGAAGGCTGTGCCTGAGAGCGGAACTGACGGAACTGCGGCTGGTGATGATTCAGGAATCTTGAAAAATTTCAAGCTCGACAATACTTCGGGCAACAAGTACTCATGGAAGGCAGGCGATGAGATTCAGTTCTTGTTCAGAATAAAGGACGAGGACGGTAACGATTTTGAGATTGACAATGACGGGGACGATACGACTGCCCCGATTCCGCTGTATGCGGTCTGGATGCCGAACACGGCCGTAACGACCGTTCCGTTCCTTGATTTGTGGTCATTCTCGCTCAAAGACTTGAAGCTACAGCGCGGTGGTGTTACGATTCTGAACAATGTAATCAATGTGAGCATTCGGGAGCAGACTGTGGTTCAAGTGAACATGAAGGAGAGCGGAAACCTGAGCGTTTGCGTCACTACGCTCGACGGAAATGTGGTCAAATGGCTGTCGAAAGGTCATGCCTCAGAGGGAGTGCATAACTTTAAGTGGGATGGTACGAACAAGTCGGGAAATCCTGTTGCCCGCGGATTGTATTTTGTCCGGGTAGTTGCTCCTGAGATTGACGAAACTAGGAAAGTTATGTGCGTTAAGGACTAGTACAGATAGTTAGGAAATGGGGATTTCCTTAGAAATTATAAAGTTGTATTATATTGGAGAAGAATCATGGAAGAGAATTTAATCATATTATCTAGTATCAATGACCGCTGGGACAAAGATCTCAGCATTACTCTGTCGCGGGACCAAAAGCTTCCCGATGTGCTTCATGTCTTTTTGAAAGGCAGGATAGATGCGTACAACGCTGAATTCTTTCAGGACAGACTGAACAAAATCTATCTGCATGGTTTTGTTCGGCTCGTATTCCGCTGCTCATCGCTTGATTATGTTGCGTCCGCAGGTCTTGGAGTATTTGCGTCCGAATACCAGAAATTTACTCAGAAAGGCGGGCTTTTCGTATTCTTCGGATTGCAGCCCAAAGTTCTTGATGTGTTCCAGATTCTGGGTTTTGCAAAGCTTTTCTGTATTGCCAAAGATCTTAAAGATGTGGATTACTTCCTTAACAATGCGGACAAAGCGCAGAAGAAAGTTTTTCCGCTTTCGTTCTGCTGCCCTATTTGCGATAAGCGTCTTACCACAACGAAGAGCGGGCATTTCCGTTGCGCGAACTGCAGGACAATCATCTCAGTTTCAGAAACTGGCGAAGTTTCGTTCTGATTTCACTGCGCATTCAATATGCGCAGGAACAATGGAAACGCAATTTTAATTATGTTATAGTATTCATATGAATTGTGAAGTTCAGTATGATGGTGAATATGTTCTTACGAAAAGCGGAAGCAAAAATTTCGGTGAGATTACTGAGGAAATTGCGAGAGTCATAAAGAGAGAAAAAGGAAAAATCAGGCTTAGAATAGGAAAAGAAGATAAAGGTGAGCGTGGCAATTACGGAGAAAAACATATAAACAGGCAAACAAGATTATCTCAGCTAAAAAACGCTGGGTTTGAGAATGCACGTGATTTTGTGGAATTTATAGCCTCTGATTACGATGGAATATACAAGGGAATCGGGGCATCTTTAATTATTTGCAAAAAGATGAATACTTGTAATATTCTTTACATTGCACTTGAGCCAATAGGTGAAGTTGTTTTTTATGATGTAAAATCTTGCCTAATTTCAAGAGAAAGTTATCTAAAAAATAAAACCCCGCTTTGGGTAAAACCCACAGACGGAGTTTAAGCAGAAACGGAAAGGGCGCAGACCAATCATCTTAAAAAGACCCCTAGCGCGGTCTCGGGCATTTCCATCCCTTTACTATATCACAACTCTGCTGAAAGTCAATAGTCCCAAAAACAAAATCCTAATAACATTCTGAATAAAGCGTGTCGGGGCAATAATCTATGTCATTTGCCCATGCAATTGAACCATATTCTATATGGACTGTATTAAATAGGGCGGTATTCTTTAGGGGACTAAAACATGGATAATTCAAAATTTTTTTTGCATCAAAATATTTTTTTTCAGCATTGCTGAATTTTATTTCTAGGATATAATTTTCCAGTGCTTTTACTTCAACAACACGAGGTGCAAGTGGTTCACCTTTTATTGTTTGCATCATGCTTATTCCTCACTGCAATGGATTAATTTTAAATATCTGCTCACCTTCAACTGCAAGTTTTGTCAATGACGATGAGAAATTTCCTGATTTTGCCCTGCCAGATTTTGTCAAGTCAGTTTCAAAAAATCTGTCGGGCTCAATATTTTTACGGGGGAATTCTTGAAGCCAGTTTCTTTGTCGCGTGTGATTATATAATCCAAATTCTCTGTTTCAGCGCATTTCATTTGCAAGCCATCTTCCAAATCATTCCAGTCAGAGTTGTTGCAAACGGATATAAAAAAATCCTTGACTTCTGAAACAACTTTGAAAAATTTACATAAATGCAAAATCAAAGATTTTCTTTCCGAAACAGACTTATCTTTTCTTAGAATAAAAAATAAATCAGAAAGCGAATGTGATGAAATATAACCGCTATTTTTGCCCGTTACACACGAATTTATAATTTTGGATGCATTCTCGCAATGAGGTTCCCTGTTTTGAATCAAGTCTAAAATGATGTTCGCGCCAATTAGAATACGCATATTTTTCATCCAGTGCCAAGAGAAGCTCTTGTTTAGGGTTTATTTTCCTATTTACCGACCCCTTTATGCTGTTGAAGAATGCAAGACCGCTTTCAATTTCAGAATCAACAGATTTTTTCTTGGCGAAAATCAAACTACTGATTTTATCAAAAAGAATTTCCAAATCTGGTAAGTCAAGCGTTTCAAGCTGATTGTAGTATGAATAAGCTAAATCTGACATATAGAGCTCCCAAAAAAAGATAGCTCGGTTCAACAAAAAATAGCCCGGTAAATTCTCGGTTTTCGATTAACAAGAATATATACATTCAAACCATGCTTGAACCGATTTCTTTTTGATGATTTTATAGTACCACATTTCCCTGCAAAGTCAACGCCACAAAAGCAAAATCCCCCGCACAACAGAAATTGTTCTGTGTCCGGGGGATTTTGCTTTTGCCTATGTTTTTTCTAAAGGTTATTGTGCTGTTACAGAAACTGTACCAGATGTGGTACGGGTTGTACTATAATCAACATCTGTAACAGAAATTCCAATCATATATGTAGAATCTGCTTTGATATCAAGTAAAACATATCCATCGCCATTTGCTGTGTATGTACAGTTTTGAGCAGTCATTACTGTACCATTCACTTCCACATTCTGATAAGTGTTGTTGTATGAATGCATATTTATTGTCAAAGTACTTCCTGAAGAAACTGGTACATAGATTTTCGTTCCCGCATTCAGTTGTACATACTGTCCTGAAGAATATGAAAATTTTCCACTTGTGCCGCCATCAACATACAAAGGACAGTTTGTAGCACTTCCACCAACAACATATCCTGTTGTTCTATTGATTTGGGTACCGCCGATAGAAGTTGTACAAGCTGCATCAGAATAGAGTGACAATGTATCAGTTCCATCCATATCCCATTCAACAGAACCCAAAATAGTGCTTGCGGCTGCTGTTACAGTAAGTTCGGCAGTTCCCTCTACGCCGCCGCAAGTTGCTTTTATAGTCGTAGTTCCTGCGTCAACTCCGCTTATTGCGCCAGTTGAGTCTATTGTTGCAGCTCCAGTATCGGTTGAAGTCCAGCTGATAGAAGGTGTGTAAGTGTTCATGTAGATTGTGCTGACTGTTGCCGAAGCTGTGGTTGACTCAGTTTTTGCAATTTGTGAAGCTGCGAGTGTAACCCTGACGGAAGATGGGGCGTTCGCTTCATCGGTCAATGTCTTAACGACAATATTGTTTATATATGTCGTTCCTGTGAAAGTGAGCGTAAGGGTGGCTGCGCTTGTTCCTGTGTACAAGAAACCTTCGGAACTCTTGTCCGTCGTAGTTCTTGTGGAAGCACCACTTACGATATTTGAACTTCCGTCATTAACTGTGAGCGTTCCATTTGAATATGTAGAACTTGTCCAAGAAATAACGCTTGGCTCTGTTACTGCGATTGTTATCGTTGAAGTTGAACTTGTTGTTATTCCGTAGCCTTCGCTGTGATATTTTATGTTGCTCCATGTCAGTACGCTGTCATCGGAAGAACCGTTCGTGAGGGAATCATTCTGAGAATAAGATGCCGCGCCTGTTCTTGCCTTTGCAAGAGCAAGAATATCATATGTTGTGCTCTTCACTTCCGTTTCGCCGGCGAGCAATGATTTTGAGCTGTCTGCCGTTACGGAAAGTCTGTTGTCGCTCACTGTCCTTGCCACATTCCAGTATGATTCCGTATCTTTCTTGAATTTTGATGAGTTTGTATCGTAGTAGCGGTTAAGAATGTTCTCGCGGCCTGCATACTCGGATGCAATCTGGTCGGCTGTAAGAATTGCGCCATGACCTGCGCTGGATGCCGGGAAGTATGAGTCAGTCTTGAATCCAATGTACTGCTGGTTGCTAGTTCCGTTCGCCGCGCTTTTCCAAACATCGTCCGCAAGCGTTACGCCATCGCCAAGATAGAGCTTACAGCCAATGATTGCAACATTCTCATAATATGCGGTACTTCCTGCCCACGGATTTCTTCCGAGGTAGAAATTTTTGAGTCCGCTTTCTGCCTGCAATGTTGAGTTGTAAAGGACGATGCCTTTCCACACGGAGTTATTTTTTGAGAGGCGCGGGGCCGTGATGTATGCGGAAGTCGTTCTTGTTCCGATTGCGCGGATAACGCACTCTTCGTAAAGCGCGACTTTTCCGTCGTATGTTTCCATCCACAAGAAATCTACATCGCCCTCAATGTAGCACTTGTAGAACCATGCCTTTCCCTCTGTGCAGATTGTGTCCTGACCTGAGAGGAAAGAGCAGTTGTAGCAGGTGAGGAATCCCTTGAACGAGTTGTTGCTTACGCCCAAAGTTTCTGCCTGCGCCGTTCCCTCTGTCATTCCGTATGAGTTCTTCAAAGTAAGGTTCTCAAGGACAATGTTCGCAGTTCCTTCAAAAGAGAGGAGCGAACGCGTGCTTTCAGCTGCCATGTCAGAGCCTTGTCCGACGATAAGAACATCCGTTCCGTAGGCTGTGTTTGAATCACCTTTGATTTTAAGGTTGTTGTTGCTTCTGTATTTGAGTCCCGTGGCATTGTAAGTTCCGGGAGTGAGCGTAATTGTGAAAGAGCCGGTTCCTGCTGCCGCCGCATCGAGCGCGGCTTGCAATGAAGTATATGTTCCGATTGTTGTGTCAAGAAGAATCATATCGGAAGAAGTTGATTGTGAAAGTGTGATTGTTCCTGCCGATGAAGATGCAGTTGTAGCGATTCTGTCCGCAGTTAGTTTCTCGAAGCTGCCCGTGCCTGAGCTGGAACTGCCGCTACTACTGCTTGATGAGCTACTGGTTCCTGTGTAATTAGTTCCGCCGGAACATCCTAAAATACCGCCAGCCGTCACTATGCCAACTGCGCACAGGAAAGCGGCGAGATTTTTTTTTAAATTGACTTTTTTCATTTTTTTTCTCTCCAAAACTATTTTGGTAACAATATTATCGCATATTCTATCAGTTATTTATATTTCAATTTTGAGGTAAATTTGGATTTTTCAGATATTTAAAGAAAAAAAATCAGAATCATCCAAATCAAAAGTAGTTGTTCTTTGATTTTTTTTGGATAATTCTGATTATTAAAAAAGTTGGAAAATTGCAATACGCTGTCCGAATTTTTTCGCAGGCGCAAGCACCGTCAGATTTACTTGTTTGTAAGGCGCACTTCGTTGTAAGCGAGGATAAATGGTCCTACACCCTTTGCATCGTCCTGAACGATTGGCTCGTCCATGTAGTATTCAAAAGTTCCGTCGCGCCTTTTGTTCTTCTCAGGACCAAGACCCGCAACAAGGCAGATTCCGCCAAGACTGAGCTTGCCAGAATCCGTGTTCAGGTAAGTGTCGCAGATACCGTTGAATGCTTTCAGACCGGCTTCCTTGTATTTGTTGTCGGTAAGAATTCCTGTCCGCATTCCTTTGAGGAGCGAGTACGCGAAGATTGCGGAACCTGATGTTTCAAGGTAGTTCTTGCGCCCTTTTGCGTCAACGCGGTCCGGAAAGTTCGGCACCTGATACCACATTCCGCTTTTGTCCTGGAATTTGAGCATTGAATCCTGCAGGTCGATGAACATCTTTTTCAGATGCTCCCAGTTTTCGCTTCCGCGGTCTGAGGCTTTGTTGAGTGTGTCGAGCATTGCCATGCTGAACCAGCCGAGCGCACGGAGCCAGAAGTGCTTGCTCAGTCCTGTATCTGGGTTTGCCCAGAATATTGATTTTGAGCTGTCGTAGCAGTGATAGTACAATCCTGTGGCAGAATCCCGCATGAGCTTTTCTACATTGAAGAACTGATGGTAGATGTCATCAATGTTCTTTGAGTTATTGAACATAACCTCATATTCCATGTAGAACGGCTGCCCCATATAAAGACCGTCCAGCCAGACCTGATTCGGGTAAATGAGCTTGTGCCAGAAATTTCCTTCTTTTGTGCGAGGCTGGCGGATAACCTGATTGTAAAGATTTTCAAGAGCTTTCTTGTATTTTTCTTTCTTTGTGATTTTGTAGAGCGTAAAAAGATTTTTGCCGCCGTTTATGTTGTCTATGTTCCACTCGTCCTTGTCGTAGCCGTCAATGGTGCCGTCGTCCGAAATTCTGTAATCTTCGTAATAATCCGCAAATTTGAGGAATTTTTCGTCCTTGCTTGTATCATACATCTCAAGCAAAGCCATAATCATACATCCGTCGATGTAGTCCCATCCTGATTTTTCTCCAGTCCTTGCTTTTTCAATGTTCCATACAGGAATTTCGGCTGTTGATTTTGTCATCAGTTCGTCGATGTACTGATCGATAACTTTAGTGTCCACGGTAACTCTCCTAATGCTTTTATTCTCAGTGCCAGTTTTGTGACACCCAAGAATCACGACTAAAAGCAAAAAATCGATAAAAAATTTTGCAATTTTCATCTAGTTTGATATATTACACAAAAAGCAGTAGTAAGTGAAGTAAGATTTTGAATTTTTATTGGGCGTAAGGTTTGGAGCTGTTCGCAAAAAGTGCGCCAAGTGAAAATACTTTTCACTTATTACTTTTTTCTATAGAATTGACCTTATGGCAGACACAAAATCACAATTCAAATCAATTATAGCAGACGCAGTTAACGAAATCATAAAAGAAAAGAATCTTGAAGCAGAAAAAGTCGAAGCAGAGAAAATTGTAGTGCAGACTTCCCCAAACCCACAGATGGGCGACTTAGGCTCGCCAATGTTCATGTTCGCAAAAGCACTCAGAAGCGCTCCTCCTCAGATTGCAGCCGAAGTTGTCTCAAAAATCGGAAGCAAAGCTTCGGAATTGGGCGAAGTTTTGGCTGTCGGCCCTTATGTAAACCTAAAAATGGATAAGGCAGGAGCCGTAAAATCAATCCTCTCAAAAATCGAAACAGAGGGGGAAAAATTCGGAACTTTTGGTAATGACGGAAAGCCGCACCTTGAGGGAAGCCGCATTATGATTGAGTTCTCTTCCCCGAACACAAATAAGCCCCTTCACTTGGGCCACATGAGAAACGACGCTTTGGGCGAGTCGGTTTCCCGAATCCTCAAAAAAGCAGGTGCCGAGGTCTGCAAAGTTGACCTTATCAACAACCGGGGAATCCACATCTGTAAGTCAATGCTGGCATACAAGCTCTTCCACGAGGCAAATGGCGACACACCAGAAAAACTCGGCATGAAAGGCGACCACTTTGTCGGTCAGTGTTATGTTGAGTTCGACCGCTACCTCAAAGGCGAAAAAGACAAACCTGAGACCGCTCACCCTGAGGCACAGGAGATGGCCGAAGAAATGCTCCGAAAGTGGGAAGCTGGCGACGAAGAAACACGCAAGCTCTGGCAGACAATGAACGACTGGACTTTCAACGGCGTAAAAGAAACTTACGAGCGTACGGGAGTTTCCTTCGACAAATTCTACTTTGAAAGCGAGACCTACCTCAAAGGAAAGGACGAAATTCAGAAAGGGCTTGAAAAAGGCGTATTTTTCAAGGCAGGGGACGGTTCGGTTCGTGTTGATGTTACAGAAGCCGTTGGAAAAGGAAAAGACGGCGAAGACCACGAAAAGGTTTTGCTCCGAAAAGACGGAACCAGCGTTTACATCACCCAGGATATCGGAACCGCAATCAGCCGCCACGACGACTGGGCTTTCAACGAGCTTGTCTATGTGGTCGCAACCGAGCAGAACTTCCACTTCAAAGTCCTCTTCTATATTCTTAAGAAACTGGGCTTTGACTGGGCAAACAAGCTCTATCACCTGGCTTATGGTCTGGTAAACCTTCCTAACGGACGAATGAAGAGCCGCGAAGGAACAGTCGTTGACGCAGACGATTTGATTGACTCCCTCCACGAAGACGCGCTCAAAGCAATCAAGGAAAAAGGCCGCGAAGAAGAAGTGGGAAACGCAGACGAGGTGGCAGAAAAAGTCGCCTTGGCAGCCCTCCACTACTATCTCTTGCAGGTCAGCCCGATAAAAGACATGGTTTTTAACCCGGAAGAATCTTTGAGCTTCACCGGAAACACAGGTCCATATTTGCAGTACATGGGAGCACGCATCGCTTCAATTTTGCGAAAGGCCGCAGACGAGGGAACAAGCCCGGCAAGTCCAGAAAAGACCGCCTCTCTTCTCAAAGCCGCAGAAGAATGGGAGCTTACAAAACGGCTTGGCGAATACCCGGAGACCGTGGCAAAAGCCGCAAATGCCAAAGACTCTTCAATCATGGCAAACTATCTCTACGACATTGCAAAACTCTTCTCAAAGTTCTACCAGCAGTGCCCGATTCTTGCCGCAGAGTCAAAGGAGCTTAAAGAAGCCCGCCTGACTTTGGCAAAAGCAACGCTCCAAGTTCTCAAAGACGCAATGGACTTGGTTCTCGTGCCATATTTGGACAGAATGTAGTACAGTGCCATAGGAAAAATTTACGGTATACACGATTTGTTCTTGACGCACAAATTTGGGTTATTGTTGTATGCCGCAAATTTTTAAGGTCGGTTCTTATTGGAAGTCCTGAGCCTTGTCTTGTGCCGGGGGATATGATTATAAAAAAAAGTATTTTTTTATTTTTTCTGATTTTTTCTTTTTCGCGCGTTTTCGGGGAGAAAGTTTCGCTTCCTGTGGCGGGGCTTTTTGTTTCTGAGAGCCGGCATGAGCGTATGGATTTTGAGTGGGATGAGAAATGGTTCGGGGAAAAATCATCGTTCGTGTACAATCATTCTCTTGCCCGCGTTGCAATTCTTCTTTCCGAACTTTCGTACTCGGACATTGAGAACAGAATGTACGGCTCCGCTCTTGCCGATGCGTATGAATCTTTGGGGGTGAAAAAACAAGACATCGACTTGCACTATGACATCGATCTTGACGACAAGCACTGGGGAATTGATCAGTGCGCTTTCAGCTTTGCGTGCAAGGAGATTGACAGTTTTATTGGGAAAAAATACCTTGTGTTCGTAGTCGTGCGCGGAACTGTCGTCAATTTTTACGAATGGATGTCAAACTTGAATGTGAGCAACAACACAAAGCATGTCCCGGTCTACCACGAGGGTTTCAACAAATGCACGCATCAGGTAATGGGCGAGCTTTACGCATTCCTTGACAAGCACGGCATAAAAAAAGACGACTGTTTCATGCTCATAACGGGACACAGCCGCGGAGCCGCCGTGGCGAATCTTCTTGGGGCGTATATGTGCGACTCGCTGAATTTTGATACCTCAAAACTTCATGTGTACACTTTCGCCACGCCGAATGTTACCACAAGCAAGAAAGTTGACCAGCTCAGGTACGCTTTCATATTCAACATCCTGAACGACGAGGATTTAGTTCCGATGATACCGCTCACGAAAAACTGGGGGTTCAAAAGGTTCGGAAGGGATTTGATGACCGTAAGCCTGTGGAATTCAAAGACTGATGAATTTGAGAAAGAATATGTTCCCAGAATGAACAATTACTATAAAAAACTCATGGGGCGCACTTATGTCACTTCCAACACCGGAAGTTTTATCCCCGGGTTTACGGTGGAGCTTCTTGCGAAGAATTTCAAGGACATACAGTCGTATTACAGGGACAAAACAGGCTTCAAGGCGATTTCTGAGCAAATGCTCAAGCTCGTAATTCCGCCTGAGAAAGATATATCCATAAAAGATTTGGTAAATTCCACGAACAAACTGAAGCTCGGCCCGCTTGAAAGCAAGATTAACGATATTATGAACAGGACTTTTGATATGCATGTTGCCGAAAGTTACCTGTCATGGCTTGTTGCGCTTGATGAGAAAGAGCTTTACAAAGACATCGGCAGTATGAGAATCACGCTGAAAGGAAACTTTGACCTTGCGATTTTTGACGAAGAGAGCAATGTTGTTGCAAAAATCATAGACGGATATGTTCAGCTAAAAAACTCAAAAGTTCCTGTCGGTGCAATTACAGTGCCAGGCTCTACGGTGCTAGGCTTTCCCACGAACAGAAATTTCACCGTGGCGATTTACAAGGACACGCTTATTCCGACGCCCGTTCATCTGAAAGTGGAGAACCTTGATTCAAGGGCGAACATTATTTCTGGCTCAGAGTTTGACCCGGAGGAAACGGAGGAGGCGGATTTTACGCTTCTTCCTAATGTAGGAGTCGTGTATGTGTTCGATGCAGGAAAAAAATCATTCACGGAGAAGTCCCTCAGGTTCAGGATTTTCAAAGATAAGTTCAGGGACAAAATCCTTGATGAAGGAAAACTTGACCAGTTCCGCTACTTCCGGTTCCAGCCTGAGATAAATTTCGGGACGGATTTTTTTGCGAACCAAAATTTTGAGTTTGGGTTTCATGCAGGAACGCGCCTAATCTACGGAAGTATGCTTTTTTCTTTCCCGGACGGCGGATTTCAGTTCTCGCCGGGGCTGGGGCATGAGCAGCCGGTGTTCGGTCGTCTTATGCTGAACATAGAGCTGCTTGAAAAATTCCGCTGGTTCAAGGATTCGGGATTCCGCTATCTTCCGAGTACAAGAATTTCGCTTTCGTACAAGCCTGTTCATTATTTTCAGATTTTTGCAGCTTATGATATGGCTTTCAATGTGAAAGACCTTGAATTCGAGCATCTGTTCAAGTGCGGAATAAAATTCTAAACCGTGATTTTTTTCAAAAAAATTCAAGTAAAAGTATGATTTTTTCGATATATAAAGGTATAATAGACCAGTGAGGAACCCTATTGTTTCCTCACTGGTCTTGCGTAATTTTTCAGGCTAAAGCCTTGCAAAATTACAGAATTTCTAAGGTTGCTGTTCGGAAAACTGAAGTTTCCGAACAGCTCTAATAAACCTGTTCGGAAAGCTAAAATTTTCGAACTGTTTTAGTTACTTTTTTAGTTTTTGGATATTCTATTTTCAGAGACTTTTAAAATTGGAGGATTCCGTTTATGAAAAAGATTATTTTGTCAGGATTGCTTGCTGCGGCATGTGCTGCTTCTTTTGCGCTTTCAGGAAAAGATGTTGTTCAGAAGTATTTTGACACGAACCCTGCTCCGTCGTTTAGTAAGACTCTTTTCATCTGTGATTCATTCAAGGGCGGAAAGCTGGACGATTCTGTAACAGTTGAGCAGTGCGGACGTCATAGGAACGGTCTTACTGAGACTGTATTTGAAATTGTAAAGAACCCAAGCCTTAAAGGAACTCGCTTCCTTCAGTCACAGAAAAAGGGTGATGATGCTAGGTTCATTTATGCACCGGCTCTCAGAACTGTGCGCCGTATTCCTGTTCAGGATAAATCAAAGCAGTTCGTAGGCTCTGAGTACACTTACAATGACACTTCTTTGCGTGACATTGATGAGGATGATCACGAACTCATTGACGAGAAAGCTCTTGTTCGTATCGATTCAGCTTCTTACACATGCTGGGCTGTAAAATCAACTCCACACTCAAAGAGGGAAGTTGAGTACGACTACCGCATTGCATACTATGACCAGAACACTGTCATGCCAGTAAAGACCGAGTACTTTGACAGGACAGGAAAGCTCGTTAAGACTATGGAAATAAAAAAACTTGTTTCTATTAAGGGAAAAATGGGCAAAAGCCACTGGTGCCGCCAGGTTTGTGAGATTGTTAACAAAAGAACTGGTCGTAGCTCTGTTATTACCGTAAAGAGTCAGATTCTTGACGACAGTGCTCTTGTAAAGGATGGTTACTTTAACCAGAACTGGCTTTCAACAGGAAAACTCTAAGTTAAGATTTGCGAGTTTATTTAGCAAACTAGGTCACCTTTGGCTTTGCCAAAGGTGCTTTTTTTGTCTGAAAATTTCCTTTAAGACACTTGAAAAACATGTGGGTTAAGTTGTAAATTTGTTCATACATAAGCGTACTTCTTTTTGATTTTTTTTGAGGTGATTAAAATTTTAAAAATTTACGCTTTTTTTGTAAATTCTCAACTAAACTCGAAATTCAGACTATGTACTAAATACATCGATATATTGTTCTTATTGAATTATCTTCCTATTTCTTTATCAGAAACAATTTTTTCCAGCATATATCGCTTGAGCAGGAATGTGCAGAAATAGGGGAATGTATAAAACTCTCCATTGAATCCAATATTTTTGGCGCAAAGTTTTATTCCATATTTTATATCACTGTATTTTTCTTTTTTTATCAGATTTTTAAGAGATGCAGTCGGATTATCATTTGCTTTTACTTCTACCGGAACAAGAGAAGCGGCATCCCGAATGAAGAAATCCATTTCAACTGTCGATTTTTCATTTTTGTAATAGAATAACTCATATCCTTGTTTTACCAGCATGTCTCCAACGATGTTTTCATAAATTGCACCTTTGTAGGTGTTAAAATTTTTGTTCTGCCGCAAATCAATCTGAGCTTCTTCATCAAGTGAAGCTATCAAAAGTCCCGTGTCACTATAATAGATTTTATATTCCCCAGGATTATAATTTCCTTTAAGAGGAAGTTCCGGCTGCTCAAGATTGTAACAGACATTTACGATACCGGCATCCTTTAGCCAGTCTACAGTTCCAATGTATTCTCTGTTTCTGGCTCCTCTTGCAACTTTTGTTATCTGATAACGCTTGTTTTCCTTTGCAAGAAATACCGGAATATGGGTATATACATTCTTGATTTTTGACTTATCAAGCCCTTTTGCATATTTTAGGATATCTTCTTCATACGCTTTCTGAATTTGAATCTGCTCCTGCAGAATGCCTGAAAAATTATTCTGTTCAATAAATCTATTTACAATACGTGGCATTCCGCCTGTAATCATGTAGTCTTTGAAGCAGTTCATCCAGACATCAAATTCATTATCAGAAAAGGGGGTAAGATTTTTTAGGTGCTCATAAATACTTTCTATCTGGTCATGGGAATAGCCTTTTGCCCAAAGGAACTCTTCAAAATCAAGGGAATGCATATCATAATCTTCCTTAAATCCCACGCTTACAGAAGTAATTTCTTCGTAATTTATACCAAGAAGGGAACCCGAACAGATAACATCATACCGACCGTCCAATTTAAAAAATTTTAGGCAGGTTGCACAGTCTGGACATGCCTGCATTTCATCAAAAAGAATAAGCGTTTCGTCGGGAACAAATTTGAATGCAGGATTAATCAATGAAATTTCTTTAATGACATTATCAGGCGAATAACCGGATGAAAAAATCCTTAAATACTGGGGTTCGTCTATAAAATTGATTTCTACAAAGTTTTTGTAGTTTTTGGCAAAGTTTTCAATGGAAGATGTTTTACCAATCTGACGGGCACCTTTTATGATAAGGGGCATCCTGTCAGGATTCTTCTTCCAGTTTATAAGAAAATCATCAACCTTTCTGCGAAGTTTATATCCCATAAATTGAGAATATCACGCTTTATCACAAAATTCCACATATTTTTAGCGTTAAAATCACATTTTTCCAGTTGTTTAGCGGGGTAAAATCACATTTTTCCTTTTTTTTGCCTTTTACAAACAAAAATTTTGATTATTATGGTTTCGACTACGCTCAACCACCGAAAATTTCTAAAACTCGAAATTAAGGCCATAGCGATAAATTAATCCGCCGCTTTTTTGAAAAATCTTTTCATATAACAAAAAATTATAAAAATTCACTGTCAAAAATGTATTTTCTTTGCACCTATTAATATGGGGTTTTTATGAATATTTTTTCTTTTTCTCCGTTCGGGTACGAAGGTGCGCTTGTGAATGTGGAGGTTGATATTCGGCGCGGTATTCCGTCAGTGGATTTAGTTGGGCTTGCGGATGGAGCCGTCAAAGAGTCGCGCGAAAGAATGAAGTCCGCAATCAGGAATTCGGGCTTTTCGTTTCCGTCGGAGCGCGTTTTGATTTCGCTCTCCCCAGCCGATTTGAAGAAAGAAGGCGCGGGATTTGACCTTCCGCTTGCTCTTGCTGTTCTGGGCGCAAGCACGGACTGCCCGCCGCTACTGGAAGAGCCTGTTCTTGTCATGGGCGAGCTGGAGCTTTCTGGCTTTATTCGTCCGGTAAAGGCTGTTCATGCGGCTGCTGCCACGGCTCTTTCCGCCGGAATAACGAAATGCATCGTTTCCGTGGCGAACGCTGCCGAAGCAAGGGAAGTTTCGGGAATGAGCGTGTTCGGGGCAGAAAATCTGAGTTCGGCTTTCAGAGCTTTTTCAAGCCCGGAGCTATTCACAAAAAAGTCGGATGAGAGCGCGAACGCATTTGTTCCTGAGAATTGCGTCAAGGTGGGAGAAGTGCTTTTTCCGCCAATAGACCCGTCGCTGGACTTCAAAAGCGTTCGGGGGCAGGAAAAACTTGTCCGAGCCTTGCAGATTGCGGCAAGCGGGGCGCACAATGTGATTGCGTTCGGACCTCCCGGCTGCGGGAAGACGCTTGCTCTGCAAAGATTTTCGAGCATTCTTCCGCTTTTGACCGTAGAGGAGGCTCAGTCAGTGACAAGAATTCACAGCATTGCAGGGCTTTTGGGCGCGGACTCACCGCTTTTGCGCGTGCCGGCGTTCAGGATGCCGCACCAGACGGCAAGCGTGGAAGGAATCTGTGGCGGCGGGACTAACTGCCGCCCCGGAGAAATCTCCCTTGCGCATAACGGAGTTCTTTTTCTTGACGAGGCGGCGGAGTTCCGCTCGTCCGTGCTGCAAATGCTGCGAGTCCCGCTGGAGAGCGGCTCTGTGAGCTTGAGCCGCGCGGGGCGCACAACGACATATCCTGCAAAATTCCAGCTCCTTCTTGCCGCAAATCCATGTCCTTGCGGGAACTACGGTGCGCCAGGGAAAATCTGCTTGTGCAGCGCGAAAGCCGTTGATATGTACTGGAGAAAATTCTCCGCCCCGCTTCTTGACAGAATAGACATACGGATAGACGCAGGGCAAAAAGACGAGCTTCAAGGCTCTCAGTCTGGCAGTGTGTCATCGGCGGAGCTTAGGAAGCAAGTTTCCGATGCGGTTTTTATTCAGCGAAAGCGTCAAGGTAAGCGGAACGCGCACTTGTCGCCGCAAGAAACAGCCGAGTTCTGTGCGCTTGGAAAAGAGGAGCGGGAATTTCTGGACGGGATAATATCTAATTCAGATTTGTCCCAGAGAGCTGTTAGCGGAATACTGAAACTTTCCCGCACTGTCGCCGATATGGAGAAAAATGCGAAAATCTGTGTAAGTCACATTAAGGAGGCGTATGAGCTTAGAAAAAATATAGGTCCGCTCGGCTTGTTCTCGTCCTGAGGGTGAAAATCTGTGGAGGCAAAAAAAAATCACTTTGGAAACAAAGTGATTTTTACCGGGTCTGAGACTCGAACTCAGACGCCCGTGAAGGCAACAGATTTTGAGTCTGTAGTGTCTACCATTTCACCAACCCGGCAGGTAAGAAAACTATATCAAAAATCATTTTTTAATACAAGTGCTTTTGGAAAAAAATCGATTTTCTGATAGAATAGAATCGTTCGGAAAACTCTAAAAAAGGAATCATCAAAAGTAATGGATTTTACGGGAAAATCACCAGAGGAAGTGTTAAAATCAGTTTTCGGATATGACAGTTTCCGCTTCCTCCAGAAAGATATAATTCAGAATGTTCTTAGCGGAAACGATACGCTTGCTATAATGCCTACTGGCGGCGGAAAGTCCTTGTGCTACCAGATTCCTGCTCTTATTTTTGACGGGCTTACTGTTGTTGTCTCGCCTCTAATTTCGCTAATGCAGGATCAGGTGGGGGCATTGAACGCGCTAGGTGTGAACGCGGTATTCCTCAATTCCAGCGTGCCGTGGGAGACATACCTTGATTCAATGAACTCTATCAGGCGCGGCGAAACGAAAATCGTCTATGTTTCTCCGGAGGGGCTTTCTTCGTCAAAAATCAGGGAGCTTATGCACGATGAGCGCGTGCGGGTAAAGTGCGTTACGATTGATGAGGCTCATTGCGTCTCAGAGTGGGGGCACGACTTTCGCCCCGATTATTTGGAAATATCTAGCATAAGGCGGGAGTTCAAGGATGCGGTTTTTCTTGCCCTTACAGCAACGGCAACGAGCCAAGTTCAGAAAGACATAATAAAAAATCTCGCGCTTTCCGAGCCTACAGTTCTTCATTCAAGTTTCAACCGCCCGAACATCTTTCTTTCAGTGCGTCCAAAGCGCAATTCGCTTTCCCAAATTGAGGAGTGCATCGACAGGCACGAGGGAGAGAGCGGAATCATCTACTGTTTTTCAAAGAAAGATGTTGACCAGATTACCGAGGATTTACGGAGCGACGGATATTCAGCCCTGAATTATCACGCCGGGCTTTCTGCGGAGGAAAGGCGGAATCATCAGCAAATGTTCATCAGGGACGATGTTCAGATTATGGTTGCAACAGTGGCGTTCGGAATGGGAATCAACAAGCCGAACGTGCGTTTCGTCATTCATCACACGCTCCCCAAGTCCATAGAGCAGTACTATCAGGAAATCGGGCGGGCTGGGCGCGACGGTCTTCCCAGTGAGGCGATTCTTTTGTACTCTGCAGGCGACATCAAAAAAATCAGGTTTATTTTCGACGAGAATGTTGACATCGACAGGGCAGAGCGGCTTCTGAAAGGAATGACAAACTACTGCTCTGGGCAATGCTGCCGTCGCGCGGCTCTTCTCCAGTATTTCGGCGAGAAATTCGAGCCTGAGCCTGATGCTAAGGGCTGCTGCGATGTTTGCGATTCAGGCCCGGTTCCGCTTACTGACATGACCATTCCGTTCCAGAAACTTTTGAGCTGCATAATCAGAACTGGCTCGCGCTATGGGGCACACTATGTCATCGATGTTCTTCTTGGCTCCAAGAGTAAGAAAGTGCTTGAAAACGAACACGACAAGATTTCCACATACGGAATCGGAACGGAAATGTCCAAAGAGCAGTGGCTTGATTTTGTTGACCTTCTGATTCTGCACGACGAGCTTATGAAGACGGGCGAATATTCGGTTCTGAATATAACGGCGGGCGGCTTGGCAAAGCTTCGGCTGCGCGAAAAGATTGAACTGCCGTTCCAGATGAAAAAGCCCGATAAGTTTTCTCTGGGAAAGCTCAAATTCCCAAAGCCGGAGAAAAGTTTTTCCGCATACAAGGCTGAAAACTATGGTTCGGACGGCAGCACTTCATCAAAAATCGTGGATGAGCTGAAAAAGTGGCGGCGCGAGGAAGCCGTAAAAATGAAAATTCCGCCCTACCTGATTTTTGGCGACAGAACTCTTTTTGACATTGCGTCTAAAAAACCCACGACTCTTTCAGAGCTTCTTGACTGCCACGGAATCGGAGAGAACAAGGCCGCCAAATTCTCTGGAAAAATCTTTGACATCGTGTCGCGCTTCTCGGACTGACAGAATGAAAAGCGGTGGTTGAGCTTGTCGTAACCACCGCAATTAGAGCAACGGTGGTTGAGCTTGTCGGAATCACCGCAATTAGAGCAACGGTGGTTGAGCTTGTCGAAACCACCATATTTAGTGTTAATGGTCATTTCGACAGGCTCAATGACCGTATGCACGGAACTTATCGGATAGCTCATGTCTATTTGTATTCTTTTGAGTAATCCACAAAGTCAGGAAGGTATTCAGCAAGATTCTGCATGCGCTTGTCGGTATCGTGGATAGTCTCAGCGATTGATTTAAGCTCATCCACAATATTGTCGGGCATAGAGTAGTCCTTCTTGTAATGAATCTGATGCTCAAGGCTTGCCCAAAAATCCATCGCTATAGTGCGTATCTGAATTTCCACAGGAATCTCGCGCTTCTGGTCACTGAACGAAACTCGCACTTTGACCACAACATGAAGGCTTCTGTAGCCGCTTTTCTTTGGCTCTTTGATGTAATCTTTCTGTTCGATAATTTCTATGTCGTCCAGAGTCTCAAGAATGTGAAGGACGCGGTACACATCGCTTATGAACGGACAAGTTATCCTGATTCCTGCTATGTCGAAGAGCTTTGTTACCATGTTATCAATCGTAATCGGAAGCCCTTTGCGCTGGAGTTTTTCCGCAATGCTCATCGGCTCTTTTATCCTGCTTGAAATAGAGCTGATTGGTTTTCGTTCGTGCTTTGAAGTGAATTCGTCCTCCAGTATCTCAAACTGTGTCTTTACTTGCTTTATTGCGCTCTCGTACATCATAAACAGCTGCTGGAACTGCATTGCCATGTTGATAAGATCGCTTGTACTTACAAGCTGGTCTTTGTTGTCGTCCACGGCTTTTTTTAAAATAATTTCTTTGTCCATGCAATCTAATATAGCGAAAAAAATCCGTAAAGCAAAAGGATTTTAAAGATTCCCTTTAGAAAAGCTGCATTTGATATCCGACTGAAATATTCGTGCATTGAACTGAACCGAGCAAGTCTCCGTTGGCCGTGTGTTTCAGCGTATCGTCCACCGTGATTTTGGTAAAGTCGCGGACGAAGCGGGTATTAATCAGGATATGACCTGGCCCTGTCTTAACGCCGAATGTTAGACCAGCCTCAAAGCCTAGATTGAAAGGATATTTTATGCTGTACTCATCGTCCCCGTTGATTTTTCCGAGCAGAACCGAAATGCGAGGCCCAAGCTCCGGCTGGAGGAAAAGAAGCTCGTTGAGATGGAACGAATATGTGACCATCACGGGAATTTCGAGCATAGTAAAGTTAAAGTCGCGGTCAGCAGTTTTTCTGTCAATTTTTATTGCGTGGTAGTGGATTCCGATTTCTGGCTGCAGGCTCAAGTTCTCTACGAACGGAAGCGATACGCTGACGAATGCGTTTCCGCCAAAACCTGCGGCGAGCTTTGTGTCTCCCGACCAGTCACCGCAGTCGAAGTCGAAGAAATTCATGCCCATACAGCCACGAAGTCCAATCGTCAAATTCGGGGCTTCCGCAAAAATTGCAAGCGAAGCAATCAGAACTGCAAGTAAAAAAATATGTTTTTTCATAAAGCCCCCTCAAAACTATTGTACCAGAGATTAGAACTGTTAGGAAACTTCAGTTTTCCGAACAGCTCTATTTTATAAAAACTAAAATTTCTAAAAATCTCTCATAAGATTATAGATTCTGTATTCGTGATTTGTCAAAAATTTTTTTCTGAAAAATGATATAATTATACTTGTGAGGTTCGTGTTCGGAAAACTGATGTTTTTTCCGAACACATCTATTCTTTCAAAAATCACATGGGGGAAGTATGGACGAGAATGAAAAAGCACTGGATGCGGCTAAAGCACAGGCTCTTTGCTTTATATACAATTCGATTTTCAAAGATTTTATTTACAGGACAAAGGAATCGTCCGAGATTGAGAAATTTTTTTCTGAGATAGGGGAGATTGTTCCGCATCAGGCGTGCTTTTTTGAGCCGTGGTTCCGGGCTTTTGTGTGCGTGGCGAACAATGACGGAAAAGGCTCCAGCGAGAATTTCCTGAAAGCTCTTGCAGCACTTTCGGACGATGTTTTTCGCTTTGTTTCTGGAATCAAAAACGCGGATTATCTTCCGGCTTTTTTTCAGCAGGGACTGGCTTTTTTTCTGTACATAAACGATACCGAGAGCGCGAAAAAATTCTGGGCAAGGGGCGCGGAGAACGGGCTTTTTGCCAAGCCGGACTCTGAGTCGTTTTATGACAAAATTTTCAAGTCGTTCAAGGCTAAAGAGCAGTTTTGGGTTCAGTTCGCACCGAAAATGTTCTTTGACGAGAAAAAAGCCGCGGAAAGAGCTGTTTCGGACTACCGCGCGTCGGCAAAAACTGGTGATGCCCTGGCGGATGCAATAAACGACGCTGATTTTGCCGCGTTCGAGAGTTTGTGCGGCTCAATTGATTTTGACTCACGGAAAATAGCTGGCGTTTCTCTTCTATATTATGTCATACAGCGCAAGGAAATTCTTTGTGCCGGGGCGGGAAAATTCACCGAAAACCTTGTGCAGATTCAGGCTGACGCTATGATTTCGCGGCTCAACTTGTCCGCGCTGCCCGAGGATTTGCGCAACAGGCAGTATCTTGAGATTTTCCGCCAGATTCGCGTGACTTACGAGAAGTCGGGGCTTTCAAAGATAATGTTCTGCGCGCTCTTTTCAAAGGAAGGGGAGCTTGGCGAGAAAATAGCAGGAATCGAAAAAATTCTTGACATAATCATTGCGCAAACGAAAGATGTTGATTCATTCACAAAAAGCGCGGGCGGGAAAACTTCTACGAACGCGCTTCTTCTTGCCGCCGAAATCGGGGACGCGCCAACGCTGGGAAAACTTATTGCAAAAGGCTCTGATGTTGACAAAAGTCTTGGGTCGGCCGACTTTGCCATGAATTACAAGGACGGCTCTTCTATTTCGGTTCAGATTCCAAATTCCCTTGTCTACCGCCTCATAAGTTTCAATCAGTTTGACGCGCTTAAGTTCTACCTTACCGAATTCAAGGACAAGGCGCGCAAGTCCATGACGGCGAAAACAAAAAAATGCAACATAACGCCCCTTGCGTATTTTGTCCTGAATACGCTCTATGCGTCAAAAAGCGAGGACGAGTACGAGAAAAACCGCGCGCTCGTAGATGAGTTCCTGCCGCTGTTCATTGAAGCCGGCTCCGCGCTGGACCAGAACACTGCGTTCGGCACGGTGCGCAAACTTTTGGGGCTAAAAGCCTAAAGCTCCAGAGTCCGAATCGTTTTTCCTTCTATTGAACAGAGGCTGATTTTTCTTACTCCGATTTCATCTGCTTCTATTATGCCGCAGGTTTTTCCGTCGGCGCATTTTGGAAGCGAGATTGAGCCGGGGTTGAAAAACACAAGACCGCCGTCTTTTTCCAGAACTGTCACATGCGTGTGACCTGACACTACGAGCGTGTTGGCAGGAAGCCACGATTTTAGCTTTTCCCTGTCGTACAGATGACCGTGATGCACGAAGATTCGGTTCACGCTGTTTTCTTGGGCTTTTTTCTGAGCAAGGACGATGTTCGTGTATGCGGCAAGGCATGGGAACGAAAGCATCATCTCGTCAACCTCCGAGTCGCAGTTTCCTCGCGCGCACACGATTTTATCCGCAAGCGTGTTCAGGATGTCTGCCGTTTCTTTTGTGTCCCAGCCTTCTGGGAGCGGGTTGCGCGGGCCGTGGTTCAGGTAGTCGCCGCAAAGCACGAGCAGGTCAAATTCCGGAAATGATTCAAGTGCCGTTCTGAGCGCGGAGGCACTTCCGTGTATGTCTGAGATAACTAAGATTTTCATGTGATGATTCTAGCATATTTTTTCGGTATGGTTGAGTTCAATTTGATGAAAATCGGTGGTTGAGTAGCGAAGCGTATCGAAACCACCACATTTAGAACATACGGGCATTGAGCTTGTCGAAATGACCGTTTTCACGGAACTTATTGCCCCCCCCTTGTTAATTTTTAAATGTCGGAATAGTGCAAAATTGTAAAACCATATAAAATTGCCGATAATATATAATGAGCTTGCTAAAAGCCAAGTTCATTTTCTGTTCAGGAAAAATGATTCTTGCAGAGAACTTGTTTCTCGAAATTTTAAGGAGATTTTCTAATGAAAAAAGTTATTAAGGCTGCAGCCGCAATTCTTTGTGCGCTAGGTGTAGGGGGGGGGGATTTTATCCTGCTCTGGCGGAACTAACTATGTAGGAACGAGCGGAAGCTCAACGACAACACCGCCCACGACAACAACGACAAGCGGAACTGTGTATGCATGGAATTTTTCCACGACTGACCTTGTTACGGTTCCGACATACGATAAAACTGGTACTACCGAAATTTCAAAGGGAACATTACAGGCGGCGGCTACATATGAATCAACACCGGCAGGACTTACGATGAGTCTTGCAAACGGCTCATACTTCAACAAAGTTTCACCTGCTGGAACTGTTTCTTCTTCATATACGACAATATCAGCTGACGCGAGTGCAGGCTATATTGAGCCTGATGGTTCTGTCAGTACGGAGCTTACTGTGAGCGTTAAGGGACCTTTTACCGCCACTATGCTCTGCGGTGCGAATTCTTCAAGTGACAAAACAGACCGTTACGCATACATAAAGGTTAATGGAGCGGAAGCTGCTGCCCCAAATAAAAATTCTACAACTCTTTCTGCGACAGGCGAAAAGCTCACATATTCGTACACTGGCACTGATACTGTTACTGTTGCTTTCGGAAGTACGAAAATTGTCCGAATCTTCGACATAAAGATTGAAACGGAGAATGGAAACGGAACTGGTAAGACGGCTGGTCAGGTTCTTTCTTCAGCGAATTTTGCAAGCCATACTTCAAATGTAACGAACGATGATGCAACATTGGGGCTTACAGGAACTTCTGTTTCATCAAGCGATGTGGCTGTCGCTACGGCTTCAATTTCTGGTGGAAATGTCGTAATCACATCTGTTTCTGCGGGAACTACCACAATAACTGTAACAGACGCAAGCAGCCACGAAGCCACGATTGCTGCTACAGTAAACGCAACTGGTGCAATAACTACGAATGTAACGAAGTATGTTCCAGCTGGTGGTGCAACAACATATACATTGGAAGCCTCAAACTTCGACACTATTACCACAAAAACAACGGCTATTACTAATCCTACAAGCTCAGATGCAACGACTGCAGCTGCAATAACGGCTCTTTCTCTTCAACTTGGAGCTGGTATGAAAATTGATGGTAGCTCTCTGCGTTTCAATTGTGGTGGTTCTTTACAAAAAGCTGGAAAAAACGCAGTCATATTTACGGCTCCAACGGGAGCTACAAGTGTAGAAGTGCATTTTTATAATAATGGCGGTACTGCGGGCGGGCGACATTTGCAAATCGCAGAATATTCCGATTCAACGATTTCGCCAACTACAAGTGCGGAAGCAACTGTTGCTGGTTCTTCGGATGATATTGTAACAACATTTTCAATTACAGCTGGCACAAAGTATTCATTAGGTGGTGATAATGGGCTGTATATTACAAAGATCGTAATACAATAAAGATTATGTATTTTACTAATATACCTGAATAATCATTATATGCGGAACGCACGCGGAGAGTCCTGAAAGATTTTCTTCCGTGCGTTCCGTTTTTTTTGATTATTTATGGAGCGAAAATATCGCGTTGAACCTGTGCTGACTTTCAGCTATAATCCTACAAATGCGACTTCTTACCGATGTCATCGATACAATCCTCAACGGCACTGAAGCCGAGAAGCAAACACTCCAAATGTCCTATTTTGAAATTGCACCTACACCAGAATACTTAAAGAAACTTGGAATTGTCGGAGAGTCTTTTACAATCCGTTATGGAATCATAACTCACCATCGGAAAAAAGATTCCGACCATGATTTTACCGCAGACGAATGGAAGCAAATCTGCGCCAAGATTACAGAGCCATTTGCCGTAGAACGATACGAAAAAGGCTACAACTTGTTTCTTGATTTAATGCACAACAACAACTATGTCCTTGTCGGTATTGAGGTAAAAAGTGTCGGTAAAAGTATTTTTGTAAATGCCGTCAAAACAGTATTCGCAAAAAACATCTGCACCAAAAAAGATATTATTCATGTGAGCAAAAAAATAACGCCCGAGCAACAGGCACTTCTCAACGGAACCAATCTCCATCAATATCCTGCAGTCAAGCGTTAAGAGCATAATAGCATAACGGCGAGTGGCTGTCAAATTTTCGCAAACGGAACGCACGCGGAGCGTCCTGAAAGATTTTCTGCCGTGCGTTCCGTTTTTTATTGAGCCTTCACAAATCGCTCAATCTTGCACTGGTGAACTTTTGTTTCCGCGTCATAGCTAACGCCAACAAAAAGAATCTCGCCCTGCCAGTTCTCCAGCGAGTCGAAATACTGCTTTTCGCGGATTTGGTTTAGGGCGGTCTCCGGGCAGGAATTGCGCTTTAGCTCAATAATAAGGGCCGGTTTGTCTTTTCTGAGGGGGACATAAACGATGTCGGCGTAGCCTTTTCCCGCAGGCATTTCTTTCGTAATGAGATAGTGATTTATGGCATAGAGATAGGCAAGATAAATCGCGCTCTGCAAAGACTTTTCGTTATTGTAGCTCATGTTGCTCGTGACATGGATGTGAGACTTATCCAGGGCTTCGGCTACGGCTTTTTCGTTTCCGGCGATTGTTTCTTCAAGAAGCTCTCTGGAGGCGGTTATTATCTTGTTCGTCTCGGTGTAGTCGGCCTCGTCTTTTATTGCCCGCTGCCATTCCAGAAAGATTTCCCTGTTCGGAATGTAACATTCTTTTTCATCCTCATCGTAGGCAAGATAGCCCAGATGAATCAGGTAAGTGAAAACATCATCCTTATTGTAGAAAGTCGTCATGTAATTTCGGTAGCCGCCAACATCAACTGGAACGCGCCCGCCACCGAGCATTCTGATTACGGCGTCTTTCGTGCCGTCGAAATTCATTTTGATTCTGTCGGAAATAACTTCGTAAGAGGAAGTTGCGCTCCAGTATGAGCGGAACTCACCAGAAATCATTACATTGTAAATTGCCTGAGGGTTATAAAGTTCAAATCCTTTCAGATTGTAGCCGTTATACCAGCTCTTGCAGTCATCAAAGCTGCGCTTGTGTTTTTTGCAAAGCTTTTTGACTTCCGGAGTGGTAAATCCGATGAACTCCGCCAAGTCTTCCGGCTGAACCATAGTATACTCACGGAAAGTGTTGAGCTTGGACTGAATCTTCTCCCGCACGACCGGCAAGATTCCCGTGATGTAGGCAAGGGAGATTGCAGGACGGAGGGTTTCATTCTTGAAAAGAGAGTTGAGGAAGGCAAGATAGATGTCAAATTCTTCGTCTGGAACCTGAGCACGAACCATAACATCGTATTCATCGATGATGATTATGAAAGTCTCTTTCTTCTGTGCGTAAACCTGCTGGATAAAGGCTGAAAGAGCGACATCATCTGAAAAATTAATGTCAGAAAACTGGGTTTTGAATTCATCGCAGACCTTCCTCGTGACATACA
>JAFSJW010000009.1 GCA_017449265.1 Treponema sp.
AAGATCATCCAGAATCTCTGTAAAAGGAAGCGTGTGCGTAATGTTATAATGCTGGTTTACAAAATCTATGGCATTAAAGCGGTCAAGATAATTAAATGCCTGTGTCGTGGAAAGCGAATGTTTTTTTGCAAAGTCGCTTACAAGAGAAACAGTGTATTCTATTTTGTCTTTTACAGGTACTGTCGTCATACTAAATCTCCAACAAGGAAATTATACCATAATTTTCTGAAATTTTCAATAAAAACTCACGATATCGGGAGAAAATAATTTTTTTTATTTTCTTATTTTAACATGGTAAATTCTCACTGAGAATTTTTTAAAAGTCAGTGAGAATTTTTTTAAACTCAGTGACTTTTTGACCAAAACTCACTGAGAATTTTACGGCAAATTCCTTAAAATCGTCAGAAAAAACTTGCCGACTGGCACCTAAATTTATTATCTTTGTTGTGTATCTTTCGGCCAAAGATATGGGGCTTCGTTGTGAGCTTCAAATTATCGCTAGCGGAGGTGGTCGCAACCTACGGTTGCTTCCCGAGTTTATTTACAAACAGATAAGGAATCGATGCACATGTGCGTAAGCACAAATGTCAATAATTTCCTATAGGCAAACGACGCAAAGCGGCGTATGTCAATGATTTGGCTAAGGAAATTTCCAAGTCCTGCACTCTGACC
Organism: Treponema sp.; assembly: GCA_017449265.1. Lineage (GTDB taxonomy): Bacteria > Spirochaetota > Spirochaetia > Treponematales > Treponemataceae > Treponema_D. The sequence goes on from JAFSJW010000009.1 coordinate 673, forward strand.
CCGGCAGATATTGTAGCAGTTATTGAGAGTTTCTTGGATAAGATGCCGCAGTACCTGAAAAGTTCAAACCGCATCAGATTGAACAAGTTTGGTATATTTAAGCTTTCATTCAGTTCGGTGGGGCACGAGAAGAAAGATGATGTAAGTGCTTCTGATATTAGGAACTTACGTGTGCTTTTTACTCCAAGTGCCGAGCTTAAAAAAGAGCTTTCTGATGTGAGCTACACAAGGAAGTAGGTACAGCTTCTTGCAGTAGCGTTTTAACAGTTTGTACTCAAATATCAGTCCAGCAGTGACTTAAAACTGCACTTTACAATTAATTCCTATTAATTTTACGGCTGCTAATCTTTGTTGCAACAGATGCAAGCCTAAACTAAGAATCAAATCCCCTTCGCCTGCAAAGCCAGCTCCGACAGGAGATTTTTTAATTTCTTACGCATCTCTGCGTTAGGGATACGCAAGGCGGCGACAGCCGGCCACTGGACTGAGCGAGTAAACGAGCGAGGGAAGCGGCTGGAGCGCAAGCGAAACCGCGAGTTTGCGTTGCAAACTCGTAACATGAAATGCTTTGCATTTCATGCGAACGTAGCGACCCGAAGCGGCTTGCCGCGAAGGGGAACGCCCGAATTCTCACTATTCATCTAGTGCATACTACCTTGCAAAAATTCTATTGTTCAAGGCATAGTTTTCTCTGTTATTATATAGGCAGATTAAACGGAGGAACTTGTATGAAAATCAAATCAATTATCGCGGCGGCTCTTGTCGCTCTTTTGGCAGCCACAAGTGCGTTTGCGCAGGGAAAATCTAAATCGCTCGTGGTGTATTTCAGTCGTGCGAACGAAAACTACGGTGTAGGCACAATCAGCGAGGGAAACACGGCCATTCTTGCGAAGATGATTGCTTCAAAGAACGGCTCGGAGATTTTTGAAATCGTGCCGGAAAAGGCTTACCCCAAGAACTACCGCGAATGTACGAACGTGGCAAAAGACGAGCAGCGGAAGAATGCGCGCCCAGCCTACAAAGGCGACATCGACACATCAGGCTACGACACAATCTACATAGGCTACCCTATCTGGTGGGGAGACCTTCCGATGGTCTGCTACACTTTTTTGGAAAAGCATGATTTAAGCGGGAAGACGATTGTTCCTTTCTGCACTCACGAGGGAAGCGGACTTTCAGGCACTGACGGCAACATCAAGCGGCTCTACAAAAATATTACGATGAAGACCGCACTTGTGATGCGTGGAGCGACCGCACAGAACCAGCGGAAGGATGCGGAAAAGCAGATTGATGAGTGGCTGAAAAAACTAGGGGTAAAGTAAATGAACATCTTTGAACGAATGAAGTCGGGAGAATGGATGCCCATGCGCCAAAGGCGCAAACGTCAATAATTTCCAATGGGCAAACGGAGCGTAGCGACGTATTGACCGACTGACCGATACGGAATATTCCACCACGGCGAAAGCAGAAATGCAGCGAAGCCTTGACCTATGCTTTAGGCTGAACACGACTCTTCCGAGCAGTCCAGAAATCCGCGCCCTGCTCGACGAGCTGTTTGAGGGGCGGCTTCTTTCTTCGTCCTTCATCACTCCACCGATGGAAATTGACCGCGCCAAATGCCTGACGCTCGGCGAAAATGTGTTCATCAACCACGGTCTGACCTGCATGGCAAGCGGCGGCGTTACGATTGAGGATGGAGTTATGATTGGGCCGGAAGCCGCGCTCATCACCGCGAACCACGACTTTACTGACCTGAACCGCTTGCAGTTCAAGCCTATTGTCATAAAACGCGGCGCATGGGTTGGCGCACGGGCGATAATCCTGCCAGGAATCACCGTGGAAGAGGGCGCTGTCGTCGCGTCTGGGGCTGTGGTGACGCACGATGTTCCGCCCAAGACGATAGTAGGCGGAAACCCCGCACGATTTATCAAGAATGTATAGATGCGAGTTTGCGTAGCAAACTCGGTAAGCTCGCGTAAGCGAGCGACGGAATCCCGCAAGATTCATCAAGAATATTGAGTAAAACAAAGGATAAGGGGCAAAAAGGGGGAAGTCTCCCCCTCGCTCCCAAGCAAGTCGCTACGCGAATCGTCCCTGCAAGCAGTGCCGATTCTCTCCGCTTTGTTGCTTGTACGCTACCCCTTCTAACAGGGGCAAGCCCCCGTAACGCCCCCGAAAAAATTATCAGATTTAATAAGAATGCTATGCATTATTTATCTTAAAATACCTTTCTGAATTTTACGGTTCATCCACAAATATCTTTTCTATATTCTTTTCCATTCTCGTAATCAACGGAACAACAAGTGCGTTTCCCATACAGAAATATCTGAATTTTTCTGGCATTCCTGTCGCTGTCCAGTCATCGGGGAAGCCTTGAATTCGCTCCGTTTCTTTTGGCGTGAGGATTCTGATTTTTTGATTCGTAAAATCGCGCACGATATGAGTACTTCTGTTGAAACTTCCTTCGCTTGTGAGCATTGTTCGGGCGGGCTTGTTCCATTCGTCAATCATCGGGATTGCTCCCTCTGAATAAATGTATTTGTGTCCATTCGCCGCCGTGCGGTATTTTCGTTTTGCACCTTTTATGTACTGCCAGGTGTGACGGCTCTCCAAAGGTAGTTCATTTTCCGTTTCATCTGAATGAGTGCTTTCTGGATTTGTAAAATAAAGCCGCTCGTTAGGAATAAAATATTTTTTATCGACAGATTCTTTTTCGATGATGTCGCCGAGAGTTTCGGATTTTGAGATAACTGGCTCGGATTTTACGGTATAAACAGAACCATCAAACATAATTCCTGAATTTGCAAAATCAAAACTGAAACTGTCAGAAACACTTGCGATGTCATTTGAAATTTCTGTCGATGTGATTTTTGATGCCTCAATTTCTTTTACAGGAAATGTTTTTGCAAAAAATCCGTTTTTTTTCAAAACTTCAGAAACACTGACGACATCTTTTTTGAGTTCAAGCGATTTTGCAAAATTGGTGTTCGATTTGTATGCAAAAATAAAAGTTCGTCGCCGTCTTTGAACTTCACCATACTCTGCGGCATTTACAACTCGCCATTCGACAACATAGCCTTCATTATTCAAACATGAAAGAATGATTCCAAAATCACGCCCACGCTGTTTTGAAGGAGAAAGCAAAAGCCTGTCTACATTTTCGAGCAAAACAAAAGGAGATTTTTTTACTTTCAGAATTTCCCAGATAGACCACCAGAGAACGCCTTTTTTACCTTCGATTCCTTTTTCACCGTTGAGACTTCTTGCGACAGAATAATCCTGACAGGGAAAACCTCCGACCAAAAGATTGTGGTCTGGAATCGCTTTTTTATCGACGGCGGAAATATCTATATTCGTCGTGTCGTTTCCGTTTAGGTCTAAAGCCGTGCCAAAATGCTTTACATAGCAGTCGTGCGCCCACTGATTTTTCTTTCCAGGCTCCCACTGATTGAACCATACGGTTTTCCAACTTTCGGAAGATGGCGAGAAATCTTTAGATTTTATAGAATTAAGTCCGCACCTAAATCCGCCGACACCGGCAAACAGTTCGCAGACAGTTTTTTGCATACACATAACTAAAGTATACTAAATTTTGAGAAAATGATCAAGATTTTTCGCCGATTTTTAGAGGAAGGTTATTCCGTCAAGTTTTTGGGTCAAATAACTGCCCTTTATCCAAATATACTGGCGATGCATAGTGATTCCGTTTACAGTTTCGGGCTTTTTTGTTGAATCAGAACTATCGCCACGGACAAAAATAATTCCCTCAGAAGATTTTGGGAAGTTCGGAGCAGTCTGAGCAATTCCAGTTTTGTTTATTCTCGGCTTTCCTTTCGAGTTTAAAACAGGAACATCTTTTAGTTTTTTGTAAATCACAAGTTCCCTTATTCTTTCCCAAGTTGATTTTACATTCAAGTCTATGAAATCATCTGAAAATGAAAGCCTCTTAAATCCTAAGAATGTATTTTTACCAAAATCTTTTGAATCATGTTCTTCAAAAATTATGCACAAAATCTGATTTTCATTAAAGTAATCATAGAAAATAGAATCTGTAAACTGCTCATCTACATTTGCAATTTCATCAAAATTGATTCGGAAAAGTTTCATATCCTCGGTTCGTTTTCCTTTTTCAGTAAGGACTATTGTTTTTCCGAGCAAACCGATTTTACTGAATAGGTCGATATTCTGCATTTTCTTTGCATTTCCGCCAAACATTTTGACAACAAGCCGTTCGCCTATACCTTTGTCAATTTTTCCGTCAATCGCAAATTCTTTCATAAGTTCAGAAACAGTCTTGTTCTTGTAAAGATTTGTAATTTCGTGGCACTTTCTGTCAATTTCGGCATAAGTTTCATAGGTTTTTGGCAGCTGTTCCAAAGAACCGTTGAAATGTTTCTGAACGATATTAGAAACAACTGTCCTTTTTAATCTGAACCGTGGCGGATTTGGCCATTTTGGAGCCGTGTCAATGAAAAGAAGTTTGTCACGCAGATGTGAAATTTCAGGATATTTCGACTCGTCCTTTTCGAGCGAGCGGATGAAATTACGGACGATAAGCCAGTCTTGCTCCAAGATTTTCTTGTCATCATCTGAGAATTCCAAAAACTGATAGCCTTTCACAAGAAAATTTGCATATTCAGCAGCAAGAACGGTTTTGTCGGAAGCATAAAGGTAATAAACGAACAGAAGATGGGCTAACTTATGCCAGAATCTCGAATCTGCAAATTCTTCATTTATTATGATATTTGGAGAAACGCCTGTAATGGACATCGGCTCTTTTGCTTCATACTCTTTCGGATTTTTCTTTGAAATACGAATTCCAGTTGTTTTAAGTTCGGTTAGAATTCCGTCAATATCTAAATCTGGCGAAGAATCACTGTTTGCGTCGTAGCCGAAAACAGACTGTTCGATTACATCTCCTGCAATTCCTGTGATTTTAGGATTTGTCTTTGTGCGGTCAAAAACATGATTTTTATCGATTTCGCCCAAAGTTTTGTTCAGACAAGCTTCTAGAAAATTTTCTACCTGCTTTTTTGTGTACTTGTGTTCGGAATTCTGCCCCATAGATATAGTTTAGCATGATTTTCTGATTTTGTGCAGAATTTTTGCGTTAGCGGGTGTAGCCCCGCCGTAGGCGTTCCGAAGCGAACGCAGTGAGCGTAGGAATGAAGCGAATAGCGGAAGGGCGAAACACGCGACCCGCGAAGCGGGGAACGCCCGAATTCTCACTATTCACCTATTGCATACTACCTTGCAAAAAATCTATTGTTCAAAGCATAGTTTCCTCTGTTATCATATAGAAAGAATTAACAGGAGAACGGTATGAAAAGAACCATGCTTACAATGACGGCGGCACTTCTTGCGGCGTTCGCGCTTACCGCCTGTCACTCAAACAAGAACAAGGCTTCTCTGGCACAAAGCGCAAAAACAACGGCTGGGGTTCCGCTCATCACGCTCAATAACGGCGTTCAGATGCCTCAGTTCGGACTCGGTACTTACGCACAGCCTTCGGACGAAGTGTGCTATGAATCGTGCCTGACGGCTCTGCGCGACGGCTACCGCCACATTGATACGGCGCACGCCTACTACGACGAGCGCGGCGTTGGGCGGGCGGTCAAGCAATTCTGCGAGGAAAGCGGCGTTCCCCGCTCTGAAATCTGGATTACCAGCAAGTTGTGGCCAAGCGAGTACGGCGAGGGCGTGACGGCAGAGGCGATTGACAAAATGCTTGCACGGCTTCAGCTTGACTACCTTGACTTGCTCTATGTGCATCAGCCCGCAGGTGATTTTGTGGGCGCATGGAAAGATATGGAAAAAGCGTATGAAGCGGGAAAAGTTCGCTCGCTCGGCATCTCAAATTTTGATGTGGACGACGAGCCGTTCAATATGATTATGGAAGGGGCAACCATAAAGCCGCAGGTCGCGCAGATTGAATGCGTCGCAAGCCTTGCGGCTTGCTTACCGAGTTTTTGTTTGCACAAAAACTCGCAGAATTATTTTTGCGAGTTTGCCAACGGCAAACTCGTGAAGTTCGCGTAAGCGAACGGCGCATATCCAGGAGGGCTTTTCCGTCATTCCCGGCTCAAAGAATCCCGACCACATACTTGAAAATATCAGCATTTTTGACTTTGAGCTTACCGATGACGAAATGGCAAAAATGCGTTCGCTTGACGGTGAAAAACGATTCTGGAATGCAACCTACGAGCAGACAAAACAGTTCGTGAACTCGCTCCGCGTGGACGATTAGGGAAAAAGATGAAAAAATTGATGACAGTAGCCGCACTGCTTGCACTTGCGGCGGCGGCTTTTGCACAAGGAAACAAAATGGACATAACGGTGACAATCGGCGGCACTTCTTATGCCGCACATTTTGAGGACAACGCGGCGGCGCGGGAAGTTGCCTCTCTCTTTCCGCTTGCGCTTACGATGAGCGAATGGGCGGGGAACAGCGAATATTACGCTCGGCTTTCCGAAAAGGTGGGCGCGGGCGCTGTGCGTTCCCCCGCGAAGTTCGAGTCGGGCGACCTTGCGCTGTACAACGGCGTGTCGCTCGTCATCTTCTACGCGGCAACCACAAACACGGCGGGTTATGCTCGCCTCGGTCATATCGAAGCAAACAATCTGAAATCCGCTCTCGACGGAGCTGGCGGAAAGGTTTCTTTTTCCCTCGCACAAGGCGCGACAAGCGGAAAAAATGATGCCGCTCAAATCACCGCCCTTTACAAAGAAATGTACCGCGCGATGATTGCAAAGGATATGGCGGCGATGGCAAAAATCCACGCGCCGAGTTTCGTCCTTATCCACATGACCGGTACGAAGATGAACCAAAAAGAATATCTTGCCGCCGTCAAGGACGGCACTTTGAACTACTACACCGCCGACCACGACGACATCAGCGTGAGCGTGAACGGAAACAAAGCGACACTCTGCGGAAAGTCAAGAGTGAATGCGGCTGTCTACGGCGGCGGTAAGCACACATGGAGGCTACAACAGGATATGACGCTTGAAAAAATCGGCGGCGAATGGAAATTCACGCACTCAACGGCAAGCACCTACTAAAAATCTACATACAAAGGAGAAAAAGAATTATGGAATACGAAAAAGGCTATGTTTACGAGCTGATGGACAAAGGCGGCCCGACTGACTGCCGCGAAAGTTACTTTAAGGAAGCGAGCGACGAGATGATTCGCGCCCGCACTCTCTGCGCAAAAGCCAATGCAAAGCTACCGAACGACCCGACTTATGTTCAAGACTTGGAAGAACTTTTCGGGCGAAAGCTTGACGGAATCCGCATTCTCACGCCCTTTATCTGTGACTTTGGAAACCGCGTGAAGTTCGGAAAGAATGTGTTTATAAACCATTCAGCGATTTTGTCGGCTTCGGGTGGGATAGAATTTGAAGATGGAGTTTCACTTGCCCCCGGGTGCCGAATCGCCACAATCAACCACGACTTCAACGAGCGACACACGAAATATACTTACGACAAAGTTACGATTAAGAAGAACGCATGGCTTGGAATGGGTGCGACGATTTGTCCTGGCGTTACAATTGGTGCGTATGCGGTGGTGGCAGCTGGAGCCGTAGTCACAAAAGATGTTCCAGATTACGCGGTCGTAGGTGGCTGTCCTGCTAAGGTGATTAAAACGCTGAATCAGGACGAGCAGAAGGAATAAGATATTGGAGACTTTAGTATGAAACAGGCAACATTCTTTGAATGACGGCGTTGAAATCCCTGCGGTGGGATTTGTCTGTTTTTAACGGAGAAGCCACAATGAAAAAAACTCATCTCAGTCATCTTCGCCGCAATTCTTCTCGCCACAACTGCGTGCGCGGCATGTTCAATACAGGACACAACGGCAAGCGCAAGAAATGCCGATGTAAAGCCGGGCTTGTACAACAAGCAGATTGAGAAGTTGGATGACTGGCTTAAGGAAAACGGATTTTAAAAATCAAGAATCAGCTTCCTTTACTATATCGCGTAAGCGTCCGTATTTGCTTTTAAGGCAGACTGCGTAAAAATCAGCATGGGCTTCACTGTCGGTAATGGGTATGTGAACGCGGTCGCTTGGAAAATCGGGGTGATTCATCGCAAGGTCGCTTGAAAAAGACGGCAGGGAACTTTCGTTTACGAGCGTGGAAAAATCGCTGCGTCTGCTTTGAAGCAGAAAATGGCTGTGCGGCATTTTCTTTTCGTGCACGGCGTGCCAAAAACCGATGTCGCTCATCAAAAGCATGGTAAGTCCGTCAATGTCGGAAAAACTCACGCTCTCCCGCTTTTCCATAGGATGACCTTTTGGAACGCTGAAATACAAAGATTCACTCAGGCATTTTTTACAGAAAAACTTCTCGTCGTCCACTTTTTCCGCAAAAACACCAATTTGAACAGAGCCGTTTTCAAGACCGGCGCGAATCTGTGCAGAATCCTGTAATTCCGTCAGAACTTTCATGTCTGGAAAGACCTTTTTTGCAACCGGCGGCAAAATCGAGGCGCATAACGCCAGGGCAGGCGGAGCACTTGTAAGGATGATTTTTTAGGAAAAAAGACAGTAAAACTGCATATTTGCCGAATTCTTCTGCATTTCTGCAATTTTTTTGGGCGGGAAAGCATGGCATTATATCCTTGCACACGGGGAAAACCCGGAGGTTGCAAGGAGTTATAAATGAAAAAATTATTGTCTGTTTTTGTGGTTTCTTTTCTGATTGGGAGCGTGTTCTGCTCTTGTGAGTCGGTGAAAAATGCTGAGCCGAAAAAGGTTGAGACGCCGGTCACGGTTACTTTTCCTTCTCAGGACGGGCTTCCAGTAACGGCTGATTTGTACATGGCTTACGGAAATGATGCGCCGCTGATTCTTTTGTGCCATCGTGCAAACTGGTCACGCGGAGAATATCTTGAAATCGCTCCAAAACTTAATCTTCTCGGCTTCAACGCGATTGCGATTGACCAGCGTTCTGGAAAGACAAAGAACAATGTTGACAATGCGACAAAACTTGCCGCAGAAAGCGCAGGAAAGGAAACAACCTATCTCGATGCCGTGCAGGACATTCAGAGCGCAATTGATTACGCTTCAAAGCTTTCAAAGAAAAAGATTATCCTCTGGGGTTCATCATATTCATCAAGTCTCGGCTTTGTGCTGGTAAAATCCAATGCAGACAAAATTGCGGCATACCTTGCATTCTCTCCGGGAGAATATTTTGCAGACCTGGGTAAACCTGCCGACTGGATTGCAACAGAGGCAAAGGATGTAAAACTTCCAGTATTCGTTACTTCACGCCCGTCGGAAAGGAAAGATGCACAGCCGATTTTTGATGCAATCGAAAACAAGGACAAGACTTATTTCGTACCGGAAACAGAAAGCAAGCACGGCTCACAGGCACTTTACGAGGCAACCGAAGGAAACGCAGCTAGCTGGAATGCAGTCGAAGCCTTCCTTTCACGGTTTTCAAAATAAGGTTTGAATTGCCTCTAAAATTGCAGCGTTTAGAGGTTTCAATACACCACTGCGGCGGGATTCCTCCTTATCTTGCCGCAGTTTTTATGTTATAATCAGGGAGAGGGAGTGTATATGGACTATTCAACAAAAGCCATAAATTCGGCAAAACTGCGGATTGAGCCTGTGTATGTCACCGATGTTTTTTCTGGAAATCAAATTGAAGAAAATCTCAGCGACAGGTTCAGAATCATCCTCTTTACGGAAGGAAACTTTTCCGCAGAGATAAACAAACGGGTCGTTCAGGTTATTTCACCTGCCGTCCTCTGCCTGAACGAAACAGATTCCCTAAAAATTTCGCCAAAAGTTCAGCCCGAGATAAAATGCAGAATTTTTCTCTTTAACCCAAGGTTTCTGAACAAAAAACTTGATTTTCAGAACATACGGCAAAGAGGCATGGATGCCGAAAGCGAAGTCATTGAGAACAGAATGATACTCAGGGCGTTTGTAAACAGCAGCACCTTGAACTATGTGCGTTTCATCAATCCCGAAGACAGACAGCATATTCTTGAACTCATGGACAAGGCTCAGTTTCAGCTTGAAAAACAGGACTCGGGCTGGTGGCCATGCAAGGCACGCTCTTTTTTAACCGAAATCCTTTTTTTTCTGGCACAGCTTTTTGAACTGAAGCAGGACGAAAACAAGGGCGTGAACCTGACAGCCGTTTCACCATACCTCAAACCAGTCCTCGGCTACATTGCCCGCTCATACGACAAAAAGATTACGCTTACATCACTGTGCGCAGAGTTTGGCACAAACAGAACGGACTTTAACCGCCGCTTCAAGGAAGAGACCGGCATGACTGCCATACAGTACCTGATTGACCTGCGCCTAACGATTGCCCGCTCCCTCCTGAAAGACACTAACCTTCCCGTTGAGCGCATTGCCGAGCAGATCGGCTTTGCAGACTCGACGCATCTGGAACGATATTTTAAGCAGAAGTATCAGAAGACTCCGGGAGAGGTGAGGGAAAGGTGAATTCCATGTCGACATGCGGGATGCCTTCACCGCGAAGCGCCCACTTCGTTGCTCGCTACCCCTTCCAACGGGGGCAAGCCCATGTAACGCCCCCAAAAAGCCTTATTGATAATTCTTTATCCAATCATCACATTTTTCTTCAAGCATCTTAAAATCACAACAAATTGACTGTAAGAAGGCATTGTTTCTTGATTTTTCGTTGTACCGCTCAAGATAAATCATCAAAGACTTGTTTGTGATTTCTACCCAATGTTTACGGATATAACGGTATTCGTTAGAAAGGTAAGTGTCTTTTATAGGGTCGATTTCTATTCTTTGTGCAAGTTTCTTTGGAACTGGAATCATATTGTTATGAAGCAAGTCCGAAATCTCAACGCCCGAAGCCTTCACGAAAGTTGTAGTAAGAGAGTTACGTTTTTTCAGACCTTTCTTCTTCCGTTCCTGTGTTGTCTGCGAAGTGAGCGGAATAACAAAAATTTTGCCGTTAATCTGAACCGAAAGCCCGACATACGGACGGTCTTTTTTTAAGGCTTACGCGACTGTCAAATCCATGCAGATACGAAAGATAGTTTTTATCCACCATTACAATTTTTGGAGAAGTCTGTTTTATGTCGGAATCGAAAATTGCCATATTGCCCACAAAAAAAGGCTTTCCGATAACAGAAAGCCTTGTGAAAGACCGTTTCCAGTCTTGTTTTGAATCGTCCACTAAGCAGGACCACTCTTTGATTTAAATATAGCATGAAAATGAGTTTTGTCAATAGACAAAGATTTTATTAACTTTAAATTCGGATTGCGATAATGTAAGGACAGTTTAAAACCGTACTTGTGTTTAGTATGGTTTTAAACTATGTGATTTTATAATCCATCATCATAATCTTCTTTTATTTTGTAATCTAAAAGATTTGCAAGCATCTTAAATGCTGCTCTTCGTTTTGCTTCTTTTTTGCTATAACCACCGCCTTTTTCTTCCTTTTGATAGACTCGGCACAAACAGTACCAATAAGGATTTCCGTCATTATCATAGTCAGGTTCTTTTGGATATTGAAACTCAGGTTCATCAAATGCATAATCAAATTTTGAATAAAGCTGATTAAGCAATTTAACAGATTCTTCTTCTGTTATTTTTGAAGCTGGAAGAAATGTTTGCATATCAATTAAATTGAATTCTTCAGAAGCCATTTCTGAAGCTTTTAATTGAGCTTCGATTTTTGATTTTCCAATTCCATCATATGTTTTTAGACCTGTTTGAAAATAAACAGATAGTCGAACTTTGTATTCTGATTGATTATAATAGGAGAGCAAATGTTGAAAACTATATCTTATTTCATGTTCTTTGCACCATTCATCAACAATTTCAATGTAGTTTTCATTAAAATTTGAAATTGCTAATAGAATGGAACATGTTTTATATGTTTTTTCTATATTTTTGTTTGAAGCAGCATATACAGCACCTATAATTGCTTCGCATAAATTTTCTTTAATAGATGATTCCTCTCGAATATTTTCAGAACCTCTTCCAAGTAAAATAAAATTTTGAAAACCTAGTGCATCAATACAATTTGCAAGGTTTTCTGTACAAACATTGTTTGCACGAATTTTAGAAAGTTCACCAACAGTTTTTTCGCAATAAAGTTGATTGTCATCATAGAATCTGCAAAAATCCTTAAAAAGTCTGCTTGTAACATAACTATTTAAGAAAGAATCCCCAAAGAATTCCAGGTGCTCATTATCTGCGAAATTCGTATTTTCCTTCGCAAATGAACTGTGTGTAAATGCTTGGATAAGAAGATTATCCTTCCCGTAAAAATCAAAGCCTATTTTTTCTTTGATACTTGGTAAATTGGATAACAATCTATCCATCTGCTCTTTATTGGTCATATTTGACCTCCATAAAATATATAGAGGCACATTGAGACAAATGATTATAAAAACTTTATTTTCAAGCGTCTTGAAAACAAAATGAAAATCCTAAAAAAGAACTAAAGAATTATGTCTGCTTTCACAGAAATAAATTTCAATTACACTTTTAGAAAGTTTATTGAGTTTCCCGTGCCCTTATTACTTAAATATCTTATAACTTTTTTTCTACTGTCTAAAAACAGTACATCACCCCCATTTTAGGAAGAATCTCCATTGCGGAACTTCCGCTAGATTTCATCTTGTAATCATCAGTTTTATAAAAATCAAACATTGTAACAAACAAATCGATGCCAGCAACAGCGAAAAGATTATTCCCAAGTTTATATTTTGCACCCGTTTCAATTACCCATAAAACTTTAAAATCAGTATAGTCATTCGTATATTTTGAACCACTTAATACACTTTCATATTTATATGGTTCAATTCCTAAAGCGATTCCCGTTCCAATTAAAAAGCGAAAATTTGATTTTGAAAATGTGATTTCTGGTATCAAAGAGATTTTATGATAAATTATATAAGACTCTCTCTCATAAGAAGCAGAATTGCTATACGAATAATCCCAAGAACAATCATATCCTAAATCGAGACCGAAAATACTTATTTCATTTATATCGAAAATTGAAAGACTCATTCCTATATGAACATCTGGATTAAAAGTTGTTTTGGTATATGGCATACTAATTGTATCGCTGGAAATATATGAAGAACTGTAATATGTTTTTTCAGATCCTATCGCTCCGATTTGAATACCAATTCCTACAGAATCTTTAGCATTTAATGAAAAACTTGCAAAACCAATAATGAGTAATAGTATAAAAGATTTTCTAAAAGTCAAAATAGCCTCTCATATTGTACATCAGCCGAGATAATATAAATTAAGGAAAACGGTGCTATAAATATAACTTCTTGAAGTATAGCACATTTTTTTAATTAATATGTACAACTTTTTCAAAAATATTGCCCGAGCGTTAGGGCATGGAGCACCTGCGAAGCAGTTCCGAAGCGAACAAAGTGAGCGTAGGAATGAGCCGAATAGGCGAAGTGCGTAACGCCCGACCGCACGCAAGGTGTGCGGGAACGCCCATATTTTTACTATGCACCTAGCGCATAGCACCTTGCAAAAATTCTATTGTTCAAAGCATAGTTTTCTTTGTTATTTTATAGAAAGATTTAACGGAGGAATTTTATGAAAATCAAATCAATTATCGTAGCGGCTCTTGTCGCTCTTTTGGCAGCCACCGCCATTTTTGCAAAAGACAATCCGAAGGCGGCGACCTACAAAACGTATGAGGTTCCGACAGACTCAACCACCCGCGACAAATCCGTTCCAATCGTCTACTTTATCCGCGACATTTCGCCCGAAGCACTCGTAAAAGTGTACAAAGCAACTGGCTACAAAGCAAGCGGAAAGACTGGCGTAAAGGTCAGCACGGGCGAAAGCGAAAATTCAAACTACCTGCGACCTAGCCTCATTAAAAATCTTGTGAAGGACGAGCTGAATGCGACAATTGTCGAGTGCAACACGGCGTACGGCGGTGGGCGGAGCAACAACATTGACCACATGAAAATCGCCCGCGACCACGGATTTTTGGATGTGGCGAACGGCTTTGACTTGCAGGATGCGGACGGCTACATGACAATCCCTGTTAAGGGCGGCGAACGTCTTACGGAAAATTATGTCGGCTCGCATTTTAAGAATTACGACACTTATTTGATTCTTTCGCATTTTAAAGGTCACGCGATGGGCGGATTTGGCGGGGCAATCAAAAACCTTTCAATCGGATTTGCAAGCGGAATGAGCGTTGAAAAATCTGGCAAGGTGCAGATTCATTCGGGCGGAAACCGTACAAAAGGCTCGATTATGGGTCAGCAGGACGCATTTTTGGAAAGCATGGCAGAAGCGGCAAAATCTGTATGCGACTACATGAGCGGTGGAAAAGGGATTGTGTGCGTAAATGTGATGAACCGCATTTCCGTTGACTGCGACTGCGACTCAAATCCTGCCGAACCCGACATGCACGACATCGGAATCTTAGCCAGCCTTGACCCTGTTGCACTCGACCAGGCCTGCGTGGATTTAATCTACACGGCTAAGGACGGCGGAAGCGTTGTCGAGCGAATCGAAAGCCGAAATGGACTTCACACGCTAGAGCACGCAGAGAAAATCGGATTCGGCTCGCGTAACTATCATTTAGTTGAAATAAAATAATTTGAAGGAACTTGTATGAAAATCAAATCAATTATCGCGGCGGCTGCAGATTCGGCCAGAGTCTTACCGCAATCACAAAACTCGCCCCCAAAGCAAAAATCGAATCGGGTCTTTCGGTTCACTATTCGGGCGGGAGCAGTCTTACAAAAGATGTGACCAAATGGCTTGAAAAGAACGGAGTGAAAAAGTAAGTGAAATAACTTTCTTATATGGGCGTTCCCGTCTGCCTGCGGCAGACGGTCGGGCGTTACGCACTTCCGCTGTCGCTCCATTCCTACATTCGCTTCGCTCATTTCGGAACGCCTGTCGGCGGTGCTTCATGCCCTAACGCAAGACAATTTTATAGAAACAAGTTTCGAAATGTGATAAGTTGTCGGTATAAGATTATGTTAGGTTGCTGGCGCACTGCGCCACTTGTCGTTTGCAAGTTAAATCTTCCGTTTTTTTTAATCCATTTGTGATAAAGATTAATTCTAAGGAGTAATAAGAAAAAAATGATAAATAAAAGTAATAAAATTCGTGTATTAGTTCATCAGTATCAAAATTTGACAAAATAATCCTTATTGTAGTATATTATAGTAGGAGGTAGTAAATATGACTACAATATCTGCTAAAATTGAAAATGAAGACAAAAGTCTTTTTGAAAGTATTATAAACTCAATTGGATTAAATGTTACTTCAGCAATAACAGCCTTTGTAAAGGCTACAATCCGAGAAAATGGAATTCCTTTTGCACTAAAAGCATCTGATGATCCATATATTTATTCCGAAGAAAATATGAAATATCTTCGACAAGGAATTGCTCAAATTGAAGAAGGAAATGGTAAAGTTCATGAACTAAAGGAGAGCCTGTAATGGTAAAAATATGGGCTGATGTTGCTTGGGCTGATTATTGTCAATTCTTTGATCTTAATCAGAAAAAGTTAATCAAAATGGTCCATGAACTTATAAAAGACATAGAACGTAACGGTGAAGATAAAGGTCGCGGACAACCAGAACCATTAAAATATGAACTTACCGGATATTGGAGCCGAAGAATAGATTTAGCTAATCGCCTTGTATATAAAGTTGATGGCGATAAACTATATATTGTCCAATGTGGTACACATTATCATCAAGAAAAATAAAACCTAACATGGTTTTCAAAACGGATGTAGCAGTCAAGCTGCGCCAACGTTTAAAACGCTAGTTATGCCCACGGCTCACTGGGCTGGGAATTTAAAAAATATTATTTCTTATCAAACCTAGAATAAAGTATTTCCAACATTTTAAAATCTAGCGTTATCTCAAGTAAAGGTTGTCTTCCCTTTTGTTCTTTTAAATTATTTGTTTTTGATTCATACAAATTTTTTGCAGTCCTTTCGATTTTGTCTTTATTCTGACGAACAAAATATAGTTCATTAAAAACAATCAATTTATAT
>JAFSJW010000052.1 GCA_017449265.1 Treponema sp.
CTCAATGTTGTCTTCACTGTTCTTAAAAACAATATTGATTACGTTCCTATTTTTCCTCCTGATGTTGATGTCTCAAAACTTGCTGAAAAAACATTGAAAAATGCTTCGTCAAATGATTGACATTTCATAGCAGGTCTTTTAGGATTTTGTCCGTCAATCGTTGAAACTGTGTGCGTCTCAGGATTTACGCCAGTGAGCATTACATTTTTTCCAGAACGCTGGAAAATATTCTCCTTGTAGATTTTGAACACGCTGCTAGTCTTTACGAAAAGAAAAACGGCTCCTTTTTCGGAAATTTTTCCGTTGTAGCTGACAGCCGTCGATTTGAATTTCAAGTCATCCCCTGCAGAGCCGCCTGCAATCAAAAATCTTGGATCTTTAATAATTGAATACAAAAGTGAAAGCATACCTTCCTCTGCCGAAAGAAGACCGCAGATAAGGGATATTGCAAAAGCATCACGCGAGCAATTAGATGACGAAAGCTGTATTCCTATTGATGATGCCGCATTTTCTATATCTTTCTTGTGAATCATCGGGAATTTGTCTATATTGTCAATCAGAACGCCCTTGAACTGAGAGCGACCGCTCGTCCCGTCAGAAAGGGCATTCAGAATAATCGTGTTTTTTTCAAATCCGTCTCTAGAAATCTCACCGGAAGTCGTAGTTCCAACTACTTGCGCATTCGGAAATCGCTCATACAAAAGTTCGGAAATTTTCTTAAAATCATATGAAGAACTTGCAAAAAAAAGAATCGCATTATATGCAGAAAGATTTTTTTTCAACCTGGAACAAAGCTCATTAACAGCCCTTTCGCTGTCACTAGTATGGGATTTTACAACTTCTTGATTCAAGTCATATCTCCTAAAATAAAAATGATTATTATTATATCGGATTATTGTTGAAAAAAACTTAATACGACGGGTTTTGAAACTATATTTTGCTTTCCAGCCCAAGATTCCTTTTCGCTATGCGCGGGGCTGCCCAATAAGTATGAAAAGCGGTGGCTGAAGTTCTCGTGCAAAGCTGCGGAACGCTAACCACCACATTTAGAGTTAATGGTCATTTCGACAAGCTCACTGGCCGTATGCACAGAATTTATTGAACAGCCCCAACCACAAGCGGCTTTACCGTTTGTGGTTGGGGCTGCAACAAATCAGAACATATTGTTGGCAAAAACTATTTTATCGAATCAATGACTTTCTGCTCGAACTTCGTCCAGTATTCATCATCGCAAGTAAAATTGCTTGAAGAATCAACTGTGAACAGATTCTGCCCATCCGCGTTCTCACCAAGAACTTTCGTTGGCTTAACAATATTCTTGCCAAGAGCAGGAATCTGGGATTTTATGGCCTTGGCAAATTCTGCTGCAAGGATAAATCCACCCAGCTTGTTGTTGTGAGTGCTGTCGCCAGGGAACATGAGCTTTCTTGCAAGCGTATCATTTCCACTAGCTTTATACGCATTCTCATAGAACTTTTTCGTCAGCTCAAATCCATCGATAAGAAGAACTTTCTCTTCTTTGGCAACCTGCTTCACTGCTTCGCAGTACGCATTATTCTCAGTAATGATTGTTCCTTCGCTCTCAGTTCCCTTGTCAGTTGAATCGTGATGCGGTCTGATTGTTCCGTCCTCATTGAAATACATGCGGCTCACAGGCGTTACAAGAACAGGTATCGCGCCCGCTTTTTTTGCAACATCAATGTACTGTTTGAGGTACCACTTGTAAGTGCCGCCTTTCCAACCGTAAAACTCAGAGCCGTACTTTGAGACATACGAAGCCGGCGTAGGAACTTTTTTTCCTGCAATTGACGGATATATTCCTTTTGCATCTGGAGTTCCAAGAGGAACATAGCGGTCTTCCAAATATCCTGCGCTATTAGAGCAGTCGTTGTGGCCAAACTGAATGAACAAATAGTCGCCCTTCCCGATTTTGTCGGCAATCTTTTTCAAAGAACCTTCGTTGATGAAGTTTCTTGTAGAACGACCACCTTCGGCATAGTTCTGAACAGCAACAGAATTATTGAAGAAGTTCTGGAGATATTCACCCCATGCGCCTTCACTTCTGGTCTTTCCGCCCATCCAGATTCCGTTGGAACTGTAGTCCTTCACAGTAGAATCTCCAGCCAAGAACACATTCACAGCCCCAGCCGTTCTAGGTCTGTCAGCTGACGCCTTTGAAGGAGCCGCATACCCCTCCTTAACCTTTGCTTCCAGCTTGATTTCTTTCGCTTCACCAACAGTACCATTTCTGAGTTTTGGAACGACAACTGCTTTTACGAACGAATTAGAATCATCTTTTGTAAGAAGATATGTTTTTTCGCCGAAGCCTCTTGTCTGCTTCATAAGTGTTTCTGAGCCATCATCAGAAACACTGTACCAGTTGATTTCAGAAATATCTTCGGAATCATTGTCGCCAAGCGAATAATGCAATGTGACAGTATGACCAGGATAAGGCGTATTTATATCATCATCAGTCGTAAAACTCGGCTTCTTAGAAAAGATTTCTTTTGAAGACCTATTTTTAGATTTTGCACCTGCTGACTGAGCTGAAGAATAAACAGGAGTCCAATCACCCAAAAAGGCTTTAGGCGTATAGGATTTTTCGTCTGGCAAAACTGTTCCCGCCACACGATAGTCCAAATCAGCATTTTCTCCATCCTCAACAGTTCCAAATTCTCGGAAATTAGCATTCTCAGGCTTGTTGCCGCTCATCTGCGTCCAGCCAGCAGGATTTATGATTCCGACAGTTCCTACAACAGAATTAATGAACGCGACCTTAGCCTCTTTTCCCCAAGGACGACCAAGATACCCAGGACTTACGAAATAATTCTGGTTCGCACTCAAAAGGCAGTCATAGAACAAATAGCCTTTTTTGCTCGATGTCCTTGCGGCAGTGAAATATCCGCCAGAAACACCCTCAGTCGTATATCCTGCAAAACTTATTTCGCAGTTCTCAAAAACAACATCTCCGTCACCAAAAATGAAATCAGTGTTTCCCTCAACAAAACAATTTCTGAAATAAACTCTGAGCGGTTCGCTTTTGTACGGATTATTCTCAGCTTTCTGAGTTGCCGAATCATAACCTGTATAGAGCGTGTCCTGACTTCCGATGAATTTGCAGTTGAAGAACTCAGACCTGACAGCTTCGACAAGAATTGCAGCAGAACGCTCTGTAAGTGCTTTTGAGCGAACATCAGAATTAATCTTTCGCTCAGGAACGCTTCCGTCAGACTTTACGCCGTCGGAAAGTTCTTCATCAGTAATGTACTTGTTGAATGATGATTCAAATGTAATTCCTTCTGCGCGGAATGCAGTAGCGTACGGCTTTATGTAAGTCGCAGCACCCCATTTTGCAACCGGATGCTTTTCAAATTTGTCATAAGCCAAATCTTCATCATACCAACCATTCGCATCGGCAGAATAATATGTGTACCCGATTCCGTAGTACCAAGTAAGTTTTACTTCCTGCTCAGGAGTATCATTTTTCAACGTGATATATGGAACATTGATAATAACCTGCTCGCGATATGTTCAAGGAGCGATATGAATCGTAATCCTGTCGTCTTCGGATTGCGGATTCATTGCCGAAGCAGCTTTTATTGCAGCCCCCACGGTTTTAAATTCAGCTTTCTGACCAACTTTCAAATTTTTCTTGATAGCTCGCGAAGCCAAAGTTTTGTCTTTCAAAGACATTTTCACATCTTTTGAAACTGGTTTTCCTGAAACAACAATGTGATTTATTGTCTTTGTTTTGTCTGTTTCACATGAAACTTCATATTTTCCATCACGAAGTTTTACTGAGAATGATTTTTTTGAAACAACTCCATTATAAACATAACCATCATCCATGTTTCTGAAAGAAATTGATTTTGGCATTGGAGCAATATCACCAAAGAATTTTCCAGTCACATCGTATATGGGTTTTAGATTTACACCAATATCATGCACCGAATTCTTTGACAACTGAATTTTTTCACCAGAAGTAACTTCGTAATCATTCGCACCTATGAGGGAAGCCGTGTAAGTAACAAGCGGCTCAAGTTTTCCTTCGTAAGTGAAATTTCCGGCTTTTCCTGAAACATTCATTTTTACCGGCTGATAAACACTGCCAGCAGGAGGATTCATAATCATGGAAAATTTTGAAGTGTCGTATTTTGAATCGATTCCTGTGATTTTTCCAGATGCCGTGTACAAAACAGCTTCTGCAACAACAAGATTTATATTTTTTGAAGTACCAGGTTTTACATTTGAAAAATCAACGAGTCTTGTGTCAGGATTTATTCCGTAGCCTGGAACTCCTGAAAGAACAGCCGTGAATGTATTGTTCACAGGAAGATTGACCTTGTAGCTGTTTCCTGTAATTTTTGCATCAAGCTCCTTGTTCAAGCCTGAAATTACGAATTTAAGAGTTCCGTTTCCGTTAAGATTCTCAAGTTTTCCGCTCACCTCAACGCCAGGAGTCCTTACAACACGATAGTAAACGGGCTTTCCAGCTTTTTTGTCAGTCCAAATTCTGTATGTTCCGGATTTTAGGGCAACATAAGAATATTTCGCAGACTCGGCTTTTATTGGAGCAACCTCATCCTGCTCAGAGGTAACTTTTCCGTCCGCATCGACCGTAGAAAAGTGAATGTCAGTATCAGCGGCAGCGGAAAGACGGGCATAAAAAGAAATCGTGTCTCCCGCCCTAACATTTTTTATCGTAATGCAGCGACGGTTATTTCCGCCAGTTCCGTTACAATAGTAAATACCATTTGAAGTATATCCATCATCGAAAGTAACAGCCGCATATCCCTGAGTACCGTAACTTTTCTTTCCGTCATAGTACGCCCTGTCATTTGCAACGACATTCAATACCAAATCACCGAAAGGAGGAAGGTCTCCGGCCTCAAGATATTTTCCACCAGCAGGAAGATTAGAAAGAGCATCTATAGCTGCAACCGAGATGTAATTGTTAGCTCCAGCCTCCTGAACCCCACCAAAGTCCCAGACATCAATTTTCCGGCTTTGGGCAGAAAGCGCGGATATAGCAAATAACGCTACCGCCGCGCAAACAACTTTATGAATCAATTTTTTCATAAGAACCTCTGATTGTATACTATAGAAAAATAAAATCAAAATTAATGAAAAAATCAGAACAAAACTAAGACAATATTGATTAAATAGTCCGAATTTCGAGTTTTTATTTTCATTGAAAAAGGTCATTTTACAGAAAGATTCGGTCATTGAGCCTGTCGAACTGACCTTTTTCCTTTTACAAACAAAAATTTTGATTATTATGGTTTCGACTACGCTCAACCACCGAAATTTTCTGAAACTCCAAATTAAGGCTAAATATCGCAAAAAACAAGATTCTTAGTCTTTTCCCTACTCTGTTCTACTGTTAAAAATAAACTTTAGATCAGGCTCAATGAGCGTATTCGCAGAACTTATTGAACATCCCATCTCAAACTGAAATAGGTATTTTACCAATCGATAGGTAGTTTTGCACAAAAAAGACACAAAATGTGGATAAATCTACCTATCGATTGTTTTTTTCCACATAAAGAAACTATCGTTAGGTTAAGTTATCAACATTTTGTTAAGCAATTGTGGATAACTTTTGAAAAAAGGTCATTTTACAGAAAGAATTCGGTCATTGAGCCTGTCGAAATGACCTTTTTTTGCCTTTTACAAACAAAAATTTTGATTATTATGGTTTCGACTACGCTCAACCACCGAAAATTTCTGAAACTCCAAATTAAGGCTAATTAAGAAAACATCATGTTAATCAACAGCAAACATTCTATGTTTCACATGAAACATTTTTTTTCTGGCAAATAGACGTATTCGGAAATATCAGCTTTCCGAACATGAACCTTAAAAAAATGCAAGTTTTGCAAAGTTTTGGCCTGAAAAACTTGACGACTTGTTCGGAAACTTAAAAAGTTTCCGAACAAGTCTAATGATTTTTAGCAACTCTAAAAATCGATTTTATTGTTTCATGTGAAACATTTTTGATATAATTAAGTATGATACAATCGGAACAAATAAAAGCTGCGAAAAATTTTGCAGAAAGATGCTGAACAAAAACGACCTCACCAACGAAAGCGGACAAGTTCAGTATGACGGACTTTCTGAAAAACAACTTCGCTCGCCAATATTCGGAGTGAGATAAGCCCCACAATTTTCGGCGCGGTGTTCGAGTCCACACTAAGCCCAGAAACACTGCGCAAGGGAGGAATGCATTACACTTCGATTCAGAATATTCACAAGGTTATAGATCCGCTTTTCATGGACGAATTGAACGCGGAGTTTGAAGGAATCTGCAACGGTTCGGTCATTGAGCCTGTCGCAAGTAAGATGTTTTCGACAAGCTCAAACACAACACAGCAAAAAACTTTCTGCGCGTGAGCGACCCGCTGCACTGGAAGCATTCCAGACAAAACTTGCCTCGCTCCGCTTTCTTGACAAACCGTTTTGAATCCGAATCGAATCTATCTTTTCGGCTCTTATGCAAAAGACACTCAGAGAGCTGACAGCGATTATGATTTTTATATCATCATGCCGGATGACGCAGGAAATGAAATTCTTCTTGGGCAAAAGGCCTACCGTTCGCTTCGTGGAATACGCAAGACTCCCGTAGACATTGTTGTTGGACATGAAAATGCCTTCGAGCGTCTTAAAAATCAGCCGACACTTGAGCGCGAAGTTTTCCGTGACGGAGTAATCCTTTATGAAAAATGAGGACCTTGTAAAAAAATGGATTGAATTTGCAGATATGGACGCAAAAAGCCTTGGATGATATGAAAAAAATCTTGGAATGGAGAAAATTTGAAATAGGGAAGCTTGTGCAAAAAGCGTGAGCCTGTGGTATAATGAATGAAGCAGGAGGAAAAATTATGAGTTACGAAACGGTTCTTTCACAAGTAAAATCCGCTCCCGAAGCATGTCTTGCCGAGATTTCTGATTATATAAGTTATGTTGTTTACCGCTATGAGCAGAAAAGAGCAGCCGAAGAGGAACCGAGTCCACAGCTTGCTAACGCGATGCTTGAAGCCCTTCAGATAAGCAAAGATCCATCCGTAAAGGGATTCTCAAACACCAAAGAGCTTTTTGAAGACTTAAACACATGAGCTATACCGTAAAAAGAACCAGCCAGTTCAAAAAAAGCTACAAGCTTGCCGTAAAACGCGGACTTGATGTTACTTTGCTCGAAGAAGTCATCAACAAACTAAAAGATGATGTACCGTTAGACGAAAAACATCGAGACCACCAGCTGACCGGCAACATGAAGCTGTTCAGGGAGTGCCACATCCAGCCCGACTGGCTTTTGGTATACTTGAAGCAGGAATCGATTTTAACCCTGACGCTTGTCGATACAGGCACTCATTCGGATTTATTCAGAAAATAACTTTCTTAGTACTGGTCCACAGCTTGTGCAAAAAGCGTGAGCCTGTAGTATAATGAATGAAGCAGGAGGAAAAATTATGAGTTACGAAACGGTTCTTTCACAAGTGCCCGCGGATTGCAAACGAGTAACTTTTATCTCTCTGGCCATCTTCCCTGAGAGCCTTTGGGAAAAGTGAATTCAAAAGAGCCAAAAGACTCATCTGTTACATAAAACCACGGTGAGATTGAATCAAAACTTTTTACGATATGCAAATCCTGAGAAGGCATATACCCCTGCCCTATCAGCATGATTTTTTTGCCAGTCTTTTTGTTCACGGCCATATCTGTCACAAAAACCGCATGACCTGGTGAACCGCTCTGAACGAACACATCACCAATACGAAGATTATTTATATCAACTGGCAACATCTCCTTTGCCATTGAGCGCGTACTTGCATAACTATACACAATACGAAGATATTCGTCAAAGATTTTTCGCGAACTGCCCTTTTCATAGCCGCTTTTCCAGCCGCTTCCCGTAAGCCTGTAACCATCCATGTATTTTCTGAACGGAAGATATACCCCGCTTTCCGCATTGAATCCGATTTTGTCGTATTCTCCGCGAGCATAATAGTACTCTGCCCGCATCTTCATGCAAGAATCAGCACACTGGAGCAAATCTTCGTTCAAAGTCGGAAAATCATATACGGCAACATGATAATTGCCACCTTTTTTCCGCCCGTCATAATAATAGATACTTGCTCCGGCGGACTTTAGCGGAAGTTTTCTGTAGAAATCTTCGTAAGAGCCTGGGGTCACCTCTACCCTCTCATAACCTTCCGGTAATTTTATCCGAGTTTCCACCGTCATTCCGCTTTCATCTATCAGCGCGGAAGAAGTTTCTGAATTCTGTGAACCAAACAAGGATTCCAGAAAACCGAAAAAACCAACTTCTCCAGATGAAGATTCAGCCGGTGTTTCAGTAACAACTGGATAAGTTTCCGTATTATCAGGGATTTTTTCAGCCGGAACTTCGGCTACAGAAGGATAGCTTGCCGCACCATAAGACGATTCGCCCGATGTGGTTTCTGGTATCTGCGGAAACTGCTGCCACTCTGGTTGCGAAGAAGTTTCTGGAGGAACGGCAGGATACGGCTGGCCAATAATAGTCGGGTACTCACTTATTCTGGCAAGTGAATCGTTATAAAATACTGTTCTTTGTGCAAGCATGAGAGATTTCTTGTTTTTGCACTCATACTTTATTGCAGTAATTACCGGATAATCAAAAATCTTTTTATCAATATAATTTTTGATTTCTGATATTATTTTCTCCGTATTCAGCATCTGCTCGTATGAATGATTCTTCAAGACAATAAGCTTAAGCCTTAAAGGTATTGCTCCGCCATAATTTTTCAGCTGCTTCTCATTTTCAGAATCATAAGCAATCGATACGGAAACTTTTACAGTCACCTTATCAGAAGTGGTCAGTTTTAGTTCGTCAATAGGATACCATCTTGTTTCAGAAAAAAGAACTCCCATATGCACAAAAAAGAGCATAACAACAAATAACATACAGAAAGTTCTTTTTTCCATAAGGCTGAAACTCCTTAATCGGCAGCTGTCACTTCCGATTCATCATCACAAGCAACTTTATCAAAACCAACAAGATAATCAGGCTCGTCAATGTTGATTACTTTTGTACCGGACGCATTCCGTCCCTGCTTTGCGATATTGGAAGCCTTTACCCTCAAAGTTTTTCCCTGGCTCGTCATGCAGATAACTTCATCCGAATCAGAAATAGTTATAGCTCCAATCACCTCGCCTTTTCCATCAGTATTGCTGAAAATGCGCTGTCCGCCAGTTCCACGCCCATGATGAGAGAATTCTTCCTCAACATCAACGCGCTTTCCGAAACCTTTCTCCGTAAGAATAAGCCCGTCTTTTCCGCTTTCAAGGCAAATAGCTCCAGCAAGCTCGTCATCATCGGACAACTTTATTCCTTTTATGCCGACGCTCGCCCTTCCCATGAAGCGAACAGTTTCCTCGTTGAACCGAAGAGCCTGACCGCGCCTTGTGATAAGAACAATATCATTATGACCGTTCGTAAGTATGGAAGCAACGAGCCTGTCCCCGCCGTTCAGCGTTATTGCCCGAACGCCGCGAATCTTTGCGTTAGCGAACTCCGTCGTCTTTATCTTCTTGACGACACCAAAAGCCGTAGCCATGAATATATACTGGGAATCAGTATAATTTTTCATCGTAACGATTGAAGTAATTTCTTCGTTCGCACTGACCATAAGAATTGATTTTATGTTAGTGCCTCGGCTTGACCTGCTGGCCTCAGGAATCTCATGAACTTTTATCCAGTAAGCCTTACCCTCATTGGAAATGAAAGTAATATAAGCATGCGTCGTGGCAATGAAAATCTGAGAGATATAATCGGAGTCGATGAGGTTCGCGCTCATGCTTCCCTTTCCGCCCCTGCCCTGCGCCTTGTACTGAGTAAGTGGAATTCGTTTGATGTAGCCGAGCTTTGAGATAAGGACAACAACTTCCTCATCTTTTATCATATCCTCAACATTGATTTCCTCAGCTTCCTCGGCGACAATATCAGTTTTTCTGTCGTCCCCGTACTTTTCGGCAATCTCATTAGTTTCATCTTTAACGATAGCAAGGATTTTCTCATGGTGCTCCAGCAAATCCCTGAAATATGCTATTTCAGCGCGAAGAGCTTCCATTTCATTCTTAAGCTCGTCAATCTGCAAGTGAGTAAGACGCTTGAGCTGCATATCAACAATAGCCTGAGCCTGAACATCATCAAAATTGAACTCGGACATCAAGTTGTTCTTGGCATCCTGCACATCACGGCTTGAGCGTATAATCTGAATAACCTTGTCGATTGCATCCACAGCAACAATTAGTGCCTCAAGAATATGAGCGCGCTCAAGGTCTTTTTTCAGAAGATACTGCGTCCTTCTTGTGACAACTTCATCACGGTGATTCACGAAATGCTGGATAAGCTGCTTGAGCGTCAGAATTTGCGGACGCAACGCATCGTTATGATTTTTATCAGGAACAAGGGCAAGATTTATTACGCCGAAATTCGACTGCAAATCAGTCTTAGCAAAAAGCTGATTCAGAACGATTTTTGTGATTGCTCCTCTTTTAAGTCCTACGACAAGCCTCATTCCAACGCGGTCTGAAGTTTCATCGTTTGCATCTGTGATTCCATCAATCACCTTGTCGCGTGCAAGTTCAATGATTTTCTTGATGATATTGGATGTGTTCACACCGTAAGGAACTTCCGTGAACACAATCGATTCTTTTCCTTTTTTATCAGTTTCAATCGTAAATTTGGAGCGAATTACAATTTTGCCGCGCCCTGTTCTGTATGCTTTTTTAAAGCCAGAAGTTCCATAAATTACTCCGCCAGTCGGAAAATCAGGACCTTTTATGTAATGCATCAGCTCGTCAATCGTAATTTCAGGATTGTCAATATAAGCAGAAATTGCGGCGGCAACCTCGCGCAAATTATGTGACGGCATATTAGTCGCCATACCTACGGCAATACCTGTTGTGCCGTTGCAAAGAAGGAACGGAAATTTAGCAGGAAGAACGGCAGGCTCTTTGACAGTTTCATCAAAGTTCGGGTTCATAACGACCGTATCTTTGTCAATGTCAAGAACCATTTCCTCAGCGATTTTTGACATTTTTGCCTCAGTGTACCTGTACGCCGCCGCAGGGTCACCGGCCTGAGTACCAAAGTTTCCCTGAGGAGTGATTACAGTGTAACGCTGGGCAAAATCCTGCCCGAGCCTGACAAGCGCATCATATACAGATGCATCTCCATGAGGATGATATTTTCCAAGAACATCACCGACGATTTTAGCGCATTTTCGGGTAGCTCCTGAGCTTCTAAGCCCCAGTTCGTCCATTGCGTAGAGTATGCGTCTGTGAACAGGTTTCAATCCGTCGCGAACATCAGGCAAAGCACGCTGCACGATTACAGACATTGAATAATCAATATAAGCCTGTTTAACTTCAGTTTCAATCGGAATCGGAATTACAGTTCCGCCTTCAGGTGTTCTCATTTCTTCCATAATATTATCCTAAAATTAAACATCAAGATTCGCATAAGTGGCGTTTTCTTCAATAAACTGACGGCGTGGCTCAACATCTTCGCCCATACATACCCTGAAAATCTCATCTGCGGCCTGCGCATCAGGAATTGTAACCACCTTCATCTTGCGGTTGGCAGGATCCATTGTAGTTTCCCAGAGCTGGTCGCCAGACATCTCACCAAGACCTTTGTACCGCTGAACATTTGCTTTTGCAGCGTTCTCACCAAGAGAGCCAAGCGCGGCGACTTTTTCTTCGTCCGTATACACATAGATTGGCTGCTGCTTTCCAAGCTGAATCTTAAAAAGCGGAGGCATGGCAAGATAAACATAACCTTTTTCAATAATCTCGGGCATATAGCGGAAAAAGAATGTAAGAAGCAAAGTCCTGATATGAGAACCATCAACATCGGCATCTGCCATTATTATGATTTTGTGATAGCGAAGTTTCTCTATGTTGAAGTCTTTTCCAACACCTGCCCCAAGCGTGGCAATCACAGGATTGAGCTTGTCATTATTCATAACCTTGTCGGATGCGACTTTTTCAACATTAAGCATTTTTCCCCAAAGCGGAAGTATAGCCTGAGTCTTTGAGTCCCTGCCCTTCTTTGCGGAACCGCCAGCAGAATCTCCCTCGACTATGTAGACTTCACAAAGCTCAGGGTCTTTGAGCGAGCAGTCAGACAATTTCTCTGGCTTTGAGAACGAATCTGCTATTGTCTTTTTTCTTGAAGCTTCCTTAGCTTTTCTTGCGGCAATGCGAGCCGCCGCCTCAGCCACGGATTTTTCCAATATTTTTTCTAGAACGCTCGGATTAAGCTCAAAATAAATAGTAAGTTTTTCTTTTACCAGCGAATCAACTATTGTTCGGACTTCCGCATTTCCGAGCTTGTCTTTTGTCTGACCAACAAACTGCGGCTCAGGAACTTTCATGGAAAGAATGGCTACGATTCCAGCGCGGACATCATCGCCCGTGAGCTTTTCGTCTTTATCCATTTTTTTCTTGAGCTTGTCATTGGACTCAAGGAATTTGTTCAGGACATAAAGCAGAGCAGACTTTAAGCCGTCAAGATGAGTTCCTCCATCATGGGTATTTATGTCGTTGACATAAGTGTTTATGTTCTCGCTGTAGCCGTCATTGTACTGGAACGCAAGTTCTGTTATTACATCGTCTTTCTCGCCTGAAATGTAGACTGGTTCTTCCGGATAATAAAATTTGCTCTTTATGTTATTATTCAGCTCTTTTACATAATGAACGATTCCACCCTCATATTTGAAAATTTCTTCTTTTGGGGTTTCAAGACGCTCGTCACGAAAAATAATCGTAATGCCACTGTTAAGGAACGCAAGCTCCCTGAGGCGTTTTTTGAGAGTATCAGCAGAATAAGTCGTAGTTTCCTTGAATATGTCTTTGTCCGCTTTCCAGCGAATCACGGTTCCGTGTTTTTGAGTATCGCCGATTGTTTCGACTTTCGTAACAGGAATACCAATCTCATACTTCTGGCGGAATATATGCCCATCACGGTAAACAGTAGCCTCTAGCCATGTGGAAAGAGCGTTAACGCAGGAAACGCCTACACCGTGCAATCCGCCCGAAACCTTGTAAGAGCCTTTGTCGAATTTTCCTCCAGCATGAAGACGCGTAAGGACAAGCTCAAGAGCAGAAACATGTTCGGTAGGATGAATATCAACAGGAATTCCACGACCATTGTCCTCAACACGAACAATGTCATCAAGCTCAAGCGCAACTGTAATCTCGTTACAGTAACCTGCCATAGCCTCATCGATTGAATTATCAACTACTTCATAAACAAGATGATGAAGACCATTTATATCGGTCGAACCAATATACATACCAGGTCTTTTACGAACAGGTTCAAGTTCTTTTAAAACCTGAATATTACTTGCAACATAAGCCATTTTTTTTTCCTGATAAAAAATATTTTCTCGATTAAAAATAAGAAAAGACAATTAGCCGTATCTAATACTTTAGTCTATTTTTGCAAAAAAGTAAAGGAAAGAATATGGGCATTTATGTCACAGTAACGCCAGCATAAATCGGTAAAATAATAACGCTAATTTCCAATAATCTATTACCTATTATTCTCAGAAAATAGTTTTTCAAATATAATAAATATATGGCAGAGGAAATTTTCAAGGATTTTTTTGAAGAATCATTAAACCAAATAAAACAAGAATACTATGAATCAGGAAGAGAAACTGAATTTAAGCTCTGGTTCAACATTCAATATGTAGAAGATTCAATTGACTCGATTACTGTATCAGTTCCATCAGAATTCTACTGGGTGCAAATTCAAAAAAAAGGAATTGTCGATAAAATTCAGCAGCATTTGGAATCTCTTCTTGGAATGTCACTTACACTAAAATACATCACAACACGAAAAGAAGAAAAACAACCAATCGTTAGTGAAAAATCTTCTATTACAATAAGCGATTCTCCTAAAAAAGAAAACGACCAATCATTAGTTAATGATAAAAACAATATTATAATAGAAGAAAATAAATCAGAAAGTGAAAAAAAAGATAATGAAATCTCAGCCGAACCTGCAAAAACTAACATTCGTCAGGGAAAAATATTCTCAGATTTTAATCAGCTTATAGAAGAACAAAGAGCACTTGAATCAGAAATGCCTCAAGAAGTTCCAAAAGAAAACGCTCAGAAACCGATTCCGACTTTTATAAAAAAACAACATTTTCTTTTGGATGAGCGTCATACATTTGACAGCTTCGTTCCGGGCGACAACAGCAGATATGCGTTTGAAGCGTCCCTTGCCGCATCAAAGAATCCGGGGAAAATCTATAACCCAATTTTAATCTACGGCGGCTCAGGACTTGGTAAGACTCACCTAATGGAGGCAATGGGAAACTACATCTATTCCCAGACACCTGAAAAAAAAATAAGCTACATAAGCTCAGAGTCCTTGATGAATGAGTTCACGACGGCAATCCGCGAGAAAAGCATGGACAAATTCACAAAAAAGTACAGGAATCTTGATGTGTTTTTGCTCGATGACATTCAGTTCCTTGAAACAAGCGAAAAATTACAGGACGAAGTATTTTTCATTTTCAATGACATTTACAAAAGGAAAGGTCAGCTGGCATTCACTTGTGACCGCCCTCTCTCGGAGATGAAACGGCTTAACGAGCGATTAAGCTCCAGATTCGGTCAAGGACTTAAAATCGACATAAAGATTCCTGATTATGAAACGCGAAAGGCAATCCTCGAAAAAAAGCTTCTGGAAAAAAACAAAACCATAGCTGATGACATCATTGACTATATCGCTATGAACATTCAGACAAATGTAAGGGAATTGGAGTCATGCCTTGCGAACTGCCTCGCCATCTCAGACATAATCAAGGAAGACTTGACTTTGGACATAGTTAAGCAGCAGCTTCAGGACTCAATAAAAACTCCTTCCGGAATAATCACGATTGAAATGATTCAGAAAGTCGTTGCGGAGCATTATCAAGTTTCTGTCGCTGACCTGAAAAGCCAAAGGCGACCAAAGAAAATAGCTGTTCCAAGACAAATCGCAATGTACATATGCAAAAACATAACCGAATACTCATTGCAGGATATAGGTGATGAGTTCGGGGGAAAAGACCATTCCACCGTCATTCATGCAATCGAAAAAATTGAAAACGCTCTGAAATTGGATGCGGATCTTGCAGCTACAATAAAACTTTTGGAGCAAACGATTTCAAAACTTTGAAATTTTTGAAAAAAAGATGTTAACAAACTGTATAAAAAAAGTAAAAAAAGAAGTAAAATGTGAAAAAGTGGAGAACGTGTGAATTGAAAAACTGAGTTATCAACATAAAGAATATTTGATATTATCAGACAAAACAGCGTTATCAACAAATTCACAATGCTTATTATTACTATTATTAAATTTAAATTTAAATAATAATAAAGACATTCACAGGAGTTCCAAATGAAATTTATCTTTGACAGAAATTCAATGATTAATGAAATTTCAATTGCTCAGGAAATTATTTCAGGTACATCGAACAAAGAAAGTGTTTATTCAAATGTTCTTTTTGTTGCCGAGAACAATGCACTGACAATAAAAGCAACAGACACAAGGATAAGTTTTGTCACTAAAATACCTGTTGAAATAGAAGACGAAGGTTCAACTACAATAATCTGCTCAAAACTTGTAAGCATTTTGTCTGCTCTTCCTGAAGGAGAGATTGAATTCAATCTTTTGCAGAAAGATAATCAGGAAGTTGCTCTTATAAAACATTCTGTAAAAAAAATTAAATTCCAGCTCGCATGTCTTTCGTCTGACAGATTTGTGCAGATAAATAATCTTGATAATGTGCCTCTTTTTGACATTCCTTCAAAAGATTTGAAATTCATGATTAACCAGACTATTTTCTCAGTAGTTCCTGCAACAATTCAGGGAAAAGATTTCTTGAAAGGCGTTTACTTTGACAGGGATGGCTCAAAACTCATTCTTGTTGCCACGAACGGAAAAAGGCTGGCTTACGCATCCAAAGATGTTCTTGACCCGAATCAGGAATTTACGCCTGCAATCGTGCATCCGAAAATTCTCGGCATTATTTCTAAACATGCTTCTGACGAAGGAAATATTTCTCTCGCTATTGTTGACAACATGATTTTCTTCAAGTTCCTGAACTATGAATTTTCTGCCGCGCTGATTGACGGGCATTTTCCTGAGTACAGAAGGATTATTCCTGAAAAATTCGAATTTTCTCTTAAAGCAGAAAAGACCGAATTCGTGAGTGCACTTAAGCGAATATCAGTCATGCTGGACAAAGACAGCAAGGTCGCTCTTCATTTGAACGCCGGGGAACTTGCGCTTTCTTCTACATCAAGCGATTTAGGTGACGCAAAAGAAGAAATCCCGTGCGAGTATGCGGGCGAAGAATCTGTTTTCTTTATGGATTACCACTTCCTTGAAAATCCTCTTAAAGTAATGGATTCGGAAAGAATCGCCATTGAGTTCAACGGCGTTGCTAAGGCAATGATATTCAGGCCTGAGCCTGCTTCCGATTATTTCCACATAATCATGCCGATGCAGTAAAATGCCTGTTCTGTCGATTTCTTATGTAAATTACAGAAATCTCAGAAATGCCGCAATAGACCTTCTTTCAAAGGAGGTCTATTTTGTTGGCGAGAACGGTCAGGGAAAAAGCAATATCCTTGAATCAATCTACTATTCCGCTTACAGCTCTTCGTTCAGGACAAACAAAGATTCGGAAATAATAAAGAACGGGGAGGATAAATTCAGCCTTAGGACATTGTATAAAGATTCAAACGAGTCATCGCACATGATTTTTACGGCCTTTGAGAACGGGAAGAAGAGGATTGAGAAAAACGGAAAGACCGTTAAGGACAGAAAAGAGCTAATAAATACAATGCCGTGCGTTTTGTTCTGCCATGATGATTTGGAATTTGCTGTTGGGGAACCTGAGCGAAAAAGATTTTTCATTGACCAGTGTCTTTCGATGTACGATGTTTTGTATATTGATTTGAAAAGACGTTATCAGAAAATCTTGAGAAGCAGAAATCAGATTCTTAAGGAAATGAAATATGATTTTCTTGATGTTTACGATGTTCAGCTGGCGGAGTGCGGAATACAGATTCAGAAAAAACGCAACGATGCGATTTTTAAATTCAATCAGATTTTTGGAAAATTGTACGAGGATATAACTGGAATTGATGGAGTTTCGATAAAATATGATTCATCGTGGAAATCAACTCAGAATTCGGTTCCAACAAAAGATGAGGTCATACAAATCCTGCTGCAGAAACGGGATGCGGACAAAATCATGCAGACTTCGATGAGCGGAATTCACAGGGACAGGATAAATTTTTCCCGCAACGGAAAGAATTTTGTTCCGACTGCCTCAACCGGACAGAGAAGGCTTCTTGCAATCTTGCTGCGCATTGGACAGGCAATTTTTTACAGCCAGATGACGGAAAAAAAGCCGGTTCTTCTTTTGGACGATGTTCTTCTAGAGCTTGATCCCGAGAAAAGACAGTTCGTTATGGGAATTTTGCCCGAATATGACCAGCTTTTCTGCACTTTTCTTCCAGGGGAACCTTATGAGCGGTACAAGCGAAGCACGACGAAGATTTTCAAAATCAAGAACGGAGAGTGGGAATAAATGAGAGAGGATGTTTCTATTACAGCCGCCGATATGATAATGACTGTTTTCCAGAATATTGAGAGCGCGCAGCTTATAGAGAGCAACAAGATATTAAGCTCGTGGAAAACGGTTCTGGAATCAATTACTTCATGGAAAAATGGCGAAATATTAAAAACTGGGGAAAAATTATATGCCCATTCGAGACTCGTTGATTTGAAGAACGGAGTTCTTCTTGTTGAGGCTGACCATTCGGGCTGGATTCAGCTTCTTCATACATACCAGAATTTTATTATTTCAGGGCTGAAAAAAAATATTCCTGAGCTTGAGATTGATTCGATGGTTTTCAGACTGAAAGGAAGCGATTTCGGACTGAAAAATGTTGATTATGACAAACAGATGGCAGTTGAGAAAGCCAAACTGAAAATGCAGTATAAAAAACAAGAAGAAGTTTTAAAAAAATTTGAGATGCCGAAAACAAGCGGTACAAAAGAACTTCCAGAAAATTTGAAAAAAATATTTGCGGATATGAAAAATTCTATGTTGACGAAAAATGAATAAATTTGATAAAGTGTCTGTCACTACCCTGCTCAAAAATTCAATAATTTTTTTGAATAAATTTTTTTATAAGGAGATTTGTTCGCTATGTTAAGAACATATCAACCAAGCAAAGTTAAGAGAAATAGAAAATTTGGTTTCCGCGCTAGAATGGCTACTCGTGGTGGTCGTATGGTACTTGCTCGCCGCCGTGCAAAGGGAAGAAAAAAGCTTTCTGTTTGTGATGAGCACAAAAAGTACTAGTTCTTCAAAATCGGCGCGTATTGCTCAATCTGAATGTTTTACGAAGATTGAGCATATAAAGTGCGCTGCTGATTTTAAGAACCTGTTCAAGACAGGGAAGCGGGCGAGCGTTGTAGGTGCTAAAATTTTTTTTCTGCCGAACAATCTCGAATTCAACCGTGTTGGATTTCCGCTTCCCAGAGGTTTTGGAAACGCTGTGCAAAGAAATATGGCAAAGCGTTTTAGTCGTGAATCCTATCGCAAATTAAAATCACACCTGAACACAGGATTTGATATTCTTCTTTTGGTTTATCCTAATCCTGAAAACAATTCGTTCCTATCGCGGTGTGAGCAATTTCGTACACTTTTTGAAAAAGCGGGAATTCTGAAAAGTGAGTGCAGAAATCTTTCGGAAAATTCATAAAATTGTCAGTGGATTTTTTGTAGGGATTTTTTGTGCCCTCATTCAAATATACCGAAAATTTATATCGCCAGCTTTGCCTCGCTGCTGCCGGTTTTATCCGACATGTTCGGCGTATGCTTTGGAAGCGTTTCAAAAACATGGTGTTGCGAAAGGCTTTTTGCTTTCTTCAAAACGAATTTTGCGATGTAACCCCTGGTGCAAAGGCGGTTATGATCCAGTTCCTTTAAGGTAAAAAAATGGAAAAAAATACAGCTATTACTATTGGGCTTTCAACAGTGATACTTGTTGCTTTTTTTGCAATACAGACATTTTTCTTTCCGCAAAAGAAAAATTCTGAGCCACAGAAAAAGCCAGCAGAAAAAGCTACTGTGGAAACTAAAGTTGAGAATAATGCAGAACAACTGCCAGAGCAGAATTTGTTCGCGGCGGAGTCTGCTTCTGAACAGAATGTTTCTCTGAGCGAAGAGAATTTTGTAATTGAAACGAATGTGGCTAAGGTCACATTCTCGAACCGTGGCGGAGATATTATAAGCTATGAGCTTAAAGAGCATAATGACCGCGATACTGGAAAAGGCGTTGAGATGTGCGCCAATGTGACGCCTAGCAACCGTGCGTTTGCAATTTCTCTTGGTTCAAACAACTCCGTGATTAACGAGCTGTTTACGGCAAAAATAATCGATGACAAGACAATTGGTTTTTTCAAGGATTTTTCTGTCAGAAAAGCTGATGGTACGCTCGGGAATTTTACGCTCGTAAAGACTTATTCGTTCAAGGACGATGAGTATCTTTTCAAGCTTGACATTACTATAGACGGCGGAGAGAATTTTTCCGGACTTGATGTTAACGGAAATGCGTATTCGCTCAGGACTGCCCCTCAGATTGGACCTGCTTTCAATCCGAAAGACCGATACGACATTCGTGAGATTGTTGCGTATGATGGCGACAAGAAATTCAATCCGAAAAGCGGCAAGGAACGCAACTTCAAATGGATTTCTGTTGCGGGAAAATATTTTGAGATTCTTGTGAATCCGGCTGATAATGTTGAGACTTCTGGGCTTGTAAAAATCATTTCGCCTGACAAGCGCGGTAACATAAAAGATTCTCAGGTTATTATCACAAGAAGCGGAGTTTCGGGACAAAGAATTTCCGATTCTTACAATATTTATGTGGGACCGAGAAGCGAGAAAGAAATCAAAAAATACAATCTTGCCGAGAAAAATGCTTGGGGTATTTCAGGCACTCATTATGGCGAAAGTCTTCCTACTTCGGGCATCTTGAGCTGGCTGGAATATATTTTGAAGTTCATCATGGAATTGATTTACAAAGTAATTCCGAACTGGGGCGTTTCAATTATAATCCTTACTATTCTGCTTAAGCTCGCGCTCTTTCCGCTTACTAAAAAGAGCCTTGAGGGAACGCAGAAAATGTCTAAGGTTCAGCCGAAGATGAAAGAAATTCAGGATAAGTACAAAAGCGACCCGCAGAAAATGCAGCAGGAAACCGCAAAGCTGTACAAGGAAATTGGATATAATCCGATGAGTGGTTGTCTTCCGCTCGTATTCCAGTTTGTGATTTTGTGGTCAATGTACCATTTGTTCAACAATTACTTTGAGTTCCGCGGTGCTTCGTTTATTCCAGGTTGGATAAATGACTTGTCTTCTACGGACAATGTTTGCACATTCGGATTTTCTATTCCGTGGCTTGGAAACGAGCTGCATATTCTTCCAATCATCTACTTGATTTCTCAGCTTTTGTTCGGAAAAATCACTCAGAACGGTGGAACTTCCGTTGGTCAGAGCGGAGGACAGATGAAGATGATGATGTACGGAATGCCGATATTGTTCTTTTTCTTGTTCTACTCTGCTCCATCGGGACTTCTTTTGTATTGGACTGTCAGCAATATATTCCAGCTTGGGCAGCAGTTGTTTATCAACTACAGAATGAAAAATAAACCTGTTGTTGTTAATAAAAGTCAGAAGACAATTACAAAGTCAAAAAAACGCTAGGATAAGAATTTTTATAGGAGAAATAGAAATGACTTACGAATTTGAGGGAAAAAACGAAAGGGAGGCTATTGAAAAAGCAGCCGCAGAACTGGGTCTTGAAAGAGACCAGTTTGATGTTGAGATTTTGGAAACGCAGAAAAAGACTTTGTTCAAAAGCGGATATGTGAAAATTCGTGTTCATGTGGAAGATAAACTTGTTCCGAACGGAAGTCCTTCCGAAATTTCTGTTTCAAAAACAAAGGCAAGTCCTGTTCCTCAGGGCGAATTTGAGGAGAAACTTGTTCAATTCGTTTCAACTATAGTTTCAAAGATGGGATATGAGTCTTCTGTGGAAGTTATGTTCCGCGAGGATAAAAAAATCGGCATAAAACTTAGCTCAGAAAATTCTTCTATTTTGATTGGACGCAAAGGAAAGAATCTTGATGCGCTTCAGCTGCTCGCAAATGTTTATGCTGGTCACTTGGGATATGAAGATGTAAGGGTTATTCTTGATACCGAGAATTACCGCGTCCGCAGGGAAGAGAATCTTGTTCACCTGGCATACACAACGGCTGATAAAGTTCGCTCAGGAAAATCATCAATTCTTCTTGAACCTATGAATCCGTTTGAGAGGCGTTTGATTCATACTACGCTGAATGATATTCCTGATATTGAAACTAAAAGCGAGGGCGAGGGTTTATATAAGCAAGTAAGAGTTTTCTATAAAGGAAAATATTAATTCAATGAAAAAGATATTGATTTCTTGTTTATGTTTTTTACTAACGACTGTTTGTTTTTCTCAGAATTCTGTTATTTCAGATTTGCTTCTTGAGGAGTTGAGGAATTCTGAGAATCAAAAACTTCAGAATGTATTTAACAGCAAGGATTCTGTAGATTTTTCACTTGTTCCTGACACAGAACTTTCAAAAAAAGCTATTGCGTCATGGAATTCGGAAGACAATCCAACCTATATAACAGAAAATCTTTTCTACTTAGAAAAAGAATCTCTTGTTAAGAATAGTTCCGATTCTGAGCATTGTGATACATCGGTAGATGCTGTATCTAGAATAATTCGTTCTGTTTCTAAGATGAAAGGAATGGAGTATTATTCAAACGGCGACAAGAAATGGGAGACTCTTTACCACGAATCTCATCTGATTGATAATCCAACGGACAGAAATCCTATTCCAGATGATTTGGAGGGGTCTGCTGACGGAAAAAGAATGTATTGCTTGCAGAAAGATAATTCTTTTGGGATTTGTATTTACGATGTTGAGTTCTTTCAAAGGGCGAATGAGATTTCTGTTTGTTTTACGAATGTGGATAATATAAAGTACGGACCTATTATTGCTGTAAAGCCCAAAAATCTGAAAATCAACATTGTTGTTGTTGAGCAAGATACATATTATTTGCTGTACATGACTGTTCAGGCAAAATATCCGAATCTTGCTTTTTTGGAGAGCCGACTGAACCGTTCTTTTAATGCTCGTGTTGATGCTATTTTCAAGTGGTTTTCAATGAGTTTTTAGCTAAAAATTCGGGAGGTAAATATAAATGAAAAAAAATTTTTTGGCGGCAATTTTTTGTTGCTTCGCAATTTCTTTTGGAGGATGTAAAGAAATGAGTGATGAATTGAAAGCAATTCAGGGAAAAGATGGCATTTTTGCTATTATGAAAACTACGAGCGGGTCAATCGTTCTGGAGCTTTTTTATAAAGAAACTCCACTTACGGTAACGAATTTTGTCGGTCTTGCGGAAGGCACTTTGGATGCGGCAAAAGGAAAACCGTTCTATGATGGACTGACTTTTCATAGGGTCATTGCTGATTTTATGATTCAAGGTGGAGATCCAAAAGGCAATGGGACAGGCGGTCCAGGATATAAGTTTGCGGACGAGTTTGTTGATAATCTTATTTTTGATAAGCCTGGTTTGCTTGCGATGGCAAATTCTGGACCAAATACGAACGGAAGTCAGTTTTTCATTACACATGTTCCGACAGATTGGTTGAATCACAAGCACACGATTTTCGGAAAAGTCGTAAATGATGAAAGCCAGAAAGTTGTTGATGCAGTGAAACAGAATGACAAAATTGAAAAACTAACGATTGTTAGGCAGGGCGATGAAGCAAAGGCTTTTAAAGCAACTCAGGCTGAATTTGACAGATTGAGCAAAGAGGTTGAGAAAGCTAACAAAGAAGCTGAAGCTAAAAAAATGGCTGCTTTTGTTGAGGGATGCGAAAAAAATCCAAACGGAATCTATTACAAGATTCTGAAAGAAGGTTCTGGAAGCAAAGTTGGAAAAGGAAAGACAGCTACTGTTGAGTATCAGGGATATTTGCAGGACGGAAGCATTTTCGATGCTTCAAAAGGATTCCATCCGCAGGGACATGATGGACTTGAGTTCAGAATCGGGGCTGGTCAGATGATTCCTGGTTTTGACATCATGGTTCAGGATATGAAAATTGGCGAAGTAAGGAAGATGGTCATTCCTCCGGAGCTGGCATACGGTTCAAGAGGCGTTCCTCAGGCTGGTATTCCTGGCGGAGCATATATTGCCTTTGATGTAGAACTTGTTAAAGTGAAATAAATTTGGGAGAAATCTGATTTTAGGTTTTTCCTTAGTCTTTTATTTAGATTAAAGCTAATTATTAAATGATAGGTGGGCGAATTTGATGATTCGCCCACTTTTTTTATTCCTGCACTTTTTTGTAATTTATGTTTTATTTTCAATTTTGATAAGTTTGTGTGAGTTTTATTTTTAAAAATCGAAAATTTTTAATTTCAATCAGAATTTTTTACAAAAAATTTGGTCATTTTTTTAGATAAGAAAATGATTAAATTTTAAACTAATTTCCGTTAGTTTTTATTGAAATATACATACTAAAAGTAGTTAGTTTTTAGAAAACTAACATTAGTTAGAATAAAATGCAATCAAATCGGTATAAAAAAACTGCCATTCGATTAACGAAAGGCAGTTTTTCTAGAATTATTATTAAGCAACTCTAAAACATATTAGCTATGACACAAGAGAATTTTTTGTTGCTTGAATTGTGCTGGAAAAATAAGAAATAGCGTCTATTCTTTCAGCCGTTGCTTTGAAATTTTTGAAATATGAATGGTCATTGATAAGATTCACGAACTCATCGAACAAGAAACTTGTATCGAGAGGTCCTGAACATGCCTCTGGATGAAACTGGACGCTGAAACTTGGAGTATCAAGATATGTTATTCCTTCACAAGTTCCGTCATTAGTGTTTACGAAGCTCAAAACCGCGCTGGCTGGGATTGTGTCATTCTCAACGGCATAACCGTGGTTCTGGCTTGAAATGTAGACGCGTCCTGTTTTCAAGTATTTTACTGGCTGGTTTGCGCCCCTGTGCCCATACTTGAGCTTAGAGGTTTTTGCACCGTTTGCGAGCGCGAGCAGCTGATGGCCGAGACATATTCCGAATATAGGAATATTCTTTGCAAGCAACTTTTTTATTTCCTGAATTATGGTAACATTGTCGCTTGGATCTCCAGGACCGTTCGAGAGCATGATTCCGTCCGGATTCTTGCTTAGGATTTGCTCCGCACTTGATGTTGAAGCCATTGTTATTACATCAAGTCCGCGTTTTAGAAGCTCGCGCCGGATATTTGCCTTTGCGCCGAAATCCCAAAGAACGACGGTCTTTCCTTTGCCGTTTTTCATTGCGATTTCAGGGTCAGTTTCTTTTGTTCCGTCCGAACGAACAGGAACTGTTTTGTATTCTGCGCTTTCTGCGAATACAGTCTGCGCGTCTTTTTCGATTTTTACAGCATCGCAAGTTACAGATTCAACTGCATTCTGGATTTTGTAAGATTTGATTTCTTCAAGGAGCTTGGCTTTCTCAGATTCGTTTCTGAGGGCGGCGCGTTTTGCTTTTGCCTTTTCGGAATCGCCAGAAATAAGCATTCCGTTCATTACACCGGCTTCGCGGAGAACCTTTGTTAAAGCTCTTGTGTCTATATCGTAAAGACCTATTATGTTCTGATTCTTGAGCCAAGTATCAATCTCGCCTTCATTGCGGAAATTAGAGGGATTCTCGCACCAAGAGCGGACAATATATCCGCGGACATGAATCTTTGAGCTTTCCAAATCATTAGAAATCAAGCCGTAGTTACCGATAAGCGGGAAAGTCTGCGTTACAATCTGACCAAAATAGCTTGGGTCTGTCAAAGTTTCAAGATAACCGTTCATTCCGGTAGTAAAGACGGCTTCCCCGCATATTACGCCGGAAGCACCAAAACTTTTTCCTTCAAAAATCAATCCGTTCGCCAGGACAAGGCATGCTTCATTACTCATATTAAAACTAGATTGTAACGAAAAAATCAGATTGAGAAAAGGCACATTTGACCTAAAGCAGGAAAATTGATTTTCATAGAATTAAAGCAAAAATTCAAATTCATAAAAATTTTCGTTTGCCTATAAAAAAAGTCGTGGTAGAATAATAAAATAAGTGGGTCTGTTCAGAAAAATATTAGATGTGGTCGGAAACTTAAAGAGTTTCCTCACAAGTTCGTTTTCTAGCAGTTCTACCGATTTCTCGGAGGTTAAATTATGAACGGAAATGTAATTGTTGGTCAGTCAGGAGGTCCAACTTCGGTAATCAATTCGAGTCTTGCTGGTGTGTTCAAAACTGCCATAGACAGAGGTGCAAATAAAGTTTACGGTATGATTCACGGAATCAAAGGACTTTTGGATAATCAGTATGTTGATTTGTCCGACAAGCTGAATTCCACGATGGCAATCGACCTTTTAAAGAGAACGCCTTCATCATATCTTGGCTCATGCCGTTATAAACTCCCGGAAATAAACGACAGCAAAGAAACTTATGAAAAGATTTTTCAGATTTTGAAAAATCTTGATATAAAATACTTTTTCTACATTGGCGGAAACGACTCAATGGATACGATTAAAAAACTGTCCGACTATGCGAAGATTGTGAACAGTGACATCAAGTTTATGGGCGTTCCGAAGACAATTGACAATGATCTGGCTATTACTGACCATACCCCTGGTTATGGAAGCGCGGCAAAATTCATCGCCGCCACTATGAAAGAGATTATCAGGGACGGAGTTGTTTACGATTATCCGACTATTTCTATAGTTGAGATAATGGGACGAAACGCCGGATGGCTTACGGCTGCCGCTGCGCTTGCAAAATCCGATGACTGTGAGGGCGTTGACCTGATTTATCTTCCTGAGAAAGTTTTTGATGTTGACCATTTCCTTAACAAAATCAAAGAGCTTTCAAAAAGCGGAAAATCAATCGTGGTTGCGGTTTCGGAAGGCGTTAAGGTTGCGGACGGGCGATTTGTTTTCGAGCTTGCAGAGCATGTTGAGTTCGTTGATGCGTTCGGACACAAGCAGATGTCTGGTACGGCGAAATTCCTCGCGAACAAAGTTACTGCCGAGCTTGGAACAAAAGCGCGCGCAATTGAGCTTTCAACGCTCCAGAGATGTGCGGCGCATATGACGAGCCGAACGGACATCACCGAGGCGTACAATGTTGGCGGTGCTGCGGTAAAAGCTGCGTTTGAGGGCGAAACAGGAAAAGTTGTTGTTATCAAGCGTGTT
This sequence comes from Treponema sp., assembly GCA_017449265.1. Lineage (GTDB taxonomy): Bacteria > Spirochaetota > Spirochaetia > Treponematales > Treponemataceae > Treponema_D. The sequence goes on from JAFSJW010000052.1 coordinate 26,415, forward strand.
TCCGATGACCCGTACATGAGCATAACAGAAACGGCGGATGTTAGCAAAATTGCGAATGTAGAGAAGAAAGTTCCGCTTGAGTGGATTACGGATGACGATTATGTTACGAACGATTTGATTCACTATATTCATCCGCTCATTCAGGCAGAGCTTAGTCCGATTATGGTCGATGGTTTGCCAAGACATTTGAAGAACAAGTAGCAGCACTTTGGGCAAAGCCCAAAGTGGCTCGCGGACTCTGAGTTAATTCGGGCTTGGTCGGGGCGAAATCGCACTTTTGGCCGAAGCCAAAAGTGCGATTGCTGACAAAAAACTGATATTGCTCTAAAATACCGTTTGGAAGCCTTGTGTCATTGTCTGGCTAGGCAGAACTTTGTCATTATCGGGCTTGACCGCATGTTGCTTTGCAACAGCATAATCTTATTTGCTTGCATTACAAAGATTTAAGATTGCCGTATCAAGTACGGCAATGACAGAAATCAAAGCACGGCAATGGCATTAGGCTTTCAAACACATTTATTATCTATCTTTTCTAAGGAGTATCTCTATGAAAAAATCATTTGTAAAGTGGGGGGGGGTATTTTAGTATAGTATCTCTTCTCATATCCCTTCTTTTTGCCTCATGCACTGCCGGAACTAACTATGTCGGTACTTCTTCCGGCGGAAGCGGAGACTACAAAATCACAATTTCTACAGACACAATAACGAACGGAACGGTGACAGCGGACAAAAAAAGCGCGGCTGAGGGCGACAAGGTCACGCTCACCGTAACCCCAGAATCTGGCTACGAGCTTGACACGCTCACGGTAAAGGATGCCGACGGAAAGGCGGTCACGGTCACGGCGAACTCATTCACCATGCCAAAGAGCAATGTCACAGTCTCGGCTTCGTTCAAGGCGGCACTCGTTACATACAGCGTGACGGTCGGCACTATGACAAACGGTTCTGTAACGGCGAGCAAGACAACCTCCATCGCAAAGGGAAGCTCAATCACGCTCACGGTAACGCCAGACGCAGGCTATGAGCTTGACACACTCTCAGTCAAGGACGCTGGCGGAAATGATGTCACGGTAACGGCAAACGCTTTTACCATGCCTGAAAGCGATGTGACTATCTCGGCAACATTCAAGATGGCTCTGGTGACTTATTCCGTCACAATCGGCACAATAGCGCACGCCAGTTCTGTCACGGCGAATCCAATGACTGGAATCTCCGCTGGCTCAACAGTCACCATAACGATAACGCCAGAAGCTAATTACAAGGTAGAGACAATCACTGTAAAGCAAGGCTCAACTGATGTGCCAACAAATGCGGGTACAGCAGGCACATATACATTTTCCATGCCGAGCGGCGATGTGACAGTCAACGCAACTCTAGTTCCGCTGTACACGATAACTGTTCCCGCAGCGACAACGCCCGGAACGGTCACGGCAAAGGTAGGCGGAGTTGCGGCGACGAAGGCGGCATCGGGCGAGACGGTGACGGTTGAGATTTCTCCTAACAGCGGATATGAGATTGAGACCCTGAAAAAAGACGGTAGCGATGTGACGAGCAGTATCAGTGCAGGCGCATATTCATTTACTATGGGTAGCGCGGATGTTACGATTACAGCCGCATGGAAGGCTCTGGAGGAGGACTCCTGCGACGTAGGCTCTGTGGTTCTGAACAACGGAAAATTCGTCAAGAAGGACAACACTGACAAACTGAGCGACGCACAGAAATCTGCGGTAGTCGCGGTAATTTTTGACGCGACTGGCAAGAAGGGCGTGGGGCTTAAGCAGGAAAGGGACATTGCATGGGCGACTGAAGGAGCAATCGGCCACGGAACGAAGATAACAGCACTGATTTGTACCCCGAGCGATCCATATGTTGATGGAAGTGCTGACAGTTCAACATTCACAGGAACGACTGACGGAAGTACAAGCCTTTCTGTCATAAAAGCTCTCTCCGACTACGACGCAACGAAATACCCTGCGTGGGCTTGGATTGAGGGGTACGCCACTACCGCAAGCCTTACAGGAACTTATGCGAGCGGTTGGTATATGCCGAGCATAAAGACCTGCTATGAAATGTCAATCATTTGACGAAGCATTTTTCAATGTTTTTTCAGCAAGTTTTGAGACATCAACATCAGGAGGAAAAATAGGAACGTAATCAATATTGTTTTTGAGAACAGTGAAGACAACATTGAGGAGTTTGTGAGAAATAAAACCGAGAGCCTGACTTTTGTTCTTGCCAGAATCAAGTTTTTTCTGGTAAGCATAGGCAAAA
>JAFSJW010000053.1 GCA_017449265.1 Treponema sp.
TAAAAACTGGTACATCTTATGAAAAGAGAGCTTCTGCAGCAGTGGACAAACTTGCAGACGAAGCTCTCTGTTTAGCTAGTTAATTATTGGAGTCAGGAACTTCATGGTATTGACAAATATCATAGGAGTTCGGAATGACACCGCTAACCGAACTTTTTGGACAGCTACCATTTTCATTCTAATTCAATTTCTGGGGTTTGGCTATGGTTTTGGCTCAAAATTGCAGGGCAGCTGCTTTTTTGCTTTTCCCGCCGTGACGAAATGTTTTTGTCAGAAACTCAGCCTTGCGATAAGCCCGTAGTTTTTTCCCACAGGGTCTATGACAGGCGCAAGGTTGAATGATACTTTATGGCCGTTCAAAGCTTCCTGCAGATTCTCGTTGTAGTTGTTTGCAAATTTCCATGGAGCGACACAACCTGCGATTGCCCCACCCAGGTCGAGGCCGCTTCCGATGCACATCAGCGAAATTCCTGCGACTCGGCCGGGCGTGTTGTCAGTCTTTAGTTTTTTTGAGTATCCGTAATAGTAGCTGTATTCATATTCATCTTCGATGTTGTTGACGTATACGATTGCGCCTGTAATGATGCATACAAGTCCTATTCCCTGAAGAACACATTGTCTTGCGCCGCTTTTCTTGTCGCCTTGAACGAAAGAGCCTATCCCGTAACCGACGAACAAGTTCAGGCAAAAAGGACCGACAGCCGATTTCTCGTATTTTGTGATGAGAGACTGCTTTTGTGAATCTGAAAGTCCCAGTGCCAGCATTTGAATCTGATTTTTGTTTCCTGCCAAATCGTCGTCAATCAGTTTGCTGATGTGATTGTACAGTTCCTGCGAACCGGGCGCATACTGACCTGTGTATTGCTGCTGATATGGATTTCCATACTGGTTTTGATATTGGTTGTAGTACGGATTTCCATACTGCTGATTTTGGTTCGGATATTGATTTTGCTGCTGGTACTGCCCCTGCTGGTTTTGATATTGTCCTTGTGGATATTGGTTTTGATACTGACCTTGTTGCTGGTTTTGTGCCTGTGCACCAGTCAGAACAGAAACAAAAACGACCAATCCTATGAGCATACGGTACTTCTTCATAAAAACTCCTTTTGCACATAAATTATTATATTTTATGTACTGTAAGTATATAAATGATTTTAATCATACTATTGGTCAATAGTCAAGTGAAAAATTTGTTTGGATAATATACTAAGAGAGTGGATTTGTAATGACTCGGATTCAAGAATGTTTGGCAAAAAATCTCAAGAAGTATCGAAAACTCCGCAATTTAACGCAAGAACAGCTTGGTGAGCGAGCGGGAACTTCCACGAATTATATAGGTACTATTGAGATTGGGAATCGTTTTCCGTCTCCTCAAATGCTGGAGCGTCTTGCGGTTGCGCTTGAAATAGATTCGCTCCTGCTTTTCCATGCCGACTGCAGGCTCGGGGATGAACCGTCTCTTTCCGCCATCGACGAGTACAAATCCGAATTGAAGAAGAATTTGCTTCACAGGTTCAATACCGTTCTGGACGATGTGTTTTCCACATGATTTTCGATTTGTGCTATAATTTCTCCATGAAAAAATCCTTGCTGTTGTGTACGGCGTTTTGTGCCGCTGTTGGTGTGTTTCCGTTTTGGGCGTGGGGCAAAGAAAGTGCGCCTGCGACCATATCAAGCTCTTGTTCGGTAAGCTCAAGCGGCACTTCGGTTTTCTCGCCTTTAACTACCGACTCAATCTGAGACTGAATAAAGTCCATGTGCTCCTGCATTTTTTCCACTTCAAGCTCAGGGAAAACGGCATGGAGTTTCTCGAACGCATCCCGTGGATTTGAGGCAGAGCCAACAATCTCTTCAATTTTTTTAAGGTCAAACCTTTCCATGAATTTCGCTGCTTCTGATTCTGGAACATTGTGTTCTATCAGGAAAGTCTTAAGGGTTTTGTCTTATAAATCAACCTCCTCGTATATTAATGTTATTGAATTATCTTATTCGATTTGGGATAGTATACCCGTGACATATGACCCGATAACCCGCAACCTCCTTGGGGGCTTTCCCCGTAACAAAGACTGGGTTTCTTGCTCTGGCTGGCAGTA
>JAFSJW010000054.1 GCA_017449265.1 Treponema sp.
ATCATTCAGGACCGAAATCATCATCGTCTTGTCAACATAGATGCTCCTCGACATAGCCGCCTTGAAATTGTCGTTCCCAGGATTCAGATATATTCCCATAATGCTCCCCTTTTATTTTATCATGGCAGATTTATTCCTTCAATAATTCTGCTGGCTAGTTCTGGGTTCGGGCCAGTCATTCCCAGGACGGCATTCTACGGGAGGTACTGGGCGTTTATGTTCCTGAGCGAAAGGAAAAGCCTGTCCTTTGCGTTCTCGTCGCCGTCCGTCAGAAGCTCAAGCCTCCGGCGCATATCTTTTCGCGCGCTGTTTTCCTGATAGCCGCAAGTGCAAGTCCACCCGAAATAGCCGGAAGTCTTTGCATGGGATATGATTTTTTCTTCATTTATATAGTACAAAGGCCTGATTATCTCAAGCGGATATTTTTCGTAGCGAAGACGGGCCGGCATAGTGGCAAGCTCTGCCTTTCCCACCATGTTCATAAGGAGCGTCTCCAGAACATCGTCCTTGTGATGCCCCAGCGCAATCTTGTTGAAACCATTCGCCATAGCATAGCGGATAAGCTCCGTGCGCCGCTGCATTGAGCACCAGAAACAACTCATCTTGCGACCAGGTTTGAGCCGGTTCAGTATGTCAACATCAATTTTCCTGAAATCAACGCCCCACTGCCCAAAAAGAGATTTTATCCCCTCAGGGAAATCAGGCGCAAAGTCAGACTGAATGTTCAGGGCGGCAAAAGAAAAGTCGGCTGACGGGCGGCGAAGCCTGTTCGCCATGTATTCTATCAGTAAGGTTGAGTCTTTTCCTCCGGATGCCCCGACAAGGATTTTGTCCCCGTCTTCAATCAACTTGTAATCGTAAACTGCTTTGTCAATCAAACTGTAAACAAGAGGCTGCATTTTTATTTCCCACGCGTTTTGATTCAGGAGCTGCCGAAAAAGAATCAGGTGGCTCGATATGCTTTCCGACAGTCAAGCTCAGTAACCTTACGCAACAAACTTTTCGGGCAGTCCCTTTAATACTTCGATTATATACTATATAATATTCTATATTATTATCATTAAAAATAAAAATCTTGAGGTTAAAAATATGTACATAACTTGTCTTGATCTTGAGGGCGTTCTTGTGCCTGAGATTTGGATTGCGTTCAGCAAAGAATCTGGAATTCCCGAGCTGAAAAGAACTACGCGTGACGAGCCTGATTACGACAAACTCATGCAATGGAGAATCGGTATTCTGAAAGAACATGGTCTTACCTTGCGCGATATTCAGAACACAATCGCAAAGATAGACCCGCTTCCGGGGGCAAAGGAATTTATGGACAGTCTGCGAAGCGAATGTCAGACGATTATACTGAGCGACACTTTTGCAGAATTTGCCTCTCCGCTTATGAAAAAGCTGGGGCTTCCAACAATTTTCTGCAATTCGCTTGAAGTTGACGAAAAAGGCTTTATCACAAAACACAAGATGCGCTGCCCAGAGTCAAAGCTCACCACGGTAAAAGCGTTGCAGTCAATCGGCTACGATACAATCGCGTCGGGCGACAGCTACAATGACCTCGGAATGATTCGCGCAAGCAAGGCAGGATTTTTGTTCCGCACCACGGAAAAAATAAAGGCTGACTACCCGGACATCCCTGCTTTCACCGAGTATTCGGAACTTCTTGGCGCAATCAGAGACCAGCTTAAACGATAACAGGAAGTGCCATGTACTATTTTCTAGTAAACTTGAAAGGCGGAAGCGGAAAATCAGTCCGCCGCTGGAGGGTAATCAAAAGCCTCCTCGAAAAGAACAAGATAAATTACGAGCTTTTGGTTCCTGAATTTCAGGGGGACGCAAGCCGTATAGCCGCAGAAGTCTGCCAGAAAGAGGACGATGACATCCGCCTTGTAATTCTGGGCGGAGACGGAACAATAAACGAAGTCCTGAACGGAATCACCGATTTTTCCAAGCTCAAGATAGGGCTTATACCGACAGGCTCGGGCAACGATTTTTCCCGCGGGCTAGGGCTTCCTCGCCACCGCCCGCGCAAATCGCTCAGAATGATTCTTGCCGCAAAAGAAGGGAAAAAAATCGATGTGGGCATGGTAGAGTCCGATGACGGCGGGGACGGGCCTAAAAAGAAATTTTTCGCAATAAGCTCAGGATTCGGCCTTGATGCGATTGTGGGTACAAGCATAAACACATCAAAAATCAAAATTGTTCTGAATAAGCTCCATGCCGGAAAATTGAGCTACGCGATTCTGACCGTAATCACTTTGTTCAAGATGACTACGCACCGAGTGTCAGTTTCATTCGACGGGGAAAAGCCAATGTCCTTCGACAAGCTCATTTTCCTTGCCGCAATGAACACAAAGGCTGAGGGCGGCGGAGTTCCGATGAACCCAAAAGCAGTCTGCACGGACGGAAAACTTTCTGTCTGCATTGCGGCCGGAGTCCCAAAATGGAAGACATTCCTCATGTTCCCGCTTCTTTGTCTGGGACTTCACGGAAAGCTGAACGGATTTTTCCTCAGGGACTTCAAGAAAATGGAGCTTTTGTCCGAAACGCCAAGCGTAATCCATACCGACGGAGAATTTTTCGGAAATCTGAAAAAAGCTACTTTCTCTGTGCTTGAGTCAAAGATGACAATGCTCGTCTAAAATCAGAAAGTTTTCTTGACAAACTCCTCGTAGGCGCGAAGAATATCATCGAACTGTGTGTAGCCGAAAGCAGAGCGCATATCTTCCACCTGCCATTGCTTTATGTTCGCGATGTGCGGGTACGGAAGATAAAAAAGCCTTCTGGAAAAATGGCGCACAACCGTGTTCTTGTACATGAATTTCTGGTCGTTGAAACGCTGCGAGATAATTTTCTGCCGTGTAGTTGAGCGGACAAGCGCGCTTTCGTCCGCAAAAACGAGCTTTTTTGTCTTTATAAGGCGGCGGCTTTTTTCAAAAAGAGAAGTGCGCCTGCACTCGTCCATGTTAAAAAGAATCACTCCCGCGTTTATGAACCGCCTGAGAAAAAACAAGATGATTTTTCCGTAGTGGTCCCGGGCAGCCGCATACTCAAAGCCCGAAACATCAATATCGTACAAAAGAGTTATATCTTTGTTAAAAAGAATGTCCGCATCAAGATAAAGGAATTTTTCTCCAAGCTCCGGTATTTTGTCCGCGAACAAACGGATTAGCGTGTACGGCGAGCAGTAGCACGCCTCGTTCGGGCATGAGGCAAATTCTTCCATATACATAGTAGTCACATCGATTTTTTTGACCGAGTTCTCCGCATTGAACGAGCGGGCGGTTTTATCAAGAAATGAAACTTCGTTTTCAGAAAGCGGCTTGTAATCAGGGTTCAGGTGCGACAAATCCATTGTCAGAATAAAAAACTGAAACGGCTCTTTTGTTTCAGTCCGCATCAAAATCGAAAGCATGGCAGAAAGAAATCCGCCGAACACTTTGGAGTTTCCACAAAACAGAATGTTACGCATAATCAATTTTCCTCACTCGCCCCTGCCCGAACATATTTGATAATTTCCACATCGCTCATAAGGCTTCGCTCTGTCATTTTGGCATGAACTTCATCGCGTAGCTTTTTGACAGCCAGTTTCCGTCCCAAAGTTTCATCAGGAAAAAAAGGCCCGTCAACATAAGTCACTATTCTTGGTCTTTTTGAAAAACGCGATTTTTGATATGTGTTCGTAAAAGAGAAAACAGGAGTTCCGAATCGGACAGGGTACGAAAACGACGCTTCGGAGAAATTCCTGATTTTAGTGCAGTACGGCCAGATATGCGCCTCGGGGTAAATTGCCACTGAGGAAAGCTCCGAAACGCGCAGCTTCATTGTGCCCATGAAATTTTTTGTTGCCCCGAATGTGTCCGGGAGCGGAAGCGCGCCCGCAAACGGAAGAAGCCTTCCCACAAAAGGAATTGACACATTCGCAGGATGCACGATTACGAACGCGGCGCGCGGAAAGCTTACGAAAGCCGGAACAAGCGGGTCGAATGTTGTGCTCGTGTGGTTTCCGTACAAAAAGAACGAACCGCGCAGAAAAGGCTTCATAACGGACTTGTTTACGATTTTGTGCCGCCACACGATTTTCAGGTACAGCCACGCGCAAGGAATCGCAAGAACGCGGTAAATGAAAAAGTGCGCTAATTTCCACAAAGCAGAGGAAGTTCCGTAGTTATAGTTTCCGTCTATTTTTCTGGCTTTTATTACGGCAGTTGAAAACTCATCGTTCAGTTCGTCGTGATAAAATATAACTCTGGGCTTTTCCATTTCTAGAACAAGTGGCAGCGCACTTTATGCCCGCCCCCGGCATTTTTCCACTCAGGTATCTCCTTGCGGCATTTTTCTGACGCATGGGGACAGCGGTGCGCGAACGGGCAGCCTTCAAGCCCGCGCAAAATCGTCTTGACCTCTCCGCTCTCGTTTTCTTTGTCAAGTTTTCCCTGAGAGCCTTCAAAAAGGAGCTTTGTGTAAGGGTGGAGCGCAGTTTTGTACAAATCTGCGGCAGGGGCTTCCTCCATCAAAAGTCCCGAGTACATTACCCCGATTGTGTCGCAAAAATAGCACGACACGCGCAAATCGTGCGCGATGAACAAAAACGAAAGCCCGCGCTTTTCTTTTATGTCTTGCAGCAAATTCAAAATTTGCCCTTGAATTGAAACATCGAGCGCGGACACAACTTCATCGCAGATAAGAACTTTTGGCTGCATCAAAAGCCCGCGCGCGATTGAGATTCGCTGCCGCTGGCCGCCCGAAAACTCAGATGGCCGTCTGTTAAGGTCGCTGGGGTCAAGCCCGACTTCCTCAAGGATATGCGCGCTCAATTCCCACGCCTCGGCCTTTCCTTTCCATAGCGACGAATATTTGTAGGCATTCGTAAGGATTGAAAACACGCTCATCCTCGGATTCAAGGAGCGGGACGGATCTTGAAAGACATACTTTACTTTCTCTCGGTATTTTTTCAGCTCCGACTTATGGAGCTTGGAAACATCACAAAAAGCCCCGGCAGTTTCATCAGGATTGTAAAGAACAGTTCCGGACGACTGCTTATACATCTGAACGAGAATCCGCGCCGTAGTCGTCTTTCCGCAGCCTGATTCGCCCACAAGACCGTATGTTTTTCCGCGCTCTATTCCGAAAGAAACATCGTTCACCGCATACACTTTCTTCTCGTTCTTCGCAAAAAAGCCAGCGTCAAGGGAAAATGTCTTCATCAAATTTTTCGCTTCAAGAATAAAATCACTCATGCGCCCCTACCTCATTTTCCAGCAGCTTGAAAAAGCCGCGCTCTTTTTGCATTCGTCCTTAGCGAACTGGCAGCGCGGCGCGAACGGGCAGCCAGTCTCCGGGTTAGCAGGGTCCGTCACCCTGCCAGGAATAGACACGAGCCGTTCCGTCGTATAGTGCATCCCGAACTTGGGCGTTGATGCAAGAAGAGCTTTTGCATAAGGCGAGAATTTGTGCCGCGCGTCATTCTCCCAGCCTTCAAGCTCCGACGAAGCAAAAGAGTCCATCACGATTCCGCCGTACATTACGATAATCCTGTCGCACAAGTCGGCCACAAGATTTATGTTGTGGCTTATGAATATAATAGAAAGATTGCGCTTTTTTCGCAAATTGCGCAAAAGCTCCACAATCTGAGCCTGAATCGTAACATCAAGAGCGGTCGTCGGCTCATCCGCAATCAAAAGCTCGCAGCCTTGCGCAAGAGAAAGCGCGATTCCGATTCTTTGGAGCTGTCCGCCCGAAAACTGGTGGGGAAAGTTCGAGAGCCTTTTCTCAGGGTCAGGTAAGCCCACTTCGCCAAGAAGTTTGACGGCTTTTTTACGAGCCTCTTCTTTCGTTATAAGCGGCTGTGAGTTTCTGAATGATTCTAAGAAAACGCTCTCCATGTTTTGAAGCGGGTCAAAAGAGCGGCCCGGTTCCTGAAAAATCATACCGATTTTCTTTCCACGGAACTCACGGATTTTTTCTTTCGGAAGATTTGTCAGATTCTCGCCGCAGAAAAGAATCTCTCCTGAGATAGTAGCGTTGTCCCCGTGCAAAGCCGGAATAGCAGTAGTTGTAACGGTCTTTCCTGAGCCGGACTCCCCCACGATTCCAAGAATCTCGCCGCGGTTCATCTGAAACGAAACTCCGCGCACGGAATGAACGGTGACTTCCTCCGTACCGCGAAGAATGCTGAACGACACATTCAAGTCCTTCACAGAAAGGAATGGCGAATCCGCGCCAGATTCCGAAGATGCGGCTTGTGACAAAGCGTTTGTGGAAAAATCATTCGCACGAGCTTTCTTGCATTTTTTGACAGAATAAGGGTCATAAAAATCACGGAGCGCGTCCCCTATAAAATTGAACGCAAGCGTAACCGCAAGAAGAAGGAAAACTGGCGTAAGAAGCCACGGAAAATTCTTTATGTTGGAAAGAGTCGAAATATCGCGGTTTATGAGGCTTCCCCAGCTTACGGCAGGGTCCGCGATTCCAAGTCCCAGATAACTCAGCGCAGTCTCGCTCATTATAAAGCCTGGAACTGCAAGAGTAGTGCTTACGATAAGAAGGCTCAAGAGCTGCGGAATTATGTGAGTGAAGATAATAACCGTGCTAGGAATGCCCTCAAGAATCGCGTTCTGAACGAACTCCTCGCGCTTTATGGCATGAATCATTCCGCGCAACATTCTCGCGCTTGCCGGCCAGCCCACAAGGGAAAGAATAAGCGTAATCACCATGTAGCTCTGACCAGTGTCCATCTTTGTGTTCAGAAGCGAGCGCAAGAAAAGAATAAGATAGAACCCAGGAATCAGCATGAAGAATTCGGAGAAGCGCATTATCGTCCAGTCGCATTTTCCGCCGTAAAAGCCCGCAAGCCCACCAAGCACAATCGCAAGGATAAGCGATATGAAACTTGCCACGAATCCGATTGTGAGCGAGATTCGGCTTCCGTACACCATGCGCGAAAAAAGGTCGCGACCAAGGTTGTCCGCCCCGAAGAGAAAAATCGGGTAGATTTCGCCCGTTTCCTCGTCAGGCTTGGTCCCGAAAAGATGGCGGGAGCATTTTACTCCGAACAGCTGGTACTCATCGCCTTTCACAAAAAATGATATTTTATGACTCAAGCCCTTTACTTTGGCATAACGCCATGTCACAGGATTCAAAACCCGGAACTCACGGGCGCACAGGCGCGGAATGCCCCCGTCCCGCCGCGAAATCTCAATGTTCGACGGATGGAACGAGCCTGAGTCAAAAGACTTGGTTGCCGCGTATGGCGCAAAAAAAGGCGCAAAAACCATAACGGAGTACATAATGATGAGAACGATAAGGGAGATGAATGCCAGCGGACGCGATTTTATGTATCTTAGGACTTGTTTCATATATTTCAGTTCGATTTTGCGAGCGTGAATTTGCTCAGTGCCACTTCCGTCGAATATGCGAGCGGAATAGATGCAGAGTCGCCGAGAGCAGGGAACGAAACGCCCGAGTCAACGGAGAATTTCGGGTTCTGCCCGGTTTTGTTTATAATCTGGGTTACGAACTTTGCCGCAGTCTTTGTGTTTATGGTTGCCGTAACAGGAAGAGTTCCGTTAGCTGACGAAACTTTGCTCTCGGTTGCCGAAAGATTGACTACATTTCCGTCGCTTGAAGTGAGGGAAATTGCGTTCAATATGTAGTTCCAAGCAGAACTTCCTTCGTTCTTTATGTTAAGGTCAAAGTTCACTTTCAGAGGAAGGTCAACTCCGCTCAATGCATTTGAATCGATTGATTTTCCGCCCGCAATCGAAGCCGCAAGAGCCGCCGCTTTTGTAGCAGTCATTCCGCTGTTCTTGAACGAATTGACAAGCTCGCTCATTGTTGGAAGCACGAGCTTTGGGTTTGAGAGCGAAAGGCTCGGCTTTACGACAGGAACATCAAAATTCTTGGAGAACGGAAGCGAAAGGCTCTTGTTCGTAAGGCTCGTAACAGCACTAAGGTCAAGCCCTACTTTTCCAGCGATAGAGAACGGCAACGCTTCCTTTGAGCTTGTGTAGCTTTTCGCAAGGTTAAGGATTGAAGTGTAAGGCAGCTTGAAGTCAAAGGTGTTCGTCTTAGTTCCGTTCGCAGCAAGAGAAATTCCTTCGTTCGCAGTAAGGCTCGTTACTTTAGATGAGTTGCAAGAAATGTCGGCAGCAAGCGAGTCAAGCTTGACCGCAACATTGTACGGATTCGTTATGTCATAATTGCACTTGAAAGAAACACCTTCCATATCAAGCCCCGTTATTGCAAGGCTTTTGAACGCAAGAGTAGGTGTCTGGAGCTGTGATGCAATTCCTCCGAGAAGCCCCGACAAATCAAGCGAAGTGCATGAAATAGAAGAGAAAAGAATTCCGGCGCACAAGCACGCAGGCAACAAGATTTTAACTGATTTTTTCATATATAACTCCTTTAAAAGCTCCGCGTTAGCGGTCGTGCAGGAGGCACGAAATCGCAGTTTTGCCAACGGCAAAATCTGCTCATGATAAAATTATTTTATCATGCCTCCTTTTTAAACATACGGCCTTATAGCTGGCTTTAAGAGAGCTGTTCGGAAACTTCGGTTTTCCGAACAGCTCTAATTTTTTCCGTACCTGATTCGCGGATCAACAACCGCGAGCAATATGTCCGAAATGACCATTCCCGCAAGGACAAGAGCGGAAATGAACATTGTGTTCGCAAGAACAAGATTCACATCCTGCTGCATAACGGCCTCGTACATGAGCCGCCCCATTCCGGGATAAGAGAAAATAATCTCAAGCACAAGAGAGCCTGAGAAAAGGCTTGCCAGAAGATTCGCGCTCCCCGTGATGTACGGGTTGAGCGTATTCCTGAACGCATGGTTCAGAAATACGCGCCGCTCTGAGATTCCGCGCGCACGAAGAGCCGTTATATACGGCATTCCCATCTGGTCCAGCATCGTAGAGCGTATCATGCGCATCGTAGAGCCAATTCCGCCAAGAAAAGATGCAAGAAGCGGCAAAAACACATGATGCATATATGAGAACGAAAATTTTGCCGGCGCGGAAGAGAACGGAAAGTCCGGGTACGCAGTCACAGGAAAAAGCCCTGAGACGGAAGCAAAAAGCTGGAGAAGAATCAGAAGCAGGATTCCTGGAAAAGCATGGAAGAAAAGGGCAAAGAAAGTCGCCGCAATATCAATCTTAGTTCCGGCCTTGCTCGCAAAATAAACTCCCAGCAGAAAAGAAAAAATCGTTATGAACACCAAAGAAATGATATTTAATACAAGCGAATTGACGATGCGCGTTCTTATCAAAAATCCTACCGGAGCGCGGGAAATAAGGGAGATTCCAAGGTCATGGTGAATCAGGACTCGCTCCAGCCACTTGAAATACTGGATTGTAAACGGCTGGTCAAGCCCAAGCTCAGAACGCATCTTTGCCATCTGTTCTTCGGAAAGAGCCTTGTCCCTTCCAGCGTCGGAATGAGGTCCGTTCGATGTCTGGCTCATAAGCTGCTGCGTCATCATCTGGTCAACGATGTCACCGGGCGCAAGGGCCATAAGCGCAAACAATGCCCACCCCAAAACGAAAAGAATGACAATCATCGTAAGGACGCGCCCCGCAACGAAAGACCCCAGCGGAGACTTTTTCTGGAAAGCCCGCCAAGGAGAAGAAACGGTCGCAAAAAGACTTTTTAAAAAATCCATTCCTTAATTCTAATATCGAATGAAAAAAGTTAAAAGTGGGAAAGTGACCAGCCCAAGAAAATTAACGCCTAGATACCAAGAACATTGTAATCAATGTTGTCCAAAGGAAGATTCATTACGGACGCGTAAAGATTCCTGTTCAGAATGTATGTAACATACTCGCGGATTTTCTTTATTACGCTGATTGCAGTCTCATTTCCGTACATGAACACAACAAGAAGATTCTCGCCAACCACCTTGATAGCTGAAATTTTAAGTTCAATGGGAAGCTGGTTTCTTTCTACAAGTCCCGTACCATCCGGAACAATCTCCATGTTTATGTATGCGGAAGAAATAACCTGGTTCACAAAAATATCATTCTGAAGCCTTGCTGGAAACAATGCCGCCACTCCGACTGAGCTTATATCAATTATATTGAATTTAAGCATTTTCTCGCCTTTGAACCAGTAAATCTCCGCGCTTTTCTCGCTCTTGCAGTCGGCACGGACATATTTTCTGATACCTTTGGCGTTGAGTCTGTCAAGCGCAGCTACAATCTTACGCATAGCGTCATAAATTCCGTTGTCAACATAAATAAGCCCCGCATCGTACTGAACTCCGTCAAGGAAAAGCGACTCCCGTTCAGGATTCATTTTCCGCATTATGATTCCAACATCAAGCGGCGAAAAAATAGTCTCGTTCTCAAAGGACTTGATGAAATTACGCCAGCCACGGAAATTGAGCGCGGTAGTAGGTATGATGAATACGATTGAATCAGGATTAAGGCGTAACATCTCTTTCAGAACGCGGTAATCTTTTATGGAATAAACCTCGTACTCCATAGAACGAAGGCTATCAATGACCGCTTTTTCAAAGCCTGTAGGCGCATTCAAAAAAAATACTTTCCGCCCCATGAATACTTTTTCGTTAGCCATTGTAGTTCCTCCTCAAAAATTCAATATGCTTCTTCCAGAATATTTTCTAAGAGATTTCTTTCCAGTATAAACAAGGGGCGTTATATTGTCAAAGAAGAATTTTCAGGTGAACATCTCCGTCAGATTCTTGCTTCTACTTTTTTTCGTATGAGTCTTTAATCTCTGACAAAATTTTTTCTGACCACGCCTTGTCGCCCGGAATTTGGTAACGGAAGTTTCCTTCCGGGTCAGGCGTAAAAATCGTCCTTGAATCTCGCAGAACTTTTACTTTTCCACGGGGCGAAAGAGTAAACCAGTCATCGCCTTTTACAGCGTTGATAACAGGAAGAACATCCCACATTTTCTGACCAGTATCACATTCGCACTGCAAGTAAACCTGCTTTATGGGATGGTTGTCCGTCCAATCAATATCAGAAATCACATTTTCGGGTCTGTACTCAATCGGATCCCCGGCTGAACCTGGAGAAAAAACACGGTCAACTTCGGAAGGCAGGAGGTCAAAAAACTTCTCTACAAAATCAATTCCCTTAGAAAAGTTATATTCGATTTGTTCAACTTCATTATTAAAAGCTCCGCCCATCAAATAAATCGTGTTCACTTTTCGTTTTACAAGCTCCACGCCATCCAAATCAGAGTATTCATCAGCCTGTGACTGCAAAAGCTGGGAAAGACAAGTCAAAAAACCAATCGAACAAACAACGACGGATTTATCCGGCTGGGAAGCAAGGAGCTTTCTGTACAATTTGTAGCCGTCAGGATATGACTCATCATAGCAGTCATAAGGAAAGATAAGATTTTTTCCTTCATTTCTATCTTTCAATTCAGGGAGTTTTTTGTAATCAATCCAGACTTTGGGATTTTTTATGCCATTTTTTACAAGGCCGATTGGAACTTCCTCGTAGCCGTAATAAGTGTTCATTAAATCTGCAAGGTAAGCACTTTCCTTGCCTTCACGGTCAACGATGATTCCAAGCAGATTTATTTCATCAGAATCAGCATAATGGTAGAGCATCTGCATGGCAAACAAATCGTCGGTCGAACTGCCGATATCCGTATCCAAAATGATGGACTTTACTTTCTGCTTGCAAGATAACAACGAAATGAGAGTAAACAAAATCAACGGAAAAATATTTTTCTTCATCACGACTTTTCCACCTTGAAACATTTGCTCTATAGGGCTTGTCCAATAAGCCCTTCTGTATGCGGCGGCTTCAACATTTCAACATACTCAATGACCTGATGCACAGAACTTTTCGGACAGTCTCACTTTTAAACAGTCAAATTTTAAGATATAAATACCAAATTGTCTACAAAATTTTCCGAATCAATTTACAGAAATTTTTAAGCTGATTTTCAAGTATTTTTTAAGTTGATTTTTTTTGACTAATCTTATTTTTAGCCTTATGATTAAATAACAGTTTTAAAAAGTGATTATTAAATATTTTTACGGTCATTAGGAGGAAATTGACTTATGAAAAAAATACTTGCCGCTTCTATGCTTGCGTTGCTTGGCGCAGGACTTTTGGTGTCCTGCAAGGGAAAATCAGAGAATTCTGAAAAGAAAGCTCCGTCATTCCCAACAAAAGGAATAACGATGATTTGTCCGTGGGCCGCAGGCGGCGGAACTGATGCCGTTCTTCGCGCGCTCTGCTCTACGGCGGAAAAATATCTCGGACAGACAATCACAGTAGAGAACAAAACCGGAGGCGCGGGCGCAATCGGTCATGCGGCAATCAAGGACGCAAAGCCGGATGGCTACACCGTCGGAATGATTACATTCGAGCTGAATTCCCTCCCGCAGCAGGGGCTTATTGATTTTACATACGCGGACTACGACCCGCTTATCCGTGTTAACGCCGATGCCGCTACGCTCACAGTAAAGGCAGACGCTCCGTACAACTCAGTTCAGGAGTTCGTTGATTACTGCAAGGCTCATCCGGGCGAAGTTTCTATCGGAAACTCAGCTCCAGGCTCAGTCTGGCACATTGGTGCGGGACTTCTCGCCGACAAAACAAAAATCGATGTGAAGCACATTCCGTTTGAAGGTGCGGCAGGAGCTGTAACGGCAGTTGCGGGCGGACACATTCAGGCAGTGGCAGTTTCCCTTGCGGAAGTTAAGTCGCAGCTTGATGCAGGAAATGTAAAAGTTCTTGGCGTAATGGACGCAAAAAGACCAGAGGCTTATCCGGACATCAAAACTTTCAACGAGCAGGGATTCAACATCGAGTACTACACATGGCGCGGTCTTGCCCTTCCGAAAGGCGTTGACCCGTCGATAAAGGCCGTTCTTGTCGATGCGTTCACAAAAGCCGAGAAAGACCCGGACTTCATCGCAAAGGCAAAGAGCCTGAACCTCAACCTTGCTTATCAGAATCCAGATGAGTATGCGGCATTCCTCAAAAAGAACTTTGATGATGTCACAGCAACAATGAAAGCCATCGGTTTGACCGATTAATATACCGGGAGGCTTCCCAACCAACCATTGGAAGCCTATTGTTCTTACCGCCGCTGACTTGGATTGCAATAAAAAATCTCATGCCAGCGGCTTTTTTTGTACTATGAAAAAAGCAAATATTATTTCGGCAGTAATCGGAATGATTGTTTCCGGCTCTGCCTTTGCCTACACATTTACATTCAAGAAATTCAAGAATGTCGCAGTAGGTCCTGAATTTTTTCCACGGGCGTTAGCAGTGCTTCTTTTTGTCTGCTGCTTCGTCCTGCTCGTTCAGAACCTGATTCCTCTGCTTAAAAACATTCCCGACACCAAAAAAGCTCCGACTTTGAGCCTGAAAGACAAAGGAATGCAAAAAGCACTGATTGGGCTTCTGATAATAACAGCATTCGCAGTTTTGTGGAATTTTCTCGGATTTCTGATTGTCACTCCGCTTGCAGTTTTTGCGATGATACTTCTTCTTGGCAAAAAAACTTATGTTCTCAATGCGATTGTTGCAGTCGGAATCACAGTTTTGATTTTCCTGGCATTTAAATTCCTTCTTGGAATTACGATGCCACTGGGATTTCTTGAAAACTTGTTTTAGAGGTGCACAATGGATTTTAGTTTGATTGCTTCGAGCTTTAGTCAGGTTTTTGCGCCTGCTACATTTCTCTACACGCTGATTGGAGCCGCAGGAGGCATCTTAATCGGCTCTATTCCGGGGTTGACCGCCACGATGGGAATCGCGCTTCTGGTACCGTTCACTTACGGTCTTGATTTTATTTCTGGCGTCGCCATGCTTCTTGGCATTTTCTGCGGCGGAATGTACGGCGGCTCAATCGCCGCCATACTTATTCACACCCCAGGAACGCCAGCCGCCGCCGCAACAGTCCTTGACGGATACCCGATGGGGCAGAAAGGCGAACCCGGGCGCGCGCTTTCAATCTCCCTTTTCTCTTCTTTCTGCGGAGGAATAATCGGTGCGCTCGTAATGACTTTTCTTTCGCCTACGATTTCAAAGGCGGCGTTGAAATTCGGTCCTGCTGAATTTTTCTCGCTCGCCGTGTTCGGTCTGAGCGTAATCGTATCGATTTCAGGAAAATCAATAACGAAAGGACTTATAAGCGCGTGCTTCGGTCTTTTGATTGGAACAGTCGGAATGGATAAAACTTGCGCATACCTGAGATTCTTCAAAATACGCGGGCTTTACGACGGCATTCCGTTCATTCCCGCGCTGATTGGTCTTTTTGCCGTAAGCGAAGTTATTGCGAATTTCGAGCATATGATGAAAGGTTCTGAGGCAAAGAAAGTTTCTGCCTACGCGGAAATAAAAAATCCAGTGCTGCGGTATTTGCGCTCTGTAATCGCAAACATCTGCCCGCGCGCGGAAGATTTAAAGCGAATCTCAAAGCACATCGTCAAGGGCGGCTTGATTGGAACATTCATCGGCTCTATTCCTGGCGCGGGCGGTGACATAGCGGCGTTCGTTTCGTACAGCGAAGCAAAGCGCAGCTCCAAGAAGCCTGAGGAATTCGGAAAAGGCTCTCCAGAAGGAATCGCCGCGGCGGAATGCGCCAACAACGGCTGCTCCGGCGGCGCAATGATTCCTATGCTCGCGCTCGGAGTTCCGGGCGACTCGAACACCGCCGTTCTGATGGGCGCGTTCATCATGCACGGCTTCCAGCCTGGTCCTATGATGTATGTGGAGCATCTTGACATTGTTTACGCAGTGTTCGGCGCGCTCATTGCCGCGAACCTTGCCTTCTTAGTCGTGGGAATGTTCGGCGTGAATCTTTTCTCAAAGGTTATTTCCGTTGAGAGATATTTCTTGATTCCGTGCATTTTGATTTTGTCACTCGTGGGGGCGTACTCAATCAACCAGAGCATGTTCGATGTGTATTTCGCAATCGTTATGGGCATAATCGGCTATCTTTTGCAAAAATACGAGTTCCCGCTCTCCCCGATCCTGCTCGCGCTTATTCTGGGACCTTTGTGTGAGTCAAATATCCGCCGCTATATGCAGATTGTTGACGGAAAGTTTATGACAATATTCACCCGTCCGATTTGCCTTGTGTTCTTCGCGCTCGCACTGATTTCGCTTGTGACCGCGTTCCTGAACCGTCGAAAAATCGAACGGCGTGAGAAAGAAGCCGCAGGTGACACCAAAAAGCAGTAAGCACGCTGACAACAGATATAAAAAAACGGAACGCACGGCACAATATTCCGCTTGCGTTCCGACTTCGCGGTTTATAGTATTCCCGCCTGAATTGTGCTATAATCGTCTTCATGGGAATCTACTTAAATCCAGACAATGACGCTTTCCGTAATTTTGTGGCAACGAATGAATATGTTGACAAGACTCTGCTCATCGAGAAACTGAACCTTCTCCTCAATAATCCTGCCCGGGATTTTGTGTGCGTGAGCCGTCCCCGCCGTTTCGGAAAGTCACTTGCAGAAAATATGATTTCAGCCTACTACTCAAAAGGTTCCGATTCAAAAGAGCTTTTCGCCCCCTTCAAGATTTCCAAAAAAAAATCGTTTGAGACTTACCTCAATAAATTCAATGTAATCAAAATTGATTTGTACGCGATGTTCTCTGAATGGAATGCTTTGTCAAAATCTGACAAAAATGAAGAAAAAGAAGCATTCATGCTGTATGTCACGAGGAAGGTCTGCGATGAATTCAAAACCCAGTTTTCTGACATTAATTTTTCAGATGATGTCGCTCTTTCAGCCTTTATCCAGCAGGTTTACGCACAGAAGAAAGAGACTTTCATA
>JAFSJW010000055.1 GCA_017449265.1 Treponema sp.
ACACCTCACAAAAATGTGAGTATTTACGACATGCCCTTCTAATATTATCTTAAAATAAAAGAATCTGAAAGGAGGAACATACAATGCATTACAACGGAATAATGTACCGTCCGCCGCTTGAGGCAGATACAGAGCTTTTAAACAAGGCAAAGCCCAATGCAATCTGCGCCACGAACCTTTATATATTCCCCCACACAAAACTTGCAGCTGATGTTGAAAAAGGAAGATTTATACCATCCGATGTCGTAGAAGCTCTGCAAGAGGAGAAAACCCTTGTGGAAAATCTTAATCTCCCAAACTCCAACTTTTGGGCAGCTCACGATTTGAACTATATCCGCGTGGAAGGAAAGCTCGGAAATCAAAAAGATAAAATGCTTACAACAATAGAAAAAGGCATTCAAAAATACATGCACGAACCGTTTCCAAAAATTACGCATTCGCTGATGTAGACTGCATTATAAGAAGGAATGAATATGAAAGAACTTTTTGAAGAAATCAGTTTGAACCATCTCACGCTCAAAAACAGGCTTGTCCGCTCGGCAACCTGGGAAGGAATAGCAGCAGATGATGGAAGCATTGACGAGCGTACTTACAGAATTTATGAGGAACTTGCGGCTGGCGGCGTAGGAGCGATTGTCACAGGCTTTACCAGCGTTTCAGACAACGACTTTTACTTTGACGGCATGATGCGTCTTTCCCACGATGAGCTGATTCCCCAGTACAAAAAACTTACGGACATAATTCATTCTTACGGTGTGCCTGCGATTAGCCAGCTTGCACTCGGTGCATTTTACAGAACGCACGGCGGGCGCGGATTTTTGCAGGTTGACCCGGATGACATGACAAGAGAAGAAATTGAACTTGTTGAAAAGCAATTTGCAGAGGCAGCGCGACGGGCGGCAGAAGCAGGCTTTGACGGAGTTCAGATTCATGCGGCGCATTTCTTTTTTCTCAGTCAATTCATAAGCCCCGTCGTGAACCACCGAAGCGACACTTATGGTGGCTCAACTGAAAACCGTGCGAGGATTGTACGAGAGATTCTTTCAAAAATCAGAGAAACCACGCCAAATCTTCATGTAAGCGTTAAAATCAACTCCAGCGACTTTACCCAAGGCGGACTTACAGAAGAAGAAAGTATTGAAATCTGCAAACTTCTTTCGGCAGACGGCATCGACTCAATTGAAGTGAGTGGAAACGGCACTTCCGTAGGTGGAATCCGTGCGGGCGTGAATGAAGCCTATTTTGCACCCTTTGCCTCATGGCTTTCCGACGAAGTAAAAACTCCCGTCATCTGTGTGGGCGGATTCAGGAGCCGCTCTGTAATGGAAGAAGTGCTGAACAAATCAAACATCGCTCTTATCTCCCTTTCCCGTCCCTTGGTACGCGAGCCGAACTTTCCAAAGAAATTGCAGGCAGGCAAAAGTGAAGTGTCAAAGTGCGTTTCCTGCAACGGCTGCTACTCATCCTATATGCATCGGTGCGTATTTTTGAAGGAAGGTGAAAAATGAAATGGCAATTAAACGGCAGGGCAGAAAATATTGAAGTCTTCACAAAGCGTGGTACGGTTTTGGACGGAGTTCTGTTTGCGAACACTGACGGCACGGCTGATACCCTTGTCATCGCAATCACGGGCATACACGGAAACTTTTATTCAAATCCATTTTACTTCAACTTCGGCGACACACTGAACGCGGGCGGAATCGATTTTGTGTATGCTCAGGTCTGCGATGCTTTTGGCGAAATCAATACGCGAAATATTCATATTGGCAAAGAAGAAATAATCGGTTCCTGGAATGAGCGTTTTTCTTATGCGGACGAGGACATTGCTGCCTACATTGACTGGGCGGAAAATGCGGGTTACAGCCACATAGTGCTAGCAGGACATTCCCTTGGTGCGAACAAGGTGATTCACTATCTTGCAACTAGTCACGATAGTCGCATAGACCGATTTTTACTTTTAAGCCCATGCAATGTGGAGTATCTGACTTCGCAAGTAACGGAGGAAGAAAAGCGGACTGTTCGCAAAATGTGCGAGAGC
>JAFSJW010000056.1 GCA_017449265.1 Treponema sp.
CGCCCAGGCGTAAAATTTGCCGACATGGAGCTTATCGGAATTCCGCTCCGAATCACCATTGGTGACAAAAATCTTCCCAATGTTGAATTCAAGCCCCGTTCAGCAAGCGAAGCCGAACTTGTTCCAGCAACGGAAGCCTCTGCAAAGGCAATCGACTTTGTAAAAGCAGAACTGGCAAAACTTAACGGCTAATTTCTCTTCAGGGGAGTCTTCTCCCCTGAAATGCCCAAAGGACAGCTATGAAATCATTTTTCAAAAAAATTCTTTTTCTTTCTTTTCTTTCTTTACAAGTTTCATTTTTCTACGCCCTTCCGGCCGTAAAGCAGTCTATCCCGGATTTTTCCGGTCAATATGTTTTCTATCAGGATTACACTTTTCAGCGTGAGTCATACATAGGTGTCGTCTATTATGACGAGTCTACTTATGGCTTTAGATACTACGCACCCGCCACTGGAAAGGGAAAATCCTTTAAGCCCGAAAAAAACATTCATCTTCTTTTATCCATCGACCCCGAAAAGGAACATCTCGAACTTACAGGCGAAAAACTTGTCACAAAAATTTCAGCTGAAGACACGGATTTGGTAAATTACATTCACGATTTTTTCTACGAAATGACCGCCAGGCGACAAAATGCCGGTGAATTTTCAGAGCCAAAAGACGAATATCAGGAATTCATGCAGTTCGGAGGCGAAGTAACGCTATTTTTCAACCCGCTCATTCCAATTTTCAACCTAGAGCGAATTGAATCCGTCGAACATAAAACTCTCCTGCAAATCGTAACGTCCGGATGGCTCAAATCATCTCAAGACCCGAGCTTTGCAAAATTTATTGGCATCGACGAAAAATTCACTGACAAAAAACACAAATTCAAAAGAGACAAAAAATCCAAGCCTCAGGAAGTCGTATATAAAGCCGCAGAAGATTTACCAGAACTAAAAGCCAGCCTTGACTCATCCTGGACACCTGTTGCCGAAAATTTTTACACTTTGGGAAACACAGCTCTTTTTACAATGAATGAAGTTTCCTCTCCAAACGAAAATCAATTTGATGTCTTAAAACGCCGCCTGCTTTTGGGCAATGAATTTGTCTACCCCAACTGGAAGAGCCAAAAAATCGAGGCAAACGGCAAGGCAACGCAAATCACCCAGCTTTCCTACCACGGCGACGACGATTCATACACTTACGACTTCAAATTTCTCAGGGAAATCGACTCTAAAACCGCCGCACTCTATACTCTTGTAGTTTACGCCGGCGCTTACGAGTCAAACAAAAAATACTTCGATGAGATTGTAAAATCATTCAAATAAGGCGCGACATTTTCTTGCTGCCGCCGTTCCGTGGTTCCGCTGACGCTCCATTGCCTTCGGCAACGGCTGCGCCGCCACTCCATGGCGGAGCGGGATTTTTCTATTTTAATGGAAATTTTCCCGCTGCCTAGAAACGGTTTCTTCCCAAGGGGCTTCCAATCCAAACACCTTCCGTCAAATACTGGATATTCTTACCTTCAATCAAAAACTGAACGCTGTTCACCGTTGGAAAACTAGTTGCTGTATAAACAATCTGCATCAACTGAATATTTGCCGCATCTGGCCCGTCAGGATTAAACTGAAAATCCTCACTGAAATTCAATGTTGCGACACCATTTTTCACACTAACGCCTAAAAGTTGACTTTCCGGCGGAATATAACTTTTGCAGCCTGTTTTGATTTCATTAGGCGAAGGTCCGCTCAAAAGAGCCTTCAAGGCTCCCAATAGAGGAGAATCCTTTGAGACGGTCCTTGTCACTTCCTTACGAACCACAGGCCCATCGCTATCCAAAGCAACAAAGCAAATTTTTGCCTTCATAGTATTTGTATCGACAACTGGTGCAGGAGCAGACTTTGTTTCAACTTTAGGCTCTTGGGCAATCTGGCTTTGCCTCTGTTCGCTATTGCTTTTTGCAGGAATATTTTCTTCTTTCTTTGTTTCTTGAACTTTTTCAACTGCAAGAGTTTCTTTTTTTTCTACCGGCTTCAAGGCAACTTCTGTCTTACTTTCTTCTTTTTTGATCTGAGAAAGCTTTTTTTCAACTTCTGCAGCCTGTTTCTCAGCAAGTTGAGTTTTTTCAGAATTATCAGCCTTCTCTGTCACAGTCTGCTCTTTTTTGGGCTGACTTTCCTTCTTTTTTATGTTTTTTGTTAAATCGATAACCGTAGTTTTTTCACTTTCAGGACTTTTAGACTCATTCTTTTTGTCATCAAAAATGTCTTTCCCGATTTTCTTCTCGATTAGTGCTGTCGCCCCAGATTTATCAAAATTTTCCTTTATTTCTTCTTGTTTGACCAAAAAAACAATCAAAATTATCAAAAACATAAGAATCCAGATTGCAAGTCCCAACCCGGTCTTCTTTTTACTTTTCTTTCCCTTTTCCTTTTCACTCATACTTTAATTATCGGTATATAAAAGCGAAAATAAAACGATTTCCCCTTGTTTTACAGTCAATAAAAAGTTAGAATAGATTTTATGGAACACAAAGAATTTGATTTGATTACATTTGGCGAAATAATGCTTCGCCTTTCACCTTCTGTCAACGAGTTAATCAGCAAAAGCGATTCTTTCAAAAAACACGCTGGCGGCGCAGAGCTTAATGTTGCTTCTGGTGTCTCACTTTTGGGCCTCAGAACAGGCCTCATCACTCGCCTTCCAAAAAATCAGCTCGGAACATTTATCAAAAACCGAATCCGAGCTTCAAGTGTCAGCGACGACTACATCATTTTTGACGACTCACCCGAAGCCCGTGTCGGCATTTACTATTACGAAAACGGCGCCTATCCACGAAAGCCAACCGTAGTCTACGACCGCAAAAATTCCTCAATCACAAAAATTACTTCTTCTGAAATTCCAAGCGATATTTACACAAAGACCCGCATGTTCTACACTTCGGGAATTACCCTCGCCCTCAGCGAAAACACACGCAAGTTGGCCATCGAAATGATAAAAAAATTCAAGGCAGCCGGGGCAAAAATCGCCTTCGATGTAAACTACCGCGCAAATCTCTGGGACGAAGAAACAGCCCGAAACACAATCAAGCAGATTCTTCCTTTCGTTGACATTCTTTTCATCTCCGAAGAAAGCTGCCGCCGCATGTTCCAAAAAACCGGCTCTCTGGAGGACATGCACCGTGAATTCTGTCGCGACTTCCCCAACATTGAATTTATTGCCTCTTCAATGCGAGAAGTTATCAGCCCAAAAGTCCATTCTTTCACATCACTTGTCTATTCAAAAAAAGAAGACAAATTCTACACCGAAGAACCATACAAAGACATCGATGTAGTCGACAGAATCGGTAGTGGCGACGCTTATTGTGCAGGCGTTCTCTTTGGCTTGCTCAAATATGGCGATCCTAAGAAGGCCATGGAATTTGGAAACGCAACTTGTGCCACCAAAAACACGATTTTTGGTGACCTGCCCCTTTCTGACTTCAACGAAATCAGCTCAATCATCGCAGGTCATCAGGCAACAGGCAAGCAATCAGAAATGAACCGATAATTTCCGAGCCTCATACAAGACAATCGCAGCCGCTTGGGCCACATTAAGGCTCTCGATTGGCTGTGATTTTTCTTCTGCCGAATCAGCGGTAAAAGGAATCGTTACAAGCTCATCACAATTCTTTCGGACTATTCCAGAAATTCCATGCTCTTCATTTCCGAGAACAATCAGAGCTGGCTTTTTCGTTTTATTGCACATTTCAGGGATTCTTTCAACAGGTGTTTTTCCACGGACATCAGTACCAAAACGAAGCATCTTGCCTTCCATTGAAATAAGCAGCTTTTCAATAGACAAAATCGAATAGATATTAACATGCTCCATTCCACCCTGTGCAACTCGATAAGAACTGGTAGTAATTGAGGATTGAGCCTCATCCCTCGGAATAATTATGTTCTTAAATCCAAAAAAAGCAGCGCTTCTTACAATAGCACCCAAATTGTTGGCATTTCCAACTCTGTCAAGCAAAATGGCACTTTCCTTGTTGTGAAGCCATTCATTTGTAATATCAGTATTCAAATGAGGAATTTCCGGCTGACGAATCATGGCAACTACACCTTGATGATGAACAGTGCCACTGAGTTTTTCAAGCTCTCCTTCCGGTATATTGTTGTAAGGAACTTTTCGCTCCGCAAGAGATTTAAATAAATCCTTAAAATCCCTCATTCTGTCACGGGTATAATAAAACCTAGTGATTCTTTCGGGATGACATTTTACAAGTGCTTTAACAGCTTCAAAGCCACAAATTGCAAGTTCGTTTCTAATATCGTTCTTCATGCCTAGAATATTATAGAAGATAAAATGAAAAGTCTATATGTGGAAAACTCGTTAATAAATAGCTGAATTTTTAACAAAATTTCCCCATTTTTCAACAAGTTTTACACAATTTGTGGATTATTTGTTGAAAACTTCCTACTTTTACACAGAATATTGTTGAAAACTAATATTTAAAGACAAAAAAGGCACCAGCCTAAACTGATGCCCTTTTTATTAATCTTTTAGATTAATTTATTTGAGGAGGTTCTGCTCTTTAGCAACTTTGAGACCAGACTCTTCCCATTCTTTTCCACCGATTTTTGAGAATTCGTCGAGGAATTTCTGCCATTCGGTTGGGTTAAGAGCGCGGTTTCCAGTCATGAACTCTACAACACCCTGCTCGTAGAAGCGTTTAACATCTGCGTTTGGTTTTGGCATTTTGTCCTGACCGATACAAGCTGTCCAAGCTTTAGACTGCATTTCGCGGAGAGTTTTGAGAGCTGACATCTCTTTGCCATTCTTTGAGTACCATGTTGGGTAGCGAGAAGCCAACTCAACATCGCCGTTGTAGTAAACCATGTTTCGGAGCTGTGTAAGTGGAATCTGTGTAGACTCTGTGTAGCCCTTTGATGGATCAGCAAGACCAGCAGTTGTTGGAATGCCGTTCTTGTCGAATACATAGTTAACACCTTCCTGACCCCAACCAAGGAGGTAGTATCCTTCGTCTGAAGACATCCATTCAAGGAGTTCAGCGATTTTGTCCATTTTGCCTTCTTTAGCAGCTTTTGTAGAAACAGCGTACATACGATAAGCCTGTGAATATGTACCTGCAGAAGACTGTCCTTTTGGTCCTACTGGAGGCTCAACAACAATCCATTCACCATCTGGGAAGTTGTTGTCGAACGGTGTGTAGTTACCCTGGTTAGCATAAGCAGCATTCTGCTCACGCATGATACCAAAGCGACCCTGTTTCCAAGCAGCACGGAAGTCATCCTTTTTGTAAGCCAACCAGTTTGGATCCATTACGCCAGAATCAACCATTGATTTTGTGTAAACCAATGCGTCATAGTACTCTGGTTTGTAGATGTTAAGACCAGCTGTTTTTGCAGATGCGAGGTTCCATGTACCAGCAACACCGAAAGCACCGAAGATTGGGTCAAGTCGGCGACCGAGACCTTCGTTTGGAGCAGAAACTTCAAGGAATGCACCGTATCCGTATGTGTCATTCTTGCCGTTTCCATCAGGATCTTTCTCTGTGAAAGCTTTCATTACAGCGAGGAATTCGTCTGTTGTCTTAGGTACTTTGAGACCAAGTTTATCCAACCAGTCTTTGCGGATAAGAACACCTTCGTTGCGGACGATTGAACCCGGCTGAGCGAGAGCGTATGAGTGACCGTCGATTGTTGTGAATGCACGAGCGTCTTTGTCGTACAATTTAGCTGTACGATTTGGCATTTTTGCATACATTGAATCAACAGGAGCAAGCAATTTTTTTGAAACGAGAGTTGAGAAAACCTCGTTAGAAACCATGAATACATCTGGCAAAGTATTTGCGGCACCAGCTGCGTTGATTTTGGTGTTCTGGTCAGCTTCTGAAGAAGGCAAGTTAGTAAGCTTGAGGTTGATGCCAAGCTTATCTTTTACAATCTGGTATCCAACCCAGTCAGCTGGGATTGGACCTGCTTCTGATGCTGCTGCACCATACCAAAGTTCGATGTCAACAGCGCTTGTTTTTTTTGCACCGCCACATGACACCATAGCCAATGCTGCGAGAGCTGCTGCTGAAACAGCAACGCCCTTCATTAACTTTTTCATTTTTTCCTCCTTAGTTTTGAAAAGAAATGAATTTTTTTATTAAAACTTAGCCCTTTACAGAACCAAGCATTGTGCCTTTTGTAAAGTACTTCTGGATGAACGGATAAGCGAGCATCATCGGGATAGCTGAAAGGAATACACAAGCAGCCTTAATAGAAGCGATAGATGCAGCACCGAATGCAGTACCAGTATCCAAAGTTTCACTCATTGAAGCACCCAAAAGAATGTTTCGAGTAAGGATTGGAAGTGGCTGCAAGTATGACTCCGTCAAGTAAAGCAAGGCGTGCATGAAGTCATTCCAGTAACCAACTGCATAGTACAAACCGATTGTCATGATGATTGGCTTTGACAATGGAAGAATGATTGAAATAAGAACATACCATTCAGCAGCACCGTCAATTCGAGCAGATTCTTTAAGAGACTCAGGAATACCCTCGAAGAAGCCTCGCATAATCAAACAGTTATATGTACCGATTGCACCTGGCAAGAAGATTGAACACAAGTGATTTGTAAGATGAAGATTTGTTACAACCAAGAATGTTGGGATAACACCGATGTTGAACAAATAAGGAACAAGTACGAAGTAGTTGAGGATTTTGCGTCCTGGCAAATCCTGTACTGACATACAATATGCCATTGGAACAGTAAGAGCCAAAGCTGTTACTACACCGAAAAGCATGATTTTGATTGAGTTCCAGAAAGCAAGGGTGAAACCGTTGTTTCCAAGCAAAGCCTTGTATGCAGAACCATCCCACTTCCATGGCATGAGGATGAATTTATCGAATGTACTTCCGATGTAACCGTTAGGAGTTACAGAAGAAGAAATTGTACTGATGATAGGGATAGCAATAATGATACCGATGAAAGCAAGGAAAGTGTTTACACCGATATAAAATGCGCGGTCGCCTGATGTTAATTTTACTGTCTTTGGTTTTTCCATTTTAGCTTACCTCGAATTACAAGAGTGATGATTCAGTCAACTTCTTGACGACTTTGTTAGAAACCATAACAAGAATCATACCGATTACACCTTTGAAGATACCGACAGCAGTTGCAAGAGCAAACTGGAATTCAAGAAGACCCTGTCGGTAAACCCATGTATCGATGATATCAGCAACTCGATAAACAGCCGGTGAATACAACATGAACATCTGGTTGAATCCGGCATCAAGAACGGTACCGAGCTTAAGAAGAACTACGGTAACGATAACTGGTTTGATTGAAGGAATAGTGATGTACCAAACACGCTGAACAGCAGAAGCACCCTCTACCATGGCAGCCTCGAACAAAGAAGGATCGATACCCATGAGAGCTGCGATAAAGATGATTGCTGCCCAACCCATTTCCTTCCATGCGTCTGAAAGGACAACCATGATTGGGAATACGCTTGTGTTTGTAAGGAAGTCTTTTGAAGCACCGCCGGCACTCTCGATAACCTGGTTAACGAGACCGTCACCTTTTGCAAACAAAATAAGAAGAATACCGTACATGATAACCCAAGAAAGGAAGTGCGGTAAGTAAGCTAAAGTCTGAACGACACGACGAAGAACATTGTGCGTACATTCATACAGTGCAACCGACAGGATGATTGACAACGGAACCGACACAACGAGCTTTGCCAAGCTGTAAAGAATTGTGTTCCTCATAAGTTCGCCAAAGTAGAACGAATGGATGAATGTGCTGAAGTTTTTGAAACCAACCCAAACACTTCCCCATACGCCGTCTACCGGCTCGAAATTCTTGAATGCAATCTGACCATTAACAATCGGACCATACTTTAAGATAGCATAGTACACGACAGGAATGACAAGAAGTGCATAGACCGAAAAATGTCTCTTAACGTTTTTCCAGAGATCCTTTTTCGGTGCAGCTAAAACATTTGTTTCTTTTGCGTTCATACCTAACCTCAATATTTTATTTTACCGTTTAGAACGATATTTATACTTTAAAAATCCTTGTATCTTATTGTACAAAACCGAACTTTAAGGAGAAGATTTTGCACAATAATTTTTTGAAATTTTAACGCATGTTATCATTTTATTCTGTGGATTACTTTTAGTCAAATTTATTTTGAGCGAATTTTTCCCGGCGGCACCCCATATATTTTTTTAAATACGCGACAGAAATAAGCCTGATCCTGAAAACCTGAATTTTCCGCGATTTCATAAATCGTGTCGTTGGTTTCAAGAAGCATTTTCGTCGCAATGTATATTCTATATCTGTTTAAATATTCCCACAGGCTCAGGCCGATTTCTTTGTGGAAGATTCTTGTGAGGTAGTCCTCGCTGACATGCACGGTATCGGCGAGCTTCCATCGCACAATCTGCTGAGATGCGTTTCTATTTAAATACAATATAGCCCTTTTTACCAATGCGCCCGTATGAGGCGGAAGAATTTCGTCCCCTGCAAGGATTCCCTTTATGCGCTCGTCAAACTGCTCTGACTCTGCCGCTCCTCTGTTGCAAAGGATAATGCGGGGATGCGAACACAAGAGTTCAATTTCTTCATCGGTTTCTATGCTGTCCGGAAGAACGAGAATTGGGACCAGGACGGTTTTTGGATTCTGACGAATTTTGCGTATGCTTTCTTCGTTTACTTCTTCAAACACAATAAGGGAAGGGGTAATTTCAGAAAGAATTTCGTCAAATTCTTCCATAGAAGCAATACTAACCGTGTTCGATT
Source organism: Treponema sp. (assembly GCA_017449265.1). Lineage (GTDB taxonomy): Bacteria > Spirochaetota > Spirochaetia > Treponematales > Treponemataceae > Treponema_D. The sequence continues at coordinate 8,779 of JAFSJW010000056.1, forward strand.
CTGTTGCCCATGAGCCATATCGGGTATGCTTTGCATTGACGAAAAGAACTGGAGCGGCACGCTGGGCTTTTATTTTTTGCTCAAGAATTTCACTGAAATTGTGGCCTATGAGATTGTGGCTGTAACAGATAAGTGGTGCCCGGAACAAGGACTCATTTCGGCGAAGGCTGTAAACCTTTATCCATTCATCGATTGGGGCAGAATCCGGCTCCCACAGGAAAACAATGCTCTCTGGCTCAGCAGGCTCGAAACCTTCCTCAAAGAAATACTTGGATTCCAGACCAAGCCTTTCTTCAGTTTTACCTTCTGAGAAACTGTATAAGTCAAATCTTTGCGCAGAACGAGACTCCGGAGGAAGTCCGGCAAGATTTGGCCATGGCAAAGTTATCTCGGCATAGTTGAGAGATTTTTCTACATCGCCAAACTGAAGAAGAATGATTTTTTCGGCAAGAAGAAGCTCCGGTTTTTGCCAGTCAAAGCGATTCGAGTAGAATTCAACATGAACGCCGTCCAGCTTCTCTGAAATATAGGGATCTTTTTCGGAAAAATCGAAAATTGTCTGCAAAGCCCGCTTTAAGCGCTCCGAATCTCCGTAAAGAAGAGGGAATTCCCGGGTAAGGGTAGCCGCAACGCTGCTTGGAAGAACCTGCCGGATGTCGAAAAGCTTTTTGTTCATCGGAAGATCATCTATCTGTGAGCGGGTTAAATCAACTAAAGTTTCGGTTTTTTCGAGCTGGGCTTCGATTTGTGAGCGCAAGAAAATAAGCTGTTCCGAGAGGATTTCTCGATTGACACCGTTCTCGATATTCGACTCCATTTGCTGCAGTTTGGCCGAGATATTTTTGAGGGGATCGCACAAATCGCTTCCAACATTGGCAAAAAATTCAGTTTTGGCAAATTCAGCCTGCTCGGCAATCCTTCGTGCCTCTGTAGTCTGCTCAAAAAGGAAAATACTTTGCAAAACAGAACTGATGGAAGAACGCAAGTCCTCATAGACAATCCCCTGGCAATCAGTGTAGCTGCAAATTATATATCCGAAAGACGAATCTTCAACAAAAAGGGGCTGAACGAGGTATGCTCCACGGTCAAAATCAGAAGAAAAACGTTCTGGAACAAGGAATTCACGAGGAAAACGGATTTCTTCATTGCGAATTTCATCTGCGGAATTTGAGCCACCGATATAATTTGAATATGACTCATCCTCATAAAGCACAATCGCAAAAGTATGAATACCGATTTTTTCCAGGTAATCTTTGAGGACAAGAATAAGCCGGCTGCGGTCAAAAACAGAAAGCAGGGTGTTTTTTAGGGAACTGATGATGCCGTTTGTTTTTTCGATTTGATACTGCTTTTCGATTAAGACTCGTTCCTGAATACGCGGCACTAGAAGCGTTACATGGCGCACAATTTTTTCTATATATTCTGGAGCAATATTCACTACAGAACGGAAAAGTGCAAGGGCAGAAAAAATATTAAGAAGATCGCCGCCATTCTTAAAATATGAAGAAACCTTCTGAGTGAATAAATCGTAAAATTTAGACTTGTCATTCTCAAACAGTGCTGTAAGCATTGGTTCAAGGCCAGAAGACTCGGGATCGATGCGGAAAATTCTGCAAATTTCTTCGTGGAACTGTTCTTTCGAGCGAATTTTTGAATGTAAATCTGAAGATGACCAGATTTTTGTATGAACGCAGCCACAGCTTTCACGGATGACAGGATAGGCGGGGAGAGTTGAATCAGACACGCCCAACATTCCGCTCAAGATGTTTGAAATTTTTTCGTAGCCTTCGATGCCCAAATCTGCATGAGGCATGTGAACCGTTGTAAATGAAGGAATTGAAATTCGGCTTTCTTCGGTGTCGTTAAAGCCACCGACAAGCAGATCTTTTGGAATACGAATACCGCGCTGCTTGAAATAATTGACAGCGGCAAAAGTCATTAAATCGCTGGCAGAAAGAAGAGCCTCAAAATCCTTGCCTGGAACAAGACCTTTTTCTTCGTAAAGCCATTTTGCACCAAGCTCACCATCGTACCAGTTGAGGGGAGAAGAAACGAGAGCCTGGTTGTCCTTGTTGTCCAAGCCGGCTTCGATAAGGGCATCTTTGTAGCCTCGGAAGCGATCCTGAGCAGAAGTGTGTGTTTCGGGACCACGGAGGAAAGCAATTTTTTTGACACCGTGAACCTGAATGAAATGGCGGACAAGCTCCTTCATGCCGGAATATGCGTCGAATTCAACACAGGGATGACCAGGAATTTTTTGACCGATAGTTACGAAAGGAATAGAATGAAAATTTTTGTGGAATTCCTCGAGTTCCTGAACAGAAACCGAACCGCTGATACTTGAAGCCCAGCTTACAAGGCCGTCAAGATTTGAAGAATTTACGAGTTTATATATGTCATTTCTGAGATGTTCACGAGAACTTTTTGAATCCAGCTTGCCACCGGGAAAAACGAAAAAAGCGCCGTTTTCAGTCTGCGCCCGCTGAACAACCTTGTGCCAAAGTTTTAGAGCAGAACCTGCATGAATTGTGGAGAGAATAAAGCCTAATCTTCGCCCAGCATGGGAATTTTGCATTTTTCCATTGTATAATGATGACGGAATTTTTACAAGTTATATATTTTTTTTCCAAATATTTTTTACCAATTTTTATATCCACGCTTTTTCATAGAGATGACAGAAAGGTGTTTTAGTGATAGAATAGATTCAAATTTTTTATGAACACTTTCGGAGGTTCAATTATTATGGCTCTTAAACCAATTAATGAAGTAATGAAAAAGGTTTCTCGACCAGAGAAAGTCTTGCAGTTCGGTGAAGGCGGATTCTTGCGCGCTTTCGTTGACTGGCAGATTGATATTGCAAACGAAAAAGCAGGATTCAACGGCAACATCGTTATCGTTCAGCCACTCGAAAAAGGTATGATTGATGCGATGAACGCACAGGAC
>JAFSJW010000057.1 GCA_017449265.1 Treponema sp.
TCTGGGAATTACTCGCAGTTGGCAAGCTCTGGGAATTACTCGCAGTTGGCAAGCTCTGGGGATGGCTCGAAGTTGGCAAGCTCTGGGAATTACTCGCAGTTGGCAAGCTCTGGGGATGGCTCGCAGTTGGCAAGCTCTGGGGATGGCTCGCAGTTGGCAAGCTCTGGGGATGACTCGCAGTTGGCAAGCTCTGGGGATGGCTCGCAGTTGGCAAGCTCTGGGGATGGCTCGCAGTTGGCAAGCTCTGGGGATGGCTCGAAGTTGGCAAGCTCTGGGGAACATTCTGTTATCTGTTGCTCAGGCATAAACTGCAAGGCAAAGGCAAAAAAAGGCTCATGGATTACGCTTGCAGAATGGGAATTGAAAGACGGTAAATATTTTCCCAAATGCGTGAAAACGGAATTTGTTGACGGAGAGAGAATCAAGGCTGATGTCTGGTATATGCTTAAAGACTGTGAATTTACCGAATGCGAGGAGTAATCCTAATGAGCGGTGGTTGTATGAAACTGTTTGACTTTCCGAAAGTGAAGATTGAAAAGAAGATACGGCTTATTGAACTTTTTGCCGGGATAGGTGCTCAGGCAATGGCATTGCGCGACATCGGGGCTGATTTTGAGCATTACAAGGTAATTGAGTTTGACAAATACGCCGTGGCGAGCTACAACGCAATCCACGGTACGGACTTTAAGCCTACGGATATTTGCGATGTTCATGCCGCTGATTTGGAGATAGCCGAAAAAGACAAGTATTGCTATCTGCTTACATACTCCTTTCCCTGCCAGTCGCTTTCAGTTGCTGGCAAAATGGAAGGAATGAGCAGGACAGATTGGGAAAACGGAAAGTCAACGAGAAGCGGGTTATTGTGGGAAGTAGAGCGTATTTTGGGCGAGCTTCCTAAAGAACAGCTTCCCGACATACTTCTCATGGAGAATGTGCCGCAGGTACACGCAGAGCAGAACAAGGCGGACTTCGATTTGTGGTGTGAGTTTCTTCGGAAGAAAGGCTATCAGAATTTCCGAAAAGACCTTAACGCCCGTGATTATGGGATTCCACAGAACCGTAAGAGGTGCTTCATGGTGTCCGTGCTTGCGGATGACTTCGTGGATTTCGAGTTCCCGAAGCCGATAAGGCTGGAGAAAGTTATGAAGGACTTCCTTGAAGACAGCGTGGCGGAGAAATACTACATCAACAGCCCGAAAGCAAGACAGCTCATAGAGAAGTTGATAGCGAACGGAACGCTGGATAGTAAAAAAAAATTCAGAGAACAGAGAATTATGCGAACCATTGATTTGTGTGTCAAGAATCCAAGAGAAATTACAGTCGCAAACTGCATTAAAGCAAGGTACGACTGCGGAATCTCAAACCTGCAAGCAGACGGCAGCGGTGTTGTTGAGGGGGTATGGTGAGCAGAAATCTTGAGCCGTCTGCGGAGTTCACCGATGTCGCTTGCACGATTATGGCGAGAGACTGGAAAGGACTGAGCAACTACGGAACAAACGGAGTGATTGAATGGACGGAATAAGAGTTAAGGAAATCGCAAACCTCAATCTGACTTTTGAAAGTCAGGGAAGAATTTATGACAAAAACGGATTGTGTCCTACATTGAGAACTTTTCAGGGGGGGGGATTGCAACCAAAAGTGATTATCGAGGATTTTTACGCAAACCGTGAGAGGGGCGAAGAAGAAAATCCGCCCCATGTAGAACTTGGAGAGGAAGGTATTGTGAATTCCCTTACCACGGTGCAGAAGGACAATCTCGTAATGGAGAAAAAAATAAACAAAGTCGGGCAGATAAGCAACGAGAATAGCCAATGCGGAACGGTGGTCAGCGATGAGGGGCTGTCCCCCACATTATCAGCCGGAACACACGGCTATGCAAACACTCATGTCTGTAAGGAATACCGAATCAAAAAGCTGACGGAAAAGGAATGTTTCCGTCTCATGGGCTTCAAGGATTCAGACTTCGAGAAAGCGCGGGCCGTGAATTCCGCCACTCAGATTTACAAACAGGCTGGAAATAGCATAGTCAAGCAGGTGCTTATGGCGATATTCCTACAGATGAACATTCAGGGGCTGAAACCGTGGAATGACAGAAACGAAGACGAGATAAGGGAGCTGATAAAATGACAGAAGAAGAAATTAAATCAACATATCCAGAATATACGGTATATGTATATTACTCCAATAATGGAGATATTTCAGTTTTACCGTGGAATCATTACGCAGATAAAGGAAAAACATACAAGGAGTGTTCTGACGCTCTTGCAAAATCTACAGCTTTTACCGAAAGGCAAGACAAAGATTTATATAATCTTGCGATGAAAAATGAAAGAAATAAGTCAAAGGTGGATATTTCTGAATTTGCTGAACGATTGCGAAATATCTCTTTTGATATAGACAGTCTGCTTGAAGATTGTGAGGAGTAGATATGACAGAAGAACAGAAAGAAAAATATGCAAACTTCTTGGATAAAGTTTCAGAAATATTAGGACTGAACAAGCCTATTGATGTTTTGAGGTTGTGTGCAGTAACTGATGAATATTTCAAGCCGATTGAAAAGCGTATAGCTGAACTTGAAGAAGAAAATGAAAAGCTTAAAAAACGCTGTGGTAACTACGAAATGCAACTTTCCCAAATGGAAAAAGGCACTTGCGATATTTGCAGGGAAACTGAAAAAGACAAAAGGATTGAAGAGCTTGAAAAGGAAAACGCAGAACTGAAAGCAAGGATTAAATGGTATACAGAACAGATTTGTAATAAAGAATGAGGTGTTGGCATGGTAAACAGCATTACTGAATACATATCCTATTTCGAGGCTGGAGAGGATATGACTGATGAAGAATACGGAAAGTACATGAGGGCAATCCATATAAGTCGTTTCGCAAAAGATATTGAAAACAGATTTAATATATCAAACGGAATCACGCTTTGCGAAGACTGTCATAAAGAATTGCATAAAAAAGAGGGGCGATAATCAATGGAAACTAAAAACAGTTATATTTTTTATGAAACTTTTTATAAAGTCCTCGAAGAATTAGATAAAGAAACAAAACTAAAATTTTATGAAGCACTGACTGAATATGGTCTTTTCGGGAAAGAACCTGAATTCACGGGCATTGAAAAGGCATTGTGGATTCAAATGAAATTCGGAATCGACAACGCAAAAGAAAGGTATGCTCGCAATGTCGAAAATGGGAAAAAAGGCGGTCGTCCAAAACCAACAGATAACCCAACAAAACCAACAGATAACCCAACAAAACCGACAGATAACCCAACAAAACCGACAGATAACCTTAATGATAATGATAA
>JAFSJW010000058.1 GCA_017449265.1 Treponema sp.
CGCCAGCCTCGCTCCAGCCGATAAAAATCTGGTCAACGATGTTATACAAAGCCGCCACGAGCATACTGATTACACAAGGAACAGAAAAGTGCCTCACAAGCCGCCCGATTTTCTCCGTTCCCAAGTCATAATTTTTCATATTCACCTCACAATAAAAAACGCGTGACCTTTGCTGGATTTACGCCATAGGCCACGCGCTTGTTTTTGTCTTTTATTTCTGTTATTTCAGATAATCGCCAACAGGACTGTCATTGTACTGTTTTATAATCTTGATGACGATTGAGCCATCTTCCTGCGGCTTCTCTTCAAGTATGCGAAAGTCAGTTCCACTGTCTTTCAGAGATTTCTTGTACATCTCCAATTCCTCTTTAGACCGTCTTTCACGGAAGGTCTTTGGAATTTCATCTTTTTGAAAGAAACGCAGAGTCTGGCAAATACAAGCAGCTTGCACTCGCTTCATCTCATTTTCCTCCTTATATTTGATGTAAAAAAAAACAGCGCAAGCAAAAATCCGAACTGGACTTATGCTTGCGCTGCACGTTAGATTGATTCTATATTATCAAATTTTTGTTTTTTGTGTAAGAATTTGTAGTTAAAAAATTTTAGAATTTTTTCGGGCGTTCCCTGCCTTTCGGCAGGTCGCGTGTTTCGCCCTTCCGCGCTAACCGCGCTCCATTCGCCGCAACCTTCGGTTGCTTACGAACGCCTACGGCGGGGCTACACCCGCTAACGCAAAAATTTACACATTGCTCTTTCTGCGGTTGCAGTCGGCACAGAGCATCTGGCAGTTTTCGGCAATCGTCTTTCCACCCTTGCTCCAAGGAGTAATGTGGTCGGCTTGCATTTCTTCTATAGAGAATGTCTTTCCGCATTTTGGGCAAACGCCTTTCTGCCGCTCGAATGCGGCTCGTGCCATTTTCGGGGTGAACGCTCGGATTGAAAGATGTTTTTCCTCTCCGCTCAAAAGATACTCATAGATTCCGCCGTTGTTCGTCACATCATCGTCTTCCATAAGCTCGACTATTTTTGATTCAAGCGTCTTTGCATCGTACTGGTTCTTTCCGTATTTGTTGAAGAACACGCCCCAGACACGACCTTTCATTTCCTTGCGGTAGTTTGGGAAAATCACTTGCACCCAGTCAATCACACTTTTGAAGTACAGCCACAGTTCGTTGCAGTTAGTGTCGTGCTGATGAAGCGCCATATAATCTGCTATTTCGATTCCGTCACGTGAGGAAATCCAGTCAAGAGCCGTTTCAAGGTAGTCCTGTCTGATTGCGGAGCCGTTCAGGTATTTGTCGGCAATCTGGCTTGCAGGGCAGGCGGTCTTTGAAAAATACTTTTTGGCTTCGGTGAGCCAAGTTCCTGTGTACATCGCGTTTTTCAGTTCTTGGTGCGTGAGCTTTTCGCCCGCAATGTTTATAGTTTCAAACCAGTCGAGTTTTTCCTTATCGTTTCCCTCGCAAATGTAAATCATAAGCCTGTAGTTAAGAATCTGCTCCTGTTCGGTTTTGGTGAGGTTCTGGAACATTCGGCTGTTGATAGAGAATTCCTTGTTCACATACTGGCACAGGCTGATTGTCCTCTGCTGTCCGTCAAGAAGTTCAAAATTTCCGTCATCGTTTTTTACCCAATACATCACATTGAGCGGAAAGCCTTTTAGAACGGTCTTGATTACCTCGTCACGCTGTTTTTCCTTATAGATGAATTCGCGCTGAAAGGCGGGGCGGATGTTCAGGCGACCGTTGTAGCCCGTAACGCCGTTTTCCGCATTGTCGGTGTAGTTTTCGGCGACTTCGCGCACCGCGATTTCGTGAAGGTGTATGTTCATTGCTTGCTCCAAAAATGTATGTCTGTCAATTTTTCTATATCGTTTTGTGTCCAAAAATCATTTTCCCACATAAAACATTCGTCCTTTCGTTTCTTAAAGATTCTGAAAGCACTGATTGTATTATCGTAAATGTGGCATACATCGCAGAGCGAAATCAGTTCGGGAATCAACGCGACTGCTTTTTGATAGCGGCTTCTGATTTTTTCTTCCGGCACATCATGTCCGCCTGTAAGAACCCGGTTTTTTACGCGGCTTACATTTATCTCAACATCAGAAGTCAGCACATAAATGCAGCGGATAAAAAATCCGGCTTTCTTTGCATTTTTCAGTAAATCAAGATTTCTTCGTGTTGAAAGCACGGTCTCAAAAGTAAAGCTCTTTTTCTCTCTTACAAACTGTTCTCTAAGAGCCGTTGCTTTTTGAGCCGCTTCCAAATCAGAGCAGAGGGTTGCTTTTTTTATGTCATCAGCATTTATATACGGGTCTATGACCTTTGCAAGTTTTGTGACGGTGGTTTTCCCGCTTCCGTTCGGACCTGCAAAAACAATAATCTCAGGCTTTTTCTGCATATTGAATTTTTCCGTCTGAATATTCGTAATACACCTGTCTTTTCGTGCCGTCATAGCGCACCACAGGAACGCCTTTTGCCTTGCTTATCTCATTTTCTATGCGTATGGCCTCGTTGAATCGGGCGGTTAATTCGTCATCTGTGATTCCGCACATAGAATCAAAATCATTTTCTGGCAGCATAAACCATTCCTCCTCATCTTTATTATACCACGACTTTTGTGTTTACGCTTATCTTTTTCGGCGGATTGTTATCCGCGCGTAGGTTATTCTTCCGTTTATTTTTCCTTCATTGCTCTTTATCATTCCTGGAATCCTTGTGGCGAATGAGCAATCGTGCATATTTTCGTTCTCCATTAACATACGCTCGTTCTCCATTAGCGGCTGGATGCCTGAATTCGTCTGATGAGAATTCTGAAATACGGTCTGACGAGCCGCTTGTCGGCTCGCCGCAGTCGGCTCGCCGC
>JAFSJW010000059.1 GCA_017449265.1 Treponema sp.
AGGCTGCCGAAGACGATTTCACCCGAATCATAGAGCAGAAAGTCGCCCGCGCCAAGAAAAACGCAGGATGGAGGAAGTACTATATGACATGGGATCAGGAAATCAAGCACCAGCGGCATCTGGCGTTTGACGAAGGCATGGTTGAGGCTGCAAAGAATGCAATTTTGCAGGGGTTGAATGACGAATTGATTTCAAAAATCACAGGGCTTTCTGTGGAAGAAGTCGCAAACTTGCGGAACTCGCTCTGCGCGGAGAGCCTTTCCGTATAGCTTGGGCTTATTCTGGGCTGCCCCTCAGATTGATTCTAAAACTCAGAACGGATTGCCGATTTGGGCTGAGTCGCGGGGCGCATCCCCAATCCAGCAATCCGACACAAAAAGTGCGCAGTGTGAAGAAAAGCAGAAGGGCTTGGAGCGCTTGCAGGGTGCGAAGGAGCGAAGCGACTGAGACAAATACCAATTACGCACAGTCACGAAGTTTGAGCGGGGCGGTTCTGCGTGGAGCGTGTTTTTTTGCGACTGGGAGCCTGATTGCTCTTGGGGCCTCGCCAAAGCTGAATGCTATTAACGGCTGTAGTTACTGTATTAAGTCCTAGAGCAATTGCACTTTTGGCAAAACCAAAGGGGGCAAATCCCCGAAGTTCTTAACAAAGGTGAATTTTTCTTCTAGAATGTTTTCTATGCTATAATAATAGGAGAATTTTCTAATGAAAAGATTGTCTTTTTTGTTTAGAGCGGTGTTCGTACTCCTTGCTGTTGCTTTTGCTGGTTCCTGCAACACTGGCGGAGGTGGGTCGGGGGGGGGGTGGAAGCACCTCTTCAAGTAAGTCCAACATAAGCATAAAAATCGGTGGTGATATTTCGTCCGATGTTCTTTCGGACATTACGGATGTTGATACACAGGGCTTCTACTACGAAGTTCACTTCAATAATTCATCTTACACGAGCAAAGTACAAGGCGTAAAAACGGGCGGTACAATTTACTTTGATTCAGTTCCTTACGGTTCATACACTTTCTATCTTGATATTTTCTACAACGAAGATAAAAAAATACAGCTCGGAGATACGCTTTTAAAACCAGGAACAGTCGGTTCTGCACAGACCACGATTGAATTTGATTTGAAAAAATCTAACTATGCGAACTACTTTTTCGTAAAAACTTCTGAGAATTTTCTGAATATTCTTAGCGGAAAGGATTTTAATGGAAATTCAATAGACCAAAATTCTATAAGCGCAGCAGACGAAAGTACATGGCCTAAAGTCTATCTTGTTAACGACTTGGAATTACCTGAGTTGCCCGAGGAGTCTGAGCCTTATTATATGCTTTCTTCGGAAACAGTCGTGCATATTTGCGTTGATTTGTGTGGTCACACCATTTCTTCTACAAATCCAATAATGTTCAGCAAAAACATAAATGTCATACTAAAGAACGGTTTTTTTTCCGGAACTGAATTTGGCGTTTTGGGCCTTAATACGGAAACTATTTCACTATATTCTGATGCAGAAGTTCCGCTTCTGGAGCTTGATGCGATAAAAATGAACGGTATGATTTCTGCTATTAACGGTAGAATTGCTCTTACAAACGGAACTGAAGTTGAGTTCAGTACTGAAGAGAATCAGTCTGTCGTCGGTACTTCTGCTAATTCTGTGCTTGTGATGAGCGGAGACTCGAAGATTTCTTGTTCAGAAAACGGCACCTGTGTAGATCATGGTGGCGGAAAAATAATTATGCTAGGTGCAACCGTCCAAAGCCTGATTATGGATCAGGATGGATCAGCCGCTGAACCTGTCAGCCTAACTATGGCGGAAGGGACTTTTTCTGTTGCCGGAAGGACATACGAAGGCTCTGGACAGAATCGCATCGAAACTATTGAATATTGTGACGGTTATCCAGACTCCAAAAATTTTCTATGTATGGGCGGAGATTCTGTCATAGATACGCTTACCATCGCAAATGATGTTACGGCGACAATGCCTCTTTATGTTGCAGTTGTGGGGGAATGTAAAACCACTGGCGGTCATTTTGTCAACTCTGTTTCTGGACTTAATACGGACAGAACCGGGCAGGTAAAAATCTGCAAGACCACCTTTGATTTTGAAGGAGCTGATATTCCGTTCAGCGCGACAGAGCCTGATGATAACATTCTGAGGACGCTTTTCGTGCTTCCGTCGGTGTCTGACCCAGAGTGCAACTGGCAATGGAACGATGCATTTTTTGGTGATGTGTTTAATTATTACCAGTCGTATTACTACGATGGTAATGGTTAATCCCATCTTTTGGCTATAGCTCAATCAGCACAATCTGGGGGTGATTTCCAAAGCGCGGGTAAGGGGCTTTTTCCCGCGCAAGACCCCGGCTTACGACAAGATGCGTTCCGTTGGAAAGAGTGTACAAGCCGTTAACATATTTTGGGAAAAGTCCCTGGTTCGGGGCAAGAACGCCGCGCTTCAATAGCGGAATGAACCACTGACCGCCGTGAGCATGACCTGAGACAACCACATCAAATCCAACCTGAGAGTAGGCTTTTACGGCTTCTGGGCGGTGTGAAATCAGAATTTTGCAGTGCTCTTTGTTCGTTTTTTTGAAAGTTTCCTTCAATTTATTGAACCAGATATTTCCCCAGATTCGCACAGGGTCATCAATTCCGCAAATATCAAAAAAACGCCCTTTCAGCTCGGTTTCCGCACAGTCGCCAGAAAGCACCGTAACCCCGATTTCTTTCAGATAGGATTTTATCTCGCGCACGCGCCGTCCCATGAACTCATGGTTTCCGGTGGAGTAAAAGCAAGGGTACTTTCCTGAGATTTGTTCCATGAACAATTTTGTGTATACATTGGGGCGTTTGTCATCAAAAATGTCTCCGGCAAGGAGGATTGCGTCAGGATGTGCCGAATCAACGAGAGAAACAAGTTTTTCCATGCGCTCTCCGTAGCGGCAGGAGTGCAAGTCTGTCACGAGCGCGAAGCGGACGCGCTCTTTTTCTGGAAAATCGTCTTTGCAAAGTCTTATTGTCTCAACGACAGGAATTTCAAACCAAATCGTTGCGCCAACCAAAACAATGAGAAAGATAAAAATCAGTAAGAAAAGAAGTAATTTTATATAAGAAGCCATAGTTCACAGGACATATTTTTCGATAAACCGACCCACACCGCTTTCATTGTTGTCGAAGTCGGTCACATAGTCAGCCACGGATTTTAGATAATCATCGGCATTTTTCATTGCGACACCATGCCCGCACAGACGAATCATAGTTTCATCGTTCATTCCGTCACCGAATCCCATTGCATTTTTCATGCTTATTCCCAAGTGATTGCAAAGCCATTCCAGAGCCTGTCCTTTTCCGCAGCCAAGCGGAAGCACCTCAAGGAAGAACGGCTTGCTCGTGAACACTTCGGCTTTTCCCGCGAATTCGGCTTTCATTTTCTGCATAAGCCCCTGCACAATTTGGGGCGTTTTCGGATTACAGGCTATGAGCATTTTGGGAGAGCCTTTTTGGAGAAAAGATTTATAGTCATCGACTTTTTTGCTGTTCACTTTGCAGATATTGATATTCATTTGCATCCACGGGGTTATGTTGTCGTAATAAATAGTGTCCGCAGAATAGACTTGAGACGAAAGACCTGCTTCTCGCGCCAGCTCGTCCGCACGAATCAGAATTTCAGGAGAGAGCTTGTTTACGAAAATGTGCTTCTGGGTCTGTGTGTCAAAAATCGTGCAGCCGTTTGTAGCTATGATATATTTCCCGAACTTTGTCTCTGAAATATTCAGCTGGCGCACGAACTGCATGATACTAGATTCAATCCGCCCGGAGCAAAGAACGACATGGATTCCTTTCTCAGCGCATTTTCTGAGCGCGGCAATATTCTCATCGCTCAGTTTGGTGGAGCTGTCGAGCAGGGTATCGTCAAGGTCAGAGGCAATAAGTTTTGTATCAATCATCGGATTCAGCCCATTTTTGCAAGCTTGTGGTCAAGTTCGACAATCTTGTTGTGCAAATAGTGATCAACGGTGAATTTTTCAAGTATTCCCATCGGTGTTCCGTCATCGCCCACGATGCAAAGCGCGTCTATGTCGTAGTCGCTGAAAAGTTTGTACGCATCGGGGAGGGCTGTGTCGGCGCGGCAGGTTGCCTTGGGTTTTTCCATTATATCCATAGCGAGCATGAACTCGCCAACTTCCCCAAGCCGCATCGCCTCTTTCAGGTGTTCGAGCGAGATGACTCCGACTGTTTTCCCGTTCGATGAGCAAACTTCATAGTTTGAATTCTCATGCTTTGAGAACGAACCGATTATTTTTCCAACCTTGTCCGTGTCTTTTACGATTGTATACGAATCTTTGCTGCAAATCCGTTTTCCGTTTACTTCAATATCTCTGACTGTTGCAGTTTTCATCAAATCTTCTATAGTAACATTCAGACCGACTTCGTTTGCTTTCGTAACGCCGTATTTTACGCAGATAGGACCGAGAATCTGAACTATGAATGTAGTCGCCGTAATAATCAGCATGACCTCCGTTCCGATTGTGCTGGAAAAATCCTTTCCGGCGGCCGTACTCAGACCGATTGCGACTCCGGCTTGGCTCAGAAGACAGAACGGAAGGTATTTGCGCACTGTGTCCGGGGCTTTGGTCAGCTTTGCGCCCAACATTGAGCCGATTGTTTTTCCAACAGTCCTTCCGATGACATAAACAATTGCAATCAAAAGGAAAAGTGCTTTCAGCTTCCATATATTGAGCTTTGCGCCGACTGTCACAAAGAAGAGGATATAAATTGGGGGAGTGTATTTTTCCACCAGTCTGAAAATACCCTGAACTTTAGGAAGCGTAAAGTTCGTAATGAAAAATCCCACGGTCATTGCCGTAAGGATATGGTCAAATTTGAGCAAGACTGGCCCCGCCGTGAACTTTGTGATTTCGCATATTCCAGTGCTTAAAAACAACATTCCGAGCGAGAATCCAAGAACCCGCGCTTCGTCGCTCATCATTTCCTTGATAATCCGGCTCAGCACAGCTCCTATGAGAAGCCCGAGCGCAATTGAGCCGAAAATCTCGTAGGCAATCGAACCGAATTGTGCCAAAAGCGGGACTGATTTGCCCTCAAGAAGTGGCGAGGCGATTGCGGTTGCCACCGTGTACATTACGAGCGCGAAAGCATCGTCCATCGCCACGATTCCGAGGATTGTCGTTGTTAGCGGCCCTTTAGTCCTGTATTCTTTGAGAACATCCGTCGTGGCGGCCGGGGCTGTGGCGGTACAGATTGCTCCCAGGACAAGCCCGAGCGAAATTGCGAACGGAAAATTTTTCGTGAACAGAAAAGTTACCGAGAACACAAGGAAAGCTACAACGACAAAAGGAACTGTCGTTTCTCCCACAAGGATTCCGATGAACTGCTTGCCATACTTTTTTATGACATCGATTTTCAACTCCGCGCCGACAAGAAAGCCGATGAGTGAGAGTGCCACGGTACTGATTGGGTCAAGGGCAAGAATCAGGGAATCGCCAAGAACCTTGAAGCCTGAAGCACCGATTATGATTCCGGTCACTATGTAGCCGACAACCTGCGGTATTTTGATTTTCTGGAAGAGCCTTCCGCCGATAGAACCAAGGAACATCATTGTTCCAAGAAGAAATACGATTTGTCCGCCTCTAAGCACATCAAAATGCATGACGGACGGCAAAACCTGTGCCAATGGATTATTCATACTGCGATTATACATTTTAAAGAAGAAAACTTATAGCTGTTTTTTGGAAATTGATTTTCAGAAAAGAATCTCAATGATTGCTATGTTTCATAAACTGATTTCTGCGCATTTTTCGTCATTTGCCTTTAACAAACAATGTTTTCGGAGTAAGATAGGGGCATGAATATTACACTAAAAAACAACAACTACGAAGTAGTTCTTAGCACACATGGTGCTGAAATCAACGCTTTCAGAAGCATAAAAGACGGCACGAAATATGTTTTTGAAGGCCCTGAATCAGTATGGAAATTTCATGCTCCGGTTTTGTTCCCGCATGTAGGACGAATCTGCGACGGATTCTACACTTGGGACGGAAAGGAGTATCATCTTGTCAATAACGGCATGAGCCGCGACATGGAGCATAAAATCATCGAGCAGACTGAAACAAGCGCAACATTCGAGCTTACTGAAAACGATGAAACGAAGGACAAATTCCCGTGGAAATTCAGTTTGAAAACGCACTATGAGCTGAAAGAGAACGGACTTTTGTTCACTACGACCGTAACGAACACGGACAACTCCACGATGTTTTTCTCTCTCGGAAGCCACACCGCGTTCTGCTGTCCGCGCAACACAGACCCTGCCGGCACTACGAATGCGGATTACCAGTACGAGTTCGAGCAGAAAGAGCCGCTTACAACGGTTCTTCTGAATGAGTCCGCGCAGCTTAAGGCTGATGATGAGGGAACAGCCCCATGCACAAAACCGTACGGCGAGAAAGACGCGGGAATAATCCCAATCGGAAAGGACGGTTTCGGCAACGGTCATTTCTTCACGGGCTTCAAGTCAAATTGGGTCGGGTTGCGCAACAAGAAGGATAATTCTATTGTGAAAGTAAATTGCTCTGGCTATCCGTATCTGATGGTATGGCAGGGCGGAAACGGCGCGGCTGGCGCGGATGGAAACGGATTCAACTGCATTGAGCCGTGGTACGGTACGGCAGATGCGGAGAATACGGATCACAGCTGGGAAAACAAATCCGGGCTTCTTTCTCTTGAACCTGGAAAATCTTTCACCGCAGACCAGAGCATTACAATAGAACGATGAAAGAATCTTCGCTTGAGAAAAAAATCAGAAAAATTGCGGGGCGTTCGCTGAAAACATTCAGGACGCTCCCCATATATATCGTCTTGCTTTTATATCCTTCTCTTTGTTTTACGACGATAAAGACTCTTTGCATCATTGCGAATGAATTCTTTTTTCTACAGTTTTTTGAGAAATTCGGGATTTTTAAAATCCCGGTCGTTCATGTGGACCATCCGCTAGACAACAAGATTCCGTTTACTCCGAGCAAAGTCGGGGTTTATCTTGGCTTCGTGAGGTTTTGGATGCAGCCGCTCGGAATGCTTCTGAAACGATTTGGAATCGCTAGGGCAGCCAAGTTTCTGAAAAAATGGATGCGCCTGTTTAGGGGCCTTTACATTTATTCGGGACAGGTCTACAAATACAAGCTTTCGACGACGAACAGACCGATTTACAAGGAAAACAGTCATTTCAGGACGATTCACAGGTTCGATCCGCATTATTTGTGCGTTCCGAGCCTTCACATCGCTACTGTTGCCCTTGCATACGGTTTTTACAAGAAATTGTTCGTGGACGAGAATTTCACCGAGGCCGAAAAAAGCCAGTGGGAAAAAGAGATTTATGATGAAGCAATCGAAATTTCAGAAACAGTCCTGTACATCAAGCAGCACAGCGTGAATTGCATTCCGGCCGCCTTGTACATGGTTTCCGAAAATTTCAGCGAGTATTTTTCAATTCAGGACGCGATTAAGTTCATAGATGACATGTTCAAGTTCGTTGAGCCTGAAATCGATGTGAAGACGGAGGACATTGAAAAAATCCGTCATCATATACATTTTGTCTACGAAAAGTTTCTGCTTGAGGGCAGGGCATGCATAAACTGGTATGACCCTGTAAGACGGTTCCTTGACAATTACGAGTCAGAGCCGAAAGAGCAATGCTGACAAATTGTGTTTTTACGATTACACTAAGTCTTATTCGTTTTTATAGGGAGTGTTTAAAAATGAAAAAAATCAAATTAGCACTGCTTTCATTAGCAGCAGTCGCTTTGGTTGGATTTGTTTCCTGCCAGAAAGCGCAATCATCAGCGGGAGCTGCTTCTTCCGGCTCATCTTCAGCTTCAAGCTCCTCTGGTTCTTCGCAAGGCTCTGCTTTAGACGCAGCGACAGTGGCGAATGAAAAAGTCGAGAATGTAGCCGCAATCACGGACATAGGAAAAGTGAAAGGAACGAGAATCTTCGTTGTCGGAGATTCAACTTTGAGCGCGTTCCATGATCCTTACTATTATCCACGCTACGGATACGGAACAAAGTTGCAGGATTACCTTGATTCAAAAAAAGCGACGGTAGTTAATCTTGCTATGTCGGGACGCTCTTCAAAATCGTTCTTGACAGAAGCTAATTATCAGACGCTTGTTAAGAACATCAAGAAAGGCGACTATCTTATCATTGGCTTTGGTCATAACGATGAGAAAAACGAGTCAGGAAGATACACGAATCCGAACGGCTCAAAGGACGAGGCTGGTTCATTCAAGAACTCTCTCTATGTAAACTATGTTAAGCTTGCTCAGGATAAAAAGGCTACGCCAATCCTTTGTACGCCGATTGTTCGCCGCGCACCTGGAAAAAAATATGAAGGTTCTGTTGTTCATGTTACAAAAGATGCACAGGGATTCCCGGGCGGAGACTATCCAAAGGCAATCAGGGAGCTTGGTCAGGAAACAGGAACTCTCGTTGTAGACCTTACTCAGATTACGAAAGACCGCTACGAAAAACTTGCTGATGACAAGGAAACTGCAAAATTCCATGCTCAGCTTACTTTCAAGGCTGCCTCAACGGATAACACGCATTTGAACACATACGGAGCGTCAGTAATCGCTTTTGATGTGATTAATGCCGTAAAAGCTGCGAATCCAAAATTCGCAAAACTTGTTCGTGAGAACATTCAGGCTCCTACGGAGGATATTCTTGTGAAGAATCCTGATTATGTCATTCCGAAATACTCAGAATTCATCGCAAAAGAGGATGCTTCTCCGCTCAGACCGACTACGGCTCCGTGGTACGGCACTGTATTCGGAGATTGTGGCGGCGAGGAGAAACTTGCTGACCCAGAGTTGTATGAAATCAAAGAGGACGGCGGAAAAGTCATAATGCACTCAGGTTCTTTGGACGGCTCAAAGTCAGTCGGAAAAATTGCCAACGCATCTGACGGAATCCAGTTCTATTTCCAGAAACTTCCTATTAACAAGGATTTCACGCTCAAAGCAAAGGCAAAAATCATTTCAGTTGCAAAGAACAATCAGGTTTCATTCGGAATCATGGTTCGCGACGATGTTTACATTGACAAATACGATAACTCAATCAACTCAAGCTATGTTGCCGCCGGACCTCTTAAAATTGCGAACGGTGATGATTACTCATCAAGCTGGCAGAGAGTTGACGGAAATCTGAACGAGACACACAACGCTGGACAGCCTGCTCCGGCAGCCGGACAGACGGTTGAAATCTCCATCACCAAGAAAGGCAATGTCTATACTACAAAATACGGAAAAGATACTGCCGAGTATACGGTTGACCTGAAAGATGTTGATTCAAAGAACATTTACGCAGGATTGTACACAGTACGCTGCTGTAATGTTGAGTTCTCTGACATATCTTTGACGGAGTAGCGGAGTTCGATTTTTGAGCTTCAGTTATTGAATTTTTCAGTCAGAAAGAATTCGGGGAAAACAGAGGATTTTAGCCCTTTGTTTTCCCCTCAACTTTTTTAGGAGGTTTTTATGCGAATATTATGTTTGGGCGACAGTATCATGCAGTACAATGATTTTTCCACTTTTCCGCAGACGGGTTGGGTTCAGGAGCTGGAAAGATTTTTTCCGCGAAATGTGGAATTCTTGAATTTCGCAAGGAACGGACGCAGCACAAAATCTTACATTGAGGAAGGACGCTTCGCAAAAGTGCTCGGAATTGCACGCCGTGGAGATTTTGCTTTGATTCAGTTCGGGCATAACGATGAGAAATCCGCTGACCCCGACAGATTTACATCTCCTGACAAAGATGCAGACAAAAGCGAAAACAAATCGTTCAGAGCAAATCTTGAATTTTTTGTGGATGAATTCAGAAAAATCGGGGTTAGGCCAATTCTTCTCACGCCAGTCGCTCGACGAAAGTTTGATGGTGGGGTGCTCGTTAATTCTCATGGAGCGTATCCGCAGGCAATAATCGAGACTGCAAAAAAATGTTCAGTTCCGTGCATTGATATGACGACTCTGACAACCGAGCTTTTGCAGACTGTTGGGGAGAATGATTCCAGACGCTTTTACATGAACTTTGATGCGGGGATATATGCTAACTTTGCCGGCGGAAAAGATGACAATTCTCACCTTAGACCAGAGGGGGCATACGAAGTATCATCTCTTGCGGCGGAGAAAATTGCCGGGCTCGGAGCTGAGTCCGATGATTACAAGGAGATTTCGGACGCAGTTCTAATCGGAAAGAAAAAAGCAGAGGCGGATAACGACAAAGATATTGACGATGAATTTGTCATTTTCAAATAACGACTCCCAAATAGCTGGTCATTCTGAGCTTGTCTCAGAATCTCAAAACAAAGATTCCGAAAGGCGTTCGGAATGACGGTTATTCGTTGTACTAATTTTAACGATTCGGAACTGAATCCGTGTCATTTTTTTTCCACTCTAAAAATTCCGTGATATAATAGTAAAATAGGAGTCTTTAAAATCTCAGTTTTTAAAGATTTCCAATATCATATCGAAAAGAGGAAAAGATAATGGCAATTTCTTGGGAAAATCTTGATACGCTCGTATCTTACAAAAAACTTCAGTCCCTCAAAGGGGCAGTAAGCGTTGCTAAGGAGCTTTCCGGGGCAGATGCGGCAAATCGTGTTGCGAAGTATTCCGTTCCGATGGCAGAGGGAATGGTCTACAACTTTGCTGCTAAGCAGGTGAACGACCAGCTTCTTGCTGTTCTTGCGAGCCTTGCTGATGAGGCGCAGCTTGTAGAAAAATTTGAAGCGACATACAATGGCGAAGTGATTAACACGGGCGAGAAAAGGCTTGTTCTTCATCATCTGACGCGCGGTCAGCTTGGAAAAGATGTTATGGCTGACGGCACGAACAAGCGTGAGTTCTATGTCAAGGAACAGAAGCGCATTGCGGAGTTCGCGGATAAGGTCCATTCTGGGGAAATTGCCAACGCAAAAGGCGAAAAGTTTACGACCGTAGTTCAGATTGGAATCGGAGGAAGTGACCTTGGGCCACGCGCTATGTATCTTGCGCTTGAGAACTGGGCTAAGAAGAACGGCGCTTTCAAGATGGAGGCAAAGTTCATTTCAAATGTTGACCCTGACGATGCAACGGCAGTTCTGAACTCAACTGACCTTGCTCATGCGATTTTCATTCTTGTATCAAAATCTGGAACTACGCTTGAAACTCTTACTAACGAATCATTCGTTAAGGATGCACTCAAAAAGGCGGGGCTTGACCCGGCAAAACACATGATTGCAGTAACAAGCGAAACTTCTCCGCTCGCGCATAATCCTGATTATCTTGCTGCCTTCTACATGGACGACTATATTGGCGGACGGTACTCGTCTACGAGCGGCGTTGGCGGAGCAGTCCTTAGCCTTGCGTTCGGTCCGAAAGTGTTCGCTGATTTCTTGGACGGAGCCGCTGCTGCCGACAAGACTGCAACAAACCGCGACATAATGAAGAATCCTGCTCTTCTGGATGCTCTCATCGGATTGTACGAGCGCAATGTTCAGGAATATCCTGCTACAGCGGTTCTTCCGTATTCTCAGGCTCTCTCACGCTTCCCGGCGCATTTGCAGCAGCTCGACATGGAGTCGAACGGAAAGAGCGTGAACCGATTCGGAAAGCCGATTTCATACATTACTGGACCTGTTATTTTTGGTGAGCCTGGAACGAACGGTCAGCACAGCTTCTATCAGCTTCTTCATCAGGGAACGGATATTACGCCGCTTCAGTTCATTGCTTTCAGGGACAGTCAGGCAGAAAACGATGTTGTGATTGAAGGCTCTACATCTCAGAAAAAACTGTGCGCGAATGTTGTGGCGCAGATTATGGCGTTTGCTTGCGGAAAGACGGACGATGACCCGAACAAGGCGTTCGCGGGCGACAGACCTTCAAGCCTCATCTATGCCGACAAACTTACGCCTGGCGTTCTTGGAGCATTGCTTTCGCACTTTGAGAACAAGGTTATGTTCCAGGGATTTTTGTGGAATATCAACAGCTTTGACCAAGAGGGCGTTCAGCTCGGAAAGAAACTCGCCAAGAAAGTTCTTGCGCATGACACGGACGGAGCACTCAAGGCATACGCAGATTTGCTGAAAATATAGAATCGACTTGTTCCGGAAATATGCCGGATTGAGTTAATGCAAACACAAAAAAAAGGGCTGTCCAATAAGTTTTTTGTACCTTGTCATTCTGAAACAAGTACAGCATGATGATACTTTTGGACAGTCCCTTTTTTGGCTAGGATTTGATTATTTAATTACCTTCAATGATTCGTGGTCAATCGTAAGTGCTACAACAACCAAGAATATGATTCCCTTTACGAGCTGTTGTGTTGCCGAAACAGGGAAAACCATCGGAAGCGATTTTTCAAGGACGCAGTAAGTCAGAGTTCCAAGAATGATGTTTGAGAACCTTGCCCTTGCTCCGCCTGAAATAGGCATTCCTCCCAAGACCAACGCAATAAGAATCTGGGTTTCAAGCTGCCTTCCTGCTGTTCCTGTTATTGAGCCGACATGAACAACATTGATGAACGAAGCAAATCCTGTGATTGCGCCAGAAGTCACATAAACCAGGAATTTCGTTAAATCAGGGCGGCAGCCAGAAAATCTTGCGGCAGTTTCTCCAGCTCCTATTGCTCTTAAGTTAAATCCGACTTTAGTAAAATGCCATATTATGAACACGACTAAAAGAACGATTCCCATCAAAAGGAATTTGAACCATGTCAAATCCAAACCAGTGACATTGGTGTTGGCAGGGACAGGGCCGCCTGTCGTAATGTATTTGCACAATCCACGGAAGAAATACTGCGAACACATCGTTACGATGAATGACGCAATTTTGAATTTTACATGGAAAAATCCATTGAACGCTCCCATAACCGCGCCGGCGACAATTGAAGCGGCTATTGCCAGCGGTATGTTGTACATTGACACCCAGCAGAATATTATTGATGAAAGGCCGAGAATTGAGCCTTGCGAGAAGTCCAATCCGCCTACGGTCATTATCAAGAATACACCGCAGCAACATGTCATAAGCACGAATACCTGGCTCAACATAAGGCTGAAGTTTTTCGGCTGTATGATTTTTCCTCCGGTCAGGATAGAAAACAACAGCACGATACCAATAAATCCGAACAACGGTCCAAAATTGGAGAATATTGCCTTGATTTTTGCCTTTTTTGCCAATTCTTCTTCTGTTATATTTTTTACAGCGACTGTACTAGTCATATTTATCTCCTATATCATCTTTGCGATGAGGTCTTTTTCGCCAAGCTCACGGCTTCGCTTGAACTCACCGTTAAACTTGCCGTCTTTCATTATAAAGATACGGTCGCTCATACCCAAAAGCTCAGGAAGTTCCTCAGAAATCATTATGATAGCCTTGCCGCTGTTCTTAAGATCGGTCATAAGCGAGTAAATATCTGCTTTTACTTTGACATCGATACCGCGCGTAGGGCTGTCAAGAACGAGAATGTCCGAGCCTTTGCCTATCCAGCGGGCAAGGACAACTTTCTGCTTGTTTCCTCCGGAAAGCTCCGACACATACTGCCTTATGCCCGTCATCTTAGTACTCATCTGCTTGGCGTACTTCTCGGCGAAATTATCCAGAGCCTTGAGGTTCAGAAAACCTCTTTTTGAAAGATCAGACAAAGACGGAAGAACTATGTTCTCACCTATGGAATCTGCAATGACGATTGATTCGTTGTCCCTGTCCTTTGAGGCGTAGGCTACGCTGTGCTTGATTGCCCCCTGAATGTTTTTGATTTCGTATCCGTCGCTCAAAGTCACTCGTCCGACCCTATTGTAAGAAGCTCCGAAAATCGCTTTGCCGATTTCATGCATTCCGCACTCAGAAAGTCCTCCTATTCCAAGAATCTCACCTTTATGCAAATCAAGGTTGATATGCTCGAATTCTCCGGGGACAGACAAATCTTTGAGGGACAAAACAACATCGTCCGAGATTTTCTGATCGTAATCCGTGCGATAGTACTTTTCGTCCAGTTCTCGGCCGACCATCTCACGCTTCAAGTCGTCCGTGGTCACATCTTTCGTGTTTACGGTCTTTACGAGAACGCCGTCGCGAAGAATGGAAATTCTGTCCGTATGCTCAAGAACTTCGTCCAAATCGTGCGAAATGAAGATTACGGTAGAGCCCATCTCTCGGGTTTTGTTCATCACTTTGAAAAGTTTTTGTCGTCCGTCGTGGCTCAAAGCCGTAGTTGTTTCGTCAACGACAAGGATTTTAGGATTGAAGTAAGTGGCCTTTACGATTTCAACGAGCTTGCGTTCCTCGAAAGAATAGAGGTCTATCATTTTTGAGGCCTTAATGTCCTTGAATCCGTAAGAATCAAGAAGTCTCTGAGCCTCTTTGTTCATTGCCCTGGTATTTTTTATGATACCGTGCATGAATTTGTCTTCTTCGCCCAGAAAAATATTCTCAGCAACCGTAAGTCCTGGCAGCGTTCCCATTTCCTGAACGATTATAGCGACTCCTTCCTTATTTGCCTCAACTTGACTCTTGGGCATAATGTTTTTTCCAAGAAGTGTGAAAGTTCCGCTGGAAATCGTATGGATTCCGCAAAGCATTGAACTGAATGTGGATTTTCCCGAACCGTTCTCGCCTATGAGACCGTGTATTTCGCCCGGATACAGTTCCAAAGACAAATCTTTTACGGCATGGGTTATTCCGAAATATTTGTTTATTTTTTCAGCTTTTAAAAGTACTTGACTCATTGATTTTTTCCTCCCGTTATTTAACTACGCTGCCTTTTTTACCACGGTTGGTAAGGGTAACTATAGCAAGGAGAACCGCGCCTGTAACAAAGTCGTTGATTGTCGTAGGCACATCAAGAGCAACAAGTCCGTTGAATATCATTGTGATAATGAACTCTCCGATTACGATTGCAGTAACAGGGCAGCCGTATTTCTTGAACGCGATTCCGAAGAAAGTGCCCATCAAAGGTTTGAAGTTCCTGTCCATGCTGGTCATGCCGGTAACGGCAAGGATTCCTTTTCCGTAGCTTACGGTCAGAAGTGCCATAATTCCGACAAAAAAATGAAGGAGAACGAAACCAAGGAATTTGTATTTTTCTACATTAATACCCATGTTTTTTGCAACAAGCTCGTTGCTTCCTATTGCGTTGCAGTAAGTTCCGATTCTCGTGAACCTCAGGATAAAGACCATGAGCAGGAATGCCGCAAAAGCTACTACATAATTCCAAGGAGCATGGTTAAAAGCAAGTATTGATGCTTTCGTTAGTTTTCCGGGAAATCCTGATGTGTCAAGACGGACTACATAGTTCGCCACGCTTTCAAGTATGAGCATAAGTCCGACAGTTACAATCATTGAAGGAATTTTGAGCTTGGAATAGAAGATTCCGTTGAATGCGCCGATTAATGCGCCGGTAATCAAAGTTCCGCCGATAAGACCGATATATCCCAGGTTTCTTGAAAGCAAAACTCCAACCACAGAAGAGAGGACTATGTTTGCTCCGATTGAAAAATCAAAAAGTCCCATTACGACGATAAAATAAAATCCGCATCCGCCAACAGCATACTGAATGCTTGTCTGGAGATAATCAGACATGAGCTTGGGAGTTCCAAAGTTCTGCGGCGACAAAAGCTTGAATATTCCCCAGCATAAAATTGCAAGAATTAGGAGAGTCGTTACTCCAAAATAGCGGCTCTTTTTGAACATAACGAAGCTTCCGCTCCCTAGTATTACGTCAAAAAAAAGATTTTTTTTAAATGTATTGCTAATATTGTCCATCTGTTTTTTATATGTCCTAAAAAAAAGGGGGTCAGTCCTTATATAATTGCTGACTCCCCGTATAAAGAAAATGGGCTGCCAAAAAAGCAATGATTTGACAGCTCCTTGTTTTATAAAAGTCTATCTGCGGCTCTTTACATCTTCGATAGAGAGTCTTGATACAACAGCCTCAAGCTCTTTTTCTGAGAGTTTTGCCATAGCCTTAAGTTCGTCTGCATTATATGGAAGATCATCTACGAAGTATTTTGCATAAGCAGCGTAATCTTCTGAAGATGCGACATAAAGGTATGGGAAGTTGACCTCATAGAAGCTGTCTGTTGCTACAGGGTAGTTGCCTTTTATTGCGTTGTAAACAAGCATGAACGCAATAAGTGGGTCACAGTAGTGTCCGCCTGATTCAGCAGCCATACCTCCGCTCTTGAGCTGTTCGTCAAGGTCAGCAAGGAAGTCTGTTGATACAACAGCAATCTTTCCCTTTTTGCCCATAGATTCGATAGCAGCCAAAGCACCAACCAAGGTGTCTCCACCACCGCCGGCAACAATCAGAGCATCGATGTCCGGGTTTGCGTTGATGATTGCCTCTGCAGTAGCGCGGCCTGTATCTGATGTTGTTCCGCCGTACTGTGGCTCAAGAAGCTCGATTTTGTTCGGGTGAGAAGCATTCCACTCTTCCACGCCTTTTTTATATCCCTGCCAGCGGAGCAAGAATGTTGCGTCGCCAGCTTCCCAGCCTTCAAGAGCAATCTTTTTGTTGCCTTTTTCAGCAAGGATTGTGACGAGCTTTTTACCATTTTCAATTTCGTTCTCGTGTACGGCACCAACATAGTATGGAGATTTCTGAGCAAGGGCAAATTCGTTAGGATTTGTTTCCGGGCTTATTACACGGAAAAACTGTGCGACATAAACTTTGTTCTTATTGCAAGTGTTGATTACCGAAGTCATCTCTGCTGATGCAGAGTTACAAATAATGATACCATCGCAACCTGCAGCGCTCAGTGTTTCGGCAGAGTTTGTTACATTCTCTGAGATGTGGCCCTGATCCACATACATTACCTGTACATCAAGCGCTTTTGCGGCAGCATCGAGAATGCGCTTGCACTGGCTTCCAAGAGTATCCGTAGAACTCCAGATTGAAACACCAATCTTTATCTTCTTTGCTTCTGAAGAAGCAGGCTGAGATGCGTCTGGTGAAGCAGAAGTTCCTGCAGAACCTTTCTGGTTCTTTGAGCAAGAAATGAAAGCTGTTCCGACCAGTGCCAAAGAAAGAAGTAAACTTACTACTTTTTTCATCAAATATCCTCCCTTTAAATACTTTTTAGTATTTATTTTGATAAAATCTTATGGTTTTAATTGTCAGCCTTAAAAATTGATTTGTCAAATAAATTTATATTTTTTTATAGCGGGGTAAGTTGCAAATATTAATTTTCATAATTTAAGACAAAGCGTAATTTCTCCGATAAATAATTGTTAGAAAGTAAAAAGAAGAGATTTGTATGCGTTCGTTTTCAATTATATCAATAATATTTTTGCTGTTTTCAAACTTTACTGCTTTTTCTGCTGATTACAGACCTTCCGAATCGATATATAAACTTCCCGAAGATTTTCAGCTCGTTGCTGCACGACAGAAAAAGTCAAAGAAAAAAGCAGAGCAGCCAGCTGTGCAAGAAGTTACCCCAGCTCCGCTTCCGATGGTTCAGGAGCCTGTGCCGCAAAAGAAAAAAGGATTCATTATTGCCGGGACAAAAGATGGGCTTATAAAAATATATTCTGACAAAGTAACACAGGTTCTTTGGAACGAAGGTAGCGTTTCAAAAATAATAGTTTCTGAGGACAAGGACGGAAACGCAAAATGGTATTTCCTTACATCGAAAGGAATATTGACTTCTTCTGACCTTTCGACTTTTGAGTATTTGAACAATGGACTTCCGTTCCTTACGATAAAACTCTATGACGGAAAAGACATTACTTTCGAGAAACAGGCGGCGCAGCTCAAAGACCTTGAGATTCACCCGCAGAACCCGAACATTCTTGTTACTGCAACAAAAGAAGATGTTTACATAACGAGGGACGGAGGCGCGAACTGGGTGTCAATTGGCTCAACGAGCGCGTCGACATCCGGAATAAAAGCTGTTGCGGTTTGCAACATAAATTCAACGGCTGGAAAACCTGCCGTTCAGAATGCGGATGGTACGGTTACACCTGAGATTCCTCCTGAGAGCGACCTTATTGTTTTCATGGCACATTCGATTTTTGGTTTTTCCTATAAAAAAGTCGATGCGGCAAAGCCTGTCTGGACTGACTGCAACGGTGGCTTTGAGAACATGAAGACCCAGACTTACCCAGATGAAATTGCGGACATACGACCGGTAGTTTTCAAAAATTCAAACGGATTTTTGACTACGGAGGTTTTTGTGTCCCAGTCGTTTATTCCGAGAATTTACCGTTTTGATTGGGATACAAAGCGTGGTCAAGTTTTGTATGCGGGAACTGAGCCGGCTGACACGATAGACGGTCTTTTCTGGTATGACGGAAAGCTCTTGTTTTCTCGCCCCGGGGGAGTCGCTGCATTCAATCCTGTATCAAAGGCACTCGATTCTGTTCCGGAGGAGTATTCGGATTGGAAAGGTGTGTTCGGGGCAATCGAAAAAGACAATATTCTTAGCTCAGTCTGGATTCCGAGGAGCGTTGCTGCCGGTTCGTCTGAAAAAACTGGCGAGGCTGCGGGGTTCTGCCTGAACGAGCTTTGGCTTTTGTATCCTGATGATTGCAACAACAAATATGCTGAAAAAGCAATTGGTCACAAATCGGTTTATGTTCAGGCACATAAGCTGATGACTGAGAAAGGAATCAATGAGTACAAAAAAATCATAAAGGACAATAATCTTGATTCAATGGTCATCGACATGAAGGACGATTACGGCGGAATTAGATTTGAGCCGAACGACCCGCTCATAAAGCAGAAAGGGTATGTTTCCAGGTATAAAATCGATATTGATACATTCGTGCCGGAGATGAAAAAAGAAGGAATCTATCTTATTGCCCGAATAGTCACATTCAAAGATAAAAATCTTGCGCAGTACGACCAGAAACAGTACGCCGTCTGGGACAAGACCACGAATCGCCCTTGGAAAGGAATACAAGGCTATGAGAGCGTAAAGGACGAGAGCGGAAATGTAACAGGCTCAAAGACTTTGTACTACGATGAGGACTGGGTTGACCCATATTCCCCGGAAGTTTGGGAGTATTTCGTTCACATTGCGCAGGAGCTTGTTGCGCGTGGCTTCGATGAAATTCAGTTCGACTATATCAGGTTTCCCACCGACGGAAAAAACATGGGCAATGCTACTTTCCGCTGGAAAAGTCCTGGAATGGACAAAGAAAGTGCGCTCCTTTCCTTTTTGAGTTATGCTCGGAAAAATATCGACGCTCCTATCGGAATCGACATCTACGGTGCGAACGGCTGGTATCGCTCAGGGACAAGAACAGGACAAGATGTTGAGCAGCTTGCGGAGTATGTTGATATAATCTGCCCTATGTTCTATCCGAGCCATTTTGAGCAGTCATTCCTCAATTATGCGCCTTATTCAGAGCGTCCGTACCGCGTCTACTTTTACGGAACATACCGAAATACCGTAATCGGGCGGAACAGACTCATTATCCGTCCGTGGGTTCAGGCTTTCTATCTGAATGTGAGCTATGACAGAAATTTCTACGGCGACGGAAAAAATTATGTCACGCAGCAAGTTTACGGTGTCCGCGACAGCGTAAACCGGGGCTATATGTACTGGAACGGACTTTGCAACTATCCTGCGATTTCACCAGATGTTGGCGACACGAAATATCCGGGGCCTTCTTATGAAGCCGATGACAAATACAGAAAACCAGCTCTTAGCGGAGGAAAGCGCGAGGATGCGAAAATTTCCGATACTGAGAAAGAAGAAATCAAGTTGCAGAATCAGGATGGAATTTCCCTTTGGGATTCTGTCCGTGAGCATGAGGCAAATAATGAGCCGTACTCAATAACATCTGCCATAGAAAAGATGATGTGATATGACGAATCTTGGATATACGCCAGAAGAGCCGATTGCCGCAATTGCGACGGCGTTAGCTCCCAGTGCGCTGGGAATAGTGCGCTGCTCAGGAAAAAGCTGTGTTGAGCT
This sequence comes from Treponema sp., assembly GCA_017449265.1. GTDB lineage: Bacteria > Spirochaetota > Spirochaetia > Treponematales > Treponemataceae > Treponema_D. The sequence goes on from JAFSJW010000059.1 coordinate 19,962, forward strand.
TGTGTCAAAAATCTTCTCACGCCCAAAAGCTTTGCTTGCGGCAAAGGGCAATGAAATAGTTTACGGCTGGATTATTGCGCCTTGTCAGTCTGGGCAGAGCAAAAATTCAGAAAAAATTGACGAAGTGCTCGTTTCTGTTTTCCGTGCGCCAAAATCATTTACTGGCGAAGATATGGTGGAAATAAGTTGTCATGGCGGCGTGAATGTTGTAATGGCGATTTATTCGCTTCTTCTTTCAAATGGTTTTCGTGCGGCAGAAAAAGGTGAGTTCTCGTTTCGTGCGTTCATAAACGGAAAAACAGATTTGACCCGTGCCGAAGCAATAAGGGAAATAATCGATTCAAAAACTGATACAAGCCGGAGTCATGCCGCTGGAAGACTTTCTGGAAATCTTTTCGATACGATTGACGAAATCAAGAAAAAAATCACTGACATTATTGCGAATATTGAGGTTGAGATTGAATATCCTGAAGATGAGGAGACGATTGCCGAATCATTCGATGACAGTGAGCTTCGGGGAGTGGAAAAAGAGCTTTCTGACTTAGCGTTGTCTTGGAAAAGCGAAAAAATCTATCAGGACGGTGCGCGCGTAGTCCTTTGCGGAAAGACGAATGCAGGAAAATCAAGCCTTTTCAATGCGCTTTTGAAAGAAGAACGAGCGATAGTTAGTGATATTGAGGGTACGACCCGGGATTTTATCGAAAGCTGGGTTAGTTTTGACGGAATCCCCGCGCGCCTTTTTGATACGGCGGGACTTCGCGAAACTGAAGATGTCATAGAGCAGAGGGGCGTTGAGATAACGAAAGGTTTGAGCGACGAGGCGGATTTGATTTTGTATCTTGTTGATTCAACTGTAGGTCTTACCGATGATGATAATGACTTTTTGAAAGACCATGCTGCGGGTAAATCCAGAATTCCGCTTCTTATTGTGTTTACAAAGGCTGATTTGGCTTCTGAAATCGTCTTTTCTGAGCTTGGCTTTGATTCTGTTCAGGTAAGTTCTAAATCAGGCGAGAAAATTTCCGAACTTTGCGACAAAGTGAAAATAATTCTTTCGGCTGGAGAAAAATCCGAGCGGAACAGTGCGGGGCTTGGCAGCGAGCGGCAGAAAACAGCTGTGGAGCAGGCTTTGTCATGTGTTCGCCATGCACTTTCGCTCACAAATGACTATGCGCTTGATGCCGTCGTTCAGGATTTGGAAGATTCCCTTGACTTTCTGGGCGAGGTGACTGGCGAAGTGACTCCTGATGATGTTCTAGGCTCTATCTTCTCACGGTTCTGCGTAGGAAAATAATTTCGTTTGTTGACTGGCAACGCAACAAGTCTATTGTATTTTTAATTCACATAATGGAAAATTCCTCAGAATTGATGTAAAATTCTATTTATATTTGTTCGGGAGGGATTATGTCCAAGTATGAATTCATAATCGAAATTATTCGTTCTGCAATTGTAATTATCCTTATATTTGATGTTGCTCTGGCAAACAGGGCTTACAGAAAAATCAAAAGCAAAGAAAATGATTTGCGCGAAGAAAATAAAAATCTGAAAACAAAAATAGAGGATCTTGCTGGGAAAGTTCTGTTCCTTGAAAAGCAGTTTTGGGGGGCGAATACTCAGACTTATGAATCTATCAAAAACGATGATAAGCTGAACGAGAACGAAAAACATGCGGCTCTTCACAAGCTTTACATGGATAACTATTCTGACGCTAACCGCTAGGATTGTGATATGTTTGAAGTCGAATTGAAAGCTCATGTTGACAATCGTAATTTTGTCATAGAAAAGTTAACTTCATTCGCCACTTATGATGCTTCTATAAAAAAAGAGGACACATATTGGGGAAGAATTGTCGGCGGGAAAAAAATTCAGGCCCGCGTGCGCAAGGAAGTTGGTTCTTCTGGAAAAAAGAATTATTTCACTTACAAGCAGAAGGAGCTTCGCGAAAGTTCGGATGGTATTGAAATTGAGGTGAACGACGAGAAAGAGTGTGAGATTTTTGATATTGCGCCGATTGAGGCTTTTTTCAAGGATATGCAGCTTGATATATTTCTTGAAAAAACAAAGTCCGTCATGAGCTGGTATTTTGCCGATGCGCATATTGAACTTTGCACCGTGCCGCCGCTCGGAGATTTTCTTGAGATTGAAATCTTGTCGGAGACCAGCTCGGAAAGTGATATTGCATCGTGCCGTGAAAAAATTCTTTCGATTTTTGCAATGTGCGGTATAACCGAGGATAAAATCGAAAGCCGTTACTATTCTGAAATGCTTCGAGAATGTGGAAAGAGTGGAGAAAGCTGAGTATGGAGAACAGTTCAAAGAAAGTGCTTGTTACAGGAAGTTCTGGTGGAATCGGCAGGGCAATTGCGATTGCCTGTGCGAGAGCCGGATATGAGGTTGTGGCTCATTACAACAGCGGCAAAGACAAAGCCGAAAGTCTAAAATCTGAGATTGAGGCTTTTGGCGGAAAATGCACGCTGATTCAGTTTAATATTTCTGACAGAAAAGACTGTTTTGAAAAACTTGAGGCGTGGAGCGACGAGAACGGCGCGTTTTGGGGAATCGTTCTGAATGCGGGTATTTGCCGCGACAACGCTTTTCCTGCTCTGAGTGACGAAAACTGGGACGATGTTCTGCATACGAACCTTGACGGCTTTTACAATGTTCTAAAACCGCTCGTCATGCCGCTTTGCAGAAAAAAGCAGGGACGAATTATTACGATTTCCTCAGTTTCCGGTATGATTGGAAACCGCGGTCAAGTGAATTACAGCGCGTCAAAAGCAGGAATCATCGGTGCAACTAAGGCTCTCGCAGTGGAGCTTGCCAGCCGAAAAATCACAGTGAACTGCATCGCGCCTGGCTTTATTCAAACTGACATGGTAAAAGATGCGCCAGTAGAGGAAATTCTTTCGGCTATTCCTATGAAGCGCGCGGGTCAGCCCGATGAAGTTGCCGCTCTTGCAGTCTTTCTTTTAGGCGAAAGTGCGGGCTATATAACTCGTCAAGTAATTTCTGTGAATGGCGGGCTTGCATAATGAAGGAAAATACAAGCAAAGAAAAAAAATACGGCTCTCACAATTCATCTGAAAAGCGCGAAGAGAAAAGACCGAGGGGTGCTCAAAAATCAGTAGCAGGAAAAACATTTCCTAAATCTGCGCCAGGTAAGGCAGCTCAAAAAATTCGAGACTCGTTTCTTTTCGATGAGAAAAATATTCCGCCTGAAAGCACGGAGATTCTTGCTCAGTTCGATGATATTGTTGCCGATGTGTGGCGTTTGAGCGGAAAACAGCGTTTGCAGCTTCCTGGAAAGATAAAAAAACTTTCGCATGAACTTACCGATGACAGGCATACAAGGCGGCTTGGTTACATGAACGAAGCTTCGTCTGTCAGCGCGTATATTTCATATTTTATGTGGTGGAATCTAGTTCGGTTCGTAAGGTTATTTGCAAATGTTCCTTCATCGGCTTTTAACCTGAGTGATGGCTCTGTTGCGATTGATGTGGGCAGCGGTCCTATGACTATTCCGATTGCGCTTTGGCTTGCTCGGCCTGAGCTTAGGACAAAAAAGATAACTTGGTACTGCATGGATTTGAGTCAGACTGCTATGGCGCAAGGCGAGAATTTGTATCTTTCCGTGGCGGCGCGGACAAAATGCGAGCCGTGGCGGATAGTGCGCGTAAAAGGACCGCTCGGCATTCAGATTAAGGAAAAAGCTGATTTCGTTTCATGTGGCGATGTGTTCAACGAAATTATCCAGAATAATGAAATGCCGACGGATTTTCTTGCAAAGAAGTATTCTGGCGATTTGGAAAAATACACAAAGGACGGAGGAGAAAATCCGGCTACTGTTCTTCTTGTTGAGCCGGGCGACCCTCATTCTGCGCGATTCATTTCCCTGATGCGCGATGCTTTCATACGCCGCGGGTTTGAGCCGGTTGCCCCTTGCCCTCATATTCATGTCTGCCCTATGGACGGGCGCAAGAATGGTTCTATGAGCGGAAAATGGTGCAATTTTGGGTTTAGTACCGAATCTGCTCCTCAGAAATTGCTGCGCCTTTCGGAAAAAGCAGGGCTTCCAAAAGAGCGGGCGGTTTTGAGCTTTGTGATTGTTCAGAAGAATTCCATAGCGAAAACTGACAAAGTTCTTGAGTCATCGTCAATCTCGGATTTAATTAAGCAGAACAAGAGCCGCAAGCTGCGTCTTCGCGTAGCAAGTGATTTCATAAAGCTGCCAGCCGAACATCGTCTGGGATATTACTGCTGTTCGGAGCTGGGACTCGTCCTTGCGCTTGATGGGCACGGCGTAAAGCCACAGAACGGAGACCTTCTTGAAATTCCGTTTCCTACGGGGCAGCTTGAGACTGACCAGAAATCTGGTGCCCTAAAAATCAATATGTGATAAGACCCAGAGTACGGAAACTCGTTTAGGAGTTTTGTGGTGGTTCAGCTTGCCTGTAAGTAGACATATCAAAACCACCACAGATAACCAATTTATTTTGCGGTCATTTCGCACTGTCTGCCGAACGGCATTCAAACTCAATGACCACGAACAGATTTGTTATTTTTTAGGGAATTTTGTTTCAAATTCAGAAAGAACTTTATCTGGTGATGGGCGAGCGTCTATATCAACAAGATTGCCCTTGTTTTTATAGAAGTCAATCAGAGGAGCTGTTGACTCGCGGTAAACAACAAGACGGTGCTGGATTGACTCTGTTTTGTCGTCATCGCGCGTATAAAGCTCTCCACCGCATTTGTCGCATTTTCCTGCAACTTTCGGCGGGTTGAATTTTAAGTGGAACATCTGACCACATTCTTTGCAGCATACTCGTCCGCCAAGACGCTCAACTACAGCTTCATCAGCAATGTCGAAGTTTACGGCCGCATCGATTTTTGCGAATTTTTCCAATGCTTCGGCCTGCGGGATTGTTCTTGGGAAGCCGTCGAGAATATAGCCGTTTTTTGTGTCCGGCTGTGACAACCTGTCTTTTACAAGGTCAATTGTGATTTCATCGCTTACAAGCCCGCCTGCATCGATGATTGCTTTGGCTTTTTTTCCAAGTTCCGTCTGATTTTTGATATTCTCGCGGAAAATATCCCCAGTTGAGATATGAGGAATGTTATAAGCCTTTGCCGCTTCCTTTGCGAGAGTTCCTTTTCCGGCTCCCGGTGGTCCTAAAAAAATGAAATTCATTTTGAATTCGCTCCTATAACAATCAGTCATTCTAACGCAGCGAAACAGATTTTCCCTTTGTCAGATGACAGTTATTCACTACATAGTGTAATTCCGCAGAGTTTCGCGAAGCGAACACTCCAGTTCCGGAATCTCTGTACTATAAGTACTAGGCCGTTTTCCTGACCTTTGCAACATCACCAACGATGAACTTTATTATTTTTTCCAAGTCCAGGACAAGGATAAAATGGTCCCCGCGCCTTGCGACTGAATGAACAAAATCTTTCTGGTCTTCGGGGATTCCGTAAGAAACAGAGCCTGCGGGAATTATGTTCAAATTCGACACGACATCAACCGTATCGGCAAGAATCGCAAATTCAAAGGGCTTTTCACCCGTTCGCGGAAGCTCCAGGTCAATGACCGATGTTGTTGATAAATCAGAAGATGTTGAGAAGCCGAAAAGTTTTCTCAAATCAACGAGCGGAACAACGGCACCTCGTATATTCATTACGCCAAGAAGGTATTCAAGGGAGTTCGGAACGGGAGTTCGCGTGGTAAAATCAAAAACTTCTTTTACGAAAGTTACAGGAACAGCGAACATTCCTTCGCCTAGATTGAAAGAAAAGTACAATGTGTCGTGTGCTTGAGCCATTGTAATACCTCCTGACTTTATTTTTTGTTTTTCAGAACCGAAGCGAAACTTTTTATGTAATCAGCAAAAGACAGATAACTGAACAAAACGCAAAGGGAGAACAGGACGATAAGTACTGTTTTTGACACATTCATAACAGGATTTGCGTAGCTCTTGAACAAATCAATTATTCCAAGCCGCTTTGCACATTCTACCGTAAGGAAAGCGAATCCTGAGATGATGTAGAATACAGTCTTGAATTTTCCGCCTTTTTTTGCTGCGATTGCAGTTCCCTTGCTTATTGCAACCATTCGCAGGAAATTCTGGCAGAATTCTCGGTAGAAAATAAGAACGAACAGCACGACTGGCATATATCCTGAGCTTACTGCACAGAGAAATATGGAGAGATTCAGCATAACATCCGCAAACGGGTCAAAGAGCTTTCCAAAATCGCTGACTTCACCGTTTTTTCTTGCGTAGTATCCGTCAAAATAATCAGTAAGCTCAAATAAAATAAGCAGCGGAATAAGAATGACGGCTGAAATTTTTGAGAGGACTGGAACTGATGTGCTCCAGAGCGGAATCATATATAGAAAAAAGAATACTGGCGCAAAAATAACCCGCGACAGTGTAAATTTGTTGGAAAGCTTCATTAGTAAAGTATCTAAATTAAAAGTCAAAAAGTCAAGGTAAAAATACAGGAAAGGGACTGTCTAAAAAGTACAAGCCACCACAAGTTGAATCGGATTGCAGTGGCTCTTGCTATTGTTATTTTACATCAATCTCGAAGATGTAAAGTCCGCCGCCAGCAGCGGCATTAATCAGGTAATCGCCGTCAGCAGGAATTGTGACTGTTTCGCTGGTGAACGACGGGGAATTTGCGTTCCATGCAGGAGCGTTTATAGTTGCGATTTTTTTGCCTTTTGCATCCCTTACGGCAAGCTGACGCGCTTCTTCTTTGCTTTTGCTTGTTGCTACAATCGTAACGACTTCGCCGGCTTTTGCGCTGAACTGGATTGCATCTCTCATTCCGTTAGTCTTGATTCGTTTCTTATATGCAATATCTCCGTTTTTGACAGGTTCTTTTGATTTGTCCTCAACTGTGATTCCTTTTTCAGGAACGAATTTGAACCCGTTAACTGTTGTTCCTGCAGTTGCGGCACCGACTTTGCAATCATCGGCTTTGAGATTTCCTGCGGCAAAAGCTGATACAGCCATTACTGCCATACACGCAAGTGTTATCAATTTTTTCATTTTCTACCTCCAAGTAGTCTAAGTTGGATTCTGAAAAATAAAGTTTTTGTGAATCCAACTTACAAATATTACAACAACAGAAAAATAAAAATCATCTGTGATTTTTAATTTTTCTGTCATTTTTCTAAAGTTATAACGAATGAAATTGTGTTTAGATACAGAAACTGTGCGTAGTCTGAAAAAACTCAAACACCGCAATTTGAATTTTTAGACTTCCAATAATAGAAAAATAAAATTCGACTTATCGGCGATTTCATATTATTATAAAATATATAGATGAAACATTGCTTCATCTAACGATAAGGAATCTCTGAAAATTTCGGTTTTTAGAGCTGCCAATAATTTAGAAGGGGTAAATTATGACAAAATCTATTACTGCTGTTGGGTTCGAGCTTGAAGAAAAACAATCTGACATGATTCAGAAAAAACTTGAGCGCGTAAAATATGCGGAAGATTTGATTGTAGATTTGATTGTTCGGGTGAAACATGACAAAGCCTACAATTTTGATACGACTGTTAATTTCAAGTGGGGTGCTGTTGCCCATGTTTCAGGCGAGGACTTTGATTTTGGTGCAGCATTGAACAAGATGATGGATGTTCTTGATACTAAGGTCAAGAAGGAAAAAGACAAAGTTCAGGAAAAGAAATAAATCCTGAAAATCTGAATGCCTGTGCGCTTGTGCAGGCATTTTTCTTTTGGGTGGAGTATGGGCGAAGAAAATCTTAGATGGCGGCAGATAGGAAAGACTGAAATCAAAAAAACGGCCGTTATGACTGTCAATGAAATTACATCTGTTTCTCCAGACGGCGAGGAAGGAAAGTACATCGTTACGGACGCGCCCGACTGGGTTATTGTTGTTGCGGAAAAAGACGAAAACTTCCTGATGGTCAGACAGTGGCGGCACGGAGAGAACAATCTTAGCATCGAGTTTCCTGGTGGGGTAATCGAGCGCGGGGAAGAGCCGGTCGTTGCCGCCGCCCGCGAGCTTAAGGAAGAAACAGGATTCGTGGCCGGAAAACTTGTTCCGCTCGGCAAGATGAACCCGAACCCAGCTCTTATGAGCAATCATGTTCATTTTTTCGCCGCCTCAGACTTGAAATCATCTGGCGCACAGAGTCTTGATGATGATGAATATGTTGATTATATGGAGATTCCCAAGAAAGAAGTTTTTCTGAATATGGCTTCCCCTGAGTATCAGCATGCTTTAATGGCATCGGCTTTGCTCAGATATGCGGTACACAATAAAAAAGAAAGCGGTGGCTGCTAGTCTGCGCTAGTCAACCACCGCTTAGATTCGTTTATTATTTTTTGCTTGCAGAATATCCGTCGTATTTCTTGGACGGGTTGTAAACACCTTCTCGGTATTCACCAGTAATGCTTGGAATTTCCATTTTCATGCCAGGAAGAATGAGGTTCGGGTCATTCGGCTTTGGCATATTCTGCTTGTTTGCCTGATACAAGTTTTCCCACAGAAGCGGATTGTTGTAGACATAGCTTCTTCCGGAGATGTTCCAGTAGCAGTCTTTTGTTTCTGCCCACGGACGCACCACATAATATTGTGGAAGCGGCGTGACTTCTTTTATGTCTGCAAGCGCGTCAAGAACCTGCTTTGCGTAGCTTGTGGCAGTCGGGTAATCTTCGCCATTGTAAGCCTCTTCTGCGCTTGCGTATGCTTTGAGGGCAGAAGAGAATGCCATCGGAAAGTTTTTCTCCGCATCTACGCTTTTTGCGAATTCAATCTTTTTCTTGGCCTTTTTCATTACATCATCGGCTTCTGCGCGGACAAGCATCTGCTTTACATAAGCCTCTGACAATGCGGCGTTTTCCTCGGCTTTTTGGGCATATTCCATAGAAAGCTCGTATTCGCCAGCATCAAGGGCAGCTTCGGCCTTTTTCGTGTATTCGTTCGCCAGCTTCTGATAAGTGTTGTTCTTGTAGCTGATTGAGAAAAGAAAATTGCCAAGCAGCGTGATTGTGGCAAAAATGAAAGTTCTTTTTATCATATTAATTCCTCCTGTCATTAAAAATCAGATGAATAACCCCTGTTCAGAAAACAGGCTTATTTTTTCTTTGCGTCATCTTCTGCGATTGCGGCTTCTGCGGCTTTTTCAACAGCTTTTGCCGTTTCGTTTGACTCAACATCGATGACCGCATCTTCTGGATTTGCGAAATTGTCTTTTTCAAGAAGCGTTGTGGATTCATCCTCAATACCAGCGACTTTTTCGGTTATTGGAGCGATTGTGTCTGCTTCTGCCGAATATGTAGCCGCCTCAGCAACGCGTTGTTTTGCTTTTTCCAGAGCTGCCTGAGCTGCCTCTCGGTCTTGCTTTACGATTTCATAAAGTTCCGTGTAGGACTCTTTTACTTCTTTATATCCGTTGTAAGCGTCATAAGTGCTTCCGCGGCTGTAAGCTGCATCAGCCTTTACGAATTTGTTCGCGGCCTGAGTGTACTGTTCCTTAGTCTTTTTTGCAACGGCTGCCTTTACGCTGTCAGCGTCTTTCTTTGCTTTGAGCGCATCGCTTCTTTCGCGGGCTGCCATTGCTTTGTAGCCCTTGTCCATCAAAGTTTTGTACGCTTTGTATGCGGCTTCTGCGTTAGACAAAAGCTCATCGCCACTTGCGTTCGAGTTAAGGCTGTTGAATTTTTTGAGCGCGTCTGCACCAGTCTGGGCGGCGTTCTTGTCAACGGAAGTAAAATCAAAGTCCAGCTTTGAAATGTCCTCCTGCATTTTTCTTGCAAGCGATGCTTTTTCCAAAGCTTCATATTTTTTTGCGATTTCTTCAATATTAGCGGAATAGTCCGTTCCTGGATTAGCTGCGATTTTTTTCTTAAGCGACTCATATTCTTTATCGATATCGCTCAGAAGTTTCGGATAATACTTTTCAGCTCCGGCTTTGATAGCAGCTTCTCTTGCGGCATCCGCATTAGCAACTGCTTTCTCTGTCTTTTTTGCGATTTCAGCTTCTTTCTTTGCTTTCTCGGCGGAAGCCTTTGTTGAATCCGCATTGAGCGAATTGCTTTTTGTATTTGAATCAGCGGAAGCTGATGATTTTGGTGTTGAGCCACACGAAACGAGAGACAGTGCGGCAACTCCGCATAGAACCGCACAGAAATACTTTAATTTCACTTTTTTCCTCCTAGACTATTTTTTATTATCGGGATATTAGTTTTATTTTAAATTAGAAATGTCTACATTTCAATAATGTAACTGACTTGTTTTTAGACTTTTGATATATTTTTATGCTAAAATTCTATCTGAACTCGGAGGTTGGCAAATATGCTGGAAGATTTTATTGATGCGTTCAGGAATTTCGCCCGCTCTAAAACGCGGACTTTTCTTTCTTTGCTCGGAGTTATAATTGGTGTTGCGAGCGTCATCGTGATTACGAGCATGGGGCAAAGTTCCACAAAACAGATTCAGGATTCTTTCGGCTCTTCGGGGCTTGATTTGGTGAGCATAAGCGCGGGCGGATTCATGCGACGCAACAGGGATGCTGTGTCACTCAGTTTTGACGAAGCTTTCCGCAATGATATTTTTGACCATATCAAGAATGTAAAAAAAGTCTGGTACAAGAACTCAGTTTCGTTTTCTTTGAGCTTTGGCGATACTACGGTTTCTTCCAATGCTACGGCAATAGAGCCGGGGTATCTTGAGATGTGCAATCTAGAGCTTGATTACGGAGAATATTTTTCTGTTTCCGACGATTTTTATGGCGCACAGAAAGTTATAATCGGAAGTGAAGTTGCTTCTTCGCTTTTTCCTGACGGAGATGCCGTTGGTAAGGGCGTTCTTGCCGTAACTAGCAATGTTCCGTTCTCGTTCAAAGTCGTCGGGGTTCTGAAAGAACAGTCGAGCGGGATGGAGTCCAGCACGACTGGAATTTATATTCCGCGCGGGTTCTACTCTAAGAAAATAACACCAAGTCCCAAAGCTGACACAATCATGCTGCAGGCTGTTGACCCGAGCTATTGTACGGCGATGGTCACAGATGCCACGAATTACATTGCGGAAAAATCAGGAACATCAGGCTCGGCGCGAATCCAGTCCATGCAGACGATGATTGACCAAATGAGCGAAATCACATCCACGCTCAGCATCATGCTTTCTGGTATTGCGGCTATTTCGCTTTTTGTCGGCGGCATTGGAATCATGAACATTATGATTGTGACCGTTACAGAACGCAAGCAGGAAATCGGAATCAGGAAGGCTTTGGGCGCAAGTCCCTTCGCCATTTGCCGCCAGTTTTTGGTGGAAAGCGCGAGTATTACACTTTTAGGCGGCATTATTGGAATCATTCTGGGCGTTTTCATCAGCTTCATAGTGGAATACATAAAGGGACAGCCGTTTGCAATACAGCTTCCGGCGTGCTTCGTGGCATTTGTGTTCAGTGTGTTTGTCGGGATTTTCTTTGGATTCAGCCCGGCTCGCAAGGCAAGCAAGCTGGATCCTGTGGAAGCACTGGCGGGATGAGTGTGATTGCTCTGGGGCTGCTCGTGAGGGATTCGTTCTGAGTTTGGGATTTAGAGCAGGCTTGGGCTTGGTCGGGGGGTCGTTTGCGGAGGATTTTATTCTAAAACTCCGAACGGATTGCCATTTCGGGCTGAGTCGCGGGCGCGTTTCCAGACAAGCAATCCGACACAAAAAAATACGCGTGCGGAGCAAAAAGTGCAAAATCTATGGATTTTTTCGGGAAAGTCCGATATAATAATATAGAAAGAAGCACAGCCAAAGCTACGGTTGGTCTTCATTCCTAAAACAGATATGTCCTTACGGACACCGCCGCTTAGAGTACCAGACTAGGCGGCTATTTTTTGCCCCCTGCTTTTTGTGCGAAGAGAGGTGCGTTTTACCAGGCTGGATAACCGACCGCAAAGAGTACGATTATCGCAAAAATCATAATGATTCGTACTGACACCGCACGCCCTCCCAGCTTTTTACTATGGCTAATTCCGTACGGAAC
>JAFSJW010000060.1 GCA_017449265.1 Treponema sp.
TCTCCACCGGAACTTCCTTTATCACCTCTTTGATGACTTCTTTTTCAACCGGCACTTCTTTTATAACTTCTACAGGAACTTCCTTGATGACCTCTTTGACCACCTCTACGGGAACTTCCTTAACAACCTCAACTTCTTTCTCCACCGGAACTTCCTTTATCACCTCTTTGATGACTTCTTTTTCAACCGGCACTTCTTTTATAACTTCTACAGGAACTTCCTTGATGACCTCTTTGACCACCTCTACGGGAACTTCCTTAACGACTTCAACTTTTTTCTCCACCGGCACTTCTTTTATCACCTCTTTGATGACTTCTTTTTCCACTTCGACCGGGACTTCTTTTATAACTTCAACAGGAACTTCCTTGACGACTTCTTTTTCAACTTCGACAGGAACTTCTTTAACAATCTCAACAGTTTTAAGGAGAGGACCATCTGACTTACAGCACCACAAATCATCAATACCGAATTTTCTAATGACAGGATGGCGCGACAGCTCACGCCGTTTTGAAAGAGCCGAACTATAAGAATCAAACGGTTTAAAATAAAGAACACGATAAAGAGTATCGCCATCTTTACTTTTTGCTTCCGAAATGAACGCAGAAATATCGCTGTCAACGAACAATCCCATTCGCTTTTCCGCAAGCTCCTGTTTTTTGAACGAACCAAGACAAACATACCAATCTTCACAAAAGGCTGGGAAAGATAAAAGTACAAGCGCTACAAATATTCGAATAAACCGTCTTATCATATATTTATTATCGTATGATTTTAAGAATAGATGGAGAAAAAAAGTCAGGCCAGAAACAACGAAATGATTAGAGCTGTTAGGAAAACTGAAATTTCCGAACAGCTCTATTATGGATGGTCACTGAGCGCAAACAAAGTGACCAGCACGAAAGCTCTGATAATTCCGGCGTTTCGGCTTTTCTGGCAAAAGGCATATCGAACCAAAACAGCCAGTTTTATTCTTTATTTAGGCATTCTTATTTTTCTAGTCAAAAAAACCTTTCGCTTTCAAAAGCTCCGCATTCAAAATTCCGCCAAGAGCAGCACCACGCTTTGTGTTGTGGCTCAACGCAACGAATTTCACATCGAACACATTGCACTTTCTCAGGCGGCCAAGCACGCAGGCCATTCCTTTTTCTGTGTCACGGTCTCTGTTCGGCTGAGGGCGATTCTCTTCCTTGCGGTAAACAATCGGATGCTTCGGCGCGCTTGGCAAATCAAGCTCTTGCGGAAGCGATGTGAAATCTTCCCACACTTTCAGAATCTGCTCCAAGGAAGGCTTTTTGTCCTCCGGCAAATCAAACTCAAGGTTTACGCTCGCAGTATGACCGTCAATCACAGGAACGCGCGTACAAGTTGACGACACAACAGGACCTGCCGCATTCTCGATTTTTCCGTCCTTAACAGAGCCAAGGATTTTCAGACATTCTTTTTCAGTCTTTTCTTCCTCGCCGCCAATATACGGAACGATGTTGTCAATCATGTCAAAGGACGGAACACCAGGATACCCCGCGCCGCTCACAGCCTGGAGCGTTGTGACAATCATGCGCTTCACAGGGTAGCCCGCTTTCTGCAAAGCATAAAGCGGCATCATGTATGTCTGGAGGGAGCAGTTCGGCTTTACGGCTATAAAACCTTTGTCCCAGCCGTGGCTCTTTTTCTGCTCCTTTATAACATCAAGGTGCGAATAGTTTATCTCAGGAATAAGCATTGGGACATCGGGCGTCCAGCGGTTCGCGCTGGCATTCGACACGACGGGGATTCCCTCAGCCGCATACGCAGCCTCAAGAGCCTTTATTTCGTCTTTTCCCATCTCAAGCGCACTGAACACAAAACGGCACTTTCCCAGCGCGAGCTTTGCGTCGTTCGCATCTTGCACAACAAGATTCTTTACATCAGAAGGAATATCCGCGCCAATAAGCCAACGGTTCTTTACAGCCTCTTCGTAGATTTTTCCGGCAGAGCGAGGAGAAGCCGCAACATAAGTTACCTTGAACCACGGATGATTCTCAAGGAGCTTGATATACCTTTGTCCTACCATTCCGGTAGCACCCAAAACACCAACACTGATTTTTTCACTCATAAAATTACTCCCATAAAAACTCCGCGCAAGCGGCGTTGCATGAAGGCATAGCGAAAAAGTAAAATCGCAAAGCCCAATGCCAATATCCGTATTTTACAGACCGCACTCATCAAGGGCTGTCTGAATGATTTTCTTTGCCTCAGGCGTAACATCAACCAACGGAAGGCGCACAGTTCCTGCCGGCATATTCCTCATATTCATAGCACATTTGATAGAAGACGGATTTCCGTCAACAAACGCAGCCTTAAAGAAAGGAAGAAGCCTGTAATGAAGCTCGCGCGCCTCTTTAAGATTTCCGTCCAAAGCACAATTCGCCATTTTTGCGACAAGTGACGGCGCAATATTTGAAACGACAGAAACAATTCCATCACCGCCAATACCTATAAGCGGCAAAGTAAGGCTGTCGTCCCCGCTCAAAACGGCAAAATCAGGATGCTTTGACTTGACGGTAGCAACCACATCCATCATCTGGCTTACATTTCCGCTAGCCTCTTTTACTCCGCAGATATTAGGCAAATCAGAAATTTTTGAAAGAACATCCGTCGGAATATTAGTGCCCGTCCGTCCCTGAATATTATACACAAGTATAGGAATTCCGACTTTTGAAACAGCCTCAAAATGCCTGAAAATTCCTTCTTTGCTCGGCTTGTTGTAGTATGGCGTTACGACAAGCGCAACATCCGCGCCAAGCTCTTTTGCCCTTTTCGTATAGCGGACGGCATCTTTCGTGCAGTTTGAGCCAGTCCCGATTATGACAGGAACTTTTTTTCCCGTCTTTTCGTTATATTTTTTCACTTCCTCAACGGCAATTTTTATGATTTTATCTTCCTCATCCTCTTCAAGACAAGGAGTTTCCCCTGTAGTTCCAAGCGGTGCGATTCCATCTATTCCGCCTTCCAGCTGGAAGACAACATTCTTCCTGAACCCTTCAAAATCAACAGAACCGTCCGAATTCATCGGAGTTACCATTGCTGTATATGCGCCGTGAAGTTTTATCATACCCTAACCTCTTTGCTGAAAAATATGCTATCCTTATATTATGCAACTTTACAGGGAAAACTGCAATAAACTGATTTTTCTATGAGAAAACCTATTTGCAACACAATTTTTGAATACTCTACAATTTTTAGCTTTCTCTATATGAAAAAACACTTTACACTATACAATTTATATGATATTCTGCATTTTAGGATGAAAAGGAACTTTTCGCTGCTTTTGATTTTATTACTCGTCCTCAGTTCTGCATTAGCGGAGCAGCTCACAATAAGCTGTCTCATCGACGCGGATGCACCGCAGAAAAGTTTTTTTTCATGGATGTCAAACGGAAAGACCACAAAAGATTTTTTCGATGCAACCTCAGGCGCATCAAAAAAACATTCTCTAAAAGAATTCAATAATGTCATAAAAAAAAACGGAAGGAACTGCTTTCCGAAAAGCGTACAAAACCTGCTTCTGTTTGCAGTTTCAAGTCCCGAATACCTCACAGAGGACGCGCTTTCGTTCAGCAAGACCGAAAAAACGATCACAATCCAATTTATTCATCGCGGAAACGCATACAAAATCGTAACGGAGCCGGACGGCTCAATTGATTTCACATCGGGCTGCTTCGTTCATAAAAATATCGCAAAGAACACGGGAGGAGTTTTTACTATAGATGAAAATTTCCTCAAAGAAAGTGCTTCCGAAGAAAAAAAAGCTGACCCCCACGATTTTTCGTCCGTTGACTGGGAAAAACTCAGTTTCACCCCTGATAAGCCTGAGGCAAGTTCTGAGCAAGGATTCAAGGGAAAACTTCGGGCCACAGTTTCTCAAAACGCCCTTAAGATTAATGGAACTCTCATAAAATCCGATAATGAAAAGAACAAGGAGTCCGTTCCTGAAACAGGTCTGTTCGGAGCAATAAAAGAAAAAATCAAGGGGCTACGGAAAAAAACAGCGGAAGAAAAAACTCCTTCCAAAACAGAAGTTGTAAAAGAAGAGCCTGCCACAGAAGAAGAAGCCGAAGAAGAGGACGAAAGTGCGGAATCAGGCGGACAACCCGAAGAAACAACGGACTCCGGCACAAAAGACAAAGAAAATGACAATGAAGAATCTGACGATGACTCAACCGCGATTTCGCCTGGCAAAATCGATGATATGCTGAGAAAGCTGGATTCTATAAAATAGGGTGCTCTAAAAATCTAATTTTTAAGACTGCCCATAACAGTAGTATTACTTTCAGGGGTTACAAAATGAAACCAACACTTTTAGTTTTAGCAGCAGGAATGGGAAGCCGCTACGGCGGCGTAAAACAGATAGATTCCGTCGGTAAGCACGGCGAATGCCTCCTAGATTTTTCCACCTTCGACGCAAAAAAATCAGGATACGGAAAAGTCGTGTATATAATAAGGAAGGATATTGAAAGCGACTTCCGCGAAAGACTTTTTGACCGCGTGGCAAAAAATTTCAACGCCGAGTATGTGTTCCAGACTCCGGACGCACTTTTGACAGAAAGTGAACAGGAGACCGCAAAAAAAGCGAACAGGACTAAGCCTTGGGGAACGATTCATGCGGTTCTGTGCGCACGGAAAAAAATCAACGAGCCGTTTGCGGTCATCAATGCGGATGATTACTACGGAAGAAACGGAATCGAAACGCTCGGAAAATACCTATCGTCCATCACGAACGACTGCACCGAGCATGCAATGGTCGGATATGTCCTTGGAAAAACGATGAGCAGAAACGGCTCGGTAAGCCGCGGCGTATGCGAGACTGACGGAGGTTTTCTTAAATCAATCGTTGAGAACACGAAAATATCGTATAAATCAAAAGACTCGGACGAAATAATCTCAGAGCTTGACGGGAAAACTTTCAGCCTAACAGGAAACGAAACCGTCAGCATGAACTTGTTCGGGTTCAGTCCAAAAGCATTTGAGCGGTTTGAAGCCTACTGGGAGGGGTTCAAGAAAACATCGCTCGCACTTCCGAAAGCAGAGGCACTCCTTCCCGTTGCGGCAAGCGACATCATCAAATACGGCGAGGGAAAAATCAAAGTGTTCACATCAGAAGAAAACTGGTTCGGCATGACATATCCAGAGGACAAAGCTGTTGTCAAAAATGAAATCGCAAAGAAAATAGACTCAGGCTATTATCCTGAAAAACTCTGGGAAAATTAGCCTGAGCAAGCAAAAAACTAGAACTTATGCGTCCAAAGCCTTGAACTGTTCTTCCTTAGCGTAGATGTTCAGGGCCTCAAGCATTTCATCCATATTCCCCATCATAAAGCTCGGGAGATTATGGAGCGACAGGTTTATGCGATGATCAGTTACGCGATCCTGCGGATAATTGTATGTCCTGATTTTTTCGGAGCGGTCTCCGTTTCCAACCATGCTTTTTCTTGCAGAAGAACGCTCCGCATCAAGCTTGGACTGCTCAAGGTCGAACAAACGCGCGCGGAGAACTTGCCACGCTTTTTCCTTATTCTTAATCTGAGACTTCTGATCCTGCTGAATTACCACAATTCCCGTAGGAATATGAGTAAGGCGCACTGCAGAATCAGTCGTATTGACGCACTGACCGCCCGGACCGCCCGCGCGCATAACATCAACGCGCACATCGCCAGGCTTTATGTCTATGTCAGCCTCCTCCGCCTCGGGAAGAACAGCCACAGTTACGGTTGAAGTCTGAAGCCGTCCCTGAGATTCAGTGGCAGGAACACGCTGAACGCGGTGAACCCCTGACTCCCATCTGAGAGTTCCGTAAACGAATTTTCCAGTAATCTGCGTTACGATTTTATTGAACCCACCGACTTCAGTTTCCTGAGCCTCCATGTTCTCGTATTTCCAGCCTCGTCTTTCGCACAAGTGAATGTACATTTCCCACATATCACGCACGAACAGAGACGCCTCGTCACCGCCTGCTGCAGAGCGTATCTCAAGGATAATGTTCTTCTCATCAAGGGGATCAGGCGGAATGAGCTTGAGCTTGATTTTCTCCTCCATCTCAGGCTGCTTTTCCTCAAGGGACTTAAGTTCCTCGCGGGCCATCTCCTTCATTTCAACATCATCCTCGGCAGTAATCATCATCTTAGAATCTTCAATGCCTTGAAGGATTTTCCTGTATTCTTTTCCAAGCTCCGTGACGGCGGAAAGATGACCGTACTCGGACATTGTTTCCTTATATTTTTTCGCATCCTTTACCAAATCGGGGTCCTGAACGAGCTGGCTCACAACCTTGTAACGCTCGTCAAGCTCATCAAGTTTCTTAATCAAATCCATAGTTTCTGATTCTATCTGATTTTGCTCCGTTCTTCAATTCACAACGAAAAAAATGCGCCGGTTATTTTTTCAGCTTGTCGCCGATGCCTTTGATTGCGTTGGACACGCTGTCAGCAGCTTTGCTCACAGAAAGCTTTGACATTGCGAGCGCAAGCCGGCCGGAAAGCTTTGCGTAAGAAACCTCATCTTCCTTAGTCCAGTTTCCGCTTTTCTCAAGTTTTCTGGCTTTCTCCTTGAATTTTTCCGCTTTGGCCTGAAAGCTCTCAAGTTTGTTCGTCTGCCCCTTCTCCGCCGCTTTCTCAACGGAAACAACAAACGACTCATAACTTTTCATAAAAACTTTTGAAGAGCATGAAACGAACATAGACGCAAAAGCAACAAGAACAATTGCCGAAATAATCCTGACAGACACGCGTACATTGCATTTAAAAAAATCCATAAAATCAACCTCGAAATTTTTTATATTTTTATGGAATGATTCTAACTTAATAATTAAAAATTGTATAGTAGAAACTTGACAAATCAAGATTTTTACTATAATTTAAAATCAAAATCAGGAGGTTCAATGGAATTAGTTTGCCCCGCAGGAAATGTTGAGAAACTTGAGTACGCTTATAATTATGGAGCAGACACAGCTTACATAGGTCTGAAACGATTTTCTCTCAGAATAAAAGCAGATAATTTTTATGATGATGAATACAAAAAAGTCATAGCCCTAAAGAAAAAATTTCCTGAGAAAAGGCTTTTCTGCGCACTGAACATTGCGTTCCACAACCATGACCTTGAGCAGTTCTACAAGAACATTGACTATTTTCATCAGTACCCTATAGATGCGTTCATAGTGCAGGATTTGGGGCTTGTTCGCTTTTTGCAGAAAGAATTCCCAAAAACGCACCTTCACCTTTCAACGCAAGCGTCATGTATGAACAAAGAAGCCGTAAAGATGTACCGTGACCTTGGGTTTAAGCGAGTCGTACTGGGACGCGAAGTTTCTCTTGACGAAATACGGCAGATAAAAGACGAAGTTCCCGACATGGAGCTTGAGTGCTTCGCGCACGGAGCAATGTGCATCGCATACTCAGGTCGCTGCCTTATGAGCGCGTACCTTACTGGTCGTTCCGCTCAGAGCGGTTTTTGCTCGCACACCTGCCGCTGGGACTATGACCTGGGGCTTGACGCAAAAAAAGTTTCCGTAGAAAAAGGAGAGGTTCTTTCTCCAGAAAAAGCAAAAGAAATAGCGGGAAGCGGAATTCTTTCTATAGAAGAGCATCAAAGGCGCGGACAGTTTTTCCCAGTCTTTGAGGGCGACAACTTTACGGCCATACTCTCCTCAAAAGACCTTTGCATGATACACCACCTTAACGACATGAAGGCAGCCGGAGTTGACGCAATCAAAATCGAGGGGCGGATGAAATCCGTCTACTATGTGGCAATGGTCACACGCGCATACAGGAAGGCATTGGACGCGCTTGAGGGTAAAATCAGCCCTGCCGAGGCAAAACCATTCATGGACTCGCTGAACGATGTTCCGCACAGGGAATGCACAACTGGCTTCTACTACAACCGCGGCGACGCGGACAAAACCACCGTTGGCGCAAGCGATGCCCCTTATCTTCTTGCCGCAACAATTGACAAGCAGTATTCGGAGGAAGAAGCCGAAAAAATTCTTTGCGCCGGCGAGAAGCTCGTTTCAGACCGTCAGACCGAAATAGACGCAATGCACCCTGACGCAAAGGCAGCCATACTCAGGGATTATGAGCGCAATCCCGAGAAAGTCATACGCACAGTAACAAGACGCGATGGGTGGAAAATATACACACTCAGCGCGCTGAACAAAATTGATTCGGGAACGGAGCTGGAGCTTGTTTCACCCGATGTTCTGAGCCAAACGCTTTCAGGAAGCGAATATGAGTTCTTAAACCCAAAGACTGGGGAAAAGCGGGCTTGGGTCAACGCTGACCATGACTGCGCTCTGTATGCCCCGATGCAGATTCAGGACGGAACTCTCGTAAGAATAAAAGATTCCGATTATATTCCGGGAAAAATCCGAGATACAGGACGGTAACAGACAAAAAAATGAGGCGGTATCTCTTTATTTTTTTTATTTTATCAGCCACAACGCTCCGAGCCTTCTCATTGACCCGTCCTGAAATAACCTATCAGGTAGGTATGGTAATTTTTGCGGAACGCGGAATAAAACGTGATACCATCGCATACGCCTCCGAACTTCAGGCAAAAGGAAGCAACTACACAGGAACGCTCGGCTTTCAGGCATACAGCGACATTATAGATTTTTCAGTCACCGCAGAGTTTTACCCAAACTTCTGCACCTGGGAGTTTTCAAAGCGTTACATAAAGCTTGGCTTCGGAGGCATATACCATTTTCAGAATCAAGTGAGCCTTGCCTATGAAAACGACTTTATGGTAAAGACTATTTTCAGTATCGTTTCCAAAAAAAATCTTATATTTGAAGGTGATATGGGATTCGGCGTAAAAGGCTCGCGGATAAAAGCTATTGAAAACGAAACAGGATGGATATACGATGCTATTGCCGACACTACTTTTTCGCTACGAAAGATTTTCGACTGCGGAGCGGATGTTTTTATAAGAGCCTCATCCTATGACTTGTACCAGTTTCCAACATTTATTTCCCCCATATACACAGTCGGCGGCGCGTACAAGTTCAAGACGAATTTCAGACCGTACTGCGAAATTTCCGCCAGAATGTGCGATATGTTCGTCACGGCTCCGTATCTGGACAGACTTCAGTTTAAACTTGGGGTAGGATATTCATTTTGAAAAGAAGATTTTTTTTCGTTATATCTGCCATTGCAATTCTCTTGATTTTTTCCTCCTGCGGGGAATTCGGCGTGTACTCGCTGCTTTTCGGAGAAGAAGATGCGGAGGCGCGGTACAGTTCGTTCTCGGACAAGTCCTGTGCTGCCCTATCAGCGGAATCACTTTCTGCAAAAGGACTTACGAAATATTGCGGCATCGTCATAACCGACCCGCATTTCGGCTCGTCCGAGCCGCGGCATGAGGATGACTTCTACGACTGGCTCCGGAATACATACAACACGGCGGAAGAGCCGCTTAAACCACGTTTTCTTGTATGTCTTGGCGACACGGCTGATTCAGGGAAAAAAGGTCAGTACGAAGATTTCAACAATTTTGCGGCGAAAGTAAAGGAAATTGCGAAAGAAAAGTTATCGCTCAAAAGCACAGATGATTTTCCAGTTTACACCATACTCGGAAACCATGACCTGTACAACAACGGCTGGTCAGACTGGAAAAACCTGATTTATCCATACACATCATCATATTACTTCGATGTTGGAAAATTCCGATTTTTCGGAACGGACACAGGTTCAGGAAGCCTTGGGAACGATCAGCTCAAAGATTTTGAGAAACTCCTGAAAGCCGACTCATCGTCAAAAATCGTTTTGTCGCACTACCCTATTTATGCGGGCGGCATAATGGTTTTCGCAATACACGACACATACGAGCGTAACAGAATCCTAACTGCATGTGCCAAAGGCAATGTAAAGCAAATACTCACAGGCCATCAGCACGAACCGATTGACTTCACGGACTACGAGATTTTTCAGGAACATGTAATCGGCTCTTTCGTCTACAAGCGGGTATTTGCTCTTTTGACGCTGGACGAAAAAGACGGCTCGGTAACATACAAGCGCATTGATTATTAACCTTCGCTTGCAAGCATATTTTTCTATGGTATAATTTTTAGAGTATGAATAAAATAGAAAATCTTTCTGGCTTCGCGCTCTCACTCGCATCATTAAGGACAGAAGAATCGCCTGTCATAGGTGAATACACCGCACTCGTCAAGGCAGGCGAGTTCGCAAAAAAATGCGGATTCTCAATAATTCAGCTTCTGCCCGTCCTTGACACGGGAACCCAAAGCTCTCCGTACTCAAGCCTGAGCGCGTTCGCACTTCATCCAATCTACATAAATCTTTCGCATTTGCACGGCTTTGATTACTGCATAAAAAACGACAAATCCTTCAAAAAAGAATACGATGAATTCTTAAAGCACAAAAATGATTTGCGTTTCGATTACAATTTCGTCCTGAACGCAAAAGAACGCCTGATTCGTAAAATATGGGACATGATAAGTCATTCAACGGCATTTTTGTCTGAATCAGAACAAGAAAAAATTGGCGAAATGGAATCATGGCTCATGGATTTTATAGAAGCGAATCCCTGGCTAAAAGCATACTGCGTGTTCAAGGTCTTGAAGTATAAATATATGCAGGCATCGTCAAAAACATGGCCTTTGCAGGACAGAAATCTGTCAAAAGAAGAAATAGAAGCACGCTGGAACGACAGGACACTTCTGGAGCAGCATTATTTCTACGCATTCGAGCAGCTTGTGGCATTCCGCCAGTTCAAGGCGGCAAGCGATGAAATCAAGAAAATGGGAATCATTCTAAAAGGCGACATCCCAATTCTACTGAACGATGATTCATGCGATGTGTGGAGCACGCCTGAGATTTTCAAACAAGAACTCAGGGCAGGCTCCCCACCAGACGGAGACAATCCCAGCGGGCAGAACTGGGGCTTTCCGATATACGACTGGAAAGCGCAGGAAAAGGACGGATTTTCTTGGTGGAAGCTCCGCCTGAAAGAATGTCAGAAATTTTTCGGAGCTTACCGGCTAGACCACATTCCCGGCTTTTTCAGGCTGTGGGCAATACCAGAAGGAGAAAAAACAGCAGAGCTTGGACGCACAGAGCCTTGCGCCACAATCAGCTACTCATCGCTTCTTGAAGCACATTTCAGCGCGGACAGAATCAAATGGCTATCTCAGCCGCACATTCCAACAGAAGATATTTTCCGACTGACAGGAGACCTTGAAAAATCCCATGATATTCTTAGCCTTTTCTGTACCAGAATCGGATTTGAGGAACTCTGGAATTTCAAACCGTCGTTCAAATCGGCACGGGACATTGAAAAAGCGGATTTATCAAAATTCGAGCTTGATGCGGAAATGCAGAACGATGTCAAAATCATAATGCTCCGCTGGTGGAAAAACCGGACGCTAATTTCGGTAGGAAAAAAGAAATTCGTTCCTTACTACAAGTACGGCGAAACAAAAGCGTGGAATTCTTTGAATAATGACGAAAAGAAGATTCTTTCTGAATTTTTTTCTGCCATCTGGAAGAAACAGGAGTCACTTTGGAAAAAGCAGGCTGAAAAAATCTTTTCTGCGCTCATTCCTTCAACAGACATGGTTCCGTGCGGAGAGGACCTTGGCGTTATGATAGGGTGTATGCCAAAAGTTATGAAAAAGTTCCAGATTCTTTCCCTGAAAGTAATACGATGGTGCAGAAACTGGTCAGCCGAAGGTCAGCCTTTCGACGATATGAAAAAATACAATAAGCTCAGTCTTGTTACCACGAGCGTACACGACTGTTCAACGCTCCGCCAGTGGTGGAATTCTGAGAAAAACAGTACGAAGGCTTTTGAGCAGGCTTTTCTTTCCGAGAAAAAAAAGTCGAAAAATAAAGAGGTCGAGCCTTTCTTTGAAGACTCAGAAAGCATTTTCAAAGACGATTTTTCACCTGAGATTGCACAGAAAGTTCTTTCTGTATGCGCAAAGACAAACGGAGCATGGTTCGTAAACCCAATTCAGGACTGGCTTTACCTTGACGATGCGAACAAAAGCCCCTGCTGGAGCGAAAATTCTGACAACGAGCGGATGAACATTCCTGGGACGGTAAGCGAGTTCAACTGGACTTACCGCATTCCGCTCACATTTGAAGAACTTATGAAAAAAGAAAGCATGATTTCAAAAATCAAAAAAATAATCGCAATTCACGGATAGAAATTAAAAAAATCCCTTGACACTATTCTGTGATTTCTATATCATAGAATAGTCATTTGGGGAATTAGCTCAGTTGGCTAGAGCATCGGCTTTGCAAGCCGAGGGTCAAGGGTTCGAGTCCCTTATTCTCCAAAAACCTGCTCTTTTCGGGCAGGTTTTTCTTTTTTTTAAACGAAATCCGTGACAAAACAGAAAGGAATCGAATAATGCGGAACTTGAAATCACTCACATACGGAATCGTAGGGCTTGGCATTATGGGCGGCTCGTTCGCAAAATCAATACGGCGGAACATACTGAGCCAGAACGGCTCCACGGGAAAAATCCTTGCGTGCAACAGGAGCACGGCGTGCCTGAGCCAGGCCACCGAAGAAGGCGTAATAGACCGCGCGTTCACTTCCGACCGCGCACGGGAAATGATTGGCGAGTGCGACATTCTTTTCATCTGCCTCTACCCCCACGCCACACTGAACTTTCTTAAGGACAACAAGGATTTTTTCAAAAGCGGTGCGATTGTGACCGACATTTCGGGCGTAAAAGGAATCTTTGAGCGGGAGCTTCCGTCCCTTTTGCGGAACGACATGGACTTCATAATCGGCCATCCAATGGCGGGCGGTGAGAAAGAGGGCTACGCAAACTCAAAGGCCGAATTCTTCGTGAACCACAATTACATTTTGTGCGAGCAGAAGTTCAACAAGAGCGAAAACATGGAGCTGATGAAAAATCTCATCTCCGAAATGGGATTCACGCGCATAACCGAAACGACTTGCGACACCCATGACCACAAAATCGGCTTTACGAGCCAGCTTTGCCATGTGATTGCGGCAGCCCTCGTAGAAAGCGCGGAAGACCCTGAAATCACGGCGTTCGGTGGCGGAAGTTTTGAGGATTTGACAAGAATCGCCATGATAAACGCCCCCTTGTGGACGGAGCTTTTCATATCGAACAAAGAAAAGCTCGTGTCGCACATTGAGAATTTTGAGCGCACAATGGAGGCGTTCAAGAACGCAATCCAGACGGAGGATGCCAACGAGCTGAAACGCCTTTTGGAAGACACGCGGGAAAAGCGGCTCAGAATGGGCTCAATCCGAACAGTGGCAAAATAGGTTGAACTTTTGGCAAAGGCAAATTCTGGCGGTGCTTACCGCACTTCCCATTCGGTGATGTTCCTTTCCGTAGTTGAGAAATTCACCCCGATTTTGAAGACTTTGCGCCTGTCTGCGGAGTATGGCTTTGCATAGCCCTGCTCTTCAATCTGCTTCAATGCCTCTTTTGCCGAAACATCGCGCTTGAACTCAAAGATATAGATATATTCGGAAGTTTCAAGAATGCAGTCTGCCCTGCCCTTTGCGGAATGAACCTCGGTGCGGGCGTATTTTCCCATTATCGTGAGTGCAAGGAAAATCACATTCTGGAAATTCTGCTCCGTGACAGGCTCGGTGTCGCTTCCTGCGGGGTACGGAAGAAGCGCGAACAATGCGGTGAACCAGTTCCTCATCCCGTCGGTGTCGCCCTCCTCAACCGCATCGTCAAGAAGATTTATGTCGAACGGAGTCAACTTGTCCTCAACATGGAGGTAGCTCGGGGCAAGAGCCTCCAGAAAACCATATTTCACCTCCGCGTTCGGGAAGCCCAGCTTAAAGGTACGCTGTTTTTGATTCCAGCTTTTGATTGTGAGGTAGCCAGACTGGTAGAAAAGAGGCGTGGGATCTGCATTTTCCGGGCGGTAATCCTTCAATGCCGATTCCGAAAGTTTTATCTCTTCGGTGAATTTCCGCACATCAAAGCGGGCTGCCTCAAGTTTTTTGATTAGGAAAGTCGGAGTCCCGCTCTCAAACCAGTAGTTACCAAACCGCCTCTCGTCAAAGCTGTGCAGGATGCTGAACGGATTGTACATTCCGTCGCCGGAAGCAGAAAAATGGTAGCCGTCGTACATCCGCTTTAGCTCGGAAATGCATTCGGCTTCGGAGAAGCCCGTAGCTTCGGAAAGATTTTTGATTTGAGTAGCGAATTTTTTCTCCAGCTCCGACTGCGTGATTCCGCAGATGTTGTTGTATTTTCCGTTTAGCGAAATATCCGTGAGCTGGTTCAGGTCGCTGAAAATGGAGACCTTGCTGAACTTCGTGACCCCCGTGAACATATAGAATTTCAGATATTCGTCACAGTCTTTGAGGGTCGCGAAGAACGCCTTGTACAGAGTTCTGTTTGCCTCTTCCTGCTCTGGATTTACAATCATGTTTTTGAGGAGCGGATTGTCATCTTCATCAATCAGGACGACAACTTTTCTGCCTGTTTTTTTTACGGCATTCTCCAGGGCTTTTGCAAAACGAATCGCAAGAGTCGGCTCTTCATGCGGAAGACTGTATTTTTCTTCAAAGCCATTAAGCGTACTTCTTAATTTTTCTGCAAGCCTTTCTTTTTCCGTGAACTCTCCGCTTGCAAGCGAAAAATACAGCACCGGATGTTCTACCCACGGCTCTTTGCACTGAGTTTCAAGCCCCTCAATCGCAAGTCCGCTGAACAAATCTTTTCGTCCGAGAAAATAGTATTTAATAGTAGAAAGCAGAAGGCTTTTCCCGAATCGCCTGGGACGGCTCAGAAAGACAGCCCTGTTAGAGTGTGTGAGTTCGTAAATGATAGCGGTCTTATCCACATAGAGATAATTTCCTTCGCGGAGAATACTGAAATCCTGTACGCCGAGCGGCAAAAGCCGTTTTTCTTCCATAATAAAAGTCTACCACGGATTATTAGATTCATCAATTTAGCAACCAGGCAATCGGTAGCAGGATAAAAAATCCTGCCGTAATTTTAAGGCTCGTCAGTGTTGAAAAACCTAAGAATTTGACGATTAGGAACATGACAAGTACTACCACGAGAATAATAATCGAACAGCCCATGAGTGTACGGTCTTTTTTCTGCGTCGTGAACAATTTTCCCAGCAGTTTTTTGTCACCAACCGCGCTTATCCCTATTTTTTCCCAGTCCTCATCTTTCATGTTCGAGAGAACTCCTGCGTTCAAAAGCCCCTGCTCCTCAAAGAGCGGAATGTATTTTTCAAGACCGTTCCGAGAGAGGAGTTCCCGAATGGTCTCCTCGTCCGCCAAAAGGGACTCTGAGCATGAATCACAAGTTTTCCTGTCTGTAATCACAGGATTTGCCGTATAGCAGTTCGGGCAGAAACGCCCGCGTCCGTTCTTGTGCGCGAGAAGTACATTGACTTCAACAAACGGCTCGTAGCCGTCACGGAGAGTGATGTTTTTCATTGTGGGTGCTCCTATTTGTTTATCTGCTCGTTTATTTCATTCGCCACATTATCCATGTCGGGGTAGATGAAATCCTCGGTTATGTTGAACCTTGCAAGGTCATCAACAATTTTTTTCTTTGCCTCGGGAGGAATCAAGGCGACGAGCTGATTTCCTTTCTTGTCCCTGTAGAAAAGCCTCCGCAGGTTGAATGGGTCTTTGTCAAAAATCTTGTGCGTGTTCTCGCCCGAGTACGGTTTTATTTTCCTGAACTCAAGCTCCCATGTCTTTTCTTTATCCAGAAGTTTTTTCCATCTGGAATCCTCAATGAGCGACATGAAACTAAGCTCAGGCTCATCTTCTTTTAGGATATATTCAGTAAGTTCCAGAGCTTTCTTTTCGTCCCCGCCGACTCTGATTACTTCGTTCGCGTTCACGATTATGAGTGCCCCATGCTGGTTCTTTATCCTCACATTGTTCTGTGGTACGCGGACGATTACGGAGCGGCGCACTATGTCCCTGAGAGGGATGTATTTCTCATCGCGCATGAAGTTGTTGTCCTTCTTCCACTCCATGCCCAGCTTCCAGAGGTTGAATTTCCTTTCCATGAAAGCGGTGCTTGCCCCAATGCTCACGGTTGCGCTGCTTATTACCTTCAGCTCGTCTGGCTTTTTCTCAGTTTCCTTCTTCGGGTCTCTGAATATCGCAATCTCGCCCCATTCAGCAAGCTCTTTCTCGCGGTTCTTGTTGAATTTTTTCATCGGCGAACAGGCAAAGTACAGTGCCGCCAGCGGGCTTTCTGAGATGTCAAGTGCCCTTGTGGAAAGTCCGTAATGCTGCATGAGTACAAGGCGCGCCATGTCATTCGTGCATGAGTAGATTTCGTTGGAGAACCGCCGAGTAAAGGAATCTATCATGAGTCTCTCATTCTCCGGGTTTATCCTGAGCACGGTGGGATTTATGGTGAAATTTGCGTTTCCCTGTCCCCTATAAAAAACTGGGTCTTCGTAGGAAGTTTCAAGCGAGCCGATGAATTCGATGTACTCTCCGAGCGAAGTTATTATTTTTGGCTTGACGCACAATTCATCATCAACTCTGACGATTCTCTCTATGCTCTTGTACTCGCTCTTCAACTTTCCGTCATAAGAACCATAGCCTTTTATCTTTTTGGCAAAATTGAATTGTTCTTTGTCAGACATTTTCAATCCTATAGCCGTTTTCTCGCGCGAATTTCTCTACGGCAGAACCTTTCTTGCAAACAAATGTCAGGTATTCGGGGCAGTCGGCGAAAGGGTTCTCGGTGAAATCAATATTATCAGCAAATGCAACGACTGTTCGCAAAGCTTCGCAATCAGAGAAAGCATTTTTCTCTATTGTAAGGGTATTGCAGTTCGGAAAAATAACAGTGTTAAGACTGCAACAATTTTTAAACGCATTAGTCTGAACGGTAAAATTATCTGATGCGGATTCTTGTTTTATACCTTTGATTCCAGGGGGAGTTGGTTCTTTATTTTCAGATGAATCGTCCAATTCTCCAAAAAACACAGCTTCAAGACATTCACAATTTTCAAATGTAGACTGAAAAATACAGCATAATTTATTTTTTATATGAACGAATCTTATATTTGAATTTGAAAAAGCGTTTTTGGAAATTACATCATTAAAACTACCATCAATGCAGACAGTTTCCTTTTCGTTATTTTCTGGGAACGAGCATATAAAGTACTCAAGATTTTTGTCTTTCTCTACATAAACTGGTTTCATAATATTATCCTCTTTGTAAAATTTTATAATAATGTTTGCGAGTTTGCGGAGTATTCGCACAAACGGCTCTGCCGTTTGTGGCCACCTTTGGCTTCGCCAAAGGTGCAACCACCACGGAGTTTTTAATCAGAAATTCTTTTTCGCTTTCTTTGAATTTTTCTTTTTCGTTGGCTGCTTCTCATCCGATTCCTCGGACTTGTCGTCTTCGCCCAAAGTCGCATTTTGAGCTGCCAGAGCTTCCTCCGCTGTAGGGACGGTCAGGGTTATGTCTTTTGTTTTGTCAACGCTTGCCCCAATGAACGAGCCGAAAAATGAGCCGATAGCAGTTCCTGCGTTTTCTGGCGTTTCGATTCTGAATGAAATTGTTTTTCCCTCTTCAAGACAAAGAAAATAACATTCATTACCGTCAATGCAAATCCAAGCTGTTTCCATTCCCGCTTCATTTTTCAAAACTTGTTTTAGAATAGCAGCCACAGATTCTTGCGCAATGTTTTCCATACTGTTAAAGAGATTATTTTTCTTTGCCCCCTCAAAAAATAGGCTCTTTACATCGTTCGTAAAATTCACGCCGCTCAGAATCTTTGAGTTTTCTCTGATTCCAGCCTTGTACCCAGCGCCGTTTTTCTGCACACCGCTTATTGTCTTGTCAGACGACACCGAGAATCCGAACCTTGCAGACATCTCTTTCTGTGTGACGAGATAGTTGTCCAAGAGAGTGGAAACTTTGCTCATTGTCTCCTCGAGCTTTTTCTGATTTTCCTCCTCAATCCTGCGAGCCTCAGCTAGAGCTTCTTCCGATATACGCAACAGGCGAAAACCTACGCGGTCGCGATGGTCGGCCGCGTAGTCGTAGCTGCGGAAAGACACCTCGCAGCTGTCGGCATAAGAGTCGTAGCTTCCGCCGCGAAGACAGCAACGGAAGGCGGGGTTGTTAGGGTCGGAATCCCACACCCACTCAGCTACATTCCCGCTCATGTCGTAAAGACCATAGCCGTTCGGCTTCTTCGTTGTTACGAAATGAACCTTATCGTCACTGTTGTCACAATACCACCCAACCTCGTAAAGGTTGTCACTACCCGCATATTTGTAACTCTGTCCTCCGAAAGCCGCATACTCCCATTCCTCGTTTGTTGGAAGGCGAAAGCCGTTTGCATTTTTGTCCTGCACTATTTCGGATTTTGATTCTGCTTTATTCAATGCACTTGTGTCAGTGCTTCCGTTCACCGAGTACACGGGTTTATATCCCTTTATCGCACTCAACTTGTTGCAGAAAACGATTGCATCGTACCAGCTCAAATTCGTAACCGGTAAATAAGCAGCTTCAACCTTGCTCGGGTTCTTACCCATGACCGACTCATACAGCCACTGCGTTACCTCAGTTCTTTGCATCTCAAAATTTTTCCCTGGTATTTTTATCATTTCTATATTATTAGTTTTTTCTATCGTGATAAACTTTACCATGTCCATTCCTATGGCAATGTCGAAGAGTGGCTTCAGAATTGCACGATGATTGGCCCCACTCCAATTTTTCTCTTCAAGCAGACCATAGTTAAGGTAGCAACCAAGAGGTTTCACCGCAACCTCGCCATCATCTATGAGATTCATTATATCCGGCGTTATATTCTCAAAGAAATAGCTCCTGTCATCTAATATATTGCCATTTCTGTGACTTTCTCTTTCAAAATTTTGCCTCGTACCGCTAGAAAGCAGCTTGCCATTTTTTCCATACAAACCGAATTTTACATCATAAAAGCTGAGACCGCCATCACTCTCATCATCATAATTATTAAGAGTATCGTAATAGGCATAATTGCACATGAATGCTGGCTTCCACCATCCGTCTTGCACCATAACAACAGCTATCTTGTCTTCTGCATATATTCTCTTTATTTCATTTTTTAACTCGGCATAGTAATTCTTCAAATTTTCTGAAGTTGCCTTCATATTCCGATATTTATTCTTTATATTCATAAGTTGAGGAAAGTTATAAAAAATATATTTACTGTAAGCATTCCAACCAACATCTTTCCAGTCATCTGTCTGGCTTTTTAACAATCCAGATTTTATTGCATTTCGTATAGCCGTAAATTTATTTGACGGTATATACTCATACTTCATTTTGTATTTTGCCTTGCGTGTACTATAATCCACGGAATCCTGCACGAGATTGCCATCATACAATATGTCATACGGACAGAACTCCGTAAAATACTTGAAGTAGTTCTTCACGAGCTTTACCCATTCATCATGCAAT
This sequence comes from Treponema sp., assembly GCA_017449265.1. GTDB lineage: Bacteria > Spirochaetota > Spirochaetia > Treponematales > Treponemataceae > Treponema_D. The sequence continues at coordinate 19,454 of JAFSJW010000060.1, forward strand.
GAGAACACATTGAATTTCCCGAACCCAGGGTTTCCATTAGCAATCTCCGCAGAAAGAGCATCAAATTTTTGTTGTGCCTCTTCCTGTGCATTCTCCACATTGGCGGCATCGTAATAATACCCCATCGCGTACACCCACTCTTTCTTAGCCTCGTAGCTTTTCGCCTTTGCAAGTAGCTCTTCGTAGGTCTGCGCGAACATCGCGGACACGGAAACAAGCGCGATTAACACTAATGACAGTAATTTTTTCATATAAGACTCCTATGTTTTAATCTCAAACTTATTTTCCATTAGATGAAAAACATTCACAAAAAGAATCGAACACCAAGAACACACCCAGCATTTTGCGTTCTTGCAACGATTGAATTCCATACTTTTTTTGTTTTTTTTCGTACAATGATTTTATGACCTTGTGTAAGCCCATCACTTATTCCGATTCCAAAATCTTGTAGCGAAACCCTTTTAAAACCATGCTTATTGCAGACAGATTCCAATTGTGACGGCGAAAACGAATACATTCCATCAATGGGGTTTTTATATGTTGCACCGATATAAAATGTGCGTACAGTATCGTATACCTTTTTTGAAGAGCACCCTTTGGTTTTTGGCTTGCACGAGCTACGGTTAAATGACAACGATGATTTGTAGAACAGTTCATAATCCTCTTTGGAAAGAACCTTCTGCACTTTTGAAAGTCCGCTCGAAGTGTATGTATATTGAATTGCCTTTGCAACAACAAAAACTGTATCGATAACGAATTTTTTGTTTAGGTGACTTCCAAACAAAATGATGTCGCCTTCATCCAAATTTCGCAGCCTCTTTCCTCTATTTTGTTGGCAACAAAAATATTTAAAACAGTCACCAAACACAAACGGGTCAGTATTTACAGGCTGGTGTTTGGGAACAATCGGCGTTATAAGAGCATGCGGGAACTCATTTTGAACATTATTATACACTGTCTTTATGCCAGCTTCATTGTCCCACTCACCCCAAAAAGTAAGTTCTCCACTCTCCAAATTTCCATTCGTATCAACATATTCGCCATCCGCAAATATGAAATTGCGCTCATGATGATCTGTTACTTTATTTTTTTTCATCTGAGCAAGTTCAGCCGACGCGTACCTGTGTTCCTTTCCAGGGTGCATAAATTGAACAAGTGTCTCCATCTTATCTCCTCCATATTTTTTCATTATTAAAATCATCCGTTACTATTTCTATTAGTAAACTAAAAAATGTCTTTTAGATATAGTTTATTTTCCGTTTTGTTATTTGTCAAATTTATTTTATCCGTTTAGAAATAAGAAACATAACAATAAGGAAATTTCACAATGACCGAGAAAGAAATAAGGGTGAACCTTGCACGAAACATAAAAACTTTTAGGGCAATACGAGGCTTTTCTCAGGCAGAGCTTGCGGAGAAATCGGACATCTCGGTTGCGTTCATGTCGCAAATTGAGTGCGCGAACAAATTTCCGTCGCCAGCAGTTCTAGCGCAGATTTCAAACGCGCTTGATGTAAAAGTTTCGGAGCTGTTTTCGGAAAAGGAAAATGTAAAATCAGACAATTTCAAATTCATGCTGGATGCCATGCGCTCTGTCCTGAACGGTCAGATGAAATCATTCGAGAAATTCTGCGAGCAATTTTCCAATGCCGAGCCGACATATTAGCCCAATTCATAATCACCTGCAACAACAAGCATCGGTATTATTCCAACCACTTGTCTTTTCTAAGAAACTCCGAGTAAGATTCCGTAAACATCGCGGATGCGGAGACAATAGCAATTAGGATTAGTAAAAACAGTTTTTTCATAAAAATATTTCCTCTTTGTAATTTTTTCAAAATGAGTATTGTTATTCAAAAATATCTTTTGATAATTCCATAAAAATATTATAAATCAAAAGATATAAAATGCAACTTAAAATTTATCTTTTGTCATATTGTCAGTATATGAGATTCTGGGAAAAAGTAGATTCTGAGCTGAAATATTTGGGGAAAACAAGAAAGGAGCTTGCCAACGCGGTTGGATTCGATGCCGCAAACATCAGCTTCGGAATAAGGCGCAACAGCATTCCGGCCGCAGACACCGCACTTAAAGTTTCCCGCTTTCTGGGGGTTTCATTGGACTATCTTCTTGACATGGAGGAAGCAGCCGCATCAAGCCCGCACGAAAGGCAGGTCTCCGAGATAGAAAGCATTTTGCGCCGCTTTTCCCAGAGCGATTTGAACGCGATTTTGTCGGTAGTGGAGGCAATCAACGAGAAATACTGAGGAATAGATCGGAATTTAAATTATTTCATCAAGCCTTATGCTTTTGTAAACAATTTTTCTATTTTTATCAGTAGCAGATAATTTTTTTTGCAATTTTCTATACGCAGCCCCAAGCAATTTTGGGGCTGCTTTTTTAGACGGCATAGCAGAAACTATCGCCCTGCAGTAATAATCATAGCCATTGTACAATTTATGCATATATTCGTAAGTCGCCAGAAGCTGCCGACAAGCATGCTCAACATCAACTCCTTTCAACTCAACAAGAAAAAATTTTCCGTCCTCAACGAGCAATCCTTTATCACATTTTACAGTCTCTTCTTTTATCATTGCGCCATCAATCTGGAAACTGCTCGCTTCCTTACGATTTGGATTTTCCGCTCTATAAACACGATGATTCTCTGAAAGAACAAATACAGGCTTCTTTCCACTTTCAATTATGCAATTTTCATCAAACGGGAAATTCATGCACGCTCTCCCACATTCATAAGCTTCTCATAAGTCATATTTATTTGCGACGAGCAAGAATCAATTGCAGACGAATCAATCAACCCGCACTCTTCGTCTTTTATGCTGAAAATACGACCATCCTCAATTTTATAAGCAGATACTTCATCAATATCAATAAAAAGTGACTCAGGAATCTCGTCAATCATCGCTCCCTTTGATTTATAAACTTCATCAGCATAAATATAATTATTAAGCGCACTTAAAATATACGGAGAATGTGTTGTTATAAAAAGAAGCCCTTTTGCAATATGATTATTTTTCAGAAGTTCCTCAAGAACTTTTATTTGCGTCATGGGAAACAAATTTTGCTCAGGTTCTTCCACAATATTAACAAATGTTGAATTTACATAGCAAGAAATTTTAGAGTCCAATTCAATAATATCTTCCTGTGAAAAATTCCTCTTTATCTTTGAGTCCAAATACAATCTTAATTTTGAATATACAGATGTGCCTTCCAATGTTTTAAGAACAAGTTCCTTGTTTGCAATGCTCATGTCATCTATGCGCTGTAAAATCGATTTTTGCAACTCACGCAAAAGATTATTTGTTACGAGAAATAAAGGAACTGACGACTGCAAGCCGCTTGACGCTTTTGTAATAGGAATTCTAACATTTTTTCCAACATACTGTATATAGTTCAAATCTTCAGACCTATCGTATGAGACTTTATAATCAGGCATAAAAGTATCTATATTTCCTGTCATCACAAGATTTGCTTTTTTCAGCTCCAATTTAAAATCCTTCAGGATATCGGGGAAATTCTTTATTTCATCTACATTCTGAAGGACGCTGACAACATTTCTTTCCGACGGAACATACATGATTTTTGGACAAACATAAGAGCCTGAAGCATTTTTCTCAAATGAAAAGGTGTTGCTTTTTATATGAAAGCTGAAAGCACCTCCTTGATACCCCAGCTCCGTTGTCTCTTCAAAATATTCTGCTGGCAACCGCTGGTAAGAACATAAATCAATAAAATCTTTCAAGGAAAAATCAGTATAATATTCACGAACGAATGATTTTTCAAGCCATGTAAAGACAGAAAAAATCTTTGCGACAGTACTTTTCCCAGTACCTTGCTCACCAAGCAAAACAGACAGTCTGCTTATTTTAAAATAACCCTCATCAAACCCAGCACAAATCGGTCCGAAATTTTTTATTAACAAACTCGCCATATTCTGTATACTACCAGTATTTCTAGCTTTTATCCATAATTTTGGGGTTCCTTCATTCTAGTAGCCTCGGTTTGATTTTTGCAAACTCTGTCGGTGGTGGGATTCGATGCCTCAAACATCAGTTTTGGAATAAGGCGCAACGACTTTACGCGTCCCTGAGAGTGTAGTTCGTACTGCGACCGCCAGATGTCGGGACTTTTTCCAAGATTCCTTTTTCGATTAAATCCGTAATGTCGCGGAGAGCCGTATCCGAAGAACATTTTGCGATTTTTGCCCACTTAGACGAGTTCAGAACTCCGAACCACGAGCCGCTTGTCAATTTTTCAATCATCAAAGACTGGCGGGCATTAAGTGAAACTCCCCGAATATTCTGTAAAAGCGAGTACTTTTTCAAAACAACATCCGTTTCTTTATAACTATCGTCAATGGCTCTTTTCAAGCAGCTCAAAAACCAATGAATCCATTCGGTTATTTCAGGAGTGCCGTGTTGCGCCCGCTCCAAAACATCGTAATAACTTTTCTTTTCGATTGATATTTGATTTGACATGCTGTAAAAACGAAAGTTCGTGCAATCGCTTCGACAAAGCAACATGTCGGAGATTGCGCGGGCGATTCTTCCGTTTCCGTCTTCAAAAGGATGAATTGTAACGAACCAAAAATGAGCAACAGCAGCCTTCAAAAGAGAATCCTCTTCGTTCGCAGAATTAAGCCATTCCAAAAAAACATCCATAAGATGCGGAACTTCTTCCGCCTTCGGAGCTTCGTAATGAACTTTTTCCATTCCCAAAGCCCCAGAAACCACCTGCATTCCTCCAGAACGATACTTGGCAACCTCAATTCTGTTCATCCCGCTGTAGCCAGTCGGGAAAAGGCAGGCGTGCCATGAAAAAAGTCTTTCTTTTGTAAGCGGTTTTTCATAATTCTGCGTTGCATCAAGCATCATCTCAACAACAGCATCCACATTTCTGTCAATGATTACCGAATCTGAAATCTTGATGCCAAGTCGATTTGCAATCGATGAGCGAACCTGACTTTTGTTCAGAATGAAGCCCTCGATTTCGCTTGATTTTATGATGTCGTTTTCAATACTTGAAAGAATTTTTTCCTCTCTTTGGGAAAGACCGAGCATTTCCATTTTTGATATAAGCCGCCCCTGCAAAAAGTGACATTCTTCAAGCAACGGCATTATTTTCTGAGGATTATATGAAAAATCAGTCCAATTATCGTATTCGTAAATGTACATGGAAGGATTGTAAGATTCTTTGCGGAGAATATCAATCTATTCACCGCAAATTCTGCGGCGAATAAATATCAAAATCGTTCTAGGCTGGATTATTTCCGCGCCACACAAACTTTTCCGTTCGTGCGCTCGAACACTAAAGCCGAAAAAGCATCGTATTCACTCTCGGGGATTTTTCCAGCCAAAGATACTTCCTCGGAAAAGTCCTCGGAAAGCTCCGAGACAGGCTGCTCGGAGATAATTTTTTTCACAACCTTGTACTGCTGGTAGTCGCAGGAAAGAGAAAAACAAGCCTTTTCAATAAGCTCCTCAAACTCAGCCACCTCAAGAACGCCCTTTACCCCTCCGGAATAGGCGCGGACAAGCCCGCCAGTGCCCAAAAGCGTTCCGCCGAACCAGCGCGTCACAGTCACGAGAATGTTCGTAACGCCGCGCCCCTTGAGCACATCAAGCATTGGCCGCCCAGCCGTGCCTCCAGGCTCGCCGTCATCGCTCATGCCCATTACCTCCGCGCTCTTCCCAAGAACGAATGCGTGGCACACATGAGTCGCGTCCGAGTATTTTTTCTTCTGCTCACGGATTTTGTCGCGCACATCGGTCTGGGACGAAATTACGAACAATTCAGAGAGGAAACGCGAGCCTTTTATGATTTCTTCGCAGGAAGCGTATTTTTTTGGAACAATCATTTTCCGTCCACCACGATTTTATTTTTTGAGTCTGTCACACAGGACAGTTTCATGCCCTGTAGATTTTTTAATCTTCTTTTTGTACAGCAAAGTCCAGTTCGTCTGCCCGGCTGAATAGTCTTTGTCGATTTGCGGAAAGAACGAGCGACAAAAATATTTACCATTCTCGGAATCTTTAGAAAGAAAAGTAAAAACATTTCTGGCTTTAACTTCATTTTTCAGCAAAAAATCTGTTTTAATCGCTGAAAACGCTTCCAGTATGGGATTATATTTAAACACAGTCTTATTACTGTCCATGATTTGTTCAAGATAAGACAAATAATCGATTCTGTCTTTGATTTTTGGATAGTATTCGGACGATTCAAAAATCTGCTTTTTCAATTTGCATTTTAGGATTCGTCTGAAAATCTGTTCCCTGCTTTCGGTCAGAATCTGACTCAAATCCTTCAGATATTGAAATCCAGCCAAGTGAAAAAAATGCATTTCCTTAAATATAATGGAAAATAAGATATTCTTATTTTTCTTTCCCAAAAGAATCAGATACTCAACATCAAGCAAATTTGCATAAGATTTTGCCACCTGCAAAATATCCGCCATCACTTCTCCCACAAAAAGAAAAAGCCCCGCGCCAATCGCGAAGCTTTCCATATTCCATTTTCCTTCAGCTGAAACATTCAGCCTACATCTGGCTTTTGGTAAATGGAGAACCGTCGTCAGACTTTGCAAAGCACAGCACTCCCAGATTCTACACTTTGCTTTAAATCGCCTAACAGACACTCAAGTTGCCTGCCGCCTTGATTGGCAAGGACTTATCGCATATGAATATAACACAGCCCCGCACTGCCGTCAATACACTGTTCAGTAGGAATCATTTTCCGTCCACCACGATTCCGGCCGTCTCTTTCTGGGACAAGCGCACGCCCAGCGTCTTAGGGCCTTTCTCCTCAAAGTCCGAAGCCCGGAACGACTCCTCAAGGACTTTCATCCTCGGTTTTTTCTCGTACAAGAGCGTGAACGAGAAATCTTCCCGAGTATCAACATGGAGCACTTCCGTTCCTTCCGGCGCAAGGAAATAATCCCTGTTCAGAATCCAGCTCGGAATGCGGCAGCGTTTTATGGATGCGATTTTTGTTTTCTCATCGCGGAAAATCACCGTGAAAAGAGTCTTTGATATAATCTCCTTCTCCGCTTTCTGGCAGAACACCATGCCCTTGTCGATGAACATTTTGTCAGGAACATCGAATGCAGAGTACAGTCCGTTCTTTCGCACCACAAGGATTCGGTCGTAAGGGGAGACTTTCATCACTTCCTCGCCGCCGGAAACATTTTTTCCCAGATACCCTTTGTCGTCGTAGCGCAAGCTCAAATCGCTCCGCACGATTTCTTTCACATCGATTGAATTGAATTTCATCACTTTTGTCTTTCGGTTCGTGTTGAAATCAAAGAAAACTGCGTTCGGATTTGAGAGCTTTGTTTTCTCCTTTGACTCAGACTCAAGTTTTTTGATTTTCTCAGACATCGCATCAAGATACGAAACCGCATATGCCACAAGATTTTTCAATAGCTTTGCGATTTCTTTGAGCCTTTTGTTTATCGCCTGAACTTCCTGCCTGTTTTTGTTTATGTCGTAGAGCGATATTCGTCGAATCGGAATTGAAAGAAGATGCTCCACATCATCTTTCGTGATAGCGCGCACAAGCTCCGACTTGAACGGCTCGAATCCGGAAATGACAGCCTTGTTCACAGCCTCCTGAGTTTTCATCTCCTCGATTGACTTGTAAATTCTTTCCTCAATAAAAATCCGCTCCAAAGTACGCAAGTGGAGCTTCTCCATAAGGGATGCCCTCTCAAACTCAAGCTCGTCCTTCAGGATTCCTTGAAGCTGGTTCGCATGGTATTTGATTACTTCGCTGACCGTCATCTGAACGGGCATGTTGTCCTTTATGACAAGAAGATTACAGCTTACGCTTTGCTCGCAGTCCGTGAACGCATAGAGCGAGTCGGCAACATCCTTCGCACGAGTCCCCCGCGGAAGAGAAACCTCAATGGCAGCGTGGTCGCTAGAATAATCAGTGACCGACGATATTTTTATCTTCCCGTTTTTTGCCGCGTTCGTGATTGAAGCCGTAAGGCTCTCTGAATTGCTCGGGTACGGAAGTTCCGTAATCATAATTTTTCTTTCGTCCGAAAGGTCGAATTTTGCCCGAGTTATGATTTTTCCGAGTCCATCCTTGTAGTCGGTCAAATCCACAAGACCGCCCGTAGGAAAGTCCGGATACAAAACGAACGGCTCTCCGAGCAGGCATTTTTTCTCAGCATCGATTACCTCAAGGATATTATGGGGCATGATTTTTGTGTTCATTCCTACGGCAATACCCTCGGCGGCCGTAATCAAGACGAGCGGGAGCTTTGCGCGGAAAACGACAGGCTCTTTTGAGCGTCCGTCGTAGCTGTCAACGAATTTCGTTATGTTGGGGTTATAGAGAATGTCCTTTGCGAGCGGAAGAAGGCGGCACTCAATGTATCGGGTGGCAGCCGCCTCGTCCCCGGTAAAAATGTTTCCGTAATTTCCCTGTCTCTCGATGAAATATTCCTTGTTCGCAAGCACAACGAGCGCGCCTCCAATAGACGCATCTCCGTGGGGGTGGTAGTTCATCACCTGCCCCACCACTTTTGCCACCTTGTGCATAAGGCCGTTGTCCATGTCAATAAGAGTCTGCATAATTCGCCGCTGCACGGGCTTGAAGCCGTCCTCAATCGCGGGGATAGCCCTGTCACGCACAACATAGCTTGCGTACTCGATGAAATTTTTGTCAAAAATATTCTTCACATAAGCCATAGATTTCAGATTTTATCACAAAAATCAATTTTCTGTGGTAGAATTGACTAGGAGATTTTTATGAAGATTTTGATAAGACCACATGACATCGGGAAAGGCACTGCCGACTGGCTCGGAAAGACCGCGCATGAATGGGGCTTCGATGGAGTTCAGCTCGCAATCGCCAAAGCCGTTGAGGGGCAGAACGGAAACCCGGGAACACTTACGCCCCAAGTCGTTTCCGAGATTCGGGACGGATTCAACTCCCACGGCGTTGAGATTCCGCTTCTTGGCGCATACTTCAACCCGGTCCACTCGAATAAAGAGAAAGTTCGGGCAGGAGCTGAGAAATATGCAGACCACTTGCGCCACGCCGCAGAATTCGGGGCAAAGTTCGTGGCAAGCGAAACTGGCAGCTACAATGATGACAAATGGACCTACAACCCGAAGAACCAGACTGAGGAAGCGTTCCAGGAAGTAAAAAAAATCTTTGCGCCAATGCCAGCCATAGCAAAAGAAAGCGGCGTTTGCATGGCTCTTGAGGGCGCGTGGGGGCACTGTATGTATAAGCCCGAGATGCTAAAAAGGCTCGCCGACGAGATTGACCCCGGACAGGAGAATTTCAGGTTCATCGTTGACATATACAACTATCTGTACATTGGAAACTATGAGAAGCGGGCAGATATTTTTGAAACAGCAATGAAACTTTTCAAAGGAAAAATCTGCGGCTTCCACATGAAGGATTTTGTCGTAAGCGGAGAAGAGCTTGTCTTTGCGCCGCTCGGACAAGGAATTATGGGCTGGAAGGACTTCCTTCCTGTAATAAAGAAAGAATGTCCTGACGCCTACTTGATTTTTGAGGGAGTTGTCGATGTTCCGGCATCTCTTGAGTTCATCCGCGGAATCGTAGAATAAAAATCCAGAACGAATGTTAGGCTAAGAATCTTCATCAAGCTGAACATTCGTTTCGGCAATTTTGCCCTCCACAGCGGAAGCAGCTGCGTCCACGCTTTCAGCTTCCGTCTGCTCCGCATTTTCAGAATCGATATTTTTCTTAAAAAGCCTTGCATATAAAAGCTTAATAATATAGAAGAGAAAGGGAAAGAGCAAAAAGATTTTCAGCGGATTTTTGATGACTTCCAGCCGGAACTCATGCCCTTTGTCAAATGTTTTTTCGCTCGGACGGCGCACGCGCTCGGAAAAAATCCCGATTATGTCCCTGTAATACAAGAAAACGCTGTCCTTGAATTTGTTCCGCCTGTTATATGCCCACAAGTTCTTCTCTTTTATTCCGTCGCTTACAAGGACAAGGGCAGGCGAAGATTTGTAAAGACCCGTAACAATATCGTCTTCTATTGATTTTGGATAATATCCGATGTAGCGGCCTACAATCTGCAAGCCAGAGAAAGTCGTGCGCACATTTTTTTCCGCCGTAAGAAGAGCTTTTTTCCGGCCTCCGAACAAAAACAATGATTTTGAGTAATTCTCAAGCGTTGACAAAAGTGAAATTGTTGTTGTAAACGGATTGTAGCGGACAGGAATCTCTTTTTTCAGAATCTTTGCGCCAAAAAGAATCGTCTTTGAAATCGGAAGTATTATGCTCGCGTTTTTCAGACACTCGCAAAGCGCGGAATTTTTCCTGCTCGCCTTTATCAAATCCCAGATTGTCAGGAACACAATCTGCTTCGTTCCTTTTTTTTCAAGAACGGAAAGGAATTCTTTCTCAAGTTCCTCAACTTTCAAAACATCTACAGGAACACCTAAAATCTCAATTCTGTTCATTTTACTCTCTTCCCAGACCTGACAGCTCCGATTGCAAGACAGCTATACCGTACAGGCTGGCAGTTTCGCATCGCAATATATTAGTATCGAAATGAATTACGGAAAACCCGCTCTTTTCCAAAAAATCAATTTCACCCGGACTGATTCCGCCCTCGCTGCCACAAGCGATGCACGCAGCATCGAAAGGCTCTTTTCTTCCCTCAAACGCCTTCTTCATCGTGCGGGACTTTTCGTTCCGCTCATACATCACGCACGAAAAACAATTGCCCTCGTTTCCCTGAACGCGCTCTTTCCAAAGCTCCACGGCCTTTTCAAGCGGAACGCAGCATCCTAGCTCCGTGGGAACAGGAGAGCCGCTTTGCTGGCGGGCTTCTTTTATGATTCTCTCAAAACGCTCGGAGTTGAAATTGATTTTTCCCGCACCAGCCGCAGAATAATCTGACTGCACGGGAATTATCCGAGAAACTCCGCACTCAGCCGCCTGACGGACAATCAGCTCGGCTTTTTGAGCTTTTGGCACGAACATAAAAAGCCATATCTCAGTTCTTGCGGAGTAATCGGACTGGTTCTCGCCCCCACTCTGCCCAAACTCAGTGTCCACGCAAATTTGCAGCACGATTTTTTTCGCCCTGTCATCAACTACGCACACTGTAGAATTGGAAAAAGAGCCGTCAGGAAGCCTGACGCTTACCATGTCGCCGGCTCTCATGCGCAGAACATTCCTGAGATAACGAAAATCTTTCCCGATTATCTCAAGAAGACCGTCATCGCCAAACGATTTGTTTGAAACATACTGCCTCATATATCAACAAAGCTACTTCTTGTCCTTGGAATCTTTTGACTCGGCAAGGAGAGCTGCATCCTGAAGCTCTTTGAGCGTCTTTGTCTTTTTGACCAGCTTCTGGAAATTCTCCTTAGTAAGAATGTTTATTGCCTCGTTGAGCTGAACATCATAGTCCAAATCATAAAGCATAGCCCCTTTAGTCCTGTTCACTTCGTTTCTGACCAGCTTGCGAAGAGAAGCATCGTCAATAGACGGGTACTTTTTCTTCAGGTCTTTTGCATAAGACGAAATGTCATCCTCGCTCATTCCTGCATGAGAAGCAACATATTTTGAAATCTCATCTGCTTTCATAAGCTCAAGGTACTGCTTCTCCCCATCCTCGCTCAGAACAGGGAAAAGAATCTCCCTGTCAGGCGGAATTCCGATTTTGTCGATGTTTACATCGGAAGGAGTATAGTAACGGGCAATCGTCATTTTTACGCCCTCAGTCTTTGAGAACGGCCATACAGTCTGAACAGAGCCTTTTCCGTAAGTTCTCTGCCCCACAAGATACGCCAGATGATAATCTTTGAGCGCGCCGCTCAAAATCTCCGACGCGGAGGCAGAGCCTTTGTTAATCAGAACGACGATTGGCGTTCCTTTCATAAATGTAGTATTCTTTGGGCTAGCGGTGAACACCTGGTTCTGGTACTCAATGCGAGACTTTGTTGATACAATCGGGCCGCTGTCGATGAATTTGTCCGCAATGTCTGCCACGCTCGTAATAAGACCGCCAGGATTGTTCCGCAAATCGATTATTACGCCGGACACGCCCTCTGCTTTGAACGAGTCAATCGCCTCCTGAGTGTGCTCCACAGTCTGCGGAGTAAACTGAATAAGCCTCATGTAGCCGAGTTTTGTTTTCTGCCCAACAGGAATGATTCCGTATTTTACGACAGGAACTTCAATCAACGCCCTTGTAAGCGTGACAGGGAACTCCATGTTCTGACCACGCCTTATTACGATGTGAACTTCCTCGCCCACAGGTCCGCGAAGCTTGTCAAGGACTTCCTCCATTGTGATTGTGGAGGTGTCTATTCCTTCAACGGAAATAATAAGGTCGCCCGGCTGTATTCCAGCGCGGAACCCCGGCGTGTCTTCCATCGGAGAAGTTACCTCAACATAAGCCGGCTTATCGGAAGTTGATTCAAATGACTTGGATATGTAAAGTCCCACGCCGCCGAAGCTGCCCTCCGTTGTATCGGAAAGGCTTCTCATTGCCTCAGAGTCAAGGTAGAGCGAATACGGGTCGTTCAGCGACTCGAACATTCCCTTGAGCGCGCCCTTGTACAATGTCTCGGCATCAACCTCATCAACATAGTACTGCTGTATGAAGTCCATCAGCGCGCCCACCATCTCAGTATACTGCCGCCCCCGTTTGGCTCCGTTCTTTGCCGTCTCGCTCTGGGACTGCGCGAAACACTGCGATGTGAAAATCGTCAGGACGATGATACCTGCCGCTTTGGCAATTTTCTTCGTAACGGACTCTAGATTAATCATACTCTTTTTCTCCTAGGCCTCAAGCTTTGAAAGCTCGTTCTTAACGAACTCAGCCGCCCTCAAAGCAGCCTCTTCCTGCGGAACAAGCTCAAAGCTGTCTTCCGAGCGCGGCTTGAATTCCACATTCGGAAGATTCTTGTCACCGACAGTGATTCTAAGAGGAATTCCGATAAGCTCCATGTCCGCAAACTTAACTCCAGGGCGTTCGTTCCTGTCATCAAGAAGTACTTCCACACCAGCTTTTTTCAGCTCCTCGTAAATTTTTTCGGCGACTTCCTTCATTTTTCCGTCATATTTAATCGGAACGATGCAGACCTGGAAAGGAGCTACGCTCATAGGCCATATTATTCCTTTCTCATCGTTATTGCCTTCGATGATTGATGCAAGGGTTCTGTCAACCCCGATTCCGTAGCAGCCCATCGTAGGCTCCGCCGGCTTTCCGTCCCTCGCAAGGAACGACACTTTCATCGATTTTGTGTATTTGTGACCGAGCTTGAAAATATGACCAAGCTCGTTTCCTTTCTTCGTGTAGAATGTACTGCCGCAGCAAGCGCACTTATCGCCAGCCTTGACAAGGCGGACATCCCTGTTGATGAACGGAACAAAATCACGCAGCGGCTCGACATGCTTCACATGGAATCCGTCTTTTCCGCTTCCTGCAATAGCGTCATGCATCACAGCTTCAAAACTTCCGTCTTTGCTTGTAGTTACAACAGAATTGTCAACTATGAGAGGGCATTTTACTGTTACAGGACCTACGAAACCATGCGGCGCACCTGCAATCTGAAGGACTTCATCAGATTCGGCAAGAACAACCTCGCTCGCCTTAAGAGCGGCCGCAAGTTTTGCCTCGTTCACATCAAGGTCTCCGCGGATAAGAACGCACGCATAGGAAACAGGATAATAATCACCAGCCGCATCTTGAACGCGCTTCAAATCCTTGCAATACGGGGCATCGCTCAAATCAAGGGAAGAATTTATAACTCGGTAAACAAGAGCCTTTATGAAACGCCTTGACGACTCGCCGAAGAATTTCTCCATATCCTCGATTGAGAACACATTAGGAGTGGCAACTTCCTCAATAGGAAGCTCAGTTTTTCCTGGAACAACTCCGTCTTTTGCGGAAGGCTCGTCGGCCATACACTCCGCTTTCTCAACATTCGCGGCGTAACCGCACTTATCGTTAGGACAGATAATCAGAGTGTCGTCGCCAATCGGAGATTCAACCATGAATTCTTCAGAGCCGCTTCCGCCCATTGCGCCCGAATCCGCGCGCACAGGAATAATTTTCAGCCCGAGCCGCTTGAATATTCTGAAATAAGCCTTTTCGTAAGCCTTGTAAGATTCGTCCAAAGACTCATCGTCCGCGTTCATCGTGTACGCATCGGCCATGATGAACTCACGCCCGCGCATTACGCCGTACCTCGGGCGGATTTCGTCCCTGTACTTGGTGTTAATCTGGTACAAATTGACAGGGAGCTGTTTGTAAGAGTCAAGCCCGTCGCGGACAATAGCGGTGAACGCCTCCTCTGCCGTAGGAGAAACAACCATGTCCTGCTCGGCGCGGTTCTTTGCCTTGAGCATCTGGGGTCCCATCGTCTCCCATCTGCCCGACTCTTTCCACAAATCGCCCGGAACGATTACGGTAGGCTTGAACTCAAGCCCGCCCGCAGTTTCATTCCATTCCTCGCGAATGATATTCTCAAGTTTTTGAAGAGAGCGGACACCAAGAGGAAGATATGTATAAAGTCCGTTGCCAAGTTTTCTTGTGATTCCGGCGCGGAGCATGAGCTTGTGGCTTTCAATCACAGCCTCGCCAGGAGCTTCGCGCAAAGTAGAAATATAGAATTGTGATGCTTTCATAACAATTCTATTCTATTGGAATTTTCCGCTTGTTACAACTTGAACAAGCATAAGAACGAATCAAAACGCTATCTTGAATGCATATATTCAAGATATTTCTCATGCACTTCGGAAGGTTTTCCGTCCATGCGGATTTTTCCGCCGTCAATCCATATCGAACGCCCGCATATGCTCTCAATCTGACCGAGCGAATGGGACACAATAACGATAGTCGTTCCTGCGTCACGAATCTCAACGAGCTTATTAAAGCATTTTTCCTGAAACGAAACATCGCCCACGGCAAGAATTTCATCAATAAAAAGAATCTCCGCCTCAACATTTATGGCAACAGCGAACGCAAGGCGCATATACATACCGGACGAGTAAGTGCGCACAGGATTGTCAATGAATTCCCTAAGCTCCGAGAATTCGATTATGTCATCAATTTTTTTGTCTATCTGCTTTTTGGTAAGACCAAAAATCGATGCGTTTATGTAAATGTTCTCCCGACCGCTCATATCCGGATGGAAGCCCGCCCCAAGCTCTATGAGCGCAGAGACTTTTCCTTTCACGATGACAGTTCCGGACGACGGATACATGATTTTCGTCAGAAGTTTCAGCGTAGTACTTTTTCCGCAACCATTATGACCTATAAGCCCTACAGCCTCGCCTTTTTTTATGGAAAAGCTGATGTTGTCAAGCACAAGACGGTTCGTGTATGAGTTTCGTTTCCAGAAAAGCATTTTCTCTTTGAGCGTCTTTCCCTTATCGTTGTAAACCTTGAATTTTTTCGTAAGATTTTTTACTTCTATTAAATATTCTGAATTATCCAAATTATCAGCACCCATAATTACAATTCCTCAGCAAAACCTTTCTGCAACTTTGAAAAAACGAACTCCCCGATTACGACTGAAAAAACGCCTATGAGAACGGCAGACCAAAGCGAGCTTATGTCAGGAATCTGCTTGTAGTAAAGGACAGCTTTGTAGCACTCAATAACGCTTGTCATAGGATTAAGATTGAACAAATGCCTGTATTTTTCAGGAGTTTCATACATAATCGGCGTTAAAAACTGCCAGAGCATTGTGATTATTCCAAGAAAATGAGCAAGGTCGCGCACATAGACGGTTACAGCAGAAAAAATCAGGGTGAACCCAAGGCAAAGAAGGAACTCCACCACCATTATCACAGGAAGGAGAAGAAGCGCAAGGAAATTGAACCCGAAGCCTGTCACAACCAGAATTCCGAACAGAACCACAAAGCAATAGAGCATATTGACAAAAGCCCCGACGACAAACGAAATTGGAAGCACTTCGCGCGGAAAATAGATTTTAGTGACCATAGCCCCTTGCCCCAGAACTGATGTGCAGCCCGCAGAAAGGCAGGAGCTGAAAAAAAGCCACGGAACAAGCCCGATGAAAAGAAAAACAGGATAGTTTTCAACGCCCCTGTCAAGAATGACCGAAAAAAGCAATGTATAGACGCAAAGCTGGAGCAGAGGATTAAGAAAAGTCCACAAGAAGCCAAGCACAGAACCTTTGTACCGTCCGCGAAGTTCTCTGTGAACAAGTCCGAAAATCATCTGGCGGTAGTTGTAAATTTCGACTATTTTTCTAAGCATATCCTGATATAGTATTGTAAAAAAAACAGAGATTCAACAAGACAACAAGCGGCACTTTGGAGTTTGCTCAAAAGTGCCGCTTACGAACGAAGCACAATCAAAAAAAATCTTCTATAGAATAATCGTTTCCAGAGCGAGCTTCATCATGTTCGTAAATGTTGTCTGCCGTTCCTCCGCCGTCGTTGCGCCGCCAAGAAGGATATGGTCGCTCACCGTCATTATCGCAAGAGCTTGTCGTTTATATTCTGCCGCAAGCGTGAAAAGCTCCGCGCTTTCCATTTCGATTCCCAGAACACCATACTCAGCCCATTTTTTCCAGTTCTCATTTTTGTCGTAGAATAAATCGCTGGAAGCAACCGAGCCTACATGATAGTTTATTTTCATCTCCGCGGCGATTTTGTCGGCGGCGCGCACAAGCTCAAAATTTGCCGTCGGCGCAAAATGCAGATTTCCGAACCGCTGGTTCAAAAGAGCAGAATCCGAGCAGGCAGAGCTGACGATTATCGTGTCGCGAAGCTGTGCTTCCTTGCTGACCGCGCCGCAAGTTCCCACGCGGATTGCTTTCTGCACCCCGTAGAATTTGAAAAGCTCCGTGGCATAAATTGAAAGAGACGGCTGCCCCATGCCGGTTCCTTGCACGCTGACAGGCACGCCTTTGTAAGTGCCAGTAAAGCCCAGCATTCCGCGGACTTCGTTGTAGCACTTCGCGTTCTCAAGAAAATTTTCAGCTATGAACTTTGCCCTGAGCGGGTCTCCCGGAAGAAGCACGTTTTGTGCGATTGCGCCTTCTGGCGCGTTTATGTGTGTACTCATTCTTTCATTATACCACGGATTTTCAAGAATGCAAAAATTATCCCGAATCTGACGCGCATTTTCGGCAAGAGAAAGTTTTATCGGAAAAAATTACACAAGAAACGCAAGGAAACAATAGGTTTAATCACGGCTCTAATTGTATTTAGAAAAAAAAACTTGTATAATTTCATTAAAATCGAAATTTTGATAGGAGATTTACGATGACACTTGATGAAATCAAAAACCCTAAAATCAAAGCATGGGTCGAAGAATGTGTTAAGATGTGTGAACCTGACAGCGTTTACGTTTGTGACGGTTCAACTGAAGAGTATGACCGCCTGATGAAAAAATGCGTCGATGCAGGTCTCGCAACTCCACTTGCCAAAAAGCCGAACAGCTTCTTGTTCCGCTCACTTCCTAGCGATGTAGCTCGCGTTGAGGGACGAACATTTATTTCTTCTGTTAAACAGGAAGATGCAGGTCCAACAAACAACTGGATTGACCCGGTTGAGCTCAAAGCAACAATGAAAGGATTGTACAAAGGTTGTATGCACGGCCGCACAATGTACGTAATCCCATTCTGCATGGGTCCACTCGGCTCACCAATCTCAAAGAATGGTATCGAGCTTACTGACTCAGAGTACGTTGTCCTCAACATGGACATCATGACTCGCGCAGGCAAAAAAGTTCTCGACATCATCGGTACAGACGGTGAATTCGTTCCTTGTTTGCACTCAGTTGGTAAACCACTCAACAACGGCGAAAAAGACAACGGCATCTGGCCTTGTGCAGATGTTGAGCACAAATATATTTCTCAGTTCCCAGAAGAGCACCTCATCTGGTCTTACGGTTCTGGATACGGCGGAAACGCTTTGCTCGGCAAAAAATGTTTCGCTCTCCGAATCGCTACTGTATTGGCTCGTGAAGAGGGCTGGCTCGCTGAGCACATGCTCATCCTCAAGCTCACAAACCCAGAGGGCAAAGTTAAATACGTTACTGGCGCATTCCCATCAGCTTGTGGTAAAACAAACCTGGCTATGCTTATCCCAACAATCCCAGGCTGGAAAGTTGAGACAATCGGTGACGACATCGCTTGGATGAAATTCGGCAAAGACGGTCGCTTGTATGCTATCAACCCAGAGGCAGGTTTCTTCGGCGTTGCTCCAGGAACATCTGCTGAGTCTAACAAAAACGCTCTTATCTCTGCTTCAAAGAACACAATCTTCACAAACTGTGCTCTTACTGAGGACGGAGACGTTTGGTGGGAACAGATTGGTTACCCAGCAAAGGGCAAGCTCGTTGACTGGAAAGGCCAGACACGCGACGCTCTTCCAAAAGACAAATCACCAAAAGGCGAGGAATTCGCTCATCCAAATGCACGCTTTACAGCACCTGCAAAACAGTGTCCATGTATCGCTCCAGAGTGGGAAAACCCAGAGGGTGTTCCAATCTCTGCTATCCTCTTCGGTGGTCGCCGCCCATCTACAGTACCTCTCGTACACCAGAGCCGCAACTGGAACCACGGTGTATTCTTGGGTTCTATCGTTGGTTCAGAAATCACAGCAGCATCTACAATCGATGCTTCACAGGTTGGTAAAATCCGCCGTGACCCATTCGCTATTCTCCCATTCTGTGGATACAACATGGGCGACTACTTCCAGCACTGGGTTGACATTGGTGCAAAAGCTGACCAGGACAAACTGCCAAAAATCTTCTATGTTAACTGGTTCCGAAAGGACGAGAACAACAAAGATCTTCCAGGCGGATTCATGTGGCCAGGCTACGGCGACAACTCACGCGTTCTCGCATGGATTTTCGACCGCTGCGACGGAAAAGACAACTATGTTGACACACCAATCGGCTTCATGCCAAAAGAGGGTGCTATCAACACAGACGGTCTTGCTGACTACTACAAAAAGACTCTCCCACAGATTCTCAATGTGGACAAAGAGGGTTGGCTCAAGGAAGTTAAAGACATCCGTGAGAACCACTATCCAAAATTCGGCAAACACTTGCCAAAAGAGCTTTCAGCTTGCTTGGACGACCTCGAAGCACGTCTTTCAAAATAAGCTCGCTTGAATAAAGCATAGTTTTATCCACAGACAGGCACAGATTACCACAGATTTTTATTTTTAATTTGTGACATCTGTGCTAATCTTTGGATTGATATTCCCGCTCTGAGATTTTCTTTGGGCGGGATTTTTTTTTGAAAATCACAAGGTGCTATATGACGAAGATTTTGCTCTTCAACGAACCTGGTTTTCTTGGACCAGACTTCAACAAAGATATTGTTGGAATTACTATGGGAATTTCTCAGGAGCGGCTTTATTCAGCTTATATGCAAGGCATATTTCCGTGGTTTTCCGAAGATGACGGAGAGCCAGTGGTTTGGTATTCGCCCGAGCCGCGCTTTTGCCTCAGAATGGAGCACTTTCATGCCCCGAAATCAGTTGAAAAATTCTTGCGGAAAACTCCGTTCACTTACACCTTCGACAAAGATTTCTCAGCAGTAATTCATGGCTGCCGCAAAATGAGCCGCCCTGACCAGCGCGGCACATGGATTGGTAATAAAATGATAAGAGCGTATGAAACATTCCACCAGAACGGGTTTGCGCACAGCGTTGAGGTATGGCACAACGGTCAGCTGGCAGGAGGATTTTACGGAGTCCTTATAGGAAGCGTGTTCTTTGGTGAAAGTATGTTCACGCTGGAAAGTAACAGCTCAAAATCCGCGTTCGTGCTTTTTGCCAAAACATTCGCAAAGTGTGGCGGAAAACTGATTGATAGCCAAGTGTACACGGAAAACATAGCCCGCTACGGGGCTTTAAACATAAGCAGGGACGCTTTTCTGCGGCTTGAAAGAGAGTATCTCCCGAAGCCGCTTGAAAAGAATCTGAAAGAAGAATTTGAGAAAGCCGCCTCTCAGAAAACTTAGTTTCTAAAGCCCTATTACTCCCCGTCGTAATCGATTAGGGTAGTAACATTCGTTGGAGCAAGGATTTTCTTGTAATTAAGGGCAGGAAGACCGATTACCCCGAAAATCTCAGAAACTTCTGCCCCGCCAAGCGAAATAAGTTTTTTGCTAGCGTCAAGCGTTCCGCCAGTCGCAATCAAATCATCTATGACAAGGAATTTCTGCCCCGCCTTTATATCGGCCTTGTGCACTTCGATTTCAGCCGTTCCGTACTCAAGGGCATATCCAACCCTGTAGACATCTCCAGGGAGCTTGCCCTTTTTTCTGACAAGAACAAGAGGCACGGACAACATCTGGGCAAGCGGGGCGGCAAACAGAAAGCCTCTGGACTCAACCCCGGCGATTGCGTTTATTTCGCCGCTTGCAACTTTTGGCTTATAAATCTCATACGCCTTGTCAATAACGAACTTGAAGCTCTCTGGATTTGTGAAAATGCTCGTTATATCATAAAAAAGAATTCCAGGCTTCGGAAAGTCCGGAACACGACGGATAGCTTTGTCTAAAATCGAAATGTCATTTGTCATAATATTTGATTCTAAAAACATAATCGCATGAGGTCAAGCTGTATCAAGATTCCGTAAGCACATCAAGCTTTTTCTTGAAAAATTCCTGAACGGCTTTCTTGATTTCTTCCGGTGACTGGCTTTTCAAGATATATCCATCGATTTTAAATTTCATAACATCCAGAATGTTCTCGCGCTTTCCGTTGGCGGTAAGGAAAATAACAGGAATGTTTTTTGTTCTTGGGTTGTCACGGATTTTCTTTAGAACCTCAGGCCCGCTCATCGTAGGCATTCTGTAATCAAGAAGAATAAGGTCGGCAGTATGCAAATTCAAAAACTCAAGCGCGACTTCACCTGACGGAGCAAGCGACACTTCAAACTCCTCCCCAAGCCACATTTTCGCACTTCGCAAAAGAATCGGCTCGTCATCCACGATTAGCACACGCTTTTTTTCGTTCGAATTAATGTCAATTGCGCGGGTCAGTAAATCAATGTTGAGCGGAAAAGACGGAAAACGCGTTGCCGTAATCTGCTTCAAGAAATTTTCCTCGTCAATAGGAGGATTGCTCATATTTCCCGCAAGATACAGGAACATTCCGCTTTTCTCGCGCTTTTCGTCAATTTTCCTAAGGATATGAAGGTCCATAGAATCAGCAAGGCAGACAATCAGGTGATGCTTGGTATCTGGCAAAGAAGCAACACCTTCATCATCAGGGGTAACGGTATGGATTTTAAAGCTCTTTTTATCCAAATCATTCAAAAACGATTTCACAACAAGACGATTAGTGTCGCCCATAACATACAGCTCGCGTTCAGCCATAATTCATGCTCCTTGTTACACTTCTTTTTCTGAAAGAAGTTCTTTCAATCCGTTAAAATCTATTTTTCCACAAAATTTCGGATTTTTGTGAATTTTGAATTTTTCACCATTATTTTTCCATTATACAGTATATCATAAAAAATCAATAAAAGGTTATAAATGACTGTACTATTTTGATTTGCAAATGAAAATCCCTCATGTTAGAATATACTATGCTTAAGTCCATATTCATTCTTTTTTTGCGATATTTTTTGGGCTGCAATTTCTTGCGAAAACCAATGGCGCAAGAACATAACTTCTGTTTTCCGGCGTTCTTGTCATGCCGCAAAATCGTCTTGCCCCGAAAAACCACAGATTGAAAAAAAATAAAGGAATCGATTATGAAAAACCCTTGTGAAATATCAATGCAGTCTCAGACTCTCGGAATGGAAACTCTTGGAAATGCCAGGGAACTCGGGGGCTACAGGACGACGGACGGATTTTTCGTAAAGCGCGGCGTTCTTCTCCGTTCGGCAAGACCAATGGGAGCAAGCCAGGCTGATTTGGATAAGCTCAGGGATGTTTATCATCTTGCTGTTATAGCAGATTTCCGAATGAGCTATGAGATAGAAGCAAAACCGACTCCTGCTATCGGAAATGCAAAGAATGTATGGTGTCCTATTATTGACGAAGCCTTGATAAGTGCGAATGTTTCGATGGAGTCTTTGTCAAAAAAGCTGAGGACAATTGATGGCATACGCCTTGCTATAGAAAAAGGCATTGTTGGCGAAAAAATGTATGTGGACTTTGTTTCAAATTCGTACGGAAAGAAAGGTTACGCTAAATTTTTCAGAGAGCTGATTTATCTTCCTGAAGGAAAATCCATTCTTTTTCATTGCACCCAGGGAAAAGACCGTACAGGGCTTGGCGCAATGCTTATACTGAGCGCGCTTGGCGTTGATGAAGATACAATAATTCAGGACTACCTTCTTACGAATGTGTTCAATGCGCCATTAATCGAAAAAGAAAGACAAGCACTGATGCAGTACAATCTTTCTGACGCGGAATTGCAAAGCTATCTTTCCGTTATGGATCAGGTCAATGTTTTATATATGCAGAACGCTCTGGATTATCTCAAAAAAAATTATGGCTCAGTACTTGATTATATCAAAAAGGAGCTTTGCGTAAGCGAAGATGAAATTGAGCTTCTAAAAGAAAAATTTTTAGAGAAAAACTGACAGTCTTTTTATATTAATTTCACGGAGGGTTTTATGAAATCAACGGTAAACAACGGAAGCATTACTATTTTTCTTGAACGGAGAATTGATACGACCAATTCTTCGGCGGTAGAAAATGATATTGCACAAATCACAGGCGCAAATCAAAATCTTGTTCCAGAGTTTGATGCTTCGTCACTCGAATATATTTCCAGCGCAGGACTGCGAGTCCTTTTGAAGACTGCTAAGTCTTTTGGCAAAAAGATTAAGGTTCTGAATGTTTCAAAAGATGTATACGATATTTTTGAAACCACTGGATTTACGAGCATTCTTGATGTTCACAAAAAATTGCGGGAGATTTCTGTTGACGGCTGCGAGCTTATTGGCTCCGGCAGCTACGGAAAAGTCTACCGCTTGGACAGGGAGACGATTGCAAAGCTATATATTCCCAGCGTTTCTCTAGAAATGGTTCAGCACGAGCGCGACACGGCTCAGAAAGCATTCCTTCTTGGAGTTCCTACCGCAATCTCATACGATGTAGTAAAAAGCGGCGACTGCTACGGAGCCGTGTTTGAGCTTTTGGACGCAAAGACTGTGGCACAGATTATGAATTGTGACAGTTCCCGCGTTCAGGAAATGGGCAGAAAAAGCGCGCTTTTTCTGAAAGACTTGCATAAAATTGTCGTAGATGATAACACATTTCCCAAGCGAAAAGACGAGTTGTCTGAATGGGCAGAGCGTGTCGCACCGTTTTTGGAGTCAGGTGAGGCTGATGAAATCCGCGCGTTTATAAATGATATTCCTGAAACAAGCACATTTCTTCACGGTGACTTCAACTCAAAGAATGTTATGGTTCAAGGAAACAATTTTCTTTTGATTGATATTGGAGATGCGGCAGTAGGACATCCTGTGTTTGATGTGGCAGGGCTTATCCTTGCATATATCTACCTTCCCCATTCACCTATGCCAGATGAGGAAAAGCTTCGGCTTCTCGGATTTCATCTTGAAGATGCCCAGACAATGCTCAACGCAATGTTCTCAGCTTACTTCAATACTGACAGTCCGGATGAAATTCAGAAAAAAATCCAGATGATTATGCCTTATGCGAACATTCTTGCTTCTTATCACGGATGCCGCAGGGCAAATTATGCGCCCGACTATATTCCTATGATTATAGAACGCTCAATCCGCACAAAACTTTTGCCATCAATCAAGAGTCGTTTACCGCTGGAATGGTAATTTGAGCAGAACTGGTGGTGCAAACTTGCTTTTTCGGGCAGAAAGTTTGCATCGCCGGTATCATTTGTTACGCTTATTTTTCTGAAAGAAGCTCTTTCAGGCCGTTAAAATCTACTTTTTCCACAAAATTCCTTATTTTTGCGAATTTTTCCTTAAAATCATCAGGGAACTTGTATTTCTCAAGCTCTTTCATTATGCCGTCAAGCCCGTCGATGTCAAAGTTCTGCGCGCACGAAAGAAGGTTTTCAAACGCAGAAGAAAGCGTTTCCGCAGGTATCAGAGGCTTGTCCCCGTCGTCCTCCGCCACGAACTGCGCGAGCTTTTCTTTGTACCCCGTGAAAATGTCAATCATTTCTTTGTGACCAGCGCGTATTGCGTCGGCATCATTTTTGTCAGCCGCTTCCTCCAGACTTCTTGCAAGCTCCGAAAGAACCAAAGCCCCAATCAGTTTTGATGTGCTTTTCAGCGCATGAACTTTAATTCCGTAGGAAGGCCAGTCCTCAGCCTCAAAAAGCGTGTTAAGCTCAAAAGCCTTCTCGTCTATTGAATCGTGATAGCGGCGGAGCGTGCTCAGAAGAAGCTCTCCGTTCCCGCACAGTTTCAGAGCAGTATCATATTCTATTACATTGGATTTTTTAAGTCGTGAAAGAATCTCTTTCAAACCTTTTTCATCATTATCTTCTTCCTCGCCTGCCTCCTGAATTTTTTCAGCCGGAAGATAATCCCGAAGCATTGCCTCAAGTTTCTCAGGATTCACAGGCTTTGAAAGATAATCGGTAAACCCTTCGTCCAGATACATCTGCTTGACTCCGGATATTGCGTTTGCAGTAAGCGATATGCACGGCTTTCCGCGGTTTTTGTTTCCATCAAGAGTTTTCATTTTGTGCAGCGTCTGGATTCCGTCCATCTCAGGCATTCGGTGGTCAATGAAAATAATGTCGTACTCGTTCTCCCTGACTTTTTCAAGAGCCTCAGCTCCGCTAAGAACGGTATCAATCTTGATTTTTGTATTTTTCAAAAGACCTTTGACAACCTCAAGGTTCATCTCGGTATCATCCACAAAAAGAATCCGCGCGTCAGGAGCAAAAAGTTTTTCTTTATACCGCTCCATCTTGGCAAGGCTCTGCCTGAACGATTCGTTTATGTCCCCAAGCTCCGTTGGGTCTGTGACGCTCTGCCGTATGCGGAACGAAAACTCGGAGCCTTTTCCGTACTCGCTTTTTACGGACAATTTGCTTTCCATTACCGCAAGCGTTTTCTGAACTATACTCATTCCAAGACCAGTTCCCTCAATCGTCCTGTTGCTTCCCTCCTCAATGCGTTCGAACGGAGAGAAAAGCTTGTCCATATCCTCAGGCTTTATACCGCTTCCAGTGTCAGTAACGCTTATAGCAAGGAAAATTGAGTTGTGGTCGGCTTTCTCAAAACCAACCTTGAATGTGACCGAGCCTTTTTTAGTGTACTTCACCGCATTCGTCAGAAGATTCATAGCGCACTGCTTTATGCGCACGCTGTCGCCGAAAAGATTCTTTGGAATTTTCGGGTCAGCGTCGATTATGAGCTTAAGGCCTTTCTTGGATGCCCGCTCAGAAATCATGTTCACAAGGTCAACAAGGACGGAAGAAAGGTCGTATTTTCCGGGGTATATATCCATTTTTCCGGCCTCAATCTTGGAGAAATCAAGGATATCGTTCACAATCGAAAGAAGCGTATTCCCCGCGTTCTTGATTCTGACAGAATAGTTCAAAATTGCGTCGTCCTCCACCTCCCTGAGAATCATTTCGTTCATACCAAGAATTGCGTTTATAGGCGTTCTGATTTCGTGGCTCATGTTCGCAAGGAACGTACTTTTTGCCTGCGATGCCGCGGCGTTTTTCTCCGCCTCACGCTGTAGATTCTCACGCTCACGCTTCTCCTCGTCTATGTTCTCGATTGCCCACAGAACATGGTGCAAAGTTCCGTCGCTGTTTTTGTCAACAAGAATGAAGCGCGCGCGGCACCACACGCCGAGTTTTCCCAAAAATTCCTGGGAGATTGTGATTCTGTCCTTCATGCGCTCGTCAAGCGTGTCAAAGTCGATGAAATTCATCAAATCTTTGTGCGAGCCGTCCTGGTCCGAAACTTGCTCCTCGATTATGCGGCGCACTGCCTCCCGCGCGTTGGAAACCGAAGCCCCTGCCGCCTCCGCTACATCCGGATGGCTGTGAATTTCCGTAACGCTGTCGTTCACAAGGTCAAGCTCGTGGAGCGAAAGATACATTGTGGCAAGAAATTCGCTTTTGCTCCTTGACTCGGTTATTGCGGCCTCCTTTGCCTTGCGCTCAAGCTCCGTCTGGGCACGGATGTAGCCGATGGAATCTTGCAGCTGCGACTCCATTTTTCGTATGCTGTCGGCAAGAAGCCCTATCTCGTTATCGGATTTATACGGAATGTCGATGTCAAGTTTTCCTCTGGCGATTTTGTATGTAGCAACAGTAAGGATATTAAGCGGCTTTACAAGGTGCGATATTGCGTAATGCCATATAAGGATAGCAAGAAGCGTAATAAGCACAAGGATTACGAACTGCTCTATGAGCTGAAAGCCCATGATTTTTATCGTTTCGATTGTAGTTACGGCAATTACGAGCATCATTCCGTTCCGAAGTCTTTTTGCAGTTCCTGAAAGCCTCATTCCGTTCATCGTGAATGAATTTGCCATGCGGACTTTTCCGGAAGGCTGCTCCTTCGACGAGTTGAAAAGAACATTCATCGCGCTCGGGTCTGTTTCAATTCCGTCAGAGCTGAAAATAAGCCTCATGTTTTTGCTCAGAAGAACGGATGTTGCGCCAGGCTCCAAGAGCGTAGTCAGAATTTTTTCTACGATGACGAAATCAATCTCCATTCCGACTATTCCAAGATAAAGACCGTTTTTGTAAACGGGGGCGGCATACGAGAGAGTCTTTGTGCCGTCATTGTGATTCCTTAGGCTCCAGCCCTCATCATACACATCGCTTGGAGCCGTCATACCGTCAGAGCCGGGAATCGAAACGAAACTGCCTTTGCTTCCGAAGCGTTCATTATCCAGAATGAAAAAAAACGAGCTTACACCTTCCGCGCCAGACGCAGCTTTCTCAAGCTCGGACTTTATCTCTTCATCATAGGACTTTCTGTAAGCCGGAGATTCCATCAGCTGTTTTTCGTCAATCGTACTCTCTATGAGCTTTTGGACAAGAAAAGTTCCGTGCTCCACGGAATAAAAGCAGTTGTTCAGCTCCTCTTCCTTGTGATTCGCCATGAGGAACAGAGCGCGGCTTATGTTCAGTTTTATGCTGTGCTGCTGATGATAGAAATTCACACCCGTCGTCATAAAAAATGTTGCCATGACGGTTGAAAAACACAGAACGAATACTTTAGTGCTTAACGAATACTTGTACCTTGCTTTTTTGTTTACAGACATACTTCTTTTTATTTTAGCACAAAATTTTGATTTTTGACATTTCACATAAACTCGAAGGATGAAAATTCGCAATTGAAAAAAATCCGCTATCAATTCATAATCTTGTAATGGCATTTAGAACTGATTTTTCATCGGACACAGACATAATCACAGACCTTGAAGTTCCTCCGAGCTACAAGGTGATTCTTCTGAACGATGATTTTACGACGATGGATTTTGTCGTCAATATACTTATGACGATTTTTCATAAAAACGAAAACGAAGCCGTTGACATTATGCTTAGCGTACACCGTAACGGAAGAGGCGTGGCTGGCATTTTTCCCTATGACATTGCGGCGACCAAAATTCAGATGACGATGAAGCGGGCGCGCGATGCCGGTTTTCCGCTCAAATGCAATATGGAAAAGGCGTAGCATATGGAAGAAACAGAAAACCTTACGAAAATAATACAAGGCGCGTTCGCGGAAGCAATTGAAAAACAGCTTGAGTTCATAACTCCAGAGCAGTTTCTTTTGTCTGCCCTGAATGAAAAAATCGTGAAGAGCCTTTTTTCGGCTATTGACGGAGACATTGACAAAATCAAAGACGAGCTTGAGTCTTACATTAAAAAGAATGTTCCCGTACTTGAGAACAAGGATTCGCAGACACCACAAACACCAGAAATTTCCTATGCGTTCAATGAGATGTATCAGCAAGCGCAGACTCATGCGGCAGGAGCAGGAAAAAAATCAATTGATGTTTTCGACATAATCGTTGCGATTTTTATGAACCCGAAGCTCCACGCATCATACATAATGAAAAAAAACGGCGTGGAGCAGATTCCGCTTCTTGAAACAATATCCACATTCAGAAGGATTGGTCCTGACGAGAACGGTTTTCCGGACGCAATTGACGAAAAAAATCTTGACGACAATGATTTTTTTGATTTTTTCGATGACGATGACGACGATGATTTTGATTTTGAGCAGGACTGTCTTGAGCAGTTCACCGAGAATCTTACGGAAATGGCTCGTCAGAAAAAATTCGACAAGCTCATCGGGCGCGAAGAAGAGATTGAGCGCACGATTCAGATATTGTGCAGGCTCTCCAAGAACAATCCTATTCATGTGGGAGATGCGGGCGTAGGAAAAACCGCAATAGCGCGCGGGCTTGCACAACTTCTTGCGGACGGAAATGTTCCTGACAGGCTCAAAGGGTATGAAATCTACTCGCTTCTTATGGCTGATGTTCTTGCCGGAACTAGGTTCAGGGGGGACTTTGAGCAGCGGATGAAAAAAATCATTCAGGCTATAATCGAAAAAGAAAAGGCGATTCTTTATATAGATGAGATTCACACGATTGTAGGAACCGGGGCAGGCTCTGGCGGAAACATGGATGCGGCGAACATTCTTAAGCCGCTTCTTGCAGAAGGAAAATTCCGCGTCATGGGTGCGACGACTTACGACGAGTACACAAAATCAATCGAAAAGAACAATGCGCTTTCGCGGAGGTTCCAGAAAGTTGATGTGCCTGAGCCTACAAAAGAAGAGGCTGTAAGGATTCTTCAGGGGCTTTCCAAAAAATACGCGCGATACCACAAAGTCTCATATTCCCAGAAAGACTTGGAGCTTGCCGTAAATCTTTCTGTTCAGTATCTTCCTGAAAGACGGCTTCCAGACAAGGCTATAGATATTATGGATGAGGCAGGGGTGTTTGTTTCGCTCAGGACAGAACGAGAGAACGGAGGAAAAACCTCCGTCAGGGGAAAAGTCAGCGAGGACGACATAAAGAAAATCACTGCAAAAATGGCAAAAGTTCCGCTTGAGAACGTAAGCGAGAACGAAAAGGCGCGCCTCTTTGAGCTTGAGGAAAAAATCAAGGCGCAGATTTTCGGGCAGGATGCGGCAGTGGAAAAACTTGTCCTCGCGGTCAAAAAGGCACGGGCAGGATTCAGAAACCTTGACAAGCCGGAGGCAAGTTTTCTGTTCGTAGGACCTACGGGAGTAGGAAAGACGGAGCTTGCCCGCGTTCTGGGAAACATTCTCGGGGAGAATTTGCTCCGCTTTGACATGAGCGAATATCAGGAGGCGTACTCGGTGTCAAAGCTGATTGGCTCCGCGCCGGGCTATGTAGGCTATGAGGACGGCGGGCAGCTGACAGGGCAGGTACGGAAAAATCCACATTCAATCGTTCTGTTCGATGAAATAGAAAAGGCGCATCAGGACATATTCAATATACTTCTCCAAATCCTTGATTACGGAACACTTACCGACAATCAGGGGCGTAAGGCAGATTTCAGAAACTGCATAATAATCCTGACGAGCAATGCGGGCGCGCGGGATATGGAAAAAGGTCTTGTGGGATTCGCATCTGCCAGAAGCGAGAAAGAATCAGGCAAGGCGATTCTGAACGAAGCAGTCGCAAAGGCGTTCTCGCCCGAATTCAGAAACCGCCTTGACGCAATTGTTCCGTTCGAGCATCTTGGAAAAGAAGTGACCGAAAGCATCGCGCGCAAGGAAATCGAAAAAATCAGCTCACGGCTTTCGGCTCAGAAAATCAAGATGTCGTTCACGGATGATGTTTGCGCGCTCGTTGCGGAAAAAGGCTATTCCCTTGAATTCGGGGCAAGGAACATTTCCCGCACGGCAGAGGAGATGATTGCCGCTCCTCTCATTGACAAAATACTTATCGGGAACATAAGGCGGGTCAATCTTTCGGTAAAAGACAAGGAGCTTATTATAAAAACAATCTGAAATCAATTGATTTTCAATTTGCGTGCTTGTCATAGAAAAGTTATTTCGTTATTATAATCAAATCGAACGAAGGCGTTTGAGCATGGTCGGTCTATGCTCAGACGCCTTTTTTATTTTTAAATCAAGGGGTTATATATGTGTGGATTTGTAGGAGCATTTGATTTGTCGGCAGGAAGCCAGCCGATTGACGAAGGACTTAAGGAAGAACTCAGAAAACAGGTTTTGGAGCAGTCAAAGACAATTCGGCACAGAGGACCTGACTGGAGCGGCGTTTACACTGGCGAGAACGCAATTCTGAGCCACGAGAGGCTTTCAATCGTAGACCCGCTTTCAGGAAAGCAGCCGCTCGTCTCGGACGACGGAAAAATCATTCTTGCGGCGAACGGCGAAATCTACAACCACAAATCTATTCGGGCAAGTTTTGAAGGCTCGTACAGTTTCCGCACTAAAAGCGACTGCGAAGTTATCATTCCGCTGTACAAAAAATGTATTTCAGAAGGCAGCGATTTCAAAAAGATGATTGAGAGCCTTTCAGGTATTTTTGCCTTTGCGCTCTATGATTCCGAAAAAGACGCGTACCTTATTGCAAGAGATGAGATTGGAGTAATCCCGCTTTATCAGGGGTGGGACAAGGCAGGAAGATATTTCGTTGCATCAGAGCTAAAAGCTCTTGAAGGATACTGCACTTCGATTGAGGAATTCCCCAACGGACATTATCTTTGGTCAGAAAGCGCGTGTGAACTTGGCGGAAAGACAGTTTCGCAAAGCTCATCCTCTCCAAAGCCTGTACGCTGGTACGAGCGCAACTGGGAATCGTTCGATGCGGTAAAATCAAGCCCGAAAGCCACGGACGAAAAAGGCGGAATCATAAATCCGAGCGTAATCGAAAAAGTAAGGACAGGACTTGAGAACGCAGTAAAAGCGCAGCTTATGAGCGATGTTCCTTACGGAGTTCTTCTTTCCGGCGGGCTGGATTCTTCTATTATAGCCGCAATCACGCAGAAATTCTCCAAGAAGCGAATTGAGTCCGACTCAAAAGAAAGTGCGTGGTGGCCTCAGCTGCACTCGTTCGCGGTAGGACTTGAAGGCTCGCCCGACCTTGCTGCGGCACAAAAGGCTGCTGAATACATAGGAACTGTTCATCATGAGGTTCACTTTACGATTCAGGAGGCACTGGACGCGCTTCGTGATGTTATCTATCACATAGAAACATACGATATAACGACTGTTCGTGCGTCAACTCCGATGTACCTTCTGGCACGGGTTATAAAATCAATGGGAATCAAGATGGTTCTTTCCGGAGAGGGAAGCGACGAGCTTTTCGGAGGCTATCTTTATTTTCACAAAGCTCCTAGCGCGCGTGAGTTCCACGAAGAGCTTGTGAGGAAAATGAGCAAGCTGCACCTCTACGACTGTCTCCGCGCGAACAAGAGCCTTATGGCATGGGGCGTTGAGGGGCGCGTTCCTTTCCTTGACAAAGATTTCATCGATATTGCAATGAGTCTGAATCCGAGCGACAAGATGAGCATTAAGGTAACTGAGCCTACAGAAGCAGCTGAAAACTGTGGTTTTGACAAGCTCAATCATCAGCGAATTGAAAAATGGATTTTGCGAAAGGCATTTGAGGATATGCTTCCCGAAAGCATCGTCTGGAGGCAAAAGGAGCAGTTCAGCGACGGAGTTGGCTACAGCTGGATTGACACTCTCAAGAAAATGACGGAGGAGAAAGTAAGCGATGCAGAATTTGCCCGCCGCGAAAACCGTTTTCCTGTGAACCCGCCCAAGACTAAGGAAGAATATTATTACCGAGAGATTTATTCCGAGCTGTTTCCCAGCGACTGTGCGGCCCGCGTAGTTCCGCATGAGGCAGGTGTTGCCTGTTCCACGGCAAAAGCCCTTGAGTGGGACGCGGCATGGAAGAATATGGATGAACCCAGCGGACGGGCAATTGGCGGAATACACAACGATGCGTATGCGGCAAAGTAAAATCTGAGCGCACGCGTATTTTTTCGTGTCGGATTGCTGGATTGGGAATGCGCCCCGCGACTCAGCCCAAACTGGCAATCCGTTCTGAGCTTTAGAACAAATCACTTGCAAGCAGTCCGCAAACAAGCCCAAGCCACCCCTAAGTCCCAAATTCAGAACCAATCCCCTGCACGGATGTTTCACCCGCAAGTTTTGCGAAGTGAATCTTCCAGCCTCACCGCACTTTAAAGAACACGCCAAGCATAAGAACAGTAATCATAACTTGGAGAATAAGGAATTTGACCAGAACCTGCGTCGGACTCCAGCCATGGTTCACGCGCATATGGTCGTGGAGCGGAAATCGGATATCAGTAAAAATCGAAATGTGGCAGAATCTTTTGAGAGCGACTTTCAGAAGTCCCATGCCGCCGTTAACGAAAATAATAGAGCTTGTGGCAAGGATAATGAACGGATTTCCGCTTATCATAACGCACACCCCGATATAAAATCCGAGCGCGCGGCTTCCGGCATCGCCCATAAGAACATGGCTCGGAAAAGCGTTGTGTCATAGATAGCCCATAAGAACGCCAGAAAGACAGAAGCACATCACAGCCCAAGACGCGCCTTTCTCAAGATGCGGAACAAGAAGGTAAGCCGCAATGTCCTTGTGACCAAGAATAAAATAAAATACAACACCGAGCGTTATGAGCGCAATCAGAACAAGAGTTGAACTTAATCCGTCAACACCGTCCGTGCAGTTAGTTGTGTTCACGCTTGCCCAAATCATCACAGTCGAAATGATAACGAACACCCAGCTCGCCACACGGATTGACTCTGAGAAAAAAGGAATCCAGAAATAAATGTTTCCGTCAGCTGATGATTTTGAGAGATAAATCGCAAGCAGGATTGAAACTGTAACGCTTATAAGAAAATCAAGGATTGCTTTGCGGTACTCGCCCCATGAAGTTTTGCTTGAATCGTCAAGGTAGCCTGTAAGCATCATAAGCCATGTAAGAACTATGACCGCACATTTCAGCCAGTCCAGCGGAACAAATATCAGGCTCAGGACTGCAAAGCACGAAACCCAGATAACGCCCGAACCTGTGGGCTTTCCTTTTGCGGCCTCCGCGGAAACCGTGAATTCCCGCCCCCTGTCATGGGGAAGAATGCCGTAAAAGCGCGGAAGACCATAACGGACAAGAAGAAAGCCCGTATAAAGCGAAAGGCATATAAGAACCGTGTAGGACTGCAAAAGACGAGCAGGCCCAAAATATTCTGTTAAAATCCCACCTAATGTATAAAGCATAATACTCTGATTATCGGAAAACAAAAAGCGTAGTTAAGCCCCAAGAATCTGCTTTATTTCCTCGTAAGAAAAAAGCCCTGAGGAAAAAAGCTTGAAAGCAAAGTCCGAAAGAGTCTCTCCAAAAAGAAGATATTTTCCAGAAGCGAAAGAAACGCAAACTCCCCCGTCAAAAATTTTCCTGACAGAAAAAGGCTCAGAATCAGCCGTGAAAATAGCTCCCAGAGCATTCTCCCGCATAATCCTGATAATCTCATCATCGCATTTGGGATTCACAATCCATGTCTTTCCAGGTTCCAAAGCAGGCAAAATATTTTTCAGCGCATCAGGAGGAAGAGAAATTTTTGCTGATTTTCCAAATTTTTTCGTAAGAGAAAGGAATTCTGACGACTTTTTAAGGACAGAAGGCTCAGATGATTTTATGGAAAGAACCGTGCCAGAAAAAAGACCGCTCTCAAAAAAGCTGTCGGCAAGAAACAAATTCTGCTCTTTTTCTCCGTCTACCCCGAGATAATATTCAATCCGCAAGTTTTCCTGCCGTTTTTCCTCAAGCCCTTTTATGACCTCAACGAAATCAGCCGGAGACTGGCACAAAGGAACGAAATCAAACCGCACTACCCCATCGATTTTCTTCTGGTTGTCAACGGAACATTCAGAAACAGAAAAAGAAAAGAGCCTGTACAAGTCCTTTCCGCCCATTATTCGCATTGAAGTGTACAATTCAATATCTTCTTCCCCCGAACCTTCGGGAATCATAAACGAAGACCAGTAAGAATAATTTACTGCGCTCATTCCCATATCAAAATAAACAAGCGAATTGTATTTTTTTAGCTTTATAAAATCGTTCAGGCTTATCATTTTAAGGAACTACCGTCAAAACAGCTGATGCAACTTCCCGAACTTTACCGCAGAAGTCGTTTTTCTCCTCATCGCTTATGAAAGATGCGTTGAAGCTGTTGATTATAATCTGAACAAGCTCCTCTTTCGTAAACTTTGCCTTTGAGTAAAGATTCCAGTACTCATCGATTAGAGATACGCGGAAAAAAAGCGGGTCATCAGTATTTACGGTGACTACGATTTTTTTATCGAAGAAAAGTCGTATAGGGTGATTCTCTATTGAATCAACATATTTTTTCGTGAACACATTGCTTGTGGGGCAGACTTCAAGCGGAAGACGCATTGAGGCAAGCGTATCCATAAGCCTGTCATCCTCGGCGCATGATGTTCCGTGACCGATTCTTTGCGCATGAAGGATATTTATTGTGTCCCACACGGACTGAGGTCCTGTGTCCTCGCCGGCATGAGCCACGGTTTTTAGCCCGTTCTGTCTTGCCCTCTCGAACACATGCCCGAATTCTTTTGCAGGTCCTTTTGACTCCGCCCCCCCAAGACCAATTCCTATAACCTCAGGAATTCTGTTTTCAAGAAGAAGGTCAAGATTTTTCTCCGACACCTCAGGCCCGAATGTTCTGGAAACATCAAGCAGAAGATTCACTGTAACACCAGTATTCTTCTTGATTTTACGCACATTCTTCTGGTAGTTCCGCATCATTTCGGCAAAGTCGAAGCCTTTTTTCAAGAATGCGGACGGAGCAAAGAAAGCCTCGCAGTATGAGATTCCGTTATCAATGATATATTTTTCCAAATCGGCAAAAACAAGGTCAAAATCATCAACGGAAGAAAACATATCCTGAACTTGAAGAAAAGCGTCTATGAATCCATTTAAGTCAGAATACCCGAAAATTTCTTTCAGCTTATCATCTGACAATTCGCAACCGTTTTTCTTTGCGTACAGCTTTTTGATTGAATCAACGCTTATTACGGCTTCAATATGAAGATGAAGCTCCGCTTTCGGAATTTTTCTGAATGACTCATAGAATTCATCTCTCAAGCTCATGTACTTCCCCAAAACTACAGAATATTCTCAAGCTGCCCGACTAAATCTGCAAAGACATCAAGGGCATCCTGAACCGGAGCGGACGATGACATATCAACACCCGCAACTTTCAGGCTGTCGATTGGATAACGGCTTCCCCCTGATTTCAGGAATGTGAAGTAATCGTCAAGCTCTGATTTTGTGCCATGCACGACCCTCTTTGCAAGCGCAAGCGAAGCAGAGATTCCTGTCGCATACTTGTATACATAGTATGCTCCGTAAAAATGCGGAATTCTAAGCCCCTCCATGTCCGAATTCGGCTCAAAGACCATTTCCGGACCAAAATACTGTTCCAAGAGTCCTCTATATATTTTTCGGACATTTTCAGCAGAAAGTGGAGAACCTTTTTCAACAAGTTCGTGACATTTCAGCTCGTACTCAGCGAACATAGTCTGGCGGTGAAGCGTAGCAAGAATATCGTTGGCACGCATTGAAAGAAGATATTTTTTCATATCGTCGGATTCTGCGTTTTTCAGAAGATACTCGAAAACAAGCTCCTCGTTGAATGTGGATGCCACTTCCGCCTCAAAAATCGTGTAAGAGTACTGCATGAACGGATTATTGTTCTTTGAGTACCATGAGTGCATTGAATGACCGCCTTCATGCGCCATAGTGAACACATCCCTGATTGCGTCGTCCTTGTAGTTCAAAAGAATGTACGGATAGCCCCTGTACACGCCGCTTGAAAATGCGCCGCTGCGCTTTCCCTTGTTCTCGTAGCGGTCAACCCAGCCGCCTAAAAGCCCCGAACAAAGCGTGTCCGTGTATTCGGAGCCAAGCGGAGAAAGAGCCGCACGGCAAATTTCAACAGCTTCCTCATACGATGTCTTTTTTTTCACGCTTTTTACCAGCGGAACATACACGTCGTAGTGGCGCAGCTCGGAAAGCCCCAGGACTTTTTTCCGCAGCTTGTAGAAACGGTGCAGGACAGGAAGATTCTTATGGACAGTATCGATTAAATTGCGGTAGACGCTCTCAGGAACTTTGTCGCCGTAGAGTTTTGACTCAAGCGACGATTTGTAGCCTCTGGCGCGGGCGCGGAACACATCTTGGTTCACGCTCCCGGCATAAAGCGAAGCCAGCGTATTGGCGTGGCTTTCGAAAGTGCCATAGAATTTTTCGTAGGCTTCCTTTCGGACGGCTCTGTCCTGATTCTCCATGAATACGGACCAGGAGCTTTGCGTAAGAGGCTTTTCCTCGCCGTTCACGCTTACAGTCCCGAACTGAAGGTCAACATTCGTAAGGAGCGAAAAAGTATTTCTGGCAGTCTGCCCGGATTCGCTCTGGAGAGAAAGGATTTTCTCCTCTTTCTCGCCGAGCGTGTACGGTTTTATGTGCAAAGTTTTTTCTATATATATGCGATAATCAGCAAATTCAGGAAGATTTTTCCACTCATTGATTTTATCGTCAGGAATCGAAAGAAGCTCCGGGTCATAGAACGAAATGTCAGCGAATGCCTTAGATATTGCAATCGTAGCCCTGCCATCCATTTCCTGCGCCTTTGAGTCGCCCTCGTCGGCAGTGTACAAAAGCCCCGCATAGTTCGACACGGTTTCCGAAACTTTGAACAGCTCCTCACATGCTTTGAGCGAAGAAAGAAGCGTTCCGCTAGATTCAGCGAGCCTTCCCCTGAACGCAACGACTTTCTCGGCCAGAGAAGGAATTGATGAGAGGTCTTTTTCCCAGTCCTTGTCCGTCTTGTATAATGTTGACAAATCCCACTTATCTTTCTCAGGAATATCTTTCCTTAACGGTACAGTCTTTTCCATGATATAAGATTATATCAATTATAACCCCGCATTGTCATCTGGATTGTGAATATGAAATGATTTTTTTTCTGACTGAATGACAGAAAAAGTGATTTTCATTAAAATCATATAGCTATGGAATTTACACAAGAATCAATCGACGCGCTCAGTGTGAACGAAGTCGAAATTATGAAAAAAATCGCTGAGGAGCTGAACATCCGTGTCGCTCAGGTCAGCGCAGTTATCAGTCTGGTGAATGAAGGATGCACTATTCCTTTCATTTCTCGCTACCGCAAAGAAAAGCACGATAATCTGAACGAAGTGCAGGTTACTGATTGTGACCACTTGTTCAAATCATATAAGAACCTTGAGGAACGACGGCTTGAAATAGTCAGGGGCATTTTCTCACAGGGAAAACTCACCGACTCGCTTTATAACGCCGCAATGAACGCAAAAACACTTACAGAGCTTGAAGATTTGTGGGCTCCGTTCAAGAAAAAGAAGAAGACACGCGGAATGGTTGCCGCCGAAAAAGGTCTTGAGCCGCTCGCAGATTTCATCATCGCAGAAAACGATGATGCTGCAGTTGAGAAAGAAGCTGAGAAATACATTAAGACCGACAATGAGGACAAAGCCCTCAATGTTGAGACAGTAAAAGCCGCCATTGACGGAGCAAAGGACATTATCGCCGAGCGAACGAGCCAGGACAGCACGAACAGAAGCGATGTGCATGACCTTTACATGGCTTCCGGCACAATCGAAACGAAAGGAATCGTGCCGGAGGGACAGGATGCGGCCGTAGCAGAAAAAACATCAACTTACAAGATGTACTGGGACTACTCAGAGCCTTTGAATCAGGTCAAACCGCACAGAATTCTTGCTATAAACCGTGCCGAGCGCGAGAACGCTCTTTCGGTCAATATCGATGTTCCTGTTGACGATGCGGTCAAAATGCTCCAGAAAAAAGTCAAAATATCGAACAAATATCATTCGGACGCAATCGAGGACGGACTTGTGCGCCTTCTTTCACCTGCCGTAGTGCGCGAAATCAGGAGCGATGAAACAGATGCCG
This sequence comes from Treponema sp., assembly GCA_017449265.1. GTDB lineage: Bacteria > Spirochaetota > Spirochaetia > Treponematales > Treponemataceae > Treponema_D. The sequence continues at coordinate 57,431 of JAFSJW010000060.1, forward strand.
CCGATGACCACGGAATCTCCCTCTTCTCCGAGAATCTCCGCAATCTTCTTCTTACGCAGCCAATCAAAGGAAGCCGCGTACTCGGAATTGACCCTGGAATCCGTACTGGTACTAAATGCGCCGCGCTCGATGAAACAGGAAAATACCTTGGCTACTTCAAGATTTTCCAAGTTCAGAACCCCGACGACGCATACAATCAGCTCAACAGCGCAATCGACAAGTACGACATTCAGGTTGTTGCCGTCGGAAACGGAACTGGTTCTCCAGAAGTTCAGGCTCTCGTGGCAAAAGTCATAAGCGACAACTATGCTAACTCGGATGTAAAGTACACGGTCGTCGATGAGTCAGGAGCGTCGGTCTACTCCGCAAGCCCTGTTGCCACGGAGGAATTCCCAGACCTTGACCTTACGATTCGCGGTGCAATCTCAATGGGACGACGCTTGCAGGATCCGCTCGCAGAGCTTGTAAAAATTGACCCTAAAGCTATCGGCGTAGGTCTTTATCAGCACGACGTAAACCAGAAAAAGCTCGCAGAGCAGCTTGATGAAGTCGTAGGAAGCGTAGTCAACCAAGTCGGCGTAAACCTGAACACGGCTTCATACATGCTTTTGAAATATGTTTCAGGAATCAACGCATCCCTTGCAAAGAAAATCGTAAAGTTCCGCGACGAGAACGGAAAAATCACAAGCAGAGAAGATTTGAAGAAAGTTCCAGGTCTTGGGCCAAAGGCTTTCGAGCAGTGCGCGGGCTTTTTGAAAATTGCCGAGAGCAAAGACCCGCTCGACAACACATGGGTTCACCCGGAGAATTACGCCGTAGCGCGCGAAGTTCTTTCTTATGTTCAGGCAAAAAAATCAGTTCCATCCGATGTGAAAAAATCTTTGCTTGAGAAGTATTCTATCGGTGACACAACGCTGAACGACATTATCGACGAGCTTGGGAAACCGAACCGCGACCCGCGCGACGGTTATCCGGCACCAATCATGCAAAAAGGCGTAGTCAAGTTCGAAGATTTGAGCGAAGGAATGAAGGTCACAGGAAAAATCAAGAATGTAGTTGATTTCGGCGCATTCGTTGATATTGGTCTTCACGAAACAGCTCTTATCCATGTTTCGGAACTTTCTGACAACTTTGTTTCAGACCCAATGGATGTAATCAAAGTTGGCGATGTGAAAGAATTCACAATCATCGCGCTGGACAAAGACCGCATGAGAATCTCGCTCTCGCTTAAAAGCGACGCTTCGTCAAGACTCGGAACTACGAACGAAGGAAAAAAACCTTCCGGAAAGAAAGTCGTAGTAGTCAAGAAAGGCGGAGCTGCATCTCTCAACGGAAAGCAAGGCGACCGCCCGAGAAGAGAAAACCTCGGCTCAAGCGACGGTATGTCATACAACCCGTTTGCGGCAGCTTTCGCAAAAATGAAGAAATAACGATTCACGGAGGCGGTCATTGAGTCTGTCGAAATGACCGCCTCCATTATCATAGGCTTAGATTTACAATTCGGCGGGAATTTCAGCAACTTGGCGATTCATGTATTAGGATATGGTTGTTTAATTGCCGGAGCAGCCATTTATGCAAATAACATAGATGATGAATATAATTACAGAGGAAAACTAGAAAAAGACAACTCTGGAAAAAGAAACGTCGGAATAGCACTTATCTCAAGTGCCTCGGCAATATGTTTGGGCGGAACAATAGGTGGCTGTATCCGTCCGTGGAGATATGCGAATGAATACAACAAAAATCTCACATCAGCATTGAACGGTAAGAAAGTTTCCGTAAACTTCGCACCTGTCATAGACCCAATCGGGAAAAACTACGGGCTTATCGCAAAGCTGAGTTTCTAGAAATATTTTTTAATCTGCGGAATGAGCAAATGATGCCCCCAATAGGCTATTTAAAAATAACTACACCTTTCGCCGTTACGCTACTTCGAACAAATATTATCAGTTTTCACCTTTTCACTTTCCGTTTTCAGTTTCCAAACACTTCCTTCGTAATCGCCAGAGACAGAGTTAATAATGATAACGGCAAGAGACAATCAAAATTGTGTCCTGTTCGACTTTATAAACAAGCCTGTGTTCTTCTGTAATTCTGCGTGACCAATAACCAGCGAGTTCATGTTTTAGCGGTTCTGGTTTTCCTGTACCAGTAAACGGCATACGCATAATTTCTTTTATAAGGGCATTTGTTTTCTTGAAAACGGACTTTTCATTTGTCGCCCAATACTGATAATCTTCAAAGGCTGTTGGTGTAAAAGAAATTATCATAGAGTATCTTCCGCAACAGTAATAAGATTCTCATGTTTTTCTGCTTCTTGAATAGATTTTAACAAATGATTTTTGTTCGCCTCTGATGAAAGCAAATAGTCAGTTTCATCAGGAATTTCGCGAATATTAATTTCTATCTCTTTATTTTTGAATATCGCCTGAATTGAGCGAATAAAATCGATTGTCAATTCTGATGGCCGCATTGTATAAGTACCAACCATAACCGCCTCCTTGAAAAAATTATACTACACCTTTCGTCATTCCGCTACTTCAGCTTTCCGCACAGGTCTAATATTCCTAAACTTTTGAGGCTGGAGCTTTTTTCTGCCTCAAAGTCCTAGTCTACATTTTTACATATTCGTATTTTCCAAGAGAGCGTTCTTTTTGATTTTTTAGCGAGAACGAGAAATACTCCGCCACCGCATATGGTTTTCCGCTATCAATCCATGATTTTATGTCAGAAGGGATTTTTTTCTTCCCCAAGAATTTTTGAACCTGCTTGTTTCTGGAAGATTTTGGGTCAGAATGAAGTTTTATAAAACGAACATCATCCCCGCTCAAAATATTCTCCGCGTCAACATAAAGCCCGTTCAGAACTTCACCGCCGCTTGCGGCACTGCGGACAGAGAACCTGCGTACCCCTGAATCTTCCCCGCAATCACGAACCTCAAACTTTCCGTCGGCGGAAACTATTCTGAACGAGTTGTTTTTCGCAAGCTGCTCGGAAATGCTCATAAAAGCAAAATTATCGCACTCGCCTGAATTCAGCGCGGATTCTACGGACGAAGGTTTTCCTGCCAAAAATCGGCACAAAAGGCCCGCTGACTGGTCATAGAAAAAATCTATGCGGGCAAGATTACCAAAATCACAGCATGGGGAAAGGCATTTCTGGGAGATTTTCGTCCATGAAGAAGAAGCGTTGAATTTTTTTGAATAATTTCCTTTCGATTTTTCAAACGGCATTCCGTCATCATATCCTATTATATAAGAAGAAATTTTTTCCATTATTTTGTCTTTTTCCGCATCGCGGGCTTTTATGTCGCCTGAGCGTACTTCAAAAACATAGAATCCCATAAGCACATCGCCGCCGTAATTTGCAGAAAAGCCCGCAGTAAGCGGAAGAAAACCAATTTCAGGACGGTTTTCCGCGCGCTCGAACGAACCGCTTTCAGGAAGTCTTGCAATCAGAACGGATTTTTGTTCAGAAAAAGAAAAGCATTTCAAATCATCGAAAGAGATTTTCTCGGAAGAAAAAGGTTTTTCATCGGAAGAAAACTTTATCCTCGGGTTTTCGCGCTCAATGAAGTACTTGCTTTCTGGGTTCACCGCGCTGAGCGTGCTGTCAGAGAAACCAAAAAATTCCGGGTCATCGGAAAGAAAAATATATGAGACTACGCCAACACCATCTTTTATGAAAAAATACTGATAGGCATAATTTTTGAAAAGCTCCTTGCAAGCTGATTTTTCGATTAAATCAGTACGGTAGGCAGAAGTTGCGTTCACGCGGTAAGAAACTTGCTCGGACGATATGTCGAAGATTTCAGGAAGAGTATTTTTTGGCTCAGACGAAAAAACATTTCTGCGCAATGATTCCACGCATGAAGCGTAGCGCGATGCCCGCTCGTTTTCAGGGATTCCGTTGTCTTTCATGGCGTAGAGCCTTACTTCGCCAAAATGTCCGTTGAATTCGAGCTTGTAGCTTTTTGACACAAACGAGCCGGGGTAAGATTCCTTGGGATTCACGATTTTTGCCCAAGACTCAGGAATGTTAAGCTCCAGCGCAAAACTTCCCTCCGCGCGGGAAAGAAGCGAATCATCTGCAGCTGGCAATACTGCGGCAACAAAAAAACATAATGCGGCGGAAAAAACCGCGCGAAGAAAATGATTTTTTTCCATGCCGAAAAGTATACCAAAATATAGCGAATATGTGTAAGTAAATCGGTAATTTTTGAGAATTCGCTGAGTTTATTGCTAATCAGTGATATATTGTGATATTCTTTAGAAATTATGAATAAATATGCAAAAAGATATTTTATTGACGCTCTTGGCGGAATGGCACAAGGACTTTTCGCCTCGCTCCTTGTCGGAACGATTGTAAAAACAATCGGACAGCAGCTTCTCCGTCTTTCAGAGAACGCCGCGTTTACTTTTCTTGTCAACGCAGGTAATTTCTGTACGGATGCGCATGTCGTAGGCGCGGCTATGGCCGTTGGAATCGGTTTTGCGATGGGCTGCCACGCTCTCGTTCTTTTTTCTCTCGTGGCAGTAGGTTCTGCCGCGAATGTGACTGGTGGCGCAGGAGGTCCTCTTGCGGTTCTTATAATCGCAGTTGCTGCCGCTGAGATTGGTTCTCTCGTAAGCAAAAAGACAAAAGTTGATATAATCGTAACGCCGCTCGTAACGATTCTTTCAGGTGCGCTTCTCACCGTCCTTACCGCAAAATGGATTGGTCTTGCGGCAAACAAATTCGGAGATTTGATTGTGTGGGCAACCACGCTCAAACCGTTCCTTATGGGAGTGCTTATTTCCGTAATCGTAGGTATTGTCCTTACGCTTCCCATTTCTTCCGCCGCAATCTGCGCGGCTCTTGGGCTTACAGGACTTGCAGGAGGAGCTGCGGTGGCTGGGTGCTCGGCTCAGATGATTGGGTTCGCAATCCTTTCTTTCCGCGAGAACCGCTGGGGCGGACTTTTGTCGCAAGGTTTGGGAACATCTATGCTCCAAATGCCGAACATCGTAAAAAACCCGAAAATCTGGATTCCGCCCACGCTCGCTTCCGCAATCACAGGACCTATTGCGACTTGCATTTTCAAGCTGGAGATGAACGGAGCCGCGGTTTCGTCCGGAATGGGAACTTGCGGGCTTGTAGGCCAAATCGGAGTAATAACAGGCTGGTTCACGCCTTCTGAGGTTGCTGCTCGCCACGGAGCTACGGCAATGTCCCCGACTGCCTTAGACTGGCTCGGGCTTGTCCTTATCTGCTTTGTTCTTCCTGGAGTTCTGAGCTGGGCATTCGGCCTTATGCTCAGAAAAATAGGCTGGATAAAAGAAGGCGATTTGACTTTGTAGCCCGATTCTGTGGGGCGGAGATTGCGGTCATTGAGATTGTCTGACTTCGGACATCATGTCTGAATGACCGCTGAAAGTGAAATCGGAAAGCTTTCGCCCCGCAAGGAGCATTTTCTACATAAGGTCGCTGAACGCGCCTTCCTCGAAAAGAGCTATGAATTTTTCCACAACTTTCGGGTCGAACTGAGTTCCTGAGCATTTTTTTATCTCGGAAACAATGTACCCAAGCTCCAGTTTTTTTCTGTACGGGCGCGTAGAGCTCATCGCATCGAACGCATCCGCCACGGCTATGATTCTTGCCACCCACGGGATTGACTCCCCGGAAAGACCTTTCGGATAGCCTTTTCCGTCGAACCGCTCGTGATGGTAATGCGCTCCCTGCGCAAGATTATCCTGCAAGTTCACATTTTTCAGAATTTCATATCCGCGCTGTGCATGGCTTTTCATTATGATAAACTCATCATCGTCAAGCTTTCCGGGCTTATTCAGAATCGCGTCAGGAATACTGATTTTTCCAATATCATGCAATAGCGCAACATTGTAGAATTCCTCAACAGTCGAGCTTGGTTCGCCCAGCTTTTCGGCAAGCATCTTAGTATACTTGGCAACTCTGATTGAATGTCCGTTCGTGTATTTGTCTTTTCCGTCAACGCACTTGGCGAAAGCTCCGATAATCTTATTCGTGAATTCTTTTTCTTCCTGAGCTTTTTTCTGTATGCTTTTGATTTTCAGCCTGTAGAGAAAATAAAAAAGCATCGCAGAGCCTAGCCCTACGAGAATCCAGAACCATGCGAGCTGCCAGATATACGGATACATTATTATAGTAACAGGATTTACCATCTTGTTCTGAAGTCCGTCAATGTTTTTCGCATGAACAGAGAACTGATATGTTCCTGGTTTTAAATTCGTATACGACACTACGCGCGAATTTGACCAATCTGAATATGAGTCATCGAAATTTTGTAGCTTCGTGCTGAACACCAGTTTTTCTGGTGCAGCGAAATCAAGAGCCGTGTACTTTATTGAAAGCCTTTTTGCCGTTGGCGGAATTACGATTTTCTCGCCCTTGTACTCATAGACCTCGTTGTCTATAGAATACTTCTGGATTTTGATTTTTGGCGGAATCATTTTTTTATTGACCAAGTAAGGGTCATAAATCGCAAAGCCATCAACAAGAGTGAACCAAATTTTTCCGCTCGAGTCTTTTTCTGAATAGGCAGTCGATGTTGCGCCTCCAGTCACAAGACCATCCGTCTTTCCATAAATCTGTACCGAGAGCTTTGTCTTTTTCCCCGACGCAATATCATCAAAATCCGTCATTGGGACAGAAAGAATTCCCTTGTTCGTGAGAATCCATGCCAATTCATTCTTGTCACAGATAATCTGGAATGCGCTGTCAGTTCCAAGTCCGTTTTTGGAGTTGAAATTTACAAAAGAGCCTGTTTCCTCAATGTACTGCGAAAGACCTGTTCCTGTTCCTACCCAGATTTTTCCTTCTATATCAAGGATTTTAAAAATCACATTTCCAGCAAGCCCCGTATCAGTATTGTAATTTTCTACGATTGCATTGTCTTTGAGAATGTAAATGCCTCCGCCGTTAGTTCCCACCCAAATCTGACTCTTTTTATCCTCGAACAACCACATTATGTAGTCATTGCTCATACCGTCCTTTTTATTCAGAAACGATACGCTTCCGTCCTTATGGATTATTGAAATTCCTTTGACAGTCCCAAAGTAGTAGTCGCCGCTACTTGATTTCATTGAGACTCTGCATCTTTCAGACAAGATTCCATCAGAAACAGACCATATTTTTATGGTACCGTCAGGGCGCAAGCTGCACTGCGGTATTGTTTTTGAGAACGCGGATACAAGAATCTCCCCGTCATAAGTGCGTGTCACATGGCGAACCCTAGTTCCCTTGTACATTTGTGTAAGTTCATTTTCCACGAACTCATTGTTTTTATAGCAGAGAACACCAGTATCAGTACCTATCCAAGTAACATTCCGGGCTTTGTCCTCGCAGATAGCGTTGACGCTCACCCCGAGCGGAACTGTGCGGAATTTTCCGAAGCTCAGTTTTTGCAGGCCTCCCCTGTTCAGCCCAAGCCAAATGTTTCCTTCGTTGTCCTCAAGGATTGCGGTAATGCCGTTGTCGGAAAGACCTGTGCTTTTGTCATGGTAAGTGAATTTGCCGTCATGGATTATTGTCAGCCCTGAATCGGAACAAATCCAGACATGGCCAGCCTCGTCAAACATGATTTCGTTCGGCACGGTTGCGGTGATTCCGTCATGCGAAATGTCATAGACTTTTTCCTGATTGTCTTTGAGTTTTACGACATAGTTGGGGCTTACCCCGAACCACAGCGCACCGGATTTGTCCTGATTTACTGAAAAAATGGCAGGGTCCGATATTTTTTTCAGCCCGTGGAACACTTCCAGCTTGTTGTTCTTTATGAAGAAAACCTCGTTTCTGTCTCCGGTCGTAATCCAGATTCTTTTTGAAGAGTCGCAAAAGAGATTTGAGACAACAAGCTTTTCCCGTCCCGTATCATGGACGCAAGGAGGAATTACGGCTTCGCCTGTCGGTGCTATATAGAAGATTCCTGACGCAGTTCCTACCCAGATATTGTGGTCAAAATCCTCACAGATTGCATTTATTTTGTTGTTCGGAATTCCGTCCGCCTTTGTGTATTTGAATATTTTTCCGTCCGGGGTAAGGCATGAGATTCCCTCATCGTTATGTCCTATCCAGATATTGTCCTTTGAGTCCTGAAAAAGTGCGTGCACAGAGGCAAAATCATATTTTTCGTCAACGGAACGGTTGAAAACTGTGAATTCAATTCCGTCAAAGCGCACAAGTCCGTCATAAGTTCCTATGTATATATATCCGTCTCTGCCCTGCAAAAGAGCCGTAACCGACATTCCAGGAAGTCCGTCCTCGGTAGTCCATGTCTTTGAAACAAAGCGATTCAAAAATCCGTGGTCAGACGGAAATTTTCTTGATTCCTGTGCAAAAAAGATTGCAACGCAAAAAAAAGCAAGGAAAAATCTTGCGAAAACTTTTTTCATTTTATCCATTATATTGAACAAATGCCTGTTAACACAAGCAAAAGATACAAAAATCCATCAAAATCAATTTTAGGAATTTTTCTCTATCATTCCCAATTGATATTTTCGTCACGAATTTTGATATTATTTCTTATTTTTTTTATGCAATTTTCCCACATTTCATTTGACTTTTTTTTTCGTTTGGTGTATAAATTCAATTAGACAAAGATGTCAGAAATGAAACGCTATTGGTGTATTCGTATGATTTTCCAATAGAATTTCATTTAAGGCATTTTTGTCTTTTTTTTGCTCTGATGTATTTTAGAGTATAAAAACGATTTTATTCCCGCTTTGGGAAAACAAGGGGTTAGCTTTATGGCAATCAAAGAATTTAATGTTAAGAACGCTTATTGCAAGCGCGTTTGGGACGAGCTCAAGACTCGTTATGCTGATCAGGAGCACTTCCTTCAGGCTGCAGGTCTCGTACTTGAGACTCTTTCACCAGTCGTTGACACAATGCCTGAGCTTGAGAACACAGCTGTTCTTGAGCGATTCGTTGAGCCTGAGAGGATCATCATGTTCCGCGTTCCGTGGACAGACGACCAGGGAAAACCTCACGTAAACCGCGGTTTCCGCGTTCAGTTCAACTCTGCGATTGGACCTTACAAAGGAGGCTTGCGCTTCTCTCCAGAGGTTGGTCTTGATGTCCTTAAATTCCTTGGATTCGAGCAGGTTCTTAAAAACTCTTTGACAACTCTCCCAATGGGCGGCGGCAAAGGTGGTTCTGACTTCGACGGTCACGGAAAATCAGACGGCGAAATCATGAGATTCTGCCAGAGCTTCATCACTGAGCTTTACCGACACATCGGTGCTGACACAGACGTTCCAGCTGGCGACAAAGGCGTTGGCGGAAAAGAAGTTGCTTACATGTTCGGTCAGTACAAGAGAATCACAAACCAGTTCACAGGCGTTTTGACTGGTAAAGGCTTGGACTTCGGCGGTTCTTTGATTCGCCCGGAGGCTACAGGTTACGGTCTTATCTATTTCGCAGAGTGCATGCTCAAAGCTGCCGGAACAGACTTCAAGGGCAAGACAGCAATCATCTCTGGTGACGGAAACGTTGCTCAGTACGCTTGTCAGAAAGTTACTCAGTTGGGCGGAAAGGTCATCACATTGTCTGACTCAACAGGTTACATCCTCGACGAAGACGGAATCGATGCTGAAAAACTCGCTTACGTTATGGAATTCCGCGCTCGCCGCGAAAAGATTGACGCTTACGTTAAAAAATATCCAAAAGCAAAATTCTTCAAGGGCGAAAAACCATGGGGAGTTAAAGCTGACTGTGCATTCCCATGTGCAACTCAGGACGAAATCTACATGGAAGACGCTGAAAAGCTCGTTAAAAACGGCGTAAAACTCGTTGCAGAGGGCGCAAACATGCCAACTCGTGCAGATGCAATCGCATTCTTGCAGTCAAAGGGCGTTCTCTTTGCTCCAGGAAAAGCTTCTAACGCTGGTGGTGTTGCAGTTTCTGGTCTTGAAATGTCTCAGAACTCAGAGCGCCTCTCATGGAGCCGTGAAGAAGTCGATGCTAAACTCAAGCAGATTATGACAAACATCCACGACAACGCTTACGAAACAGCCAAAAAGTTCGCTCCAGGCGCAACACCAGACTATGTTTCAGGCGCAAACATCTACGGCTTCTTGAAGGTAGCTCGTGCCATGATGGCTCAGGGATTAGTCTAACATGAGAGTACGAGAATTCGCGAAGCGGATTCTCGTAGAACTTCGCGCAAGCGAAGTTCCTGGCTCAAGGTTTGGTCTAAGCCAATGTGACCACGAGAATTCGCGAAGCGGATTCTCGCAGAACTTCGCGCAAGCAAAGTTCCTGGCTCAGGGATTAGTCTGATTAAGAATCCATAATCGGTGGCTGAGCGCAGTCGAGGCCACCACGGAACCCGCTCTTTTTCCGCGCTGGAAAAGGGGCGGGCTTTTTTTATGATTTCAGCAAGGCTTCAGTTTGGCTGTCAGAGACTTGCGTTTTACGCTATACTGATATTATGGTAACTAAAAATCAGCTCTCAACAGTGGTGAATCTTCTCAAAAATGCAGGTTGCACGGAAGTTTTCCTGTTCGGCTCTCAGGCGACTGGCAGGGCGCACGCAGATTCTGACATCGATTTGGGCGTGAAGGGCTTGCCGCCGAATTTATTTTATCGTATGTGCTGGAAGCTTGAGGACGCGTTAGATATGCCTGTTGACCTTGTTGACTTTGACTTTCAGACAGATTTTTACGAACTGTTGCAGCGAATAGGGGAACTGAAAAAAATTGGATGAAAAGATATTGGTCATTGAGTCTAGCCGAAAGCACCAAAAATGCCTACTTGTCCAATTTTGGATTGAGCAGGATTTTTTGTCAGCGAATCGTTTTTTTGATACTTAGTCTTTCAAGAATGGAAAATTACCTTCATTGGCACATTATATGGAGTTCATATTTTTTCATAGACGAGCAAAATCAGTCTTCCGTTGCAGATTTATATGCACGTGCAATTTCCAGAAAGTATTTTAGTCGATTTTCTTCCAACTCATTTACTATGCTAAAAATTTCTGTTTTCTGCCAATCTGTGCGATTTTCATTTTGACATCCTGCGTTCTGCTAATAATGCGTCAGCATCCACTTCCGACGGAATAATTCCTACAACTGCCTGCAATCGTTCCAGTTTTTCCTGAACTTTGCGGGAAAGCTTCTTCTGCTTTTTCTCCGGCAGGATTTTTAGTCCAGAGACAGCGGCTTCGTTTTTGTATTGGGAAGGATTTGCAAAAAAATCCGAGTATGATACTACAAGCATTTTTTTCCTCCTGATAAATCGAAATCATGCTCATTATAACACAAGGAGGGAAAATTTGGAATTAACAAGGCTCGCTCCGATTCTGGGCGCGCTTTTTTTATGCGTTCAGCAAGATTTCAGTTTGGCTGTCAGAGCCTTGCGTTTTTCGCTATACTGAAATCTGTTTGCAAAAGCGGTGTCTCTTCTCAAAAAAATGCAGATTGGCGGAGAGCAGAAAGTTGTCATTCTGAGCTTGTCTCAGAATCTCTTGTAAAAATTGCAACACGGATTCGTTCACGCCTAACGGCGTTTACTAATTGAGAATTGAGAATTGAAATTTGAGAGAATGAAAGAGAAACTGAAAGACAATATACAGGGAGCTGCGGAATGAAAAAACAACTTAAAGATATTTGTGAAACAATAACAAAAGGTACAACTCCCACAACTCTTGGATATAACTATCAGGAAACTGGTATTAACTTTGTCAAAATTGAAAGTATTAATAGCTATGGAATGTTTGAACCTGAAAAATTTGCTCATATATCTGATGATTGTAATATTGCATTAAGACGCTCTCAGCTTAAAGAAAATGATATTCTTTTTTCAATTGCAGGCACTATTGGAAGGACGGCAATTGTAAATAAATCAATTTTACCTGCTAATACAAATCAAGCACTGGCAATTATACGATTGAATAATAGCGAAGAATATAATCTGAAATTTTTGCGTTATCAATTAGCATCAGAGGTTGTGTTACGCCAAACAGAACATCAAAACCAGGGGTAGCACAGTTAAATCTGTCATTGAAGGATATTGGAAATCTTGAATTGAGTCTTCCTTCTCTTTCTGACCAGCAAAAAATCGCCGCTGAACTCGACAAAATCCAATCCGCAATCGACAACAAAAAACAGCAGCTTTCTTTGCTTGATGAAGCCGTCAAATCAAAATCGCTGGTAAAACAGCAGATTGCGGACTTGCAGGAACTCTTGGATTCAAAAATGCAGCAATATTTTGCGTAGCAAAATTTGTTAAGCACGCCTGCGTGCGACGAATATTTTGGGTGATATTTTTATGACTCTGTTATATAATGAATTGGGAGGTGGTTTGGTATGTATATAAAAGACGGCATTTGCTATGCAGGCGAATTAGTTCCTGAAATTGAAGTTACCTCTATAAAAATTCTTGACGACGGAATGATGTTAGTTGATTTTTCCACGGGAGAAACTCGGCTATTTGATGTTACGATTTTACTTGATAAAGGAACGGCCTTTACACCTCTTGCATCTGATGAGAATCGTCGAACTGCAAAAGTAACACATGGGTTTGTTTCATGGCTGGACGGACTTATTGATATTGCCCCCGAAACATTATATTCAGAAAGTTACAAGTATACAAAAGAGATTTATTCGTAGGAGAATACAATGCCAGAATTGAGTCGCTTTGAAGGAATGACAATATATATGCTTTTTCGCGACAATAAGGCGCACAACAAACCTCATGTCCATGTGTATTATGGTGAATACAAAGCTACGATTGGAATTGATGGTGAATTGTTGGCTGGAAAACTTCCTTCAAGACAGTTAAAAATGGTTACAGGCTGGCTCGCATTGCATGAAGAAGAAGCTTATGCTGCATGGAATCTTGCTGTAAGTGGTGAACATTTCGAGAAAATTCCTCCGTTAAGCAAATAAAAACACCCGTTTTTCAATTTTTCGTATGTAACAGTAAAGATTTCTCATCTTGCAGGAACTCTTGGATTCAAAAATGCAGGAGTATTTTGCGTAGCAAAATTTGTTAAGCACGCCTGAGTGCGGCGAATATTTTGGATAAAAAAGGAACGAGGACAACTCTCAACTCGCATCTCTCATCTCTCCACTCCCCTCTTTGAAATTATTTCTTTTTGGAAGCCTCAAGCATTTTCTCCAAATCGCGTTGCGCATCGGAAAGACCGTCTGGCACGGATTTTTTTCCGTCCAGAATCAGTTTTAGCTCGCGGCCGAGAATTGTGTAGAACTGACTCCATTCTTCCATTACAGGACGGTACACGCCGCCTTCAAGAGCTTTCCTGACCGCATCATACTGCGGGAATTTCTTCAATATTTCCTTGTCACTAAGGCTTGAGTACCTGCACGGAACTCCCCCGTACACAACGGTGGTTTTTTGAACATCCTTATCCATCAGGTACGAGAGAAGCCTTGCCCCAAGCTCTTTTTTAGTGCTGTTAGAAGGAATTCCGATTGCCCAGATTCCGTAAATGTTGGCGTTGTTCGGTTCTCCGTCCTCCCGGTATTTTCCTGCAAGCGCAATGTAGTCCATTGACGAATTCTTTGCGGGCGTGTACCAGCCCGGCCAGCCTATGCCCGCTACGGCTGACTTGTTCGCGATTGCAGCTATCAAATCATCTTTTTTCGTAGCGCGCCCAGTCCTGATTAAATGCTTGTAGATATGGACTGCTTCCCGAAATTCATAAGTGTTGACAGTCGGATTATTGTTTTCGTCAACCACATAAGTTCCCCGGGAAAGAAGAACCGGAAGAAAATCCACGACGATATTGTTCGCGGTGTCGCCCCTGTAGACAAAGCCCAGGTTGTGGCGTTTTTTCTGGAAGTCGCAGATTTTCAGCAAGTCCTCAATTGAGTCAATATCCTCAACCTTGTAGCCAGCCTCACGAATCATCAGTTTGTTGTAGAGAAGAACCGTCACATTCCCGTAGTAAGGCGCAAGGTACAGTTTTTCGTCCTTATAGCAGATTGATTTTGTGGCAGGAATTATGTCATCGTCCAGAAAAAATCCCAGATGGCTCAAATCAGCAAGCACATTCCGCGCAGTAAATTCTGCCATCCACGAGCCGTCAACCATGCACAAATCATATGTTCCGCAGCTGTTAGACGCATCGTCCAAAAGCTGCGAGCGAAGGGCATCTTCACTTAAGTCCACCACCTCACAATAAATGTTCGTTTTGGCCTCAAAATCAGCAAGGCATTTTTTTATTACGGAAGAATAAATTCCGGAGCGGAGCGCAAGCCTGATTTTTCCTGAAGGCTGCGCTGTAGTGTAATGCTTCATTTTGTTTTTTTCAAAACAAGAAGTTAGCACGAACATAGCTAGTGCGAGAAAAACTAGGATGGAAAATATTTTTTTCTGATTTTTTCTGAGCATAGACAGTCCTGTTCCATGCGGCGAATCAGCGGAAAGTTCCAGACTGATATTTTTTCATTCTGTTCCGAACATCATCCATGCAAACCGCAATCTTTGATTTCGGAATTGAGCAAAAAATCTCCACGAGCTGTGCGTCCAGCTGTTTTCCTGCAACAAGCCGAAGCTCCGAGATTGCGTTCTCATGGGTAAGCGATGGTCTGTACGAGCGGTCCATTGTAATTGCGGAGTAAGTGTCAGCAAGCGCAAGGATTCGCGACGGAAGCGGAATCTCTTTTTCTTTGAGGTGATAATATCCGTTTCCATCAACACGCTCGTGGTGATATTTTATCCAATATGTGATTTTTCTTAATGACGAAAGCGATTCAAAAATCTCCACGCAAATTTCGGGATGACGCTGAATAAGCTCTTTTTCCTCTGGAAGAAGCTTTCCTTTCTTGTCGATTATGCTCCGGGGAATTCCCAGCTTTCCGATGTCAAGAAGAAGCGAAGCGTACTGCAAGTTCATGGGGTTAATTCTGACACGAATCGAGAAAGGCAGATAATCATAAATGAGCATTGTAAGGTTCTGAACATGGAGGGAATGGCCGTCGAGATTCTCGTCCCCCGCTTCGATTACGCCAACGAGCCTTTCAAGAATCTCCATCGACAAATTGGAGATTCCGCGCATTTTGACAAAAGCCCATAGCAGGAGCACGGTGAACACGGAGGCAGACGCAAGGAGCGTGGGAGCAAGAAAAACCGTAAGCTCATCGTTTCTGAACACGATGACAGAAACAACGAAAAAAGCACTTTCCAAAAGGAGAAGGAAAATATTCGAGATGACCTTAACTTTTCCGCTCTGATAAATCGCATCGTGCTGCAAAAAAAGCCTCAGCACAGAGAGAAACATGTTCAGTATCATCAGGGCTATGCCTGCTATTATCATGTATTCGGATGATACGAGTTTATCCATCATGCTTCTCCTTCTGATTTGTCTTTGCTGAAATGAATCTGGTTCTTTCCAGCCCGCTTTGATTCATACAATGCTTCGTCAGCCCGTTTGTAAGCGTTGTCTATGTCTTTGTCAGCCTCGCCTATTTCGGTTACTCCGAAAGAGGCATGAATGCCATCAAGCCCGTCGAATCTGACAGAATTAAGCGCGTCAAGCATTTTCTGAAGAAGCTCGGTAACTTCCGCCCTGGAAGTCCTGCCCCGTATAAGCACGATGAATTCGTCACCTCCGAGCCTTCCTGCAAGGCTTCTCAACTCGGACAAGTTCCATGCGGAAAAATTCATGCGGTCCGGCGTGTCAAGGCGCAATTCTTTTAAGAGCGTGGAGCCTACGGTCTGAATTACTTTGTCGCCCATCTGATGACCAAGATTGTCGTTTATCTGCTTGAAACCGTCCAAGTCCAGAAGGCAAAGCGTTATGTACTCTTTTTTTTGGGCCCGCAAAATTTCCTCCGCGGCGGAGAAAAATTTTCCTCTGTTCAGAAGGGAGGTGAGCGCGTCGAAGCTGGATTTTATTTCAAGCTCCTTCTGAACGAGCAAATCACGCTGGTACAAGATGAACTGCGCCACGCGCGTGCGCTGGAACGTGTAGTGAAGGAGAATCGAGAGCGTGCTTATGACAGAAACATTGTACGTGTCGTGGTATGCAATAGAGAATGTCTTGAAAAGATACGAAGTGAAAAGAAAACTTCCTACGCTTATGATTATGAGAAAAATCATAATGTACATTCTTCCGATGAACGAGAGCGATGTAAGGACAAGTAGAACAAGGAACATTGTGGCAGGCATATAAGGCTGCGCCACGGAGGAAATGACTCCGTAGGAAAGAAGGATTGTTATGCTTGCGAATACTGAAAAAAAATTGTATTTTTCGACGGCTTTCGGAAAAACTATAAGCCAAATCTCAAAGACAAAACTTGCGATGATGTAGCTTCCGTAAAATGGCGCCCGTTCTTCGTTCACTCCGAAAAGGTTAAGCCAAGCAAAAATAAGATAAATCAAATTAATGATTATGAACCATGTGTTCAGAATTGTTATGTGCTTTCGGTTAGTCTGGCGGATTAGCAGCGAGCAGTCTTTGAACGTACTCTTGTCGTAGCCATAATAGTTGAAACTTTTGTAAGTCATGCCCGCTCCTTTTCAATTTTTGTTTTCTCCGTAATTAGGTCAATTATAAAGGATATTTTCAAATAATCAAATTTTTTATTTGTGTTTTTATGCAACATTCGTGTTATAATATTCATTTATGGAAAACATAGAAAACAAAATGCGAAAAATCGGTCTTGCAATGAATATTCTGATGGGAGTGAGCTTGAGCTTTTTTCTTTCTTTGACCGGACTTCTTGCCTCGGGGCATTTTGAGCTTAAGGCATGGCTTGTGAGCTTCGGCGCAAGCGCAATACTGAGCCTTTTGATTGGATTTTTTGTTCCGGTCAGGAAAATAGCCCTTTCTGTCTGCGGCCGGTGCGGCCTGCACGAAAGAACGCTTCCTTTCCACTGCATGGATTCGCTCGTTTCGGACTTAATTTACACGCCGCTGATTACGCTCCTTATGGTCGCGCTCGCTTTTTTTGGGGCAAAGCGCGGGATTGAGGCCGCAATAGCAGAAGGAGTACCGGCACAGTCAATTCAAGCTCCGAACTTTTTTCCAATGTTTGCGCACAGCCTTTTGATTTCACTAGTAGTTGGCTACATTCTGATTTTTATCTTGCAGCCTTTGTTTTTGAGGCTTCTTCTGGGAAAAAAGCAGAACGCGCCTGAGGAACGCTAATAAAAAATCATCCGAACACAACCGTTGCGTTTTGTTCGGATGATTTTATCAGTATTCTTCTATTAAATAGTGCATATTATGTTTTCTACCATTTGAATAAGTACTTTTATGTCGGCGAGTTTTTTTTCAAGGCACAGCTTGTAAAAAATCTGAGTGCCTTTTTTAACAGGCTCAATTATTCCGCTGTCTTTAAGCACTTTCAAGTGATGGGAAATCGCAGGACGGGAAAGAATTGATTTTCCAGAAAGCTGCGCTACATTTATTCCTTCGGTACCTGCTTCCGCAAGGTCAATCAGGATTTTCTGTCGCGTTGCGTCGCCAAGAGCAATAAAAATCGGTGAGCAGTTCTTGAACTGTGTGAGTGCATCCTCTAGGTTTTGTTTTTCTGCCATAGTTTTCTCCGAGTTGGATTCTTTTTGTTGACAATATGAAATCATACTGTTATAGTTTATTCGTTTAACCGCTTAAACTATATTAAACAATCGCATATAAAAAAGCAAGTTCTTTATAAATTTGCATCTTAGTTTTTGAGGAGTTCAGAAATGATTAAGAAAATGCTTAAATTTTCGTGGGGCATAATCGGTTTGTGCCTTGCGATTACAGTGTTTTTCGCTTTTCAGCTGAAAAACATCAAAATCGAGAACACGAGCCGAACATTCATGCCGAAGGATGATGACTCGTACCAGTTCATGCTTCAGGCGGAAGATACATTCGGAAGTATGCTTGTGCTTGGAATTTCGCTTGAAACTCAGGACGAAACTATTCTTACTCCCGCCTACATCTCAATCGTGGACAAAATCACGCAAAAAATCGAGAAAGTTGAGTATGTCGAGAGCATCGACTCTATTACGAACATTGATTTCATCTACGGAAAGGTGAACGATGAGGGCGAGGGAAGCCTTGAGGCAGGCTCACTTCTGGGTGATGACGGCGAATATACCGGAAGCCGCGAGGATATGCGCCTTATAAAGCAAAAAATCATCGACTGGCAGGAGATGTACAACCGCGTCATCGTGAACGACTCGTTCACCGCTACCCAGATGCTTATTACCGTCACCGCTTCCGACGAGAACGGCGATGAGCTTCCTGCCGCAACGCAGAGGAAGATTCTTTCCGAAGTTCAGGAAATCTGTAACGAGGAGCTTAAAGGCTCTGGTCTTGAGATACGGTACTTCGGAGACCCTGTAATGTCCCATGACGCGCAGGACTTCCTTATAAGCGACCTTAAGAACCTGATTCCGTTCGTTGCGATTATCGTACTTGCGTCATTGTATTTTTCTTTCCATACATGGAGCGGAACTTTGTTCCCACTCATCACGGTCTTGGTCAGCACGGTCTGGTCAATCGGACTTCTCTGCTTGCTTGGATTCACATTCACGATTATCGGAAGCATGATTCCAGTCTGCCTTATTGCCTGTGGCTCTGCTTACGGAATCCATGTTATGACCCATTACTATGTGGGAATTGATGCAATAAAAGGCGAGATTACGAAAGAAAAGCATGCGGGCGCAATTGAATTCGCGCTAAAAGATGTATGGATTGCAGTCGTGCTTGCCGCCATAACTACAGTGGCAGGTTTTATCTCAAACATCTCAAGTCCTCTCAGACCGCTCCGCTCATTCTCAATTTTTGCGGCGGCAGGCGTGGTGTTCGCACTGATTCTTTCTGTCACTCTCATTCCTGCAATGCTTTATGTAACTCCGCTAAATGTGGTAGGAAAGCACTGGCGGAACAAGGACAGGCTGACGGCAAAAATCAAAAGACGAATCGCACTGGAAGTTTCACGAAGGCGGGGCCACTCATCGGACGAAGCGAGCGGCCAGACAATGTACAGCATCTATCATTTTTTTGCTGGCTCAAAGTCAAGATTGATCATTTTCATTCTGTTCATCGCAATTTTTTCCGTCGTCGGAGTAAAAAAACTTATCGTAGACACGGCTATGGTCAACTATTTCCCGCCGGACAGCAAGTTCAGGAAGGATTTGGCTTATGTTGACGAAACGCTTTCAGGCTCCAACAGCATGTATGTTGTTGTGCGCGGAAAAGAAATGACTACCGACGATACGGCGGTGAAGAACGAAGAATTTGATTACGGAGATTTTGACTTTACGGACCATTCTTCGGAGAATTCCGCCGATGCAGGTGCAGATACAGGAGCGACTTCACAAGACATTGTGGCGGACTTTGACTTTGGCACTTCCGACGCTGCCTCTGATTTTGATTTTTCTGGTGCCGCTGACATTGCGGACGGTTTTGACTTTGGTGGAGAAGGGGCTTCTGAGGGAGAAGCTCAGGCTGTATCGTACCATATGCTAACGAACCCTGATATTCTGAAAGCAGTTGATAACATGCAGAATTATCTTATTGCGACTCACCCAGAAATCGGAAAAATAGTTTCTTTCACTACATTCATCAAGCGAATGAATCAGGTTATGAATGTTCCAGTTAACAACGGAGAAAACGGAGAGACAAATTCTTTGGGCGAAACAATCACAATGCAGCAGCTTCTTTCTTTGCTAAACCGCGCATATGCTATGACAGGAGGCTCAAAAGCAAGCATGAACGAAATCGTCCGGGAGCTTGAGAAAGAGCTGAACTTTGAGGGAATGGATTATTATGAGATTCCTTACGACGAGTCGAAATATCCTGTAGACACGCATGAGCAGCTTAGTGATTTGGTCACCCAGTACTTGTACCTTCTTTCCAGCGACCAGATTACGCGCTTTGCCGACGACATGACGAATCCGAAAGCAATCCGCCTCCAAGTTCAGCTTCGCACCCACAGCACTGTTGACACGGGACTTCTTATTGACGATATAAAAGCATACGCCGCAAAGAATTTCCCTGAAGGCTATGAGATTGAGGCAACAGGAACTGCCGCCCTTGAGAACCGCATGAGCCATCTTGTAATAAACAGCCAGATGGTGAGCATTGTGTTCTCTTTGCTCATGGTTTTCCTAATCATAGCTCTTTCGTTCAAGTCACCGCTTGCAGGACTTATAGGCGCGATTCCGCTCGCTCTTGTAATCCTCCTGAACTTTATGGTCATGGGATTCTCAGGAATTCGCCTTGATTTGTGTACGAGCATTGTTTCTTCAATCGCAATCGGAGTGGGAATCGACTACACGATTCATTTCATGGAAACATACCAGAACCAGCGTGCCGTAATGTACAAGCGCGAACTGGAGGCGAATGCGCAAATCGCACAAGGTGAGTACGAGGATGCTCTCTCTAAGATGAGCGGCGGCTATGCTGCTGACCTTGAGGAAGTTACACGAATGACTTTCAACACGAGCGGAAAAGGAATCGTTACGAACGCGCTTGCCGTAGGGCTTGGATTTTTGGTTCTTATGTTCAGTAAGTTCATAATCCTACGATATATTGGCGCTCTTGTGGCTGTTGTCATGTTCACCAGTTCTTCCCTTGCCATGACGATTATTCCTGGAATTCTGAACGCTTTCGACCCGAAATTTATGTGGCTGAAAGAAGAGCGGGAAGTTTACAAAAAAGAAATTGCTCTTGAAAAAGAGCGAAAATCAAAAAAATAATCATAAAATCTATCATTGGTTCGTAACTTTGAACCAATGATTTTGGTTAATATAACAAACATTATTTTGCAGCGTAAGAATGTATTTTTGCGCTGCCCTATGGAGGTATCTGTTATGAAAATGACGAGAACATTGGCGGCTGCTTGTGCAACATTTGTGATTGGATTCAACGCTTTTGCGATTGATGGAACTGAGGTAATGCAGAAAGTTTTTGACCGCCAGAAACCTGATTTCACAAAAGCTGCCGTAACGCTTACTCTCACTGACAAAAAAGGCGCAAAGGAAGTTCGTCAGGTTGGTGAATACGGACGATGCAAGGATAACCTTACTGATATCATTATGATTTTCTTCTCGCCTTCCACAGTGAAGGACACGCGTTTCTTGGTAAAAGAGAACAAGGATCGTGACGATGACAAGTGGATTTATCTTCCGTCTTTGCGCACTACACGCCGCGTTGCAGCTTCCGAAGGAGAGAAGCCGTTCGTAGGAACTGATTTCTCTTATGACGATATGAGCAGCCGCGAAGTGAGCGATGATACGCATGAGCTTTTGAAAGAAAGCGAGAACAAAGGAAACTTTAAAGATTTGTATGTCGTTAAGTCAACTCCGAAAGACCCCAAATCAAGCCAGTATTCTTACCGCATCTCATGGGTAACGAAAGACAGCTTGATTCCCACATATATCGAAATGTATGACAAAAAAGGAAAACTTCTGAAAGTGAACGAGATTAAGAGCATCACTCAGAAGACAGGCAAAAAGACTTACAACATTCCTATGGAGAATGTTATGACGAATGTGCAGACAGGTCACTCAACAATACTCAAGATGGTCAATATTGAAGTTGACAAGCCGCTTGCGGACGGATATTTCTCAACGAACTTCTTGAATTCAGGAAAACTGTAATAGAAACAAAAAAGCGGGCTGCCTAATAAGTTCATACTTTTTAGACAGCCCTTTTTTGTTACTCCTTGCCATTCCAGCAGTAAGTACAAAGTTTTTCGTGAGGAAGACCGGTGGAATTAAGCATATCGTCCAGCCGGTGGAAGTGAAGCGTGGTGAAGTGAAGCTGCTTCCTGATTTCTTCCTGCATTTTTGCGTATTCGGGTGTATCAGGGTCACAGTACTTAGCGAGAACTTCCTGGCTTACATCCTCACCTTCAAACTGCTTTACCACCCTGCGCGCAATAAGGTCTAGCTCCGACTTTGAGCGGCTGAAATTCAAATACTTGCATCCGAACATAATCGGCGGGCAGGCAGGGCGCACATGAACTTCTTTTGCCCCGGACTCGTACAAAAATTCTGTCGTTTCCCTGAGCTGAGTTCCGCGAACGATTGAGTCATCTATGAGAAGGATGCTTTTTCCTTTTATGAGCTGCTGCACGGGAATCAGCTTCATGTGAGCGATAAGATTTCGCTGATCCTGGCTTGTCGGCATAAAAGAACGCGGCCATGTCGGAGTGTATTTTATGAACGGGCGCGTGAACGGAATTCCGGCTTCGTTCGCATATCCGATTGCATGGGCCGTTCCTGAGTCCGGAACGCCTGCAGCGCAATCCGGGTGTATGTTATTGTCCTTGTCGCGTTTTGCAAGGAATTTTCCGCAGTTGTACCGCATTGCCTCAACATTAACACCCTCATAACAACTGGTCGGATAGCCATAATAAATCCAAAGGAATGTGCAGATTTTCATTTCGTCCCGCGGCTTTTGCAGGACTTCGTATGAATCAGCAGTAACATATACGATTTCAGCAGGACCAAGCTCATGCTCGTCTTTGTAACCCAGATTTATGTATGAGAAACTTTCAAATGCCAGACAGTGCGCGCCGTCTTTCTTTGCGATTTGCAGCGGAGTACGCCCCATTTTGTCCCTGGCTCCGTAAATACCGTTTGGCGTTGCTACAAGAAGCGTGATAGAGCCTTTGATTTTTGCCTGAACATACTTTATTCCCTCAAGAATCGTTTTCTGAGTATTAATCATCGAAAGAATCAGCTCGGTCTGGTTTATTTCTCCTCCTGACATCTCAAGGAACGCGCCGCCAGAATCCATAAGTTCTTTTACAAGCTCGTCCTTGTTCGTTACAATTCCGACCGTCGTTACGGCAAATTTTCCAAGATGGGAGCGCGCTATGAGCGGCTGAGGCTCGTAGTCGGAAATACAGCCTATCCCAATGTGACCGTGCATTTCATCAACATCGCGCTCAAATTTTGTCCTGAAAGGAGAGTTCTGAATGTTGTGAATAGCCCGCTGAAACCTTCCGTCATCGTGGTAAACAGCCATACCGCCGCGTCTTGTTCCCAGATGGGAATGATAATCAATGCCAAAAAACAAATCCAAAGAGCAGTCGCTGTTAGAAACAACGCCGAATACGCCGCCCATAATGCACCTCTTGTCAATATATTACTAAGGTTGCTGCTCGGAAACAAAAATATTCCTTACAGCTATATTTATACAATTAGACCTGTTCGGAAAACTGATGTTTCCGAACAGGTCTATTATAGAATTTTTTTTGCGCTGTGTCAGTTCGGAGAAGAAAAAAAACGCGCCCCGCATAAAACGGAGCGCGTTCTGTAATCATTCGTTAGCGTGTTGTTTCAGCATGATTCAGAATCTTCCGAAACAACTTACCGATTACTCAGCGTATCCTGAAATCTGCACAGTTCCAATTGTTGGAGCTTTTCCTGTTGCAATTTCAGTGTCCTCGTTAGCATAGCCGTAGAGAGCAACCCTGATAACGACAGTCTCGCCAGCAGCAACATTCTCTCCGAGAGGGAATGTTTTCTTTGTCTGGCGTGCTTTTCTTGATGTATCAGCGAAAAGCTCTTCTGCAACACCTTTTCTGATAATCTGAACAGAAGCCGCAATGTTTCCTGTTCCGTGGTTTCCGAACGCAACTGCAATCTGCTGAAGCTCAAGGTTCTTCTTTGCTGTTATTGGGAAATCAATGTAAACAGCGTCTTTTCCTTTAATAGGAGCTTTGTAACCTGTGTAAGAAACACCACCATCAGAGTAGCTTGAGTTGTACTTTGATGTGTTATTTGCCCAGTTGCTTCCCTTTCCGGAAAGAACTGCGTTGCTTACTGTAGCTACATCAGTATTGTCAGATGTTCCTGCATACGGAGCTTTTGAAGCATCCAAGCTGTCAAGCCAGCTTGCTGTAAATGCTTTCGGGTCAACTTTGTGGATAAGAATCTTGTAGCTTCCAGCGACTTTCTTCGTATCGCAAGCAGTTGCCGTTACAGTGATTGTCTTATCCTCTGTAAGAGCCTTTGATGTAAGAACGCCGAATTCAGAAATTGTAGCTGCGCTCTCGTCAGAAACAGACCATACATAATCTTTGTTCGTAGGAATTCCAGGTGTAATGTCAGCATAGAACTGGAGCTTCTTCCTTGACTCCATCTCAGTAACATCATCTTTTGCGCGAACAACAATCTGTTTGATTGGGCTGTACTGAACAAGCGGATCAGGCTCGATTACGATTCTTGTGATGTACATATCCTCATCAACCCTGATTGTTACAGTGCCGCCGTCTTTCTCGTAAACAATGTACTCTTTTTCTACCTCAACTGTGCGTGAGCCGTTGTTGAAGTCAAGATCTGCGAATCCCTGGTTTGTTGAGTTGATTGCACCTTTTCCAGAGTATCTTCCGTAAACTGTTACAGCGCATTTTTCTTTTACAGGGAATGAAAGAGTGCTTCCATTAGTACCGAATGCACCAGAGTTATCTTCCCTTGACTCGAATCCGTTGTTTGTAATTGCAGGATAATAAGAAACAGCATTGTCTACGAAATTATAGCGTGTAATCTCAGCTTCCTGCTCTTTTCCGACAAGCTCCTTTGAGTTGTCAGGAGTAACTGTCCAGCCATTCTGTTTGATAAGGTCATCGATTGCCCAAGTGTCCTCGTAGTCTTTTCTGTAGGCATCGCGAGCATAGTCATAGTATCTGTTGAGAATTGCGCGTCTTCCGTTGAACTCAGTTGAAACTTCGTAGCCTGGGATAACATCGTCGCGCTCAACTTCTTTTCCTGTTGATGCTGAAACATACTTTCTCATTGTGGTATGAGTATTGTTGCGCTTCTTGTAACCTCTTCTCTGGCTCCAGTCAATCCATCTTGAGCGAAGGCTCTGCGTGTAGATAGGGTCTCCGTACCATGAGTTAGGTCTTGGCCAGTAGAAGTTTCCTTCTCCGCCGCCAGCCACTTCCTTAAGACCAGCACCACCCGCATCAATTTTCCAGCCTACCTTTGTTCTGTCTGCTCCAGGAGCCGTGAGAGGGTCTCCGTACCAGAGCTGGCTGATGCCTTTTGTGTTCGTCCTTACACATGCAACCTGATTGTAGTATCCTGAGTTCCACGGTGTGCGGGCAAGGTATGTTGTCTGTCCCTCATCGCTTGAAATAGTTGAGTTGTAGATTACCAGACCTTTTCCAAGTCTTGTTCCGAAATTCATTCTTGGAGCGCAGACATAAGAAGGTGTCTTTTTCTCATCGTACAAAGCGCGGATTTCGCACTCCTCGAACAATGCGACTTTTCCATTAGCTTCCATCCAGATGAAGTCAGTGTCGCCTTCGATGTAGCACTTGTAGAACCATGATTTTCCTGTCATGCGCAGCGTATCCTGATGTGACTTGAATGCACAGTTATAAGCAACAAGTTTTCCCGTTGAGTCAAATCCGATTGTCTCTGCCTGTGTATTTGAACCCTGAACTGAGCCTCTTGCGAATGTATTCTGCATAGTAAGGTTCTCAAGGATAAGGTTTCCGTCTCCCTCAAACTCAAAGATACAGCGTCCGTTCTGTGCTGATTTTGCTCTCTTCTGCTTGTAGAGATCTCCTGAATTTGCCTCAGCAATCAAAACATCTGAACCGTATTTTTCGCTTGACTGTCCTGAAAGTTTGATTGTTGCGCCACCATTGTAGTAGAGAACTTCTTCGTAAGTTCCTGGCTCAAGGGAAATTGTATAATCTCCTGAATCTGTAGGAATTGCGTCCAAAGCTTTCTGGATTGAATCATACTCCTTTGACTCTGAGTTTTCGTTGTTAGTCAAAGTAATTTTGTTTGCGAAAAGGCTTGATGCACCAAAAAGTGCAAAAGTCAAAAATGCAAATCCAATTTTAGATTTTTTCAAAATAATTTCCTCCATGTTGAAATTAATTTTGGGCAGCTCTAAGAATTAAAGTTTTTAGAAACTACCTTTTAGTTATTATAACACATTTTTTAAATTTGTGAAATGTCCGTACCGATAATTTAAATTTAAATCAGATTGACGAAAAAAGGAATTATCACTACGGTCAGAACTCCGCAGACAGCTATGCTCAGGCCGCTCATAGAGCCTTCCACTTCGCCCATCGCAATTGCTTTCGCCGTTCCCAGCGCGTGACCGCTCGTCCCGATAGCCACGCCTTTTGCCACAGGCTCCGTTATTCTGAAAAACCGGGCAAGCTGTACGGCAAAAAGATTTGCGATATTTCCGGATATTGTTACCATTAGGATTGTAACCGATACGATTCCGCCGTTCTGCTCTGTTACCGCAAGCGCAATAGCAGTCGTAATCGATTTGGGAAGAAGCGAGACATATTCTGTGTGTCCGATTTTCAATACTGCGCACGATGCGAAAATAACAACTGCATTCGCTATAATTCCGCTTATTATTCCGATAATAATTGCCGGATAGTTGTCCTTGAGCTTTTGAAACTGCTTGTAAAGCGGAACTGCCAGTGCCACGGTCACAGGAGTAAGCATATTGTGTATAATGCCCGCCCCTTCCTTGTACTGCTCGTAAGGAATTTTGAAAAACAAAAGCGACGCTATACATAAGGCAGAGGACAGCAAAAGCGGGCTGAAAAAAAAGAGCGGAATCCGCTTATACACGAACAAAGCAAAACAAAATGTTGCGAGTGTTATAAAAGAGCCGAAAAAGGCAGATGAAGTCAAAAATTCACTCATGGCTTTTCTCTTCGGTCACATTATTTTCGCTGCGCGTGTTTTTCCGCCGTAACCGTGCCATGATTCTCATTACGGCTTGAGTCGTAGCTCCCGTTACGCCGAACACGCCAACCGTCGTTACCACCCCGATTGCAAGAAACTGAAGTCCGTACTGCTTCAAAAGCGGCCCTGCCACAATAAGCCCCACGGTAGACGGAACAAACAGAATCGGCATTATTGAAAGCAGGAAAAGGCAAGTATCTTCTACCATTGAAAGCGGAATGATTTTAAACTGGAGCAGGCCGAACATGATTAAAAGCCCGTAGATTGATGCGGGTACCGGAAACGGCAAGATAGCGTGTATAACTTCGCCGACAAAGCAGACTGAAATAAGTACTGCGAACTGTTTTAAGTATTTCATATCAAAAAGAAAAAGCTCCGCTTTGGGGTTAGAGCTGCGGTCACAGAGCTTTTGAGACGACCGCAGCCTAAGGATTTATTCCATGTAATATGTTTTTATTGGTGGGAAGCCGTTGAACTCAACGCTCGCATAAGTCGATGTGTATGCGCCTGTCGTAAGCCAGTAGAGCTTGTCGCCAGATTTCAGGCTCAGAGGCAACTTGTACTTGAAATTCTCGTACATAATGTCCGCACTGTCGCAAGTAGGCCCTGCAAGAATGACTTCGCCCTCTTTTTCGCCCGGCTTGTCCTTTTCCGAAATTACAGGATATTTCATCGCCTCACCCAGCGTTTCAACAAGCCCGTTGAATGTTCCGGAGTCCTGATAGACCCATCGCTGCAATGCAGTGTTGTTCTTGCGAGAAACAAGGATAACTTCGCTCGTCAGAATTCCGCAGTCACCCACAAGAGAGCGTCCCGGCTCAAGTATAATCATCGGAATATCGTCCCCAAAATCATCCCGCAAGTAGCGTGTGATTTCTGAGGCATAAACATCAAGTTCGTTTGCAGGCTGGATATAGTGAGCGGGGAAACCGCCGCCCATGTTTATCATCGAGAGCTTTATTCCCTCCTCTTCTTCAAGCGACGAGAACAAATATGTAACCTTCGCTATTGCATCATTCCATGCTCCGATGTCTCGCTGCTGCGAGCCTGGGTGGAACGACACTCCGTAAGGCGTAAGTCCGAGCTGGCGAGCCATTACGAGAAGGTCATAAGCCATATCAGGATGGCAGCCGAATTTGCGGCTCAAAGGCCAGTCCGCAGACTGCGTGTTCTCAACGAGGATTCGGACATAAATGCGTGAGCCTGGCGCATTCTCGGCAATGTTGCGCAAGTCGTCCTTTGAGTCCGTTGCGAACATACGGACACCGTTCTCGTAGAAATATTTTATGTCCCGTGCCTTTTTGATTGTGTTCCCATAAGAAAGCCTTTCGCCTTTTATTCCAAGCGCAAGAACTTTGTCAAGCTCATAGCGCGAGGCAATATCAAAATTTGAGCCGAGGCTGTCCAAAAGCCGTATAACAGGCTCACCGGGATTTGCTTTCACTGCGTAGTAAATGTGCGCGAAAGGGAAAGAGTCGCGGAGCTTGATGAAGTTGTACTTAATCTGGTGCAGATTAACGACAATATTGGGAGTCTCCAAATCCTTTGAAAACTCAAGAAAACGATTCCACTCGGAATCGGAAATGTAGTCAGAACGATTGATCATATTGTCCCAAACCACCTTTTTATTTAATAAGTGATAGTTTTGCTATCGGTAAGCGAAATTATAGAAAAATCCTTCGCTTTTGCAGGAGTCTGTGACCCAAGGCAACTGCATAAATACGAATGATAATCTAAAAGGTTTCATAACTCAATATGATTTGGAGATTTTTTAGTTTTTTTTCTTAACGAATTTTTTCAGATTTTTGCATTGATGCGCGAGCTGCCAGTGCAAGGCGCACCGGCAGCTATAACCTACGCTTTTGATGCCTCCAGAAGCTTTGTCTTAAGCTCCTGCTCAATCTGAGAAAGCTCCTGCTCGGCGTTGCGGCGTTTTTCCTTGCCCTCAGCCTGAATCCTCAGAACTTCGTCCATTGTGCTTATAAGCTGCTCGTTCGTGTGCCTGATTGTTTCAATATCCACGATTCCACGCTCTGACTCTTTGACCGTTTCTATAGTCGCGGCTTTGAGAGCGTCCGCATTCTTCTTCAAAAGCTCGTTAGTCATATCGGAAACTTCGCGCTGTGCCTTCGCAGCCTGATTTGAATGTTCTACTCCGATAGCAATAATCATCTGGTTTTTCCAGAGCGGAATTGTATTCACGATTGTGGACTGGATTTTCTCAGCCATTATTGTATTGGAGCTCTGAACCATCCTGATTTGCGGGCCGCTCTGGAGGGCAATCGTCCTTGTGAGCTGCAAGTCATAAATCTTCTTTTCAAAACGGTCGCACATAGCCGCCAAATCTTTTGCAGCCTGAACATCCTCAGGAAGTCCTGATGCCTGCGCCTTATTCTGGAGGGCAGCAAGCTCTCCGCTTCTTGTTTCCTCAAGTTTTTTCTTTCCGGCCGCAATATACATTGTAAGCTCTTTGAAATACGCAAGGTTCGCATCGTACATATGGTCGAGCATTGCCACATCTTTGAGCAATGTGGTTTCGTGCTTCTCAAGCTCCGTAGTGATTACATTCACATTAGTCTCTACTTTTGAGTACTTTGTTTTTAGAGCCGTGAGCTTGTTCGCGCTTTTTTTGAACAATGCTTTCAAACCTTTCTCTTTTTCGTCAACATCAAAATCTTTGAGCTGGCCAATAAGATTCGTAATCATATCGCCAACTTCACCCATGTCCTTTGTGCGAACTGCGTCAAGGGCTTTTTCAGAAAAACTTGAGAGCTTTCTTTGCGCCCCTACGCCATAATTCAGAATAGCAGTAGAATTTGACAAATCTATCTGCTTTGAAAATGACTCAACCTGAGCCAGCTCCTCTTTTGAAAGAACGATTTCCTCTTTCATCTCATTCTGCTTTGCGACAGGAAGATTAGCTTCCGGCTCTACAGAAGGCGCATCAAAAACTAATGTCGGTGTTTCTACTTTGACTTCCATATTTTTTTACTCCTTTATAAAAGCGCATCTTGTTTCATCATCGTTTTCATTACTGAAATATCCGATGAAATATCCCACGAAGTGCTTTCAAAAATTTGGTTCAAGAGATTTACGAACGCATCGTTTATAATATCAGTCGCCTGCTCAATTTCTTTCTGTGACTTTTTTATGTTCTCGACTGGAAGCGATTCTTTGCGCAAATCCACATAGCTTTGCAAAAGCTTCTCCGTGGTAGGAAGATAATACGACATGAACTTTCGCAAATCTCTCGCCATGTCCGTTTTTTCTTTCAGTCTCTTGAAAATTGCCAGAACTGTAGCCTCAAGAGTATAGAGCTTGTCCGACATCGTTTCTGTGTCAGGAATCAAATCATTGAAATAGCGTATTTTGTGCAGGTAATCGATTCCGTCAGCCAGAATTTCTTTAACTTCATCAGGAAGGTTCGGGTCAATCGTGTAATAGTCATTTTTCGGAGTTTCCTCTTCCACGCTCACATTCTTTTTTTCAGATACTTTTTTCTTCTT
Source organism: Treponema sp. (assembly GCA_017449265.1). Classification (GTDB taxonomy): domain Bacteria; phylum Spirochaetota; class Spirochaetia; order Treponematales; family Treponemataceae; genus Treponema_D. The sequence goes on from JAFSJW010000060.1 coordinate 87,604, forward strand.
ACTTTCTGTATTCATGGAACTTCTGAGATATTCTTTGTAGACTTCATCTGTCAGCATAAGCGTTGTTTCGGCTTTGTCCAGCATAGCATACGGAAGCCAGCCACAGTTTTTCATTTTATTTATCTGGCTGATAATATATTCGGGAGACCTTGCCGTTCTGTCTGAAAGCTCCTGCACAGTGACATAAGTTCTGTTTCCGATAATGTCTCCGAATTGAAAATAATCTTTCACAAGAACGCGCTTTTTTCTCCCGGAGCGAATCATAACAATTCCTCCAACGAAAACCGCCACAAAGAAAATAAACAAACCAAGTTCTTTCTGAATTTGTCCGTCAGAAAACGAAGCGAGATAATCACAGAGCACCGCACCTGAAATAAAATCGATGATAAAGCCGAAAATGATTTTTAATATGCTAGAAAGACCCGCAGAGTATTTGTTGATTTTTGATGAAACGAAATGAGAATCCTGCTCATTTTTTAATGAGGAAACCACATATTTTAGCCCCGATTGCAGCGAATCACTTATTTCTGAGCCTAAATTATTGCCAGAAAAATAATTTTTGTGTTTGTAAGCGTACTTTTCAGAATTAGTATTTCCAGACGATTTATACCCGCCTTTTGCAACTTCGTTGATAAACCCTTTTACATCATCTGAAAGGTTTGAAAAATCACCTGATTCAACAGCTTTGTTCAGGCTGTTCAGTATTTTTCCGCCATATTCTGAAATGTTTTTCTCTGCCATAACTTAAATCATACTGCAAAAAATCAGCTTGCGCTACTTTTTTACTGAATTTGGGCGCATCGGAAATAAAAAAACTCCGCCGAAGCGGAGTTTTTTTATCTTAGCAATGGAACTTAGCAGTTCGGAGTTTGCTCTGCAAACTCTACGAAAACTTAGCAGTTTTCGCTGAAGTATTTGATTGTGCGGACCATCTGAGATGTGTATGAGTTCTCGTTATCATACCAAGAAACAACCTGAACCTCAAAGAGACCGTCAGCAATCTTTGTTACCATTGTCTGAGTAGCATCGAAGAGTGAGCCGAAGCGCATTCCGATAACATCAGAAGAAACGATTTCGTCCTCGTTGTATCCGAATGTCTCTGGGTCAGATGCCTTTTTCATAGCGGCGTTGATGGCCTCTTTTGTGACATCGTTGCCCTTGACGACAGCCGTGAGGATTGTTGTAGATCCTGTTGGAACTGGAACGCGCTGTGCAGAACCAATGAGTTTTCCGTTCAACTCTGGGATTACAAGACCGATAGCCTTTGCAGCACCTGTTGAGTTTGGAACGATGTTCTGTGCGCCTGCTCTTGAGCGGCGGAGATCACCCTTGCGCTGTGGACCGTCGAGAATCATCTGGTCGCCAGTGTAAGCGTGGATTGTAGCCATGATACCGCTCTGGATTGGGAAAGCGTCGTTGAGGGCCTTTGCCATTGGAGCCAGGCAGTTTGTTGTACAAGAAGCTGCAGAAATGATATTGTCGCCCTTCTTGAGTGATTTGTGGTTTACATTGTAAACGATTGTCGGGAGGTCGTTTCCAGCTGGAGCTGAGATAACGACTTTTTTAGCACCAGCAGTGATGTGAGCCTGTGCCTTGTCTTTTGATGTGTAGAAACCTGTACACTCAAGAACTACGTCTACGCCGATTTTTCCCCATGGGAGATCAGCTGCGTTTGGCATCTTGTAGATAACGATTTTCTTTCCGTCTACTACGATGTAGTTATCCTCGCCCTCTCCGTCATGGGCCTCAACAGTGTGTTTTCCCTCGCCGATTCTTCCAGCGTAGCCACCCTGTGCTGTATCATACTTCAAAAGATGAGCGAGCATTTTTGGGCTTGTCAAATCATTGATAGCAACAACCTCGTATCCCTCTGCGCCGAACATCTGGCGGAAAGCCAAGCGGCCGATACGACCAAAACCGTTAATAGCAACTTTTACTGCCATGGTTTACTCCTTATTATAAACATAAAAATAAATATCTACAGAATAAAATAATGAATTTTTCTTCATTCGTCTATAAAAAACGATATGATTGTTGACGAAGAGAAATTCAAAAAAAACTATTTCTGTGTGTCGCTGGAAGATTCTTTCTTGCGGTCACAAAAATATCCTCCGTCCTCAAGATAGCGTCGGCGCGTCCTTATAAGCTCAATCAGCTCATGGTACATATTGTAGTCGATTTCAAGAGCCATCGGCAAAAGGAAATATTCCGTTTCGTCACAATACCGTTCAATGAACTTTGGGTCGGTAACAAATCCCAAAGAAATCATATTGGAAATTCTATCCGCGCACTTTAAGATTTTTGCTTTCTGGCTTCCCGTGTTGAGTATCCGCCTGAGGAACTGAGTTTTATTCTCATCCTCGCGCCGCGTCACTTCAAGCACAAGCTCCAGAACTTGCTGACCTTCAGGGTCAGCATTTATAATTTCGTTCTTGTCAAAGTTCGGAATATCTTCAACCGTATCATGCACAAGGGACGCTTTCAAAAGCACAGAGTCAATGTAACCGTAGTCAATGAGGATTCCGAGCGTGTCAATCTGGTGACGGAACATATTTCCGCCCGCATGCCGTGACTTTCCTATAAGCCCTGTCGAAAGCTGCATATATGGAGCAATAATAATATGCTTGAGCTGCTGCATATGCTCTTTGTCCATCTGGTCAGGTTTGTCAACTTTCATCTCATACTTTGCCATTTCGCCTTCTCCTCGTTCACCCTCATATCAGCACAGATTGCCGAAGCAAGCTGAACAGGTACAATTAAAGTTCTTCTATATAAGAATTGATTTTCTCAATCCTTCGCTTTGTTTGTGCCAGATTGTCGCGTTCAGCCTGAACAACTTCCGCAGGCGCATGCTGGGCAAATTTGCCCGAGAGTTTGGCTTCGATTTTCTGAGCCTCGCCCTGAGCTTTTGCCAAATCTTTGTCAAAATGCTTTCTGAGCGTTTCCCTGTCGATATTATCGTCAAGAAGAATAAATGCCTCAAATCCTGCGCCCACCGTTCCAATTGACGATTTTGGCTTTGACTCCACGAACTCAATGTTTGAAAGACCGGCAAGGAGCTTTATCATGTCGCTTTTCTCCGTGCAAACCTCGGCATCACTTCCAGGAACAACATGAACGGCAATATTGATTTTGAACGCCGGGTCAATGCCGCACTCATTCCTAAGTCCGCGAACCTGGCGGATAAGTTCCTGCAATGCGTTGAATCTTGATGTTATCTTTGCGTCATCACGCTCGGTCTTGTAAAGCGGGAACGGAGCTGTTACGAGCAAATCCGAGTATGTTTCGTTCGGTAAGATTTTCTGACCGCCTGATTTTTTCCTGTTCTCGATAATCTCGGCTCTAGGGAGCTTTGAGTAAATCTCCTCCGTAACGAACGGAATGAAAGGATGCAAAAGTCTGAGCGATTCCTCAAGGATATTGAGAAGAACCGAAACAGCACGGTCTTTTTCATGGTCGTCTCCGTGCCAGAACGAGAGCTTTGTAGCCTCAACATACCAGTCACAGAATTTGTACCAGAAGAATTCGTAGACAGAGCTTGCCGCATCATTGTATCTGTAGCTGTCAAGGGCATCTGCCGCAGATTTTACGGCGGCGTTCAGCTCGGTGTAAATCCACTTGTCAAGCTCCGTAAGCTCCTCGTCCTTTACTGGGATAAGATTCCGTCCCTCAAGGTTTCCGAGAATATAGCGGCTTGCGTTCCAGACTTTGTTACAGAATTTGCTTCCCATCTCGAATGTCTTATTATCGATAAGGACATCCTGTCCCTGAGCGCAAAGGAAACTGAGCGTGAATTTGAGAGCGTCCGCCCCGTACTGATTGATAATCTCAAGCGGGTCAATTCCGTTCCCCAGCGATTTTGACATTTTCCGCCCCTGCTTGTCGCGCACAAGCCCGTGGATGTAAATGTCGTGGAACGGAGCTTTCCCCGTGAACTCAAGTCCTGCCATAATCATTCGGCTTACCCAGAAGAAAATGATGTCGTATGCCGTAACAAGAGCCGTCGTAGGATAGAATGTTTCCAAATCCTTTGTGTTCTCAGGCCAGCCCAAAGTTGAGAACGGCCAGAGCCAAGAAGAGAACCATGTGTCAAGAACATCCGGGTCCTGCTTAACATTCGTGCTTCCGCATTTCGGACATTTTGTGACATCCTCACGGCTTACGATTGTTTCGCCGCACTCACAGTACCAGGCAGGAATTCTGTGTCCCCACCAAATCTGACGGCTTACGCACCAGTCACGGATATTTTCCATCCAGTGAGTGTATGTGTTCTCCCATTTTCGGGGATAGAATACGATTTCACCGTCTCGCCAGGCTTTGAGGGCTTTTTCGGCAAGCGGCTTCATTTTTACGAACCACTGATAGCTCAAATAAGGCTCAACGACTGTTTTACATCGGTAGCAATGACCGACTGAGTGAACCATTTTTTCTTCGCACTTGAAAAGACCAGCTTCGGTCAAATCTTCGATTACGAGCTTACGGGCCTGCTCGCATTTAAGCCCGCGGTATTTTTCAGGAACATTGTCGTTTAGCGTTCCGTCCGGATTCAGAAGATTCACGACAGGAAGATTGTGACGAAGACCAACTTCCCAGTCGTTGGGGTCGTGCGCCGGAGTGATTTTTACCATACCAGTCCCGAATTCTTTGTCTACATAAGAATCCGCAATAATCGGAATTTCTTTTCCTGTGAGAGGAAGTTTGAGCATTTTTCCTACGAGAGCCTTGTATCGCTCGTCATCCGGGTTTACTGCAACGGCTGTATCACCGAAGAAAGTTTCAGGTCGTGTTGTGGCAACTTCGATTTTTCCGCTTCCGTCCGCATATTCATAGAAGAGATGGTACATTGCGCCCTGTGTATCAACATGGTCAACTTCATCATCTGCAAGGGCCGTACCACAGCGCGGACACCAGTTTACAAGACGCTGCCCCTTGTACATAAGCCCGCGTTCGTACAAAGTGACGAAAACATCACGCACGGCTTTTGAAAGACCTTCGTCGTAAGTAAACCTCTCACGGCTCCAGTCAACGGAGTTCCCCAGCTTTTTCTGCTGTTTTACGATTGTATCGTGATGGTCATGGGTGACTTCCCATGTGCGCTCTATGAACTTTTCGCGCCCCAAGTCATTGCGGCTTTTTCCTTCTTTTTTAAGAGCGCGCTCGACTACATTCTGAGTAGCGATGCCCGCATGGTCAGTTCCTGGAATCCAGAGAGTGTCGTCCCCTTTCATGCGATGATAGCGCACGACTACATCCTGCAAAGTGTTGTTGAGTCCATGCCCCATGTGAAGAACGCCAGTTACATTTGGAGGCGGAATGACGACTGTATATTTGATGTTTGATTTTTTCTGTGAGTGTACGGGAGAATCCGAGTCAGAAGCAGGCTTAAAATAACCTTTCTCAACCCACTGCGAATAAATTCTGTCCTCAAAATCTTTTGGATTGTAAGCTTTTTCCAATTCAATAGCGTGCATAATTCAGTCCTTGTATAAAGGGAATAAAAATCCCTAAAAAAATCGGAAACATTATATTGTTTTTGGACTGTTTCCGCAATTGCACTATTTTTCATCAGAAAAAAATGAAAAAAGATTGAAAAACACCTTTTTCGGGTAGCTTTTTTTAATTTTTATATGTAATAATAGACATATTCGGAAATCTGAAGTTTCCGAGCAAAGCTGCGATATAGGTGAGAGCGGTAAAAAATCTACTATCGGAACACCAAAAGTGAATACTATAACAATAGCTGACGGTATTATGACATCTGATGGAAAAAGTTATGAGGCAGTTACATATTCTGGCTCTGTTATAGGGTATAATAAAACTGAATAAGGAATGTACGGTGTGATTCTGAACTTGTTTCGGAATCTTTGCCCTATATGCAGAGAAGATTCTGAACAAAGTTCAGACGCGTTTTTTAGACAGGTCTTTCTATTCAGAACAAAACCACAATGTTTTGGCGAGCCACAAGACTCGCCAAAACATCAAATCTTGATTCCTTCCCACATATTTTCGGAGCTTGGGAGAAAGTCTTTTGTCCGAAACATTTCCGCATCCGCCGTCATCACTATACCGGCGGACATCTCGCGCTTAAAAAGAGATATTTTTTTTATCGTAGGAAAAAAGCCCTGAAGCTTGCGAACCTGCACAAAGCCAAGCGCGCGGTACATTGAAAGCGCGCGCTCCCACTCTTCGTTCACAATGATTACGACTTTCTTTATGTCCTTGTTCGCGCCGCACAAAGCGCACAAAGACGACTCAAAGAACTTTTTTCCAAGTCCTTTCCCCCTGTACTCAGTCCTTAGCGCGAACGACGAAACATAAAGGTACATTCCGCCGCTCGCATGGGACGCTTTCACATCATGCCCCAAAGCGAAACGCCGCGAAAAAACCTCATCGCTATCGTTCTCCGACGGAAACGAGTCCCAAAGCTCAGAGCAAAAGTAGCCGCAAGTAAGCGCGCTTCCGTGCGCCTTAACCACGGCTTGGCTTGAGTCAGAAAGAATGAAGCAGAAATCAGGGCATACCTCAAGTCGTTTCTCGAAGCATTTTTTCTTCTCCTGAATCTGAGGAATGAACGACTGATGTTCAATCGCCATTATGGAATCAATGTCAAAGGGTTTTGCAGGAAATAAGTTCATAAGCGATTTATGCGAACGGATTTTCGTCCTTGTACAATGTGCCTTTCGGCTGATTGTACGAAATATCGGCTATGTTCAGGTACTGGAATACCGTGTACAGGGCTTTTCCAACATGACCGAACGCCACCGCTCCGTGGTGCGGATAGTGCTTGCTTATGAGGACATGGCGGTAGAACCGTCCCATCTCAGGAATTGCGAACACACCGATTCCGCCGAACGAGCGTGTTGCCACAGGTAATATTTCACCTTGCGCGATGTACGCCTGTAGCTTTGTGTCCGGAGTTGACTGCAAGCGGAAGAATGTAATCTCGCCGTCCTTGATGTCGCCTTCCAAAGTTCCTCGGGTAAAGTCAGGCTTTCCGCCATTCTCCAAAAGTCTGTTCTGAATAAGCTGGAATTTAATCGCAGGCTTACTCGTTGGCGAAAGACAGCAGAACGGAGTGTTTCCGCAGTGGAACGCCATGAAAGTATCTTGCAGAGTGTACGGATAGCTGAATTTTCCTTTTATGCTCTGCTCGTACATATCGGAAGGAACAGAATTGTTGATGTCCAGCAACGTCACAGGCTCTCCTGTCACACAAGTTCCAATATATTCAGAAAGCGCGCCGAAAATATCAACCTCGCATGCCACAGGAATTCCTCGGCTCGCAAGGCGGCTGTTCACATAGCAAGGCTCAAACCCGAACTCTTTCGGGAAAGCAGGCCAGCATTTGTCAGCCAAAACCACATATTTCTTGCTTCCTTTGTTCGCCTCAATCCAGTCAAGGAGAGTAAGCTCGAACTGGGCCATTCTCGGAAGCATTTCAGGAAACTGGTTTCCTTCTGAGCCAAGCTCGGCTTCCATGTCTTTCACAACATCCGCAATTCTAGAATCGTCCTTGTGCTTTCTGTACTCAACAAGAAGGTCAAGCTCGCTGTTCTCCTGAATCTCAACGCCAATGTCATAAAGCCCTTTGATTGGCGCATTGCAAGCGAAAAAGTCCTGGGGACGCGGTCCGAATGTAATGATTTTAAGGTTTTTGATACCAATGATTGTTCTTGCCACAGGAATAAAATCCTCAATCATCTTAACAATATCATCAGCCGTACCGACAGGATATTCAGGAATTACGGCAGGTATTTTTCTCAGATTCAAGTTGTAGGAGCAGTTAAGCATTCCGCAGTACGCGTCTCCTCGCCCGTTAATCAAATCGTTCTGGCTTTCTTCGGCAGCCGCGACGAACATACAAGGACCGTCAAAATTCTGCGCAATCTGGGTCTCAGGAGTTTCAGGCCCAAAGTTCCCCAGAAAAACGACAAGCGCATTGCAACCTGCATTTTTTACCTCATCAACAGCCTTGAGCATATCCTTTTCGTTCTCAACGGTCGTTTTTGCCTCGTAAAGCTCGCCTGTTCCTGCGAAAGCCTTTACGATAGCAGCCCTTCGTTTTTCCGAAAGCGAAATTACGAAGCAGTCCCGGCTCACCGCCACAATTCCCAGTTTCACCTGAGGAATGTTCTCCGTTTTTCTCATTTTTGTACCTCCAACTTATTAGACCTGTTCGGAAACAATAGGTTTCCGAACAGGTCTATTTTCCACGGGAAAAAATCCGTTTTCTTCTATATATAATATTAAATCTGCGCTAATTTTTCGTAGCTTTCTTTGAGCGCAGGATACAAAGAAGCATACATTTTGTAGTATTTTTCATATTCCATAGAATTTTCCGCAATCGGGTTTTGCGCAGGATTCGTCTTAATGATTTCTTTGCACGCTTCCTGAACCGATTTGTAGGCTCCAGTTCCCACCAAAGCCAGAATCGCGACGCCAAGAGCAGGACCTTCCTTGCTTGCTACAGTTTTTACAGGGCATCCGTAAACATCGGAAAGCATCTGCCGCCACAAACGGCTTGTTCCGCCCCCGCCGCAAGCAAGCATATCATTGATTTTGATTCCCATTTCCCGAAGAACCTCTACAGAATCCCTCTGGCTGAAAACAACGCCCTCCATAACAGCCCGAAGAAGATGCTGCCTTGTGTGAATCGCAGAAAGCCCGATGAACGCACCACGACAGTTCGGGTCAAGGTGCGGCGTGCGCTCGCCCATAAGATACGGAAGATACAAAAGATGTTCCGCACCAATCGGGATAGTTTCAGCCTGCTTATCCATAAGATAGTAAGGCTCTTTTTTCATTCCTTTTGCGGCGGCAATTTCTGAATCACAAAAATTATCCCTGAACCATTTGAGGGAAAGTCCAGCAGCCTGAGTAACACCCATCACATGCCACGCCCCGGGAACCGCACAGCAGAAAGTGTGGACGCGCCCTTTCGGGTCTATTGAAAGTTTGTCCGTGTGGGCAAAAACCACTCCGCTCGTTCCTAAAGTCGTGAACGCAATTCCGTCCTGAACAGTGCCGGTTCCTACGGCAGCCGCCGCATTGTCGCCAGCTCCGCCCACGACAGGAGTGCCGGAAGGAACTCCGCAAAGCTCGGAAGCATGAGCCGTAATTTTTCCTGTAATTTCCGGAGACTCATAGACTTTTGCAAGAAGTGATTTTTCGATTGACAGCTTTGAGAGAACTTCATCTGACCAGCATCGGTTAGGAACATCAAGAAGCTGCATTCCGCTGGCATCGCTCATTTCCGTAGCGAATTCGCCCGTGAGCATATATCGGACATAATCTTTCGGAAGAAGGATGTGGGCGCATTTCTCATAGATTTCAGGCTCGTGATTGCGAACCCAAAGAATCTTGCTTGCGGTAAAGCCCGTGAGAGCAGGATTCGCAGTCAGTTCAATAAGCCGCCCTGCCCCAACCTTGGCCGTAATTTCCTCACATTCGCCAGAAGTCCTCTGGTCGCACCAAATAATGCTCCGTCTAAGGACATTCCCGCTTTTGTCCAGCATGACAAGACCGTGCATCTGCCCGCTGATTCCTACTCCGCGAATATCTTTCGGGCTGACTCCACTTTGCGCGATGACGGATTTCATTCCGCAGCAAGTTGCGTTCCACCAGTCCACAGGATTTTGTTCCGCCCAGCCGTTCTTGGGCTGATACAACGGGTATTCAATTGTTTTTGAGGCGATTGGCGTTCCGTCGTCTGAAAACAAAACAGTCTTTGTTCCGCTAGTTCCTAAATCAACGCCGATTACACAGTTCATTCTTAAATTCTAGCACTGTTTGTGTAATTTGCAATTAAAATATCTCACTTTACGCAATATGTTTGCTTCACTATAATTGATTTTAGATAAAAGGTGGTTTTGTAGGCTCAACCACCGCCTGCAAACTCCAGCCACCGCATTTTAGGAGATTCCAAGATGGGTAACAACTATTTCAATTCAATTCCGTGGCGCGAAGCTCGCTTGCAGCTCGGTCACTGCCGCTCAATGGCAAAGGAAGAATTCGCTGACGGAGTTAACGCTCTCAAGGGAAAGAAAATCGTAATCGTAGGTTGCGGCGCACAAGGTCTTAACCAGGGACAGTGCCTCCGCGATTCAGGTCTTGATGTTTCTTACGCGCTCCGTGACTCAGCTATCGCAGAGAAAAGGCAGTCATGGAAGAACGCCACGGAGAACGGATTCAAAGTCGGAACTTACGACGAGCTTATTCCTACGGCAGATCTCGTTGGAAACCTTACTCCGGACAAGCAGCATACACCTGTTATCACGGAAGTTATGAAGAGAATGAAGAAAGGCTCTGCTCTTTGGTACAGCCACGGCTTCAACATGATTGAGGAAGGAATGCAGATTCGTCCTGATATTACAGTCGTTATGTGCGCGCCAAAAGGTCCTGGTACGGAAGTATGGCACGAATTCCAGAGAGGATTCGGAGTTCCTGACCTTATCGCAGTTCATCCTGTGAACGACCCTGAAGGAAAGGGCTGGGCAATCGCAAAAGCTCTTGCCGTAGGTATGGGCGGAAGCAAGGCCGGAGTTCTTGAATCATCATTCGTTGCAGAAGTCAAGTCAGACCTTATGGGCGAGCAGACAATCCTCTGCGGTATGCTCCAGGCTGGTACAATCGTTTGCTACGACAAAATGGTTGCGGACGGAATGGATCCGAAATATGTCACAAAGCTCCTCATGCACGGCTGGAATGTAATTTCAGAAGCTCTCAAGTGGGGCGGAATTACAGGCATGATGGACCGCTTGTCAAATCCTGCGAAAATCAAGGCAAACGCGCTCTCAAAAGACATCAAAAAACTCCTTGCACCTCTCTACCAGAAGCACATGGACGACATCATCTCAGGAAAATTCTCTTCTACGATGATGGAGGACTGGAAAGCTGGCGACAAAGATTTGCTTGCATGGCGCGAGGCTACAGGAAAGCTTCCGTTCGAGAAAACAGAAGAGTCTTCACAGGAAATTTCCGAGCAGGAGTATTTCGACAAAGGAATCCTCATGGTCGCTATGGTCAAAGCAGGTTGTGAGCTTGCATTTGAAACAATGGTTGACGCCGGAATCAAAGAGGAGAGCGCATACTACGAGTCGCTCCACGAAGTTCCGCTTATCGCAAACCTCATCGACAGAAAACGCTTGTACGAGATGAACCGCGTTATCTCAGACACTGCTGAGTACGGCTGCTATCTCTTTGCGAATGTCGCTGCCCCGATGATGGCAAAAGACCTTATGCCAAAAGTAACTACTGAGGTTATCGGAAAAGGTCTGAATGTAAAAGACAACGGCGTTAACAACGCAGAGCTTGTATCAGTAAACGCTGAAATCCGCAACCATCCGATTGAGGTTGTAGGACGCAAACTCCGCGCATACATGACAGCCATGAAGCCTGTCCTTTAGTGCTTCGCACTAAAGGACGACGAGAAAACGGCATAGCCGTTTTCTCGCGGGTTTATTCCCGCGAGTTTTGCGAAGCAAAATCTCGGCCACTTTGCCGCAAGGCAAAGTGCGTTTTCTCGCGGAATCATCCGCAATGCAAAACTTTCTGGCAATTTATTTTTTTTTCGATTTATGATTTAATTAAAGATATTGGCTTTATGAGAATCATACAAATTTTTCTTTTTATTTGTTTTATTACTTTTTCTTTCATCTCGTGCTCCGCAAAAAAAGATGACTCGGGGCTTTCAGAACTTTACGAGATGCTAAATGACGAGAATATCTCCTCAAAGACAAGATACGGAATCGTAAACAGAATAGCGAACATTCTTCACCTTGACGAAAAATACAACGAGATGATTTTGTTTCTCACCGACTGGGTTGAGACGCATCCTGACGATGAGTACAATTCCTACTGGCTTTACATGGTCGCAATCGACTACCAGAAGCAGAATGCGGATAAAATCGCAGAGTATTATTTTGAGAGAATTCTGAGCTTTTACCCGGATTTGCTCGTAGGAGGTCAGTCAATTCATCTTTCATGCCTTGAGCATTTGATTCAGATTTCCACGGACGAGCAGAACAGGATTTCTTATTTCAAGACGCTGATAAACAATTTTCCGTCCAGCGTAAGCATAACGGAGATGTATGTACGGCTTGCGCTTGAGTACGAGAAAGAGGGCGAATGGGAAGAGGCTTTCAAGGCTTACAAGCTCTTTTTGGAGCAGCCCGATTCCTCAACGATTCAGATTCCAGGAATACATGACGCATACCAGCACGCGCGCCGCAATGTTGACTTTGCAAAAAGCCCGAAAGACTGGACTTTTGAGAGCCTGAGGGAGCTTGAAGGCGCGGTCAAAAAAGCTATTGCGGCGTATGACTGGCGTTCGCTCGACAAATACAGAACAAAAGTGAATTTCTTCGCAATGAGCTGGAAATCGAACGAAACCGACGCAAACGCACAGGAAAGTTTTTCTATGAGAAACTATATGCGCGGAAACAGAATCCGCTTCAACCCGAACCTTGACGAATCGTCGAACGCGAACGAGGCTTATCTCAGAACTACAGGCTGGAACACATATATAAATGTCTGGTATTTTTATTTCCGCAAAATCAATTTTCCATCTGACCCAGAGATTCACGGACGATGGGAATGGGCAGGAATCTATTTTGGAGAAAAAATGTAGCATATGAAATTGAAAAAATACCTTGCCGCCTTTTCACTCACAGTTTTTTTTGGATTTTCGCCAATTTTCCCACAGACCGAAGAAACCCAACCATTGGATGCACAAGAAAATACCGGGCTTGAATCAACTTCTTCCAGCGCGGAAAATGTTCCGCAGTCAGTTACCGAAACTGAGCCTGCCGCCACAGAAGAAAGCAAACCAGAAGAAACCGACCAGCCTTACGAAGATGTGCCTCCTGAGCTTTCAGCCTCAGAAAATTTCAGCGAAGAATTTTTCTTTGCGGAGCTTGTTGACGAAGAGATTCCTGAAATTGAGTTTACGGAAGAAGAATTGCTTGAAATACGCCTTCTGAAAAATGTAGGCGATGTTGGCGGGCTTTCAGTTCCTGACAATGAATATGCGCAAAATGCAATCAAAAAGTTCATCCGCTCTTATTCCAAAGAGCATGGGAAAAAGCACTTGTACGAAGCTCTTGACCGTGGCGAAACATACAGGCTCTATGTCAGGCAGCAGCTCAAAGCACGGAATATGCCGCCAATTCTTGAATTTCTCCCGCTAATTGAGTCCGATTATGTGACTACCGCAACGAGCCGAGTTGGTGCAAAAGGAATATGGCAGTTTATGGAGAATTCGATGAAGCCGTTCCTGAAAAAAACATCATGGGTCGATGAGCGGCTTGACCCGTGGCGCAGCACGGACGCGGCACTAACAAAATTGCAGGACAATTACAGACAGTTCGGAAGCTGGGAAATTGCGATTGCAGCTTACAACTGCGGCTCAGGCGCAATGGCAAAAGCTTTGCGGGCATCAAAAGAAAAAGATTTTTGGTATATGGCGGAGAAAAAAATTCTGAAAAGCCAGACAATAAATTACATTCCAAAGCTCATCGCCGTGGCCCAGATTGCGGCAAACACCGATTTCTACAATATTCCTGTTCCAGAAATTACGGAAACTGGCAGGTTCGCGGATTTTGACTATGTTCTTGTAAACACCAAAATCAACTTGTACCGTCTTGCGTGCGAGCTTCGCATGGATGCCAACTACCTCAAAATGCTCAATCCCGCGCTTACCCGCTCAATGACACCAATGAACGGAGAGTACGAGCTGCGATTCCCCAGCGGGATGGAGATGGCTGCAAGAATCGCAATCTATGACATACTGTCAAACCCAGATACATTCTGGGATGACTTTGAGTCCACTCACATCGTCGAATCGGGCGACACGCTGTGGGGAATAGCACGGAAAAACGGCTGTACGGTAGAAGAACTCTGCCAGCTGAACAAAATGAAGCAGACAGATGTTCTTAAAATCGGGAAAACGCTGAAACTCCCCATTCCATACTACTGATTGCCTGCGCTATTTCAGAAACGCATTTATCCGCTTTGAGACATTTTCCTGCAAGTTCTTATAGAAAAACGAGTAATTGTAAATATGGTAGTTTCCGGGAAGGAAAATCGCAAGAACAGGCGGATATTCGTCAACTGAAACATCCGGGACTTTCAGAGTGCCACGACTTTCGTCAATATAGCAGCCGGTAAGATTCTTTACGATTTTCTCAGTACCATTGTAATCCATGAAAACGGAACCTTTGTTGAGAGACTTTGACGCAGGCGTTGAGTCTGTTTTCCAGTTTAGCGGATTTATCGATTTGATTTTCCCGTCTGCCTTTACAAGAATTTTGTCCGAAAAGCTCTCGGCCTCGCTCATAAACGAAATGATAACACCAGTGTCCGTTTCACCTTCGGCAAATTTCAGCTCAGGATTTTTCTGAGCTTCAGATTCGGTCATTCCAAAACCAATCGCATAGCAGGCAATAAAGATTTTCTTGAAATGCTCATCGTTAGAAAAATCCTTGATTAGCCTAATACAAAAATCACTTCCCTGAGAAGAGCCTGCAAGAATAAGAGGTCTGTACTCATTGAAATGCTTCAGATAGTAAGAAAAAGCTTCCTTTATATCGGAATATGCGATGTCAATATATTTCTGATGCTGAATGGAAGAGCTTTGCGTAAGTCCCGCGTACTCATAAAGCTCCACCTGCCTGTAAAACGGAGCGAAAAAACGAGAGTCCACATCAAAGATACCTTTCGTTCTGTTGACCGTAGAAGTGAAAAAAGACTTGTTCATGCTGTAGTCAAGCGACATATTATGCTTTCCTGGACTCATGAACACATCTGATGCAATAAAAAACACATCCGCCTTTTTCGTAGTTCCGCCAGGCTCCATAAAAGCCCAGTTCTTTGCTTCGGCGTAATTTATTTTCTCAAGTTTCTCACAGGAAACGAGCAGAAACACACAAAAGATGACTGAAAACGCGCTTAATATTTTTTTCATACTTTAATAACAACTCAGTCCGAAAAAAGTAACTATAGAATTAAGAACAAAAGCACCTTTGACTTCGCCAAAAGTGGCCAAGTTTGCTGAGAGTTTCGCAAAGCGAACACTCCGCAAACTTGCGGAACTATTCTTATAGGCGATATTAGTCCGCAAGATTTTGCTCGCTCGGAACGCCACACCGACCAGCCCGAGCCAGCTCTGAGTTCCAAGCTTTAGAACAGTCTGCTTGACAACCAATACATTCTTATACTATATTTTACTTGCACCCGTAGCATGGGCGGATTGCCCCCGAACTCGAACAGTCGCGAGACTGGAATTTGATAGTAGGAGGCTCGTTATGAGTACATTCGAAGTTATTTCGCTGGTGATTCAAATCATCAGACTCATTATCGATTTATTCA
>JAFSJW010000061.1 GCA_017449265.1 Treponema sp.
GTTCCGTACGGAATTAGCCATAGTAAAAAGCTGGGAGGGCGTGCGGTGTCAGTACGAATCATTATGATTTTTGCGATAATCGTACTCTTTGCGGTCGGTTATCCAGCCTGGTAAAACGCACCTCTCTTCGCACAAAAAGCAAGGGAGCAAAAAAATAGCCGCCTAGTCCGGTACTCTAAGCGGCGGTGTCCGTAAAGACACTATAACGATAGTATGAAGACCAACCGTAGCTTTGGCTGTGCTTCTTTCTATATTATATCGGATTTTCCCGAAAAAATCCATAGATTTTGCACTTTTTGCTCCGCACGCGTATTTTTTTGTGTCGGATTGATTGTTGGGGATGCGCCCCGACTCAGCCCGAAATGGCAATCCGTTCTGAGTTTTAGAATCAATCTGGGAGCAGCCCGACCAAACCCGAGTTAGCTCTAAGTCCCGAACTCAGAACTAACTGCTGGTTCGGATTCGCCCAGGCACCGTGCGCATAACTCACAGGGCGTTTATCCGCTCCAGAAGCGGCGGGTGGTTATAATTGAAAGCCGAATAAATCTTGGGGACTTGAATCTCGCTCAGATTCTCCTTGTCCAACTTGATTAAGGCCGAAATCAAAGGCGCACCCGTGCCACAGATTTTTTTGCTGAAAGCATCTGCCTGAAATTCGTCTTTTCTGGAGAAAAAGTTAGAAACAAGATCCGACAAGTCGGAAAAGCCCTCAAAGACTATCCCCAGAAGGAACACACCGACAAACATCATCTGAAAAGGAACTTCGCCTCCAGTAACGAAACCAAACCCTTCGTACAAGTATGGAAGTTTTACAAGAAAGCTGACAACAAACAGTACTGCAAAAATCAGCGGAATCATAACGCACATTCTCTTGACGATATGATGATGCTTGTAATGCCCAAGCTCATGGCCCAAAACAGCCTCAATCTCATCAATGGAAAGCTGTTTTATGAGCGTGTCATACAGTACAACGCGCTTTGACTTGCCGAAGCCTGTGAAATATGCGTTTGAATGACCGCTTCTCTTGGATGCGTCCATAACAAAAAGACCGCTTGCCTTAAAACCACATTTCTCAAGAAGGGATTCAAGTCTTGTTTTCAGCTCTCCGTCCTCAAGCGGCGTGAATTTGTTGAACAACGGAGCGATAAAAATCGGATAGATTATTGAAATCAAAATAGAGAATGCAACATATACGCAACCGAGCAGAACCCACCAGAATTCAGGAACATACTTGAACAAGGCAATCATCGCGCCAAGAAGAGGAAGCCCAATTACGAGCGACAGAAAGAGTGATTTCAGAGTATCCATAATCCACATTGAAAGCGTCATGTTAGAAAAACCAAAATGCTTTTCGATACCGAACTCCGAGTACAAAGCGAACGGGACGGACAGAATCGCTCCGGGAACGCTTACTATAACCAGAAAGAAAAAAGCCGCCCAAAAACTGTTCCCCGTCCATGTCCAGACGCGATTAAAAACAGCAGGATAAAATCCGCACCAGACAAGGTAAAGCGAAAGCCCAGTATCAAGAAGCACGCTCGGAATCCACAGAAAGTATTTTGCATCCTCGTAGCGGCAGGTTTTGTCCAGCGTGGAGGAATCAACGAAATCTTTGACTTTTTCTGGAATTTCGCGCCCATGCTTCTGTCTGAAAGTAAAATCAATTCTCTCAAGGAAAAAATTCAACAAAACGGAAAAAGCCGTTCCCCCAAGAAAAATAATCACGAACACATTGGAAAAATTCATCTTCTTCACCTAATTAAAATAGAGCTGTTCGGAAACTTCAGTTTTCCGAACAGCAACCTTAGAAATTCTGTAATTTTGCAAAGCTTTAGCCTGAAAAATTACGCAAGACCGGTTAGGAAACACCAGGTTTCCGAGCAGGTCTAATCAATACGCCATGTAGCTCAGCGTGAGCGGGCTTGTGCTGCCCCGAACATTATCAACGAATGCTTTCGGGTCAGAAATGAACGAAAGCGAACTCATCAAAGAGCGGAATAATGACTCCTCGTACTCGAACTTGAAATCTTCAAATTTTACATCAGGCAGCACCTTCTCTCCGATTTTGTCTTTCGCCTCTTCCAGAAGGCAAATATCATCAATAAGGCCGTTCTCTTTCGCCTGGGAAGCCGTGTAAATTCTTCCGTCAGCAAGCTCTTTCACATAGGAAATGCTCTTGCCCCTGCTTTCAGCCACAATTCCCGTGAACTGCTCGTAGGCATCATCGGCAATTCCCTGCATGATTCCACGCTGCTCTTCCGTAAGAGGGCTGTTGAAATTAAGCATATTCTTGTTCCGCCCGGCCGTAAAAGTCGTTGATTTTATCCCGATTTTATCCATCATTCCCGTAGCGTCAAAACTTGAGCCGCAGATTACGCCAATAGAGCCAGTCAGACAATTCCTGTTCGCAAAAATCTTGTCGGCAGCGCACCCGATGTAATATCCGCCGCTTGCCGCAAGTGAAGCAAAGTAGGCATAAACAGGGCGATTTGTCTCCTTCTTGTACTCAAGGAGCTTGAGATACGCCTCGTCAGCCTCGTATACAGTGCCTCCCGGCGAATCGATGAACAGAAGGATTCCGCAGTTTTTCTTGTCTTCCTTTAGATTATCAATCGTCTTCAAAAGCCATTTCTGGTTATAAGTTTTGTTCGCCTTTGATATGACCCCTTCAACATGAAGGACGGCGATATAATCTTTCTTGAATGTTGGATGCGGAGCTTCGTCCCCGAAACCAAATTTCCTCTCAATTCTTACAATATGCGAATTTGGAGTGATTATATTTTTATCGTCTTCATTACCCCCGGCGAAAAAAGAAAAAACGAACAAGAGCAGTGCAAAAACAACGATTACAATCAAAATAATAAGACCTTTTTTATTTTTCATGAGTTTTCTCCATAAAATAGACTAATTTTATTCTTTAATTTTATTCCGTAAAATCGGAAGGTGTCAGTGTTCCGCGCAAGATTGCTTCCATTTTGAGCGCAGTGTACAGATTCGCAGACGAAAGCGACATATACGGAACAAGCCAGAAAAAGCCAATTCCAAATGTGAGGCAGGAAAGAATAAACCAGCCCAAAAATGTCATGGCAAAGCAAAAAATCTCCGACTTATGCCCGAATGTCATCACTTTGCTGATATTCATAGCTTTAGTAACACTTATTCCAGGATTCTCAACGATTATATAGAACATCATTGAATACGAAATAGATTTTATGATTCCGGGGATAAGGAAGAGCATAGACCAGATTGTGACCCAAAGCATATACCATAAAAATCCCAGTATACCAGGAAGATAATAATCACCAAGCCCCACAAGAAAATCATTGATGCTCATTTTAACCTGAGTTCGGCTCATTTTCAAATAAAAATATGAAAGTGCAGTTACAATTATTCCTGAAAGCGCAGAAACCAAAATCTCTATGATAAGCGAATATTCTCCGTGTTGCTTGAGCAGCGACTCAGATTTTGACAGCGCATAGCTGATTGGATAAAGAATCGCAAAAACGAGAATTGTCACAAGAACAGGAACATTCCACCTGCCTTTCAGCTGAGACAATGCATCTTTTTTGAATTGTCTGAAATTTATCATTTTTATCTCCCTCGGTTTATTTTAAAGAGTAAGCGAATCATACTCAACTGTTTTGATTCATACGGTTTTCCAGTCAGCTCCGTTTTTTCCCTCAAAAACACAAACACGGCACCGCTGCTTTCCCGCATTCTTCGAGAAAAAATCCAAGTCCGTCGCATAGCCGCTCATTATATCATCAGGATGATAATTCGTCGTAAACACCGATTTCGTTCCGTCGAAAGTACATAGCCCCAACGCGCCGTGCATGGAAATCAAATCTTCGGCCACAGGAACGAAGCGATTCAGCTTTTTCGCCCGGAATTTTTCCCGCACGAATTCTTTCTGAATTTCGGTTATTTCTGCGGAAGACATTTTTCCAACGGAATCTGCGCCGTGTTTTTCGCCAAGAAACGCCGCAAAATCCCAGAGAAAGTCGGAGGGCTTTTCTTTGAGCGCGTACAGAACAGAGTTAAACCACGGAACGGCGCGCCCTTGCGTGTAGAAAAGATTCGTAGCATCCGCAAGTTTCCTGGCTTTTGCAAGGTCGCTTTCCGAAAACTGCGGCGTTCTGAGCACATGGTACGGAGGATTTTCATCCCAGACCATGCCGTAGCCGGGCGCATCGTCGTGCAGATTCGTTCCAGGAAGAACCGACAGACAGAAAAGTTCCAGATTGTTCGGATACAAGCCGAGCGCAAAGTCAATGGAATTCTTGAACCCAGAAAAAGTATCCCCGGGGAGTCCGTAAATCAAATCGAATCCGAAAGTAACCCTTGTTTCGTTCAGAAAGCCGATGTTCCGCGCGAACTGCTTTTTGTCCAGCGTGCGATGCACTTTTTTCAGCACTTCGGGATTGGAACTTTGCAGCCCGAACTGAATGCAGCACGGTATTTTTGAAAAAGCCTTTGCAATCTCACGGTCGATGAATTCAGCCCGCGCCTCAAAATAGAAGAACATTCCGGGAGCTTTTTTCCTTATCATGCCCAGCATTTTGATTGCGCGCTCCTTGCTCGCATTGTATGTGGGGTCAAGCACGAACACTTGGGCGATTTTTTTCTTTGCGAAAAGCACCAGCTCTTTTTCAAGCCTCTCAAGCGGAAAGTACGCGATTTTTTTCTCGCCTTTGCTCTCGTAGCAATACGAGCATTTGAACGGGCATCCGCGAGCAAGCTCCCAGAGTGCGCCCCCGTATTTGGCAGGGTCAAGTGTTCCGTCCAAGTACGGGGACGAAACGCTCTCAGGCGAGCATGGAGTTGCACGGAACACAGAAAGGCTGTGCTTGCTGTGACCAGCACTGAGCGAGTACACTCCCGGAATCTGGAAAACAGAGCCGTCGCTCCCGGATGCGGATGCCCCAGCACATTCAGAGGAAAGTTTCTGAATCAAGGCCGGAACTGCGCTTTCTCCCTGACCTGCAATCGTGTAATCGAAATTGGAAAAGTTGAGCGGGTCAGCCGTAACCTCGGGGCCGCCTGCAATCGTCACGCAATCTGGAAAAAGTTTTTTCAGCTCGCCCGCACATTTGTCCAAAATAACATGATTCCAAACATACACGCTGAAACAGACCGCAAACGGTTTTTTTTCCGCGAGCTTACCCGCAATAAATTCTGCGGCGCGACTCTCTCCGCCCTGTCCCACCGCGTTGATAAAATCTTCGTCCTCTCTGGAAAAATCAACGAGTTCCACCGCAAAGCCAGAAAGAGATTTGTCGGCTTTGAGCGCGGATGCAATACACGCCGCCCCCAGAGGCATTGCCTGCGGTGAAGTTTCAACGAGAACGGTCGTACAGATGATTTTTGGTGTCTTTTCCGACATATCTTTGATTCTACTTGAATTTCAATGCGATGTCATGTTGAACATGATTCAGCAAAATACTGTCATGCTGAACTCCTATGATATTTGTCAATACCATGAAGTTCCTGACTCCAATAATTAACTAGCTAAACAGAGAGCTTCGTCTGCAAGTTTGTCCACTGCTGCAGAAGCTCTCTTTTCATAAGATGTACCAGTTTTTAA
>JAFSJW010000062.1 GCA_017449265.1 Treponema sp.
TTCGATTGTAAAATCTGGTGAGTAACCAGCGCGATATTCTTTTTGTATTCGGGAGAGTCAAGGCGTTGTTCAATTTCCTTGACAGATTTTTTCATTGCCAATGACGCAGTGAATAGCGAAAAAATTTTAGCCTTCACTCCGTCAATAAGGTCATTGTAGGCTCGTAGTTTTTCCTTATTTTTTTCGTCCGGCTTGCGCAGCGTCTTCAAAAACTCTTCCAAATGTTTTTTTTGCGCCAATGTCTGAAAATAGTTGAGCCAGATTTGTCGCTCTGCTTTGGTCATGTATTCAAGCATGGCTTGTTCCTGCGCGTCGTGTTGAGAAATAATAAAACGTTTCCATCTG
Source organism: Treponema sp. (assembly GCA_017449265.1). Classification (GTDB taxonomy): domain Bacteria; phylum Spirochaetota; class Spirochaetia; order Treponematales; family Treponemataceae; genus Treponema_D. Next base: position 346 of record JAFSJW010000062.1, read on the forward strand.
TTGACTTGAGCTACTGCTGTCAGCATTTTGCTTTTCAACGCCGCAATCTGCGGCGAAACAAATTTCTGGGTCTTATACTCCTTTGAATCCATAAGACTTTTAGCACTGGTGGAAGATAATTGAACAGCGTCCTTAACTTCCAATTCTTCTGCTTCCTTCGTCAGCGCGTCTAGCTTCATCACCAAATCGAAGTGTTGCTTGCGCAAGGCGCGAAATTGTTTGAGACGTTCCAAGCGCGGCTCGTCGTCCTCTTGATTTCCTATTAAGCCGATATATTTTTCGGGAACACGACTAAAAAGCAAGCAAAAAGGCAACCCAAATTAGGTCGCCCTCTTGCGTTATTTCCCGATTTTCCGCCGTTTCCGGCGAATCATATTCGTTTTTCGTTCGATTGTAATCCTTTAGTGCACTTGAAACTTTGCCGGCGTCTAGACGATGACCCGCGCAACCTATCTTTGAGCTCTCAATAAGTTGTTGTTCTCTTTGAAACTTTGGTACTGCATTTGTGTGCCGTCGGCGAACTGACTTTAGCCAATAATCTTTCGCCATGGAGGGTCTACATCGGAAACCTATCGAATAGTGTTCTACCCGCTTGCACTTTCCTCGGACAAATGAATCACTTGTACACGCGACACACTCGCTTACATCCGTTGATAGTTTCCGTGTCCGCAATCTCACTGGACTTAGACTTACCAACAAAACTTGGGCAGATGCACAAGCACCCTTTTTATACACCATATTTAAAATTTTTGCAAGGGCAAATTCAATCTCGACATATCTGCGATTGCCTACTCCTTCGTATTTGTCGGCGGCTTGGAAAAATTTTTTCGGGTCATTCTTCGCCCATTTTGGCAGATGATGAGCGTGGAAAATACAGCCGCCGCGTTTCTCGTATGCTTTTTCCCGATTGATGTATTCAACATGAGAAACGGAAGATTCTTGCGCTTCTCTTATATTCTCCAAAATTTTGTTGGCGGTTAATAGAGCAAGATTTCTTCGTTCAGCAGAAAAATCCCAAAGTACGCGACTATAACTTTCTTTTGTCCATTCCTCTAAGTCTCTAATTTCCGAATCGGGCAAAGCAGAATCGTTTTGAGAAGGTTCTGGAAGAGATTTAAGGTCAGAGATAGAGCGAAGTTGAGATATTCCTGTTTTCTTTGCTTCTTCTAATGTTTGAGCATGAGCCGGAGAAATATGCGGCGAGTAATTTGGGCGTCTGGTAATAATGGAGCCGCCCTTTGATACGAATTTTTTTCTTTCGTTTTCTCGGTCAACCTTTTTCTGCTCAAAGGCTCTTTGCATAAGTTTATCTTGGAAAGAAA
>JAFSJW010000063.1 GCA_017449265.1 Treponema sp.
GTGCAGAGAAAATGAAGAACTTATATCACAGGCGGCGGCGTTCGCGAGGTCGTCGACGAATTTGCGAGTAGCAGAGCTGTCGAATACGGGCATTGTGGAGCTAATCGAGAAATTAAAGCCACTTGTCGCTGATGTTGATAAATCTGCCGTCATTTGTGTGGACTATTTGCAGATAATCCCGAGCAAAGGAAGTAAGGCGTTGTCGGCAAAAGAAAAGGTTGATGATGTAATTTTGCGGCTGAAAGATTTTCAACGTGAAACAAATTCAACGCTTATCGTCATATCGAGTTTCAACAGGGAAAATTATTATCAACCAGTAAGCTTTTCTTCTTTCAAAGAGAGTGGAGCGATAGAGTATTCTGCAGATTGTATTTGGGGTCTTGAAAATCACGGCGTTGGCATGCAAGGCAATCTCGATAAAGAAGAAGTAATCAAGATGAGCAAAGAAAAAGTTCGTAAGATAAAGTTTTCATGCTTGAAGAATCGCAACGGCGGACAATACGATTGTTTTTTCAGGTATTATGCAGCACATGATTATTTTGAGTCCTTTGAAGAAGAAAAGGAGCGTCCGAAACACGAACGATAATGATATTGGCGAAGGCAAATCGGCAGATGTTCACTTACCACTTATCTTTCGATAAGTGAAGGAATAGCCCGTTATGGCGCGGTTTATAGGCTGAATAAGTTTTATCTGTAGGGTAGAGGCGTGCGGGCTCGCGAGACGGCACGAATTTTGTAGATTTGGCTTTTTGAAAGGGGCGAAAGCGGCAAAGACGGGGAGATAACGCCATTGAACGAAAATAAGATAGCGAAGGTCGCCGGAGAAATTCGGTGGTGGCTTGTTGATTTTCTCTGCGCGGCAGAAAATTTTTTCCTTCGAGGATAGAGAAATTTTTAGTGAAGAAAGCGAGATGTTAAGCATGACAGTTTCACAAGGCGAGATAATGGAGGCGGTCGCTCCGGCGGAAATTCCTGCTATGGAGGTAATCACACTCGACGCTCGCGCAGAGCGTATTCGGAAACTGCAAGCAGATGTTCAACGCGGCATAATCGAAATCGGGCAGGAACTGATTGCCGCCAAAAAGGAAATTGGTCACGGCGGTTGGGGAGATTGGCTCAAAAAAGAATTCGATTGGACAGACCGCACGGCGAGAAATTTTATGGCAGTGGCAGAGCGTTTCGGAAATCGGAAAACGTTTTCCGATTTGAAACCGTCAACCTTGCAAGCAATGCTGAGGCTCCCCAGTGGTGACGAGGAAGACTTTATCAAGGCTCAAGCCGACGCCGGAAAACCTATCGAGAATCAATCAGCGCGTGAAGTTCAATCAGCGGTCAAAGAGTTCAAGCAAGCTAAGGAGGCAATTATTTCTGAACCAGAGCCGCAAGTCGAAGAAAATAAACCACTCATTACGGTTTGCACAGGAAATAATGAGTGGTACACACCTGCTGAATACATTGAGGCGGCAAGGCGAGTAATGGGCGGAATCGACTTGGATCCTGCAAGCTGTGCAATTGCCAATGAGGTCGTTCGCGCTGATAAATTTTTCTCCTTAGAGGAAGACGGCTTAAAAAAAGATTGGAGCGGGCGGATTTGGCTGAACCCGCCGTATTCTAGGGAGCTGATTGGCAAATTCGTTGATAAGCTCCTTGCCAGTGATTTTGAGGCGGCGATTGTGTTGACCGACGCCGCTACCGAGACTTCTTGGTTTTCAAAACTAGCTCAAAAGGCGGCAGTCATTTGTTTTGCCACTCGCCGAATAAAATTTCTCCGTCCCGACGGCTCGCCCGGCAACGGCAATCCTACACGCGGCTCTGCCTTTTTCTACTTTGGAATTGAGGCGGAAAAATTCCACGAACTCTTTCAGGGATTCGGTTGGTGTGCAAAAGCAATCTCGATGAGTATTAATTAGGATTAATCTTTTCCTTTCGAGGTCATTTGAAATTGTTTGAAATGCATACCCCGCTAAACATAACTACGTTATGGAGCGGGAAGAAATTTTTTGTTCAAGGTTGATGACCGCCGATTTATTTTCTTTCGAGGAAAAGTTAAAAAGCCGGATAAGGATTTAAGTTACTGATTTACATGTTATCTTGGTTAAATGTAAATCAGCTACACAAACACATTGAGCAAAAAAACTTTGTAACACTGTTGACAAGTGATAGTGTGTATGATATATTTAGCACACGATTTAAGGAAAGGAGATGTTGAAGATGACAACAGCGTTGACGGTAGGGGTTGGAGTTCCGGCGGCGGTAGTCGTCGATACTTCCCTTTCACAGTCTCTGGTTGCTGATTGGCTCTCCTTCAATGCTGATAAAGCAGAGGCGACTCGCAAGACTTACAGCAAGGCATTGGAGAATTTCTTCGCATGGCTCGCCCAAAATGAAATCTGCGCGCCGCGCAGAGAAAACATAATCAGCTATCGAGATGACCTTTGCTCGACAAAAAAAGTTTCCACAGCTCGCTTGTACTTAACCGCCGTGAAAATTTTCTTCCGCTTTGTGTCGTCGAAGAATTTGTATCCTAACGTAGCAGAGGGAGTTAAGGCTCCGTCGCTGGCGGAATTGGCAGAAACCCACTCTCGCGAAGCCTTAACACTTGACGAAGCAAAACAAGTTCTTTTCTCCTTTAAGGGAAAAGATATTAAGACGCTCCGTGATAAAGCGATTATGCGGCTCATGCTGAATTGCGGCTTGCGTTCGATAGAAATCGTTCGCCTCGACGCGCAAGATATTGAACGCCGCCACGGAAAAATTTTCCTCAAGGTATGGGGCAAGGGCAGAGCTGGTAAGACCGCCCGCGTAGAGATTAGCAAAACGGTCTACAACATGATTCTCGATTATCTGAACGCTAGGAACTCCAAACGCATGAAGGGCGAACCTATGTTCCTCTCCACGGCTAATCGGAATTGCGGTCAGCGGCTCCAAACTCAATCGATTAGTAGGCTCGCGAAGAAAACATTTCGGGCTTGCGGTATCGACGCCTCGACAGTAACTTGCCACTCGTGCCGCCATACTGCCGCAACGCTGATGATTCAAAACGGCGTTTCCGTGGCGAAGGTGCAGAGAATTCTCCGGCATCGCAATCCGGCGACGACTGAAATCTATCGCCACGATATAACCGCCGCCTCTAATGACGGCGTTCAAATTCTTTCAGATTTACTTGATGTTGCTTAAGGAGGTGTTTACATGTCGCAATCGGTTGAACGCTCCAAAAGAGATAAACGGCTCGGCTTGTCTTTTACGCAAGAAGAGTTTGATAATCTCTCTAGGCTAGCGAAGAACGCAGATAAGCCGACCTCTGTATTTGCTCATGAAATCTTGACTAAGTATCTTGATGAGCACAAAGATTTTATTGAGCTGATAAAGAAAGCAGAAGCCGCTTACCAACAGTCACTTCGCTCCAATAAAGACGAAACCTAAAATTAAAAAACCGTTTGTCATGCGGACAAGCGGATTTTTTCTTAGAAGGAGAAAAATTTATGAGACAGCTCATCATTGAAATTCCTTTCGACCCGATACCACTGTCCCGCCCAAAATTTTCACACGGCAGAGCCTATCTACCGCCGCGCAGTCGTTCCTACCGAGCCGCCGTTCAAAACATAGTTAAGGAACTCATGAGGCGACGAAGACTATCGCCCTTAACGGGCGAACTTAACTGCCGGCTAAAATTTTTCCGCAAGTTCAAACCCTCTGCGCGGAATTTTGGAGACATTGATAATCACGTGAAAGCAATCTTCGACGCTCTGCAGGGGCTCCTATTCGCCGATGACCGCCAGATTGTCTCTGTGGTCGCTCAAAAGCTCAAAGACCCAGACCGTCCACGAACTCAAATCACTTTCAAGCCAAACAAAAACGCATCCGACCGCTAACCACGAACGACGACGCTTTATTCCTGTCGCTCGCTGAACGCGGGATTTTTGTTTTTACAAAGGAGATGATTGCTATTGATAACGCTAAGAGAAATGGAACTTTATTGGGATGTGGTAAATCCGATAAGTGGTTGCACGCTGAAAGAAGAACTCGAAATTCAAAGAGTTATCGGCGGGCGAATTCCTTACGAGGCTCAACTTTCAATGATTCGCCGTGGAGTTGTTCCTCCCCCTAAAATTGTTCTCCTAAAAGAAAAAAAGCCTCTTCCAATACGCACGCGCAGAGTAAGAGAATATAAGAGAAGAGAAGAAAAGAAATAAAAGAAAAAGAAAGTAGGTCAATAATAGCATGCAAAATAAAAATTCTCAAAAAGAGACTGAATTTTTTAGTCCTAACAATCCTTCTACCGAGGAAAAGAAAAAAGTTCAGATACAAAGACGGCTAAAGAAGCATATCGTTCCTTGCGACAAACTCTCGAATCACCCGTTCAATTACTCTACCGACGAATACGCCGACATACTCGAATACCGCGACCAATGCGGTTGCGTCGAAATTATCAAGAAAGGCAAGAAAGTTGTTACGCCCTATTGGTTAGAGCTTGTCGAAGGTTACGTAGATTTATCGCCACTTAACGCCTTTCATAGAGAAGTCCTATTCTCGGTTATATCGGCTTATGAACAAGGTTTTCGATTTATCACTTTCAGAACGGCTTTACACAATTTGACCGGAGGCAATCAAAAATATATTCGTAAAGAGCAATACACCGCAATTAAACAAGCGATTGATAAGCTCGGCTTTACTCGAATTGAAATTGACCTTGCACCGCTTTTTAAAGCAATGCCCAAATACAAAGACAACTACACGGGCGAAGCTCGGATAGTTGGAACTCTTTTGCCTTGTCGATACTTCAACGCCGAAATTAACGGGCAGAAAACACTTGCGATTGAATTACTCGGAGAAAGCCCGCTAATGACCGTCGCGAAGTTGAAAAAGCAAATCTTAACTTACGACACCACACCGCTCGCCATTTCAGGACAAAACAACACTCCACAAGTTATCACCATCAAGAATTATCTTCTTCGCCGAATCAATCTGATTGAACGCGGACTTAATTCGTCTATTCTCCTTGATACAATTTACGCTGAATGCGGACTTGCCAATGCTGATAAATGGCAAAAGCAAGATTCTCGCAAAATCCTAGTCGATGTCCTTAAATCCCTCAAAGCCGACGGCGTGATTCAAAATTTCGAGTTTAAACGCGACGGCAGAGCTTATCGAAGTATAAAAATAATAATAAAATCTCCGCGCAGATTGAGCCAAAATAGCCCTTAAACGCGAGAATCTATAACAATTTTAGTACCGGGGGGGCTGGTGTCATTAAGCTACCTTAGCTGGTGTCATTAAGCTACTTAGCTGGTGTCATTAAGCTACCTATTATCATTATCAATTACGATTTTAGCTAGGCTACACTAGATAAAAATCGCGCCATTCTCAATTAGAAAAAAGCCTTAAATACTTGTAAATCTTTATAACGCGGCGGGCTTGGCTAACGCCCGCCCGCCTTACAAAAACAACATACCCTCGAAAGAAAAAAAAAGGAGGTTGCTTATGAGTGTCTTCGACGAAGTAAACGAACTGTCGGCTGAAATGGTTTTGAGCCGAATCAATCTGTCTCTGGCTAGAGACGGCAAATCATACGTTTGCCCGCTGTGTGGAAATGGCGCGACGGGTGACCCGCGACATGGACACGGAGATGGAATCAAACCACGAACCTCAAAAGGGCGCGTGCGCTGGAAATGTCACAAATGCGGGAGAGATTTTAGTAACTTCGATTTGGCGGCGGCAACGTTAGGGCTTGATTCGGAGAAAGAACCTGCAGAATCTGCGCGTCGTGTTTCGGAGCTATTCGGGATAAATGAAAGCGGCAAAACTTTTTCTTTTTCAAGGGAAAAAATTTTCGGTTGGAAAGCATGGACGCCGGAGCAAAGAGCGGCATTGAGCTTTGAACCAAAAGGAGCGATTGAAATGGACGAAAAAAAATTGGCGTTCGATGGGGAGCCGAAAAATTACTCGAAATTCTATGAAGTCAATCGGGCAAATGTTGATACTTTCCTTGCCGAGCGTGGCGGCAGTTTTCGTGGCTTGACGTTGGAGACGTTCGAGAAATATGGAGTTGTCGTTCACCCCGAATTTGGCGTAGAAGGGCACGAGAAACGCCCGCATTTGATTATCCCATATGATGATACCCATTTCACTGCGCGGGCTGTTGTAGGGCACGACAAGAGCCAACACGGGGCTAATTCGGGGCTTTATGAACCGTTGCCGATAAGGAACACCGACGAGCCTTATAGCGTCAATTTCATAGTCGAAGGAGAAATAGACGCGCTGTCAATCGCGCAGGTATTCGGCGAATATGAGATGATTGGTTGTGTGGCGACGGGCGGGGCGTCGAAATATCGCAAGGTAGTTCCGGAGCTTGAAAAGCGATTTGCCAATGCGGAGCGCAAGCCGTCATTTATCGTAATGTTTGATAACGACACGGCGGGCAAGACAAACGGGCTAAAGCTTGCCAATGATTTAAAGGCGGCTGGTTATCCTACCGAGCTTTTCTTTCTCGAAGAAAATATTGCGGGCGAACATAAGTATCAAAAGAGCGACTGCACAATCGAGACATTCATAGTTAAAAAAATTGACGCGAACGATTTACTTCAACGGGGCGAAGATAAGCTTATTGGACGTTTGATTGACGGTATCGACCAAACGGAATGGAAATTAAAGGCGCAAGCTGAGGCAATGAAGAAATCAGCTGAGCAAGCAAGACAAGTGGCTCTGGATAAGAGCGGCATGAAAATTTCTTCTTTCACGGAATATTTTGCGGCGGATTTTTTCAGTGACATAGCGTTGACTGCAAAATACTCGGAGCGCAAGACGGGCTTTAAAAATATTGACGCCGCCGCGCAGGTTTTCATGCCGGGGCTTTACGTATTAGGAGCCCTTCCCGCCACTGGTAAAACAACTTTTGCGTGGCAGCTGTTGAATCAGCTTGCCGAAAAAGGCGAACCCTGTATCTATTGTTCGTATGAAATGAGCCGAGCTGAGCTTTTCACGAAATCGATAGCACGGGAACTTTACAAGCGTTATCCCAAAATGAGCGAGAGGCTTAATCTTTCGAGTGTAAATATCCGGCGCGGGGCGTGCAGAGAAAATGAAGAACTTATATCACAGGCGGCGGCGTTCGCGAGGTCGTCGACGAATTTGCGAGTAGCAGAGCTGTCGAATACGGGCATTGTGGAGCTAATCGAGAAATTAAAGCCACTTGTCGCTGATGTTGATAA
>JAFSJW010000064.1 GCA_017449265.1 Treponema sp.
AGAAGAACAATCTTTGAACATTCCCGCAGCCCCCAATCCGAGCGGGATTCCCTTTCCGCTGTCGGTATAGCCTTTCGCGTAGTACCAAATCGTTGTGCCGTCGAGCCATGCGACCGCGTTCACATCTTCGACAATGGTGAACATTTCCGTGCCTTCCGCTGGGGCTGTCGCGCTCGGCTTGAATGAGGTCGCCGTGCTGTTCGCGCTGAGGTTGTTCAGCAAAATCTCGTTGATATTGATGACTTCCTTTGTATTGCCGTCCTTGTCGGTCACGGTGATTTCCGTCTTTCCTTCCGAGTCCGTCGTCTTTTTGGTCGTCGTGCCGTCCGTCGCTACGCTTGTCTCAGTTTTCGTCGTGTTGCCTGTCGTGTCGGTTTCGGTTACGGTTTCCTTGCTAGTCGTGACATTCTCCGCCGTCGTTTCTGATTCTGATTCGGTGACGGTCTTTGAGTTGTCCGCGTTCGTCACGGTCGTTTTTGCCGTTTCGCTTGATGAGCCGTCTGCGTTTTCAGTCTTGGTGCTTTCCGATTCAATTTTCGTGCCGTCTAATTTTGTGGTAGTCTCGCTCACCTTGGTGACAGTCGTTCCCGATGCAGAGTTTTTCGTTTCTACAGTCGTTTTGTCCGTCTCAACTGACTTTTCGCTTGTCGTTGTCTTGGTAACGCTCCCCTCGCTTGATGAAGATGATTTCACAAAATATGCGAACAGCGTGACATTGCTCGTAATCGCCTTGCCAGTGTAGTCCGTGCCGCTCGCGTCAATCCATTTTTGGAAAGTGTAGCCTTCGGGGGCTACGGCAAGTTTTTCGCTCAAAGTCGAGCCGCTTTTAAGGCTTACCGTGCGTGGCGTGGTGCTTGTCGTGTCGCCGTAGTATGTGACGGTAACGGTTGAAGTCTGCTGAGCGCCTTTTTCGTTGTCGTTCTCGCTTCCACCGCCATCGCTGCTTGAACACGCGGAAAAAGAAAAAATCACCGCTAGTGGCAAAATAAAGAAAAGAAATTTTTTGAGTTTCGTCATTGGATTCTCCTTTTAGCAAATTTCTATTTGCTTATTGGAATATTGTGAATTACTTATTGTTATTTGTCAAATTTATCTTATCCGTTTAGAAATAGTAATAATAACAATAAGGAAATATCAAATGACGGAAAAAGACATTCGTGAAAATCTTTCTCGCAATATCAAAACATTCAGAACAATCCAAAATATTTCTCAAGCAGATTTAGCTGAACGAGCAGAAATTTCCATTCCTTTTTTGTCGCAGATTGAATGTGGAAACAAGTTTCCTTCTCCAACAATTCTTGCACGGATTTCAGATGCACTTGAAGTGAAAGTTTCAGATTTATTCTCAGATAAAGAAAGTATAAAATCTGAAGACTGCAAATTTATGATTGAGGCTATGAAAGCGATATTAAATGCTCAGGTAAAATCTTTTGAATCTTTTTGTGAAAATTTTTTTGAAAAGTGATTCTAGTTACAATATGGATTTTTTAGTTGAGAAATTAGGCGGCTAATTACTTTCCGTAAAACTCTCCGCCACCAAAATCCTTCCAAGTCTTATACATATCGACATAGTTCGCTTTGATGAATTTTTCTATTGTAGTAATTTGAGAATCAGTCAAATCTCCGCGCTTTTGCAAGACTGCCGTTCCATCAGCCTTTACAAAAAACTTTGCGGAATCTGCTTCGGTTAGTTTTTTGTCGCTTGCATGAACATGCATTGCCTCGACGATACATTTTGCAGTGAAGTATAAATAATGGTCGGCGATTTTATCTCTGAAATATTTAGGCATTATGTTCCTCTAAAAATTGAAGGTTCCTTTTAGCAAGCTCAATAACAATACCTTGTTCTATTTCATCCATATTTGTTTCGATGATTTCAAAATCATGGCTTATTACAATCGCACAGTCTGGATGCTCAAGATTTAAAATACTGATGAATCCGTCTTCCCTTATTGAGAAAGCATATCCATTTACTATAATTTTTGCGTTATCAGCGATTTTTTCCAATTCTTTTTCAGACATATTCGATTTTTACCTCTTTTATCGGTGACAGGAATTTTTCTTTATCCATATACAGATCTTCAAGCACTGGAATTAAGTCAATGTATTCTTCAATCTCTTCTTTGTTGTGCTTGTATTTTGCCATGACTTCAATATAACCAGCATCCCAAAGATTGATTTTCGTGTACCGCTCCAAATTATTGCAAGTTCGGAAGGTAAGTTTTTTGTCACCGAATGAGAAAGTTGTATATTTATCAAAACTGCTTAGAATTGCGGTATGATTCATAAGATAAATATAGCACAACAGTGGCGAAAAAGCAAAAAACCTCGCCACAAGCAAAATCACTCACGGCGAGGTTCTATCGGGGATTTTAAGGGGCTTGCGGTTCAGGCACAGCCTTCACCGAGACTCGACTAAAAACTTGCCTCGCAAGTTTTTTCGCTATTGCGACCGTCTCCCTACCTTAGGAGATGGGGGGTGACGCAACGCCTGCAGGGCATAGCTCTTTGGAGACTCACTAAAAACGCTTCTCAAGCGTTTTTGCCCTGCTAACGCAGTGCCCGTTCCCTAAGTGCGGCACAGGGGGAAGGCTTTTACCCTTCCCAACTTCTAACTCCTCACTCCTAATTTCTAGCTATTAAAATACCTCACTCCCGCCCTGAACAAGTTCTGGCAGCTACTTGCTTCCTTGTTGCAGGCGATGTTCTTAATCAGGTCGGGGTTGAAGCCGCCGATGCCGACTGTTCGCTCTGAGTGACCCATCTTGCCGAGAACGAGGCCGTCTGGGCTTGTGAGGCCTTCGATTGCGAATGCTGAGCCGTTGGGGTTCTCTGGCTCAATCATGGTCGGCTTGCCTTCTTCGTCGCAGTACTGGCTGTAGACCTGTCCTTTTTCGAACAATTCTTTTGCGAGCTGCTCAGAAATGAAGATTTTGCCTTCACCGTGGCTGACCGGGATGTAGTGGGGGCGTGTGTCCAAGACTGATTCGTCCAAAGCCCAAGGGCTTGCGGCACTTACCATGCGGGTCCATACAACGCGGCTAATGTGCCGGTGGATGTCGTTGAATGTAAGTGTCGGTGTCTCGGCGCTTGGTTCGGTGATTTTTCCGTATGGAACGAGGCCTGTTTTAATCAAGGCCTGGAAGCCGTTACAGATACCGAGAATCAGGTTTTTCTTTTCGAGATGAGAAGTGATTGCGTCTGAAATTCGTTTTTCTCGGATTACGTTTGCAATGAATTTTCCAGAGCCGTCTGGCTCGTCACCGGCAGAGAATCCGCCAGCGAATGCTA
>JAFSJW010000065.1 GCA_017449265.1 Treponema sp.
AAGCCCTTACTCAGATTAAAAGTAAATCATATCCGATTGCATACAAAGGTGACGGGCGAAAAATCGTCAAGGTGGGCGTGAATTATTCGAGCAAAGACGAGCAGCTTTCTGAGTGGAAGATTGAGGAAGAGCAGGGCTAGGCGTCAAGGCGGCGGCCTAGCAGTAGAAAGACAGGTAAAAAACCACCGCCAGAAGCGGATTTACAAAAATCCGCCTTATTTTAATCCTTGAGGAATTCCATGAGCGCGTGCTTGTTTTCCTGCGGCGTGGACTTAGGTCGCCCCAAATCTTTGCGTGCGCCTTTTGACACCTTCACTTCAACGAATGTTAGGGTGTTTGTTCCATTCTCGAAAGAGGACTTGATTTCAGCAAGGGCGGAATCAAGCTCTTGTGCCGTTGCCACCGAATAGATTTTTTCATAGCCGCATGCCTGCGCAATTCCTGGAATGTCTATTTTTAACCCCACCGTCGGCTGACCGCCCACGCTGTCATGCGCCCCGTTATTCATCACGAAGTGAACAAGATTCTTTGGCTTTCTTGTTCCTATTGTGGCAAGGCCTCCCATCTGCATGATTGTAGCCCCGTCCCCGTCAATGCAGAAAATCGGGCGGTCTGTTTTTTGCATTGCAATTGAAAGCGCAATCTGGCTTGCGTGTCCCATTGAGCCAACAGTAAGGAAGTCTTTCTCGTGACCAAAACCGTGTTTTTCCCGAAGCTCATAAAGCTCGCGGCTCGCCATGCCCGTAGTTGAAACGAATGCTGTTTTGTTGCTTGCGGAAAGCATTATGCGCTCGATTGCTTCTTCGCGTTTCATTTCAGCTTCGACTTTCTCGTTGTTTTTGAGCGTGTAGTCGTCGAAAGTACCTTTCCTGATTACGAGAGCGAACGGCGCGGAATTCTTCTTTATGTATGAATATGCTTTTTCAAGCTGTACTGAAAGCTCCGCTTCTTTGTCAGAAAGAACCTCGTAGGGAATCTGCATTGCGTCAAGAAGCGCGAGCGTGACTTTTCCCTGCTTGACATGCTGCGGCTCGTCATGCACGCCAGGTTCTCCGCGCCATCCTATGACGACGACCATCGGAACTGAATACACATCCGGGTCTGCAAGGGACAAAAGCGGGTTTACGGCGTTTCCTTCGCCCGAGTTCTGCATATAGATAAGCGGAATTTTTCCAGTTGCGAAATGGTAGCCTGAGGCAAGAGCCGTCGCGCATCCTTCGTTCGCAGAAATTATGTGTTTTTCCGCCGGCGCATTGTCCGTAATGTATGCGCAGAAATTTTTCAAAAGTGAGTCCGGAACACCTGCGAAAAAATCCGTTCCGTTCTTCAAAAGCAAATCGTAAAAAGTCGATGGTTTTATCATATAATTCCTCTTTGACCTTTTATTCTATCAGAAAATCATTCTCATTTCTATTTTTATACTGCTATTGATTTTGAAAAAATCAGGCTGTATCATAATAAGAGTGCTCGAAAATTAATAATTCTACACATAATTCATATGCAGATATTTTATAGGAGATTTTTTTATGAAAATTGTTATCGTGCCTTTTTTGATGAGCCTTTCATTATTTTTGTTTTCTGCATGTTCATCAGGAACTAACAGCACGGGATCTGGCGGAAATTCAGAAAACAGCGGGACTTCCGTTGCTACCGAAAAAGTTGATAGTGAAGTAAAAGCCGTTTTTGATTTGATGAACGCTTTCCGAACTGGAAGCGAAGCCTTTTACTGGAATCAAGACAACACAACAAAGACAAGTCTCGTCGGTCAACTCGGAAATCTAACGCTTGATTCTGACTTGTGCAAGGCGGCTCAAATCAGGGCCAATGAAATCGTATCGAATTTTTCCCACACTCGTCCGAACGGAACAAGCTGCTACACGGTTTTTACCGAGCTTTCGATTTCTGCTTCCGCAAAAGGAGAGAACATTGCAGCCGGAAACCAATCTGGGGAAAAGACTTTTCTACAATGGAAAGAGGACGACAAAGACTATAGCGGTCAGGGGCATCGCCGGAATATGCTGAGCAAGAATTTCACCAAAGTCGGAATTGCTTACGCCTATGATGCGAACAGCACATACAAATATTACTGGGCGATGGTTTTGTCGAACTAAAAAATCTTTCAGCCTTGCTCGTAACATAGCCGCTCAATTCGTCTTTGCAAAACAAAAATCTCATGCTCGACAAAACATTTCTGTGGAAAAGAAGCAGAGTGTTTAACATCAGAGATTTTCTGACTGTTCTTTTTCCAGCTCTGCTATGCGTTCTTCGACGACTGCCTCTTTGTATGCGCTTGCCATTTCCTCGACGGAAAGCGTCCCCGAGTATTGCATTTTATGCTGACACGAAACTGATTGTTTTTAGAAAAAAAGCGTTTTATGGCAACAACGGTCATGCTTCCATAAGCGATACCAGAAGCGCGAACACAATCTTAAAATAGGCACGGCAAGCAGGGAATCAGTAAGCGCGAAACTTGAATCAGCTCATTCATCGCTCACTGAACATTTCCACTCTTACTTTGTTCCTGGGATAAGTTCCAGAATCTGCTTGATTGGCATACAGATATCGTTCACCTCAAGGCTGCGCTCTGACTCAAGGATTGTCTGGGCGCATTTTACCATGCTTGGGTATGCCGCACGGATAAGATGGTTTGCGTAGATAATAATGTTCGCCCCCCACTGACAAAGCTCTTTTTCGGTGAACTGATTGTATGTCGTAGGAACGAGTACAAGAGGAACATTCTTGTACTCGGCGCGGAATTTCTGGCAGAATGATTTTATATCCTCGCCAGATTTGTCCTTTGAGTGAATCATAATTCCGTCCGCGCCAGCTTTTACGGCCGCAAACGCTTTTTTTATTGCCTCATCGACAGAATAGCCTGCGATTATTTCCTCGATGCGGGCAATAATCATAAAGTCATCCGTAATTTGTGCACGCTTTCCAGCGCTGATTTTCTCGCAGAATTCTTCTTCTGTTGCAAGAACTTGCTTTGCTTCCGTTCCGAAAAGCGAATTCTTTTTCAGTCCTTTTTTGTCCTCTATTATGACTGCGCTCACACCGTTCCGCTCAAGAGTCCGCACAGTGAAGACAAAATGCTCAGGGATTCCGCCCGTATCACCGTCAAAAATAATCGGCTTTGTTGTACATTCAAGAATATCCGTGAGCGACTGCAGGCGCGTCGTTAAGTCAACTGCCTCAATGTCAGGCTTTCCTTTGTCCGTTGAGTCCGTAAGAGAAGAGGCCCACATTCCATCGAATGTATGAAGCCCGTCATCTTTCATTACGCTTGTGTTCTCAACGATAAGCCCTGTAAGACCAGAGTGCGCCTCCATAATTCTTACGACAGGCTTGGCAGATATGAGCCGTCTGAGCGTTGAACGACGGATGTCAGGCGTTGTACCGATTGCTCTTGCGTTTTCGGCAAGGGCGGACGAATTGATTCCCTGGGTGTAAGGAATCTCGATAATCTGACCGCTCCATTCTTTCATCACTTCAAAGCAGTCCTCACGGATTTTTGAAAGATAATTCGTCTTCCAGTCATCTCCGTGAATCATAAAATCCGGCCTGATTTTTTTCAAGTTAGGCACATAGCTCCACTCTTCCTGCGGAATTACTTTTGTGACTCCGGATATATTCTCCACAACACTCTTTCTCTGCTCATATGTAAGGTATGGAAGTCGTTTGTGAGTAGCGATTGCGGAGTCAGTTAGAAGCCCCACGATAAGCTCTCCGTACTTTGCGCCTTCTTTTATTATATTGATTATTCCAGGATGGATTATATCACCTGTTAGTCCCAAATAAACGGTTTTCATTTTTTCTCCTCTGATTTTGAAGCATTCTCAGCTTCCTGTTTTTTTACGGTTTGTATCATATAATCTGCAATTTTTGCGCCAGACTCGCCCTGAAAGCACCATGCTTCTTTCTTGGCTTCATGTCGCGCAGCCGCAAGCTCTTTCGAGTCGCTCAAGGACTGAATAACGGACTTGATTTGCGGGAACTGCTCTTCTTTCAGCTCAATTCCGAATTTTTTGAGGACAGAGTACTGCCACAGCTCTTTGTCACCTAAATCATAAGCATCGTAGGGACGAAGATCCATATCCGCCTTGACATACATTACAGGTTTGTCGCAGAGGAATGTGTAGTCGAAAATAATTCCTGAGAAATCTGAAATCATAACATCGGCTTTTTTCAGACTGAAAATATTCTGTCGCTCATAATCCCAGACAATGTTCGGGTTGTCCTTGTAACGGCCTTCAAGATTCTCAAGCATCTCAGGCTCAGACTTTTTTGACTGCGGATGAGGACGCACTATAATCCTCCAGCCAGTCTGAGAGAGCGGATCCAGGAGCTTTTCTCCGTAGCGTTTTAATATGCCCACATCACCCCAGCTAGGAGAAACAAGGACAGTAAACGGATGGTTATCCTCCGCAGAAATCTCGGCTATATTCTTCTGGTAGACATCCAAGTACGGGCAACCTACTACAACCAAATCTTTCTCAGGAATTCCGCGCTGCTTCTCAAGGAAACGCAAATCCCCGGCCTGATGATTTCCAGTCAGAAGTACCGAATCAAAGAAATCAAGACCAAAAAGACGGTATGTGGTAGCATCATTCGGCATATGGAGGACATGACTGTAATGTTTTACTCGCTTGCTTCTTTTCAGCTGATAGACCTGAAGCCCCGGTGTAGTCATAAGCACGAACCCTGCGCTCATCATGTTCAGCTTTGCGAACGCCGTATTTCCTTCGCCTATGAATTCTGCCTTGACGAATTCATATTTTTTTTCAAAAATAGGATCGTCTTTTGACGATGTGTAATAAGTGAGAGCAATTTTTCTTTTTTCAAATTCTTCAACGACTGGCATGAAAGTATTCCAGTACTGCTTTCCTTCGTTATATATCACATACGGCTTGTAACTGGAGTCCTGCGGAATTCCGCTTTTTTTGCCCGAGAAAAAAACTTTCATTTTTAAAAACAATGCTTTCGCAAGAAAAAAAAGCGTTGCGGCAGCTCCAATCAAAATCGAAAAGAGCATACTTCCGGTTCCAGGGTCAATGTAAAGTGGTAGAATCATGTTCATTATTTTATTCCTTTCTGCCAGTTTTCGGCTTTAAAAATATTATTTGAGATTGTATAAAAATCCTCATCGGAAAGTCTGTATGTATTGATATTATTTGCGCCCGGCCGCCAGTTATGGGCTATCGTCACTCCTGACGCGCGCTTTTTCTCGGGAGGAATCTCCCTGATTTCTTTCCCAGTATTAGGGTTGACAGGATTTTCCACTATCCCTTTGAGCGCGATTGCCGGAACATCCGCATTCGTCATAAATTCTTCGCTCACATTAAGCTTTCCGTGTGCACCAAAATCCTTGACAAGAAGAAGCGGGTGGAGATGGTCGGGATTATAGCCGTTCTCAAGACCACCCCAAAAATCTAGCGCCGCCCCGTCAAAACTTCCGATTCCGTGGTCGCTTACGAGAATAATTCGGGAGTTGTCATAGCAGTCATTTTCTTTCAGGTAGTCGAGCCATTCCGCAAGTCTTTTGTACATTGCCAGATTGGAGCTTATTGCCCTGTAATCTGCAAGCGGCTCTTTCGCCCGCTGAGTAATTTTCATTGCAGGTACAAAATCAGGAGCTTGCAGCTCAGATTCAGAATGTGTTGTTTCATTCACAATCGTAAAGTATGAGTCGCCCTGTGCCGAAAAATCCGTAAGTTCCGGGAGAAAATCGAGCACGGAGTAATAATCGATGAAATCCATGATGTCGCTTGACGAAGCATCGCTTGACCACCATTTTCCGTCCTTGTATATGCTGTCGCGCATGAAAGTCGGGGCGCACTTGAACAAACTGAACCAGACAAGGTTTCTTTTCAAGGCGCGGCTTGTTATGTTCGGCTGCACTTTGTCAGGATTTTGTTTTATCCAAAGCCCCGTGTATTTTCTTTCAGTGTTGAACCCGTTGATTTTCGGAAAAGCATCGCAAATTGACATATCGGCAATCCAGTTGTAGTTTGCCCAGCTCAAATCGGACACTGTAGCAGAAAAATCAGCCTGCTCAGAAAAAATTCTTGGGAGAAGCAACAGAGCCTCATTGTGCTTGTCAACGAGCTTTTCAGAGTCACGCTTGTTCATTTCAACCGGAGTGTATTCATATCCGCCATAGAGCGGGGGAGAGCCAATCAGCGTCCATGCGTTGTATGAGGCCGTGTTATGATACAGCTTAAACCCGTCGAACGAGTCGTTCAGCTCCGGATAAGCCTGAAAAATCGGCTGCACATAAGAGTTCTCCGCCCTGTCCATCATAAACACGAATACATTGCGTCCGGTCTTTGTCATATGGTAGACAGGCTCAAGAGTATCGGCGTTCTCGATTTCAGAAGAGATGTTTTTCTTGTAACTTGAGTATGATTGATGAATCTGGTGCGAATGAATCAGGATTATGCCTGTTTGTGCCAAAAGAATTACCGAGCTGATTCCAGTGAGGATTTTTGGCCGCTTGGTTTTTAAAATAAGAAGCGGCAGAATAAATGCCAGCGCGGCAACGGCAAGGTTCATAGCAAAAACAAGCGGTGATGGCTGTGGTATCGAAGAATCAAAAGTCACTATCCTTGAAAGATTCCCGTATTTTCCCGAAAAACAGAATGCGTTCACGAGGGCAACTAAAAGAATCGAATTCATAAAAACTGCGATAAGCGTTTGTGCCTTTTCGTGGAAAAGGAAATACACGCAGGATGCCCAAAAAACAAAAAGACCGAGCGTCTGCAACGTTGAGTTTCCAAGGAAACTCAACGGATTTCCGTACCCGTCAATATCTGCAAATTCTATGACGGAAGAATTTATTATCAGCGACGGAAGCACAAAGCCAGTAAGCATACAAAGCGAGAGCGCGCTTAAAAGAAAAATTGCAAAGCGGAGCTTTGCGTCCCTTACGATTGGCAGGAAAGCATTTTTCAAAAGGGAATCAGCTGCCTTTACGACAAGAGGAGCGACAAGAAGAAGGGTGCAGACTGAAAAAATCAGAATTCGCTTGTGCAGGAGACCTTCATGGATAAACAAAATGAAAATGTCGAATGATATTACGCAGACGCAGAGTATGACATAAAGTGCTTTTAGCGGATTCTTTATTTTATAGAAGATATTTTTTACTAGCGAAAAGATATTATTCATCGTCCAGTAAACGACGAGTCCTGACGGAGATGGATATAGAATCACAAGGAAAACCAGTGCCATCGCATAAATCGTAGCTTTGTCCTTGAATTTGAAACCTTTCGTGTAGATTGCGCTTGCAATGACATTTATCAATGTCATTATGACCGGAAGGATGTTGACCTGAAACTTTCCTATTGAGAAAATTGCATCCGGTCTTCCCATGTCCTTTATGAAAAGGAAACTTTCCCCCTGCAGCATTGACAGGTTCGACAAAAAAGAGTATGCGGCCATGAAGAACGGAATCTGTATGAGAAGCCCGAATGACGAGCGCAAAGCCATAATCGGGTGATAATGGTTTTCTTTGTAGAAAACTGAAAGAATCATGTACTGCTCATCGCCTTTGAACACGGACTTTATTCTTTGGACGCCTTTCTCCAGTTTTTTTTCCGTGTTCCTTTGGATTTGCTGCCATTTTTCAGCAACTATGTAGAGGGGAAGACAAAGGATTGATACCGCCAGACTTACGCCTATTACTGCCACGCCCGAATTTTTGAAAATCGTCTCAAAGAGCATGAATGTAAATTCTATGATTTGTATAATAGGATATATAATCAGTGTGTAAAAGAAGTTCCCCATAATCTTCCTAATTTTAGTTAAACATTCATGTTTAGTCAAAAGGCGTTTTCATAACGCTTGTTTTTGTTATCCCCTTGACAAATATATGTGCTATGCTATCAAATATACATATATTTTGTCAAGGATATTCCTTGAATAAAATGCGATAATATTTTATAATCTATGATGTATAGTTAATTTATTTTTAGTTTTATGAATTTCATTTATCTTGTTGTTGTTTCACCTATTGAAACAATCGTTGACTGGTTATTTAATTTTATTCTCAACAAATTTGAATTTTGCGGCGTGATTGGAGCAGTTTTCGGTGTGAGCCTTGCCATAAATTTTCTAGCACTGCCTTTGTACAATGTTGCGGACGGATTGCAGGAAAAAGAGCGCGCCATCGCAAAAAGCCTTGAATACAGAATACGGCGCATAAAGAAAGCGTTCAGCGGCGACGAGCGTTTCCTTATGCTCAGGACATACTACAGGCAGAACGATTATCATCCGCTCTATGCGCTAAGAAGCTCGCTCTCAATCCTCATCGAGATTCCTTTTTTCATCGCAGCTTACCATTATCTGAGCCACAGCGAGCTTTTGCGCGGCGCGAGCTTTTGGATTTTCCGCGATTTGGGTTCTCCAGACTCGCTTGTTAGAATCGGAAAGTTTTCCGTGAATATTCTTCCGATTCTTATGACGCTTATAAACTTCATCTCGGGGGCAGTATACCTAAAAAACGCGCCGTCACGGGAAAAACTCCAGCTTTACGGAATCGCACTTATTTTTCTTTTTCTTCTATATAATTCACCTAGCGGTCTTGTCATATACTGGATTTTGAACAACATTTTCTCTCTTGCAAAGAATATCGTTATGAAAATGAAAGACCCCGGAAAAATTCTGCACAGAATACTGAGTATTTTTCTAATGCTTTTTTCCGTCTTTTTCTTTTTGAAGCTCGGAGGAAGTTTTCTAAAAAAAATCGCATTTTTTGCTTTTACGCTTTTATTCGCGCTCTTCCCGATGATTGCAAGACTTTGTGCAAAAAAAAATCCTGCGATTTTTTCAGGAGAAACAAAAAGTTTTGGGAGCGGAAAGAATTTTCTTCCCCTGCTTTTTTCAGGGCTTGGTCTTTCTTTTTTGTGCGGGCTTGTCCTTCCCTCAAGCGTCATATCAACCAATCCGCTTGAATTCTCTTTTCTGGGCGGCACTTCTTCGCCTTTGTCTTATGTCGCATCAAGTTTTTTTGTTTTTTTCGGCTTTTTTGTTTTCTGGCCATGCGCTATTTTCAAAATGTTCGGGAAGAAAGTTCGGTCTGTACTGTCTTTTGTCTTTCCTGTTTTGTTCTTGTGTGCCCTGTCAAATGCATATTTTTTCAAGTGCAATTATGGCGACCTGAATATTTTCTTTGAGCTTGAGGATTCTTCGTGCTTGAATCAGGGAGCGCTTACAAAGCTGCTTTCTGTTCTCGCGCTCTTCATGTTCATCGCAGCATTTTTTCTGCTCAAAAAAAAGAGCTTGTCAAAAATCATTTCAGTTTTCATGTTTTCAGTTTGTCTTGCGGAACTTTCCTTTTCTTTTATGAAAATTTCTGACATACGGAAAAAATTCATCGCTTACGAAGATTTGCACGCAGATACAGTCTCTGATGATTTTTCCACCGTTTTCAATTTGTCAAAAACTCAGAAAA
Organism: Treponema sp.; assembly: GCA_017449265.1. Classification (GTDB taxonomy): domain Bacteria; phylum Spirochaetota; class Spirochaetia; order Treponematales; family Treponemataceae; genus Treponema_D. The sequence goes on from JAFSJW010000065.1 coordinate 9,449, forward strand.
ATGTTATCGTCATATTCCTTGACCGTGCCATAAATTCATTTGCACCAGATATTTTCCGCGAATTCAGCAAAATAAAAAACCAGTTCCGTGGCTTCGTTTATTTTCCGAATACGCTCAGTTTCTCAACCCACACGGCAGCGGGCGGACCGCCCCTCATGGGCGGGTACGAATACACGCAGGAAAAAATCAACTCGCGAAAAGGGGAGTCCCTCAGGGAAAAGCACAATGAGGCTACGCTTGTCATGCCAAAACTCTTCCTTGACGGAGGCTTTGATGTGACGGTAACTGACCCGCCGCTTCCTAACTACTATGTCGGAAAGCCAGACGAAGCCTTTTCGCCTTATCCGCAGATAAAAGTCGATTTCCTTTCCGGAAAATATTATCAGGATTATGTTTTTGAGAAAAAAATCATTGAGGGCGGACTGCCCGATTCTCTTTGTCGAAAAGAAATAGTGAAATTTTCTGTCCTCCAGATTATTTCCCCTCTTTTGCGAAATTCTTTTTACGGAAACCTCAAAATCAAGACCTTGAACAGCGCAAAGCGTTTTCTGAATTTGGTTTCCTCCATGTATTATCTTCCGAAAATTACGAGCTTTGATTCTGAGAAAAGTTCGTTCGTGTTCTTGGAAAGCGATTTGACACACGAAGTTTTCATTTCGCTCTCTGATGACTATGAAACTCCTGCCGTCGATAATTCAGCGGACATAATTGAAAAGCATTTTCAGGCGAATGTGAGCGCGTACAAGCAGCTCGGGAAGTGGTTCGATTTTTTGCGCGAGAACGACGCTTACGACAACACTAGGATTGTCATCGTTTCCGACCACGGCTACGATCTGAATTTGGGGGCGTTCTCCTCTTTCAGTGATCCCAAGATTCCTTCTTCGTACAATGCGCTCCTCCTTTTCAAGGATTTTGCCCAGAACGGAGAGGTTCGCACGGATCAAACTTTTATGACCACCGCCGACACTCTTTTTCTGGCAAAAGAAAATCTTCCGGTCTCAGATTCAAATCCGTTCACCAAGAAAAAATTCGTTCAGGAAAAAGAGGGCGGTGTTGATGTTTATGACTGCATTGACTGGAATGTAAACTATATGCAGAATGATTCAGCCTTAAATCTTGATGCAAACAGGGCGTTTCATGTATCCGAAAATATTTTTGATGAAAAAAACTGGCATAAATTGAGGAGCGCAAAGTAATTTTATGAAACTGACAGATTTTGACTTTGACTTGCCTGAAGAATTAATCGCGCAAAAACCATCCGGCGTGCGCGGGCAGGACAGACTTATGCTTTTGGGAAGAAATGACGGTTCGGTGCGTCATATGAAAATGGACGATTTGCCTGATTTGATTTCGCCAGATACGCTTATGATTTTCAACAATTCAAAAGTGCGACGCTCGCGCTGCTACGGAGTAAAAGTGCTTTCTGGAACGGAGTCAGGCGGAGCGGAGCGGGAATTCATGTTCCTGAACCAGATGACTCCAGACGGAAATATCTGGCATACGATGGTAAAAGGGGCAAAAAAGGTCCGGGCAGGGAATATGTACCGATTCCCAGACGGCTCCGTTGGAACTGTCGTTGAGCATGAGAACGATGCAGGAACTGAGTTCAGGACGATTCAGTTTGACTTTCGCCTTGACGACGGGTGGTTTATGCGGAACGGTCACATTCCGCTTCCGCCTTACATCAGGCGTGAGGACGATGACACTGACTCAGAGCGTTACCAGACAGTCTACGCAAAGGAAGTCGGAAGCTCCGCCTGTCCCACCGCCGGTCTTCATTTTACGGAAGAGATGTTCGCGCGGCTTGACAAGAAAGGAATCGAGCGTTGCTTCGTCACGCTCCATGTGGGACTGGGGACTTTTCTTCCTGTGCGCGCCGAGAATATCGAAGAGCATAAAATGCACGAGGAGGTTTACACGATTCCGTTCGATGTTGCGGACAAAATCAACGGCGCAAAGAAAGCCGGAAGACCAATCCTTGCCGTCGGAACAACATCGGTTCGTACCCTTGAAAGCGCAACGGGCGATGACGGGCTTGTTCGCGGAGGCTCAAGCGCGACGAGCATATTTATGTACCCGGGCTACAAATTCAAGACCGTCAGCCAGATTTTCACAAACTTCCACACGCCGCAAAGCACGCTGCTTATGCTTGTGAGCGCATTTGCAGGACGAGAGAGCATACTCAACGCTTACGGGAAGGCCGTCAAAGAGAAATATCGCTTTTTCAGTTACGGCGACTGTATGCTCATAAAATAGAGCTGTTCGGAAACTTCAGTTTTCCGAACTGGCCGAATAAGCGTGATTATTTCAGCTGCGAAAGATGAAAACTGAGCTGATTGAAAAACTGCTTTCTCAAAATCGGGCTAAGAGACTTTTTCTTGCACTCTTCGTCAAATTTCGCACTGATTGCGGAAATCGTTTCGTCAATCAGAGATTTTTCAAGCGGCAGATACGAGCCCATCAGCTTTGTTTCAATATCCGCGTTCCTGAAAAGAAACGATGAGGCAAACGCCAGCCTTATGTTCGACAGTCTGTTTGACTCCGAGTACGCAAGGATTGTGAATGTTCCCGAATCATAGTTGATTTCATGGCTCGGCCCGAATCGCTGGAAAGCAGAGTAGTTCCATTCCGTGAGAGGCACGATTATTCCCGTGAGGAACGCCTCATCGGGCATCTCAGTTATCTTGGCGAGCGGAACAGTCTGCGTCTTGTAAGTGATATTTGTGAAAATCGGCTTTGCGTATGTGAGTTTTGCGTCAAGCGCAAGCAGAGGAGAAAAAAGTGTGTGCCTGAAATTTCTTCCGCTTATATTTCCGCCGATTGTGGCTATGTTCCTTATGTTCCTGTTCGCAATAGATTTTATCGAATCAAAAAGAACATCAGGAATATTGCGCTTACCAAGATTCAGGATTGAAGAAAGTGTTACGACAGAACCGAATCCAAGAGCCATCTCCCTTTTTTCGATTACTTTCAGCTCCGCTATGTTTCTGATTGAAATCGCAGCGTCAGGAATTTTGTCGATTGCAGTACAGCCTGCGATGATTTTTTGGCTGCTGTTATCTTTTATGAGGTTTATTGCTTTTGAGATTTTTTCTGGGTAAGAGATTGTAGACATCGTTTACCTCTCGGAATAGTTTTCAGCAGCGGCTTTTATTGCTTTCCTAAATGTGTCTTTGTCTATGCATGTACAAAAAAATTCATTTGAAAGCTCCGCAATCTCGCTGTCGGTAGGGAAAGTTGATTTTTTTATGAGACTGTACACAGAAAAAATCCTTGCGCTGTTGCAGTAGCCGCACATTTTTGCTTTGGCAAGGTCAAAGCCTGCCATTATTGCCCTGTATATTTCGTTTGTTTCTGAAAAATATTTCAGCGTCACGACTTCCGAATCTTTCAGTATTCCGAACGGAACTATGCAGCTTGACACAGGTTCGTCGTCCAGAAGCACGGTGCAATAGCCGCACTTTCCTTTCTGGCAGCCGTTTTTTGCAGAAAGATGTCCGCTCCTTCTGAGCAGCGTAAGAAGTTTTTCGTTTTCGTCCGCCTTCAAATGACATTGTTCTCCGTTCAGCTTAAAATAGATTTCCCGATTCATAAGCCTTATAATCCTCCTAGTATGACCTTAAAATGACATCCTGCCCGAACATCATCATTTTTCCTCAAGAACCTCAAAAATCTTTCCGCGTCCAATCGGAAAATCAGTTAATGTAAAATCCAAGGCTTGAGAAAGCGCGGAAACAAATGCGGCCGGAAGAACTGAATGAACCAAGTCCCCGATTTTTTTTGCCTCCTCGTTCGACTTCAAGAACCTGATTGTTATGTTCTCGCAGTTCGCGTGGCTGTCGTTCATCATGATTTTTACCATGCGCTGCACGGTTGCTTTGACCGTGGAAACAGCAAGCTCCTGATTCAGAAGTTTTCCTCCGTTCACGAAAAGCCGTATCTCAGTTATTTCCTCTTTGTAAGTCAGAGGATTTATCTCAACTTCAATCGTACAGAATGCGAACGCCGTCCCTGAGAAATTCTCAGAGTTACTTTCTTTGAAACAAAACGAAAGCCCCGTCCCGCGCAAATTCGAGTCCTTATAGAGAAGACTTTTTTTCTTGTTCGTAAGCCTGTACGACGACCATTTCCTGTCGAATATGCTCGGGCTAAAGTCAAAGTCACTGACAATCATCTCCTCGCATTTCGTCAAATCGTTCTCCTCAAATTCCTCGATTTTTATTTTTACGCACTCGTCAAGAATCCCGCAGATTTTCCTCATTCCTTCGGTAATTTTGTCTTTTGAAATCGAAAGATTATTTTTCTCAGCCGAGTCTAAAAAAATATTGCTCAGCTTTAGCGTTTTTGGCGAACAACCTACAATGTCTGCGGTTTTGTTCATCTGACATTCGATTCCGAAAAAAAGCTGTGCATCCAGCATTGAAAAATCAATTGCCTTCGGGCAGCTATCGGAAAAACAAGCCTCTGCTGAAACCGAGTACAGCTTCGGTGAGTACAATCCGAGCGATTTTTTCAAGGCTTCTTCAATGAATTTATCAGAAAACGCGCAGAATGAGCCCATATAGGCGGAAACTTTTATCTCTGCCGCAAGCATGGAGTTTTCCTCATTGAAGACCGTCTTGATTTTTGTCTTTACGGTCAGCGTGTTCTCAACGAACTGCTCCTGCTCTTCGCGCGACATCGAAATCATAACGGCCTTTTCCGTTTTCATCGCCGCGAAAGCCGCAAGAACTGCAGAAAGTTCGCAATAATAGATTGAATTTGTGTTTTTATCATGGGAAACAGTTTTTACGAAATTGATTTTGTCTTTTTCAACCCCTGTGATTTTCTGAATTGAATCTGAAATATTCTGAGTATTTTTAAGCGGAGTAAATACAGTAAGATTATCAGCTGAGAAGTACGCCGCCGCCCCCTCTGTCTCCTTGCATGAAATTGAGCTTATAGTCGATGTCCATGTTTCTTCCATGACCGATGATGAGGCAAGAAGATTTCTGAATTCGGCTTCGTTCTCCGCCGTTATGTTCGTCCGACTCTTTGACTTTGGGACGAATTTTTTTTCTGAATCATCCTCCCGCAAATCAAATCTGAACGAAATGTCGGAAATCAGCTGCCTGTCACTGCACAATGCAAGACCTACAGGCTCTCCCACATAGCTTATCCGATTATGCCCGTCTCCAAAAATATCTGCAAATGAGAAAATCTTTACGCCGTCAGAAGGACTACCGTTGTCCGCGACCGAGATTTTTTCAATAATTCCAGAGCCATCCAATGTTCTTATGAATTTTCCGAACATCATCTCGGCCGGAACTTGCGATTCAATTTCAGAATAAAACAGCTCGCTAGACATGATGTTTCTCGCCGACTTTCCTGATAGTTTCTATTACATAGTCGCTCATCTCATCGCTCATGTACGGCCAGAGCGGAATCGTTATTGTGTTTTGGTACTGTCTTTCTGCATTCGGGAATTTCTCAGGCGTGTACTCGGGATATTTTTCTTTCCACCAGGAGAAATTAAAAATCGCGATGAAATGCATTGATATTCCAAGCCCTGCGTCCTGAAGCTCCTTTGCGAATTCGTTTCGGGTGCAGTCCAGTTTTTCCGGGACAATTCTGAGCAGGAACAAATGCCATGCGTTTCCTTCTCCGTCAGGCGGAAGCGTGACAAAATCCCAGTCCTTCATTGCTTCGTTGTATTTTTTTACTACTTTCCTTCGGCTCTCAAAAAAATCCGCCGCTTTTTTGAGCTGCTCGCGCCCGATTGCGCTCAAAACATCAGGCAGGTTCGATTTGAACCCGGGAGCCACGATGTCGTATTCCCAGCTCGCTTTTGACGAAGTGTACCGGTCCCATGCGTCCCTGTTCATTCCGTGGAGGCGCATCTGGGTCATTCTTTTTGCAAGAAAGTCATCGTCTGTCGTTATCATTCCGCCTTCGCCAGTCGTCATCGTCTTTGTTGCGTAGAACGAGAACACGCCTATATCCCCAAGGCATCCTGCAAATCCGTTTTTGGTTCTGCTGGGAAACGAGTGGGCGGCATCCTCAATCACGCGGATTTTGTTGTCCGCCGTAGAATATTTCTTTGCGAGCATATTTATTTTTTCCATGTCGCACAAGTTTCCTGCGACATGAACCGGAACTATCGCAACAACTTTGTGTCCGTTCCGAAAGTCCTCCTCAAGGATTTTCTCTATGCTCTCAGGCGAAATGGAGTAGGAGTCCTTCTCAATGTCCGCGAAATAAACATCCGCCCCAAGATGAATCGCGCTCGCAGCAGTTGAAACAAATGTGTACGGCGTAGTTATGACGGCTTTCCCCGCCTTTACGCCGCACGCTTCCATCGCAATAATCATTCCGCTTGTGTTTGAGTTTACTGCCAGAGCGTGTTTTGTTCCGACATAAGATGCGAATTCAGCCTCAAATTCGTGCGTGACTTTTCCTGTCGTAAGCCATCCTGAGTCCATTACTTCCAAAACGGCTTTTTTTTCTTCGTTACCAATGCAAGGCTTAAAAAAAGGTACATTCATGATTTCCAAATAATCCCCACTAACTCCATTCTAGCGGAAAATCGTGATTGTGTCTTTCTGTGGCAGGGGCTATTTCCGAATAAAATCTTTTTTGATATATTTAGTGCAGGATTATTATATGCAGTTTTTATCTTTTTCATTTGCGCTTTTCGTTGTGATTTCTACACTACTATACTATTGCGTTTTTTCCCCCCCCCGATTTCGCACGGTTGAAAATCGTATATTATTGCAGCAAATCCTCATTCTTTTAGGGAGCTTTTCGTTCTACTCGTTTGCAGGGTTACGATTCCTTCCGTTCCTTCTTTATGTAATCGCGATTTCTTATTTTGCAGGGATTTTCTGTAAGAACAGACTTCTTCTGATACTTTTTCTCGTTTTAGATGTTGCCCCGCTTTTTGTTTTTAAATATAGCCCTCAGATTTTTCATAAACACTGGATTTTTCCTTTGGGATTATCGTTTATCACATTTCAGAGCATAAGCTATATTGCAGATTGTTACACAAAGAAAATTTCTGCAGAGCGCAATCCTTTTATGGTTGCTCTGTTTATAAGCTTTTTTCCGACTATTTCATCAGGACCAATTCAAAGACCGCAATCGTTAATTCCACAACTGAAAACTGTTCATAATTTTGATTATGATTCTGCGACCGATGGATTGAAACTTTTTGTGTGGGGTATGTTCAAAAAGCTCTGCATTGCAGATAAAATCGCCCTCTATGTAAATTTTGTATACGGCAATGCCTGCGAGCAAAATTCATTCGCGCTTCTTCTGGCAACGATTCTTTATTCTTTTCAGATTTATTGTGATTTTTCTGGCTACAGTGATATGGCAATAGGCGTTGCCCGATATTTTGGCTTTGATGTCGGAAAGAACTTTGACCATCCTTATTTGTCGCAGTCTGTTGGTGAGTTCTGGCGGAGATGGCATATTTCTTTGTCTTCATGGCTTCGCGATTATGTTTATATTCCGCTTGGAGGAAGCCGTGTTGCTATGCCAAGAATATATCTTAACATTTTGATTACTTTTTTCATCAGCGGAATATGGCACGGCTCAGGCTGGAATTTTATTGTTTGGGGATTGCTGCACGGTTTTTATCTATGTGCAGAGCGATTTTCAAAACCAGTGTCAGAAAAAATCAAGATTCCAGCTGTTATAAAAATTGTGCTTACATTTTGTCTCTTGTCTTTTGCATGGATTTTCTTTCGGGCTACGAATTTTCAGGAAGCACGGTTAATAGTTGGAAAAATTATTCATATACAACCAGAAATAGGAAAATTTCTTGAACTGATTAATTCTGTTGGCATAGCAGAAAGTATAAGACTTTCATTTTCACTTACTGATATTACATTAGGAACTTTGGAAGATAAGGCTATTTTTATGTTTCTTTTTTTGGGATTTATATCAGTTTCTCTTATTACAAGAAACAAATCTGGACTTGAAATTGTGCGAAAAAAATCTTTTGCAATCAGATGGATTTTGTATTGCATTCTATTTTTATCAATTTTGCTATTTTCGAATTTTTCAAAAAATACGGATTTCCTTTACTTTGCATTTTGAGTGAGATTATGAAAAGGTTTATTTTAAAATTACTGATACCGACTGCTCTGTTTTTTGTCTTGGTTCTTGCGCTTTTGCTTATAACAGCTCCGCAGTATACGCATACTTATACCGCTTCTTTTATTGATAAAATGAAACGGTTGGAGAGCATTCAAGAACCAAAAATCGTGCTTGTGTCAAATTCGAACCTTGCATTTGGGATTCAGTCGGAACTGATTGAAAAAGAAATCGGTATGCCTGTCGTAAATCTTGGTTTGCACGGAGGATTAGGAAATGCGTTCCATGAAAGAATGCCTCTGTTCAATTTGACGGAAGGTGACATTATTGTTATCTGCCATCTGTCTTACAGCGATGATGATTGCATTCAAGACCCTGTGCTTGCTTTGACGACAGTGGAAAATTATTTTCATTTTTGGAAAATTTTCAGACCGAAAGATTTTCCGTATATTATTAACGCACTTCCAAAATACATATATAGATGTATAAAACGAAAAATTAATAAAAGCGATGTGGAGCCGACAACTCCGAATTGTTATTTGCGCAGTGCTTTTAATAAATATGGCGACAATGTTTTTCCGCGCAATGTCGCGGGTGGCGAAAATCCACCGTACCTTTGGCATCCCGGCGTGAATGATATTTGCATGAAACGAATCAACAAATTATATTCATATTGCAAAAAAAGGGGCGTGGAAATTGTCATTGCTGGCTATCCAATAATAAGCGGACTTCCAGGTTTTTCGCTTGACGAATATAAGAACTTTCAGAATGAATTGAAAAAATCTGCAGCTTGTCCTGTTATTTCTGATTTCACAGATTATGTTTTTGACAAAAAATATTTCTACTCGGGTGCTCTGCACATGACGAATGACGGGGCAAGAGTTAGAACTGAGCAATTAGTAAAAGATTTGAAAGTTTTCTTGGATAAGAAAGGGCAGGGAAATTAGGAAAGAAACCATCGGACAAGCAGAATATATTTTGTCCGATGGAATTATTTTTGCTGCAACTTGAAGCGTTAGTCTTCGTCCTGAGGTCTCAGGAACACGAGCCAGTAACCAGCACCGACGAGGATAGAGCCGCCTATGATGTTACCGATTGTAACAGGAAGAAGATTCTTCCAGAAATAGTTAAGGACGGTAAGACCTTCTGACGGAAGGTTGTAGACATACTTGGCGATGATTCCCGCAGGAATGAAGTACATATTGGCGACGGAATGCTCAAATCCACAAATTACGAAGATTGCGACAGGAAGGTAAAGAACCGGAATCTTGCCGTTGATTTCTTCGGTGGCGAACGACATCCAGATTGCTACGCAGACAAGGAAGTTACAAAGGATTCCCTTTATCATTCCGTCAAGGAAAGTCATGGAGACTTTGCCAGTCGCTGTGCTTACCGCAAGCTCGGCAAGCTTTCCGCCGTACAAGTCGAACACATGGCCGTAATTTGCGAGGGCGGCGATGAACGCGCCTCCGACCATGTTCCCGAGATAGACGAAAAGCCAAGTACGGAGCATTGCCATCATATAAGTGTTCTTTGAAAGGACGGAAATGAAGATAAGACAGTTTCCCGTGAAAAGCTCACCGCTGGCAATTACGACCATAACCAATCCGACTGGAAATACTACTCCGCTCAGAAACCTTCCGAGTCCGGCAGGCGTAACCCCGCACGAAACAATCTGGCTTGTAAGACCGCCCAAAGCTATGAACGCTCCTGCGAAAAAAGCGAGCACAAAAAGTACCCACGACTTGCGTGACGTCTTACCGTCACCTACCATAATATACAGTTCTGCAATTTCTGCTGGTGTATTCATTTTATACCTTCTTTTTTTGTTTGGATATTATAACAAATTATTGTTAGTTTACAATATCCTCATCGCCGAACGGATCTCCGCATTCAGGGCAGAACTTCGGCGGATTGTGCGGGTCACTCGGCTCCCAGCCGCACTTGTCGCACTTGTACAAAGGCGCACCCGCAGGCTTCGGTTTTCCGCACTCCGAGCAGAACTTGCCCTTGTTGACGGCACCACAGCTGCAAGTCCAGCCGGATGTTTCGGAAGGTTTTGGAGCTCCGCACTCAGGGCAGAACTTTCCTGTTGCGTTTGCCCCGCATTTTGCGCATTTCCAGCCTGCTGCGGAAGAAGCTCCCCCAGCCTGAGGAGCTGGATTTTGAGGAGCCTGCGGCTTTTGGGTTGCCTGTCCGTACTGGTAACCGCCCATCATTCCTGCCATGCCCATTCCCATAAAGCCCGACATCGCGCCGTTTCCGTTCTTTGCAGCGTCACGCATAGCCTGTGCCTGAGAAGCTGCCATGCGAGCGTCCATGCCGCCTCCGTAAAGGTCAGCCTCTTCTTTTCCGGTGTATATATCCGCGCGCTTTGCCTGGACGGCTTTCTGCATTTCACGGATTTCTTTCTCCACTTCCTCATCTGCCTTGAGCGACGCAATGCTGATTGAAACAATCTCAAGACCGCGGAGATTGCGCCATTTCTCAGAAAGAGCCTCATTCAAGAAATTTGAAAGCTCCGTCGTATGACCTGGAATAGCCGAATACCTTACCCCCATCTCCGAGATTTTGGCGAACGCAGGCTGCAACGCATCAAGAAGCTCGGAGCGCATCTGTGTTTCCAAGGATTCGCGGCTATAGCTATCCGTTACATTCCCGCAGATATTCGTATAAAAACGGATAGGGTCTGCGACATGGAAGCTGTACTCACCGAAGCACTTGATTCCAATGTCAATGTCAATGAAAGCATTTCTGTCAACAACGCGGAAAGGAACTGGCGCCGCCGTTCCGTATTTGTTTCCCACAAGCTCCTTTGTGTTCACATAATACACCCTCTGGTCTTTTGGCGGCTCTCCACCGAATGTGAATCTCCGCCCCATCTCCTTAAAGCTCTCCATAATTCCCGCGCCAAGGCTTCCTGAGAAGATAGAAGGCTCGGTAGAGGAATCGTACACGAATTCGCCCGGCTCGGCGCAAAGTTCCGCCACCTTGCCGTTATCTACGATTATCATGCACTGACCGTCAGCAACAGCAATTACAGAGCCTTTCGTTATGATGTTATCAGTTCCCTTTGTGTTTGCGGAGCGTTTTCCGGTTCGTTTCTGCCCCTTGACGATAAGTGTATCCGCGTCTATCGCGTCACAATAAAAGAATTCCTTCCACTGGTCAGCAAGAGTGCCGCCCACGGCTCCGCCGAGAGCTGAAAGAGCTCCTATACCAGTAGCCCCCGCAACCGCATTTGCCGCTAATGAAATAAGTCCCATAAGATTCCTCCAAGAATTTTATTTATATTAGACATGTTCGCAAAACCGACTCTCACAGAAAATCACCATTTTCCGAACAAATCTATTGTACAGAGCGGGGCAGAAAACATTGAGCCGTTCCATGCCTCCGCAAATTATACTTGCTATGCGCCGAATAATTTCAGCTTGTTTTGATTATTCGCTCGGTATCGTGCGTGAAAATGTCCTTACTAACAGAAATACGCGCGCCTCCGCTCAAATAATTGCCTGCCCCGTCGGCTGTTGCGACGCTCCTCATCTTTGAGTTTGCCGAAGCCAGCGAAACTCCGGCAATAATCAGCGATATGATTGAAATCACGACGCTTCCAGGAACAAGCATCTGCTGTATGTCCGATTTCATAAAATACAGGATTGCGAAAGCTATTCCCGCGCCTACGCCAAACGATACCAGAAGCCGTTTGAAAAACAATGCCACTGCTTTTGAGCGGCTCACGGGAAGATTTCCGACTATTTTTCCAGTCTGACCGTTCACGGCGAATGTGTATTTCTGACCTTCGTACAAAGTGTTCAGAAGATAGACAGGCAGAAGTCCGTAGAAAACTGTGCCAGACTCAAGCTTTATGTGCGCCTCCGAGAGAGTTTCGGTATCGTACCCTTCCACAGTCCCGCGGAAAGCCTCAATGCAAGTCCTTGCGCAGCGTTTGTGCGCCCGGGCAAAAGAATCCTCCGCGCTCACATCATGGATGTCAGCGAAGAAGCCCGGCAAAAAGCCCGTTGAGAACGGCTGCAGCTTGTCGTAATGATACGGCTCTACAGAATCCATAAGGTCATCGTCCATTTTTTTGGATGCGTCCACGGGAACGAGCTTGAAGCTGACCTCACCCTCGCGGGTACACTTGAAATGATGCGTTATTTCTTTTTGACCGTCAGCCGTTCTGATTATCTCTCGTTTTGTCGTGCTGAACACGGCAGAGCCAGATGCAGTCCCGTCAAAGAGCCAGAACGGAACATACACGCCCTTTATTTCCTCAAGACGGTTCTTTCCGGCGAATGTGTCCGGAAGAAGAGGCTTTCCATTGTAGAATGCTTTTAGTATACCGACAGCATCTTTCTGCTTTATTTCAAACGGAATTATGTAATCGGGGTGAAGGGAGCCTGAGAACTGAGTCTCAACTACGGTAGGATTGTTGCAGTACGGACAGCTCGTTGCCGCCGTCGTATGCTCGCAGAGTATAGTCCCGCCGCAGGAAGGGCAGGTGTATTCTTTCATCACGGAAGCATCCTGCCCCCATTCCTCAGAAAGCTGACTTGTGTTCCATTCTGCCTGTCCGCCCTCAAAATCGCACCCAAATTCAGACTCGTTTTCTGAACTACCTGCATGGTTATGGGCGGCCGCTATTTCCTCAGGGGAAAAAGAGCTTGCGCAATACGGGCATTTTAGTTTTGAGCTTGCGACATCAAAAGCAAGCGGTCCGCCGCATGACGGACACTGATAATTCTGAATCTCTGTCATTTCTGTCTCTTCTTCGCTGAATCAAAAAAATCAATTGAAAAATCCTGATTCTATAAATAACTAGTATAATCGACATATTAAGAAAACACAAAGAAAAAATCAGTTTTTTTTAATAGGAAACTCGTAAAAATTTAAGTTTTTGGAGCCGTCCGATAGTTTTTCGCATTTTTGGAATTTTACAGGGGAGTGCGGTCATTTCGATTTTTCAGTCTTGCTCCGCAAACGAAAGATAAATGACCGCACATATGGATTTTTATTTCAGCAGACTGTTGAACAAGTCAAGCACATCCTGTTTTGAGGCATCACGCGGATTTCCTGGTGCGCACGCATCCTTTACGGCACATTCAGCAAGGTAGTCCAAGTCCTCAGGTTTTACGATGTCTTTCAGGCTTTGCGGAATGCCAACATCCACGGAAAGCTTGCGAACCGCGTCTACGGCCGCTTTCCTGTATTCATCCTGGCTCATCTTGTCAACATCCTTAACGCCCATAACACGCGCAATCTCGCGGTATTTCTCGCCCGATGCAGGCGCGTTGAATTCCATGACGGTAGGCAGTAGGATTGCGCAGGCGACTCCGTGCGGAGTGTCGTAGAACGCGCTCAGGGTGTGTGCCATAGCGTGGTCGATTCCGAGACCTACATTCGAGAATCCCATTCCCGCGATGTACTGTCCCAGCGCCATATCCTCGCGTCCTTTAGCATCGCCCTTGACTGAGGCACGGAGCGAGCGTCCTATGATTTCGATTGCCTTAAGGTGCATCATGTCCGTCATTTCCCATGCGGCCTTTGTGATGTAGCCCTCGATTGCGTGCGTGAGAGCATCCATTCCAGTTGATGCCGCAAGCTTTGCCGGCATTGACATCATCATATCCGGGTCAACGAACGCAACGAGCGGAATGTCATGAACATCGACGCAGACGAATTTGCGCTTTGCCTGAACATCCGTGATAACATAGTTGATTGTTACTTCGGCTGCCGTTCCTGATGTCGTCGGGACGGCAAGAATCGGAAGGCATGCGTTTTTTGTTTGGGCAACGCCTTCAAGTGAGCGGACATCCGCAAACTCGGGGTTCGTCATAATGATTCCCACCGCCTTTGCAGTATCCATCGAAGAGCCTCCGCCAATAGCGATGATGTAGTCCGCGCCGCACTTCTTGCAGGCTTCAACGCCGGCCGTAACATTCTCCACAGGCGGATTCGGTTTTATGTCCGAATACACATCATACGCAAGCCTTGCTTTGTCAAGGACATCCGTGACTTTTTTCGTCACTCCGAATTTTATCAAATCGGGGTCGGTGCAGACGAAAGCCTTCTTCCAGCCGTGGGACTTTGCCTCGTTCACGATTTCATTGATTGCGCCTTTTCCATGATAAGACGTCTGGTTCAATGTGATTCTGTTTGCCATTTTTTTGCTAATACCTCCAGAAAAAAATTCAACTGAAAATAAGTATCAATCCAAAATCAAAATTTGGCAAGAAAAAAATATTCTCGCATATTTTAAAAATTGTGGTATTATAGAATCTTGGGTATTTCGGAAAATTCCCCGGATTTTCCTGAGCAGACGAACAACTTGTATATGTATGTGACTTGAAATGTGTCGATAAAGATATTAGGCAAGTCTGTCTGCCGTATTTTTTAGCGGAGTCCCGAATTCAGGACATTCGCTTTTTGACAGGACGGTTTAACGCAATATTGCGGATTTGCTCGTACGTACCGAAAAGATAATGTGCGAAAAAAAAGGAAATGAAAGCCTTTCGCAAAACATAGGCTTCCAAATCCCCCCCCCGTCTGTTATACTACAATGAGGAACAGGAAATATATGAGAAAGATAAATTTGAAGAGTATTCGTATAATCGTGATTTCTATAAGCATTATCTGCCTTGTTTCAGCCATAATTTCACTTTTCGTCTTTGTTTCCAACGGAAAGGCAGTAACTATTTCAGGAATCAACACGCCAGTTGATGTGAACCACAGGATTCTTTTTCTCTGCTCATATACTCCCACTTATTTTACTTATGACACTCAGGTCCGCGGTCTGAACAAGGGGCTTTACCGTAAAGGAATCGAATATGATGTCGTTTATATGGATGCAAAATCTTATTCTTCGGAAAGCGACATAATTCATTTCCACGATTTTCTGAAAAGCAGACTTGAAAAGCGGCATGACTACGAAGCCGTCATTCTTGGCGATGACGACGCGCTCAAATTTGCGCTGAAATATCAGGATGAGCTTTTTCCAGGGCTTCCGATGGTCTTTTTCGGAGTAAATGATTTGGAGCTTGCCAAGAAAGCCGCGCAGAATCCTCTTATAACAGGCTTTTTTGAGGACACGCACTTAGAGGACACGCTTGATTTGGCAATAAAGCTCTTTCCTTCCGCGCGAAGAGTAGTCGCGCTCCACGACACATCTGCGGCCGGAGCAGCGGATATAGCTATGTTTCTTTCTTACAGGAACAAATATCCTGAGTACAAGTTCATTGACCTCAACACTGATTCGATGACGCAGAAAGATTTAATATCGCTTCTTGAAGAGCTTCCGGAGGACGCTATTCTTATCTACATGACATGCTACTCGGACAAAGAAGGAAACTTATATTCCATGCTCGCAAGGACGAACATGATTGTCAAGCATGTTCCTGTTCCTATTTTCAGGAACTATGTAGGCGGAGAGGGACGCGGCATACTCGGCGGAACTTACATGGATTTTGAGGAGCAGTGCTACAAGGCAGCCTCAACACTCTCCGCCGTTCTTGCAGGAGAGGACATATCCAAGATTCCGCTCGACACAGATTCGCCAAAGCGCACTGCGTTCGATTACGGAATAATGAAAAAATACAACCTTGACCTTTCGCTTCTTCCTGAGAATACTGTCCTTTACAACAAGCCGGAGGATTTTTTTAGACACTACAGGCGAATCATTCCTCCAATTATCCTGCTTGTTGTTTTCCTTTTCCTCATTTTTGTTTCGGCCCGGATTTCCGCCGTCATTGAGCGAAAGTCCAACGCGGAGCTCAGGGCATCGCATGATGAGCTGAAAAAATCACAGGAGCAGCTGCGCTATCAGGCTGAGTACGATGAAGTCCTGAACATCTACAACAGGCGCACCGCAATGGAATATATCCGCCGTGAATTCACGCAGAGTCAGGTTTATTCCACTGTTATGATTGACATAGACGGATTCAAGGATTTGAACGAGAATTACGGTCATCAGGTTGCCGACAGCATCCTGCAGTACCTTGTCGCCGTGTTCATGGGGCTTGGAAGGGATTCTGGCGATGACTGGCTACTTGCCAGGTACGGAGGCGACGAGTTTCTCATTGTCATTCCGCGCGAGCATCTTGATATAAATTCTCCGACGACAGAAAAAATCCTTACTTCAATCCGCGCGCCAATTCCGCTTGGAGACGAGACAATCGCAATTACGGCAAGCATGGGAATCTCGAACTCGGACGGGATAACCGTACCCGAGCAGCATATCATAAACGCCGAAGTCGCTATGTACGAGGCAAAAGACCGCGGCAGGAACGGAGTATTCGTTTATGGCGACGAGATGAAAGAAAAACTGCGCGAGGAGAACAAAATCAAAGCAAAGCTTCTCGATGCGTTCGATAACGACGGTTTCTTTATGCTGTACCAGCCACAAATTGACTCAAAGACAAAGAAAGTGAACGGCTACGAGGCTCTTGTCAGAATGAAAGAGCCAGGCATCTATCCTGGTCAGTTCATTCCTGTCGCGGAGCGAAGCGGCTGGATTTGGCGCATCGGGCGCATAACAACAAAGCTCGTCATCGAGCAGCTTGCGGCATGGCGCGATGCGGGAAAGGAGCTTCACCCTGTCTCGGTGAATTTCTCCAGCAACCAGCTTAACGACAACATGTACATTGATTTTGTTGCCGAGCTTCTCAAAAAGCATAATATTCCGCCAAAGTATTTTGAAGTTGAGATTACAGAAGGCCTTTTCCTTGAGAAAAGCGCGCTTGCCGACGAAACTTTCAAGCGGTTCAAAAACCTTGGAATACGGCTTTTGATGGACGACTTCGGAACAGGCTATTCTTCTCTCGGATATTTGTCGTACATTCCTGTCGATGTGATTAAGCTCGACAAGTCGCTGGTTGATACTTACCTTGTTGACGGAAAGGATTTGTTCATTCACGATGTCATAAATCTTGTACATGACCTTGATAAGGAGATGATTATTGAGGGCGTTGAAGAGAAGTGGCAGTTTGAGCGGCTTCGTGAATTCGGAGCGGACACGATTCAAGGATATTATTTCTCAAAGCCGATTTCGGCAGACGAAGCGATTGTGTTCCAGGCGAAAGACAAATAATCTGAATTCGGGTGGGGAAGGGCTTTTCTCTCTCAGATGACATGATTTGTAAAAAATAAAAGCAAACCCAGCGGTGGTTGAGTAGAGAAGCGTATCGAAACCGACAGAAAGCAATAAGTTCCTCGGAATGGTGGTTTCGACAAGCTCAACCACCGTAGCCCTCCAAAATATCATCGGGGCTGTCCAAAAAGTTCTGTGCATACGGTCATTGAGCTTGCCGAAATGACCACGCTATATGTGAAGGTTCCGGCAAGCTCGACCAATTCGGCTTTTTACTTTTTAGACATTCCCATCAAATCTTCATTACACCTTGAACAAATCAATCTGCGAACCGATTTTATCGATTGCAGTTCGTACTTGTCCTGATATATCGTTGAGAGATGAGCCGGTCTCGTTTATTTTCCTTGCTCCGTTAGACATCTCGTCCATGCTTTCTTTCATTACGAGCGTCGTTTCCTGAAGCTGCTGAATCTCCTCAAGAATCATCTTGTTTCCGTTAGACATCTCAACTGAAGCTCCGCGCACTTCCTCAGTACTGTCGTTCATCGACTTGAGCGCGTCGGTGATTTGCCTTGACCCTTGATTCTGCTCTTCCATAGCGGCCTTAATCTGCATTACGAGCTGGTCAGTCTCCTGAATCTTCTGGGAAACGATTGAGAACGAGTGGTTTGATTCATTCGATGCGGAAACAACCTCAACGATAGCCTCTTTGATTTTTGTAAGCTGCTCTCCGATAGTCTTGGACTGCGCGGAAGATGTCTCGGAAAGTTTTCTGATTTCGTCCGCTACAACAGCGAATCCTTTTCCAGCTTCGCCCGCATGGGCCGCCTCGATTGCCGCGTTCATGGCAAGCAGGTTTGTCTGCTCCGCAATACTTGAAATCGCAAAATTGGCATCCTGGAGCATTTCGCTCTGCGCCTCAATCTGCTGAACTCTTTCGTTAACATCATTCTGCTTTTTGAATCCTGCATCCGCATTTTTCTCAAGCTCGTCAAAGGATAATACCATTTTCTCAACGGAACTGTTGACGGAAGAAATGTTACCAATCATCTGCTCGACAGCGGCAGAAGCCTGCGTTACGCCCGAAGACTGGTTCTCAATCATTTGGTTCAGGGACTCAATGTTTGCTGAGATTTCGTCAACTGCGCCAGCCGTCTGCTGTACACTGTTGCCCTGTGCATTTATCTGGTGAGAGATACTGTCAATATTTGCAATAATTTCAGTTATTGCGTTTGCCGTATCCTCCGTGCTCGCCGTCATGTTCTCGCCCGAGATACTAAGCTCGTCTTTTGATTTTTTTGTCTCACCGATAATCTGCTGAAGCTTGTCGCAGAATTTGTTGAAATTGATTACAAGGAAACCGATTTCGTCAACTACGCGAAGCTTGACGCGCTTTGTAAGGTCTGTCTCTCCGCTCGCCATTTCCTCAAGCTGCTTTGTTACATTTGATATTCGCCACATAAGCCAGCGCACGAAAAGGTAGCTAAGACCGATAAGTACAATGGCGATTATCAGAATTATAGGAACGACTGTTTTCAGCGTCGTGTATTTTACTGCTTTCAGGACTTCAAGGCTCTTTGCAATGAACAGCATACCTGTTATAGTGCCATCATCATTTTTAAGCGGGGCGTATATTGAAAAATATTTTATTCCCTTGATTGTGTTAGGGCCCACATAAGTTCCGCCGTTGTAAAGAACTTCGTTCACAATCTGCTTGTTAGCAAGCGTAGTCCCCTCGACTCCCTCAAGAGTTGATTTTACGCGCAAATCGCCCGAGAAAATCGTACACTCAACATCATATCCGTCTCTCATAAGACCTATGTAATCGTCAGTCGTCAAGTCGTAGACAAAGACCGCGGCACCGAAAATGTTGTTTCCGTCCATAATCGGATATGCGTACACAGCTCCGTAAGTTGCAAGCGAAATTGCCTCATATGAAGTGGCTTTCTGACCGCGAAGGGCTTTCTGAACGGCGTAGCTCGACGAAAGGTTCGTTCCTTTTGAAAAGCCATCTTTGCCGCCAACAACGACTGTGCCGGATGTATCTACGAACGCCATGAACTCATAATCAAGGTCCTCGTCATACTGGTCGGCAAGTTTCTGCAATGTGTATGTGTCATTCTCAGCCATTGCCCGAATCGCATCAGTATTTTTTGCCGCCATAGAAGCGTATCCGTTGAGCGTCACAACCCAGTCAACAAGAATTCTGGCAGCACCTTTCGCAGTATGCACTATCTGATTTTCCTCATCGCTAAGCTGCTTTTTCTCAACGATGCTGAATGTTACAGTCGAAACAACAACCGCACTGAAAAGGATTGCACCGCTTATTAAGGCAGTTAGTTTAGTCCTAATCGTAATGTCCGTTTTGTTGTCCACCCATCTGTTATTCTCAATATGAGCCATAGTACATGAAACTCCTTTTCCGCATAAAAATATCTAATATACTATTATCACCGATAAAAAGAAAAAAGTACAGGATTTTTATAATTTTTCGTTATAACAAGACGAAAAAAAACACGGTGATTTTTGGCTTCCACCTGACTTCAAGCCCAACCACCGTGTTTTTTGTCATCTTTTTAATTTTTCAGAGTTACATGCAGGTATATCCGCCATCAACAGGCAGGATTACGCCCGTTACATAGCTTGAAGCCTGACTTGCAAGGAAGATTGCGGCAGTATCAAGCTCGCCCTCGTTTCCGTAGCGTGAGAGCGGAATCATTGTCTTTGCGTTCTGCTGGAAGAAATCAGAATCCAATGTTTCTTTTGTGAGCGGGCTGTAGAAATATCCAGGACATATTGCGTTCACATTGATATTGTATTTTCCCCACTCTGAGGCAAGACCGCGCGTAAGGTTCACGACACCGCCCTTTGCGGCGTGATACGGCGAGCATGGTGCGACTTTGTTTCCGACCATGCCGTACATTGACGCAATATTGATTATTCTTCCGTATTTCGCAGGAATCATCGCTTTTTTTGCCACTGCGCGGGAAACTTTGAAAGTTCCGGCAAGGTCTACATTAAGCTCTCCATTGAACTGCTCGTCGGTGATGTCCTCTGCGGGGGCAACTGCTCCAGTTCCAGCATTGTTGATTACGATGTCAATCCTGCCGAATTTTGCAAGAACCTCATCGACCATTGCGTTCACCCGTTCAGTATCAGTGATGTCGCACTGAATTGCAAGTGTTTGGACTTTGTATTTGTCGGCGATTTCCTTTGCGACCGCTTCGATTTTATCTTTGCGGCGTGCGATTGCCACGATTTTTGCCCCCTGATTCGCAAGCGCGTTCGCCATCTGAACACCAAGACCTGTGGAGCAGCCTGTAACTATTGCGACCTGACCGCTCAAATCAAAATACGATTTCATATATAACCCCCTGATTAAATTTTATTTTCTATAATAATATATATCCTTTTTGATTCGTTAGCAAGAAATCAGTTTTTGACAAGCTCAGTTACCGCAAAATTCCAAAACAGATTTTATGTTTACTTGCGGTTTCCTTTTTTTTATTATACAATCGTTTTTGTATTAACTTTATGCAGCCTGCTTTATTTGGAGAAAAATATGTCAAAAGAAATCCCGTACAAAATCTATCTTTCTGAGAATGAGCTTCCTGACTCATGGTACAATGTCCGTGCCGATATGAAAAACAAGCCAGCTCCTCTTTTGAATCCCGGAACAGGAAAACCTTGCACTGCAGAAGAGCTTTCTCATGTATTCTGCGATGAGCTTGTAAAGCAGGAGCTTGACGATAACACAGCTTTTATCCAGATTCCTGCTGAAATCCGTGAATTCTACAAAATGTACAGGCCGGCACCTCTCGTCCGTGCATACTGCCTTGAGAAAAAACTCGGAACTCCGGCTAAAATCTACTATAAATTTGAGGGAAACAACACGAGCGGAAGCCACAAGCTCAACTCCGCAATCGCTCAGGCTTATTATGCAAAAAAACAAGGCTTGAAAGGCGTTACTACCGAAACAGGCGCAGGACAGTGGGGTACGGCACTTTCAATGGCCTGCTCATATTTTGATTTGGACTGTCAGGTTTACATGGTAAAAGTCAGCTACGAGCAAAAACCATTCCGCCGTGAGGTAATCCGCACTTACGGAGCAAAAATCACGCCTTCGCCGAGCGATACGACTGAAGTCGGCAGAAAGATTCTCGCCGAATTTCCAGGAACAGGCGGAAGTTTGGGCTGCGCCATAAGCGAGGCTGTCGAAGCCGCCACAAAGCAGGAAGGCTACCGCTATGTTCTCGGAAGCGTACTGAATCAGGTTCTTCTTCACCAGACCGTAATCGGATTGGAAACAATGACCGCAATGGACAAGTACGGAATCAAGCCGGATGTTATCATCGGATGCGCTGGCGGCGGCTCTAACTTGGGCGGACTGATTTCTCCTTTCATGGGGCGCAAGCTGCGCGGTGAGGCTGACTACGAGTTCATAGCCGTAGAACCTGCAAGCTGCCCGTCTCTCACAAGAGGAAGTTATGTCTACGATTTCTGCGACACAGGCCATGTCTGCCCGCTCGCAAAAATGTATACATTGGGCTCAGAGTTCATGCCGTCCCCGAACCATGCCGGCGGATTGCGCTACCACGGAATGAGCAGTATTCTCTCTCAGCTTTACGATGACAAACTGATCTCCGCCCGCTCTGTCGAGCAGACTGCTGTTTTTGAGGCTGCTCAGACATTTGCCCGTGTCGAAGGAATTTTACCAGCTCCAGAGTCAAGCCACGCAATCAAGGTTGCGATTGACGAGGCTCTCAAATGCAAAAAGACCGGCGAGGAAAAGACTATTCTCTTCGGCCTTACCGGAACGGGCTACTTCGATATGTACGCTTACAAAGCTTTCAATGACGGCACGATGAGCGACTACATTCCGACAGATGACGAGATTGCGGCAAGCCTTGCAAAAACACCAAAAATCTAAATGTTTTGCGGGCACGAGGCTATCAATGTCATCCCGATATGAAAAAAAAAGAGTCTCAATAATCTTGCTGGTACTGGAGATAACATCATTCGTATTCTGGCTATTTTTTTCGGCGGTCTCTCACTGATTTTTTTCGCAGTGACCGCATATATTTTCGTTCATACGAGGAATAACTGAGAATGAACGCTTTCATTTCCTTTGTACGCCGCGAGATAGTATTTTTTATAGCGGCTTTTTGCGCTGTTGCAAGCGCGTTCTTTGTTCCACCGTCGCGCATTTATTTCAAGTATATTGACTGGAATACGCTTTTCATCCTTTTCGCGCTCATGGGAGTAATCGGCGCATTGCGCGAATGCGGAGTATTCGATTCGATGGCCCGCTTTCTTTGCGCAAAGGTAAAAACTGTGCGCGGACTTTGCGCCCTCCTTGTGCTTCTTTGCTTTTTTACCAGCATGTTCATCACGAACGATGTTGCCCTTCTCACATTCGTTCCGTTCTCGCTCTTGCTTCTATGCGAAAGTACGGGCGGCACGATGATTGTATTTACGCTCGTGCTTGAGACGATTGCCGCAAACACAGGAAGTATGCTTACTCCTCTCGGAAACCCGCAGAACCTTTTTTTGTTCTCCAAAATTGGCTCTGGGGCAGGACAGTTCATTCTGCTTATCTTGCCGTATTCTCTCGTGAGCCTTATCCTCTTGTGCGTGGCAGTCTGTTTTTTCTCCAAAAAACCTCTCCATGCAAACGAAAGCCTCTTATTGAAAGAAAATTCAGCTGAATCAAAAAAAACAGTTCGCGCACGGGAAATTGTTTACGGACTTTTGTTCGTTCTTTGCATTCTGAGCGTTCTACGGATTGTTCCCAAGTGGATTTCGGCTGCCGCAGTTTTTTTGTCGCTTCTTTTGCTCGACAGAAAAGTTCTTTGCTCAGTCGATTATATGCTTCTTCTTACATTCGCGGCTTTTTTCATTTTTACCGGAAACATAGCTTCAATACCACAAATCCATGCGTTCCTTCAGGATGTAGTCTCAGGCAATGAATTTATGGTGGCAGTGCTTTGCAGCCAGGTTATCAGCAATGTTCCCGCGACGCTTCTTCTTTACCCGTTCTCAGGCGATGCAAAAGCCCTTCTTGCGGGCGTGAACGCTGGCGGTCTTGGAACTCTTGTTGCGTCGCTCGCAAGCCTTATTTCGTTCAAGTTCTATTCGGCGGCAAGAGAGAAAAAATCGCTTCCATCAAACGCAAGGTATATTTTTGTTTTTACTGTGCTTAATGCGGCAATGCTCTTTGTCCTGTGCATCGCAAGAAATATTTTTGCATGAGGAGCGTAGTTTTGGGCTTATTTAAAAATCAGCGTTAGAAATTTTTCTTAGTTCTTTTTGTTGGAATTTTTACATCTTTGGACTTATACTGTATTTTATGAAAAGGGCTTTTTTATTTTACTTGATTTTTTCTGCAGCAATCCGATTGTTTTCCACGGAATCTTTTTTCGATAACTATGTGTACCAGAACTGGAATTCTTTCGGCGGGCTTACAGGGGCTACAGCTACTGATTTAATCCAAACTTCAGGCGGATATCTGAACATAGGAACATACGAGGGGCTTGTCAGGTTCGACGGAGTTCGGTTCAGCACAATAAAACGAGGACGAACGAACGACCTTAATTTTGCTTCCGTTCGGGCAATCTACGAGGATTCAAAAGGCAACATATGGGTCGGCTCGAACGATGAGGGACTCCAGAAAATATCAAAAGACGGAAATAAAAGCTACACCACGCACAACGGTCTTCCGAACAATTCCGTCCGGGCAATCGTTGAGGACACATTCGGAAATATATGGATAGGAACTGCCGCCGGTGTTGTCTACCTTACGCCGAACGGGCATCTTATAACACCTCAGTTTCAGGCCGGGACTGTGTCCAAGGGAATCATATCGACGAATCTTTATCTTGACACCGCAGGAAGAGTATGGCTTGTCACGGCGAACGAAAAAGGGCTGTTCCTGTTTTCTGACGGTCTTTTCCGAACAAGGCCGGAGCTTGAGGAATTCGGAAATTACTTCGTCACTTCCATAACGCAGGACTTGAAAGGCGATTTTTGGATTGGGCTGGGAGAGCGCGGACTTTTCCGAATACGGAACGGAAATGTTTCAAGCGTAAAATCAGGAACTTTTCTTGATAATACATCAACATGCTCAACATATGTTGCCAAAGACGGAACAATCTGGTTCGGCACGGAGAAGGGGCTTTGCGTTTTTTCGGGCGGTCAGTTCCATGAATACAAGGGAGCGGAGCTTGCTACGGCAAAAATCAACAAACTCATATGCGACCGTGAGGGCAACATCTGGTTCGCCACCGACAGAAACGGAATCGGAAAACTTACGCACGGTAAATTCAGCGTCAAGAAAATAAAAACAACCGTCAACGCAATCACCGAGGGCATTGACGGAAAAATCTGGCTCGGAACTGACAACGGCGTTTTCTGCTGGACGAACAACCACATGGAGTCGAACGAACTGACAGAATATACGAAAGGCATCCGAATACGCCATGTAGAAAAGACTTCTAGCGGAGATATTCTGGTCAGCTGCTACTCAAAGCCAGGTCAGATTCTTTATTCAAAGAACGGAATTAAAAGCTGGAGTACTGATGAAGGGCTTGCAGGAAACAAAGTTCGTGTAGCAATCGAAGCTTCTCAGGACGAGTTTTATGTGGGAACTACTACTGGCATGAGCATAATCCATGCAGACGGAAGCATAAGGAATTTCAAGCAGATTGACGGCCTTGAGAACGAGTATGTAATGTGCATCTACAAGGACACGAACGGTGTCGTATGGATTGGCACTGACGGTGACGGCGTGTACTTGATGAAAAATGAGGCGATTTTTGCGCACATAACATCCGAAGACGGTCTTACGGGAAATGTAATCTTTAAAATACGGCAGGACAAGGAAGGCGCATACTGGATATGCAGCGGAAGCGGAATAACCCGATGCCCTCCTTTCGATTCGGGGCATACACTTCCGTCTTCCTATGAGCGGATTAATTCTGAGCAGGGTATCGGAACAGACTCTGTTTTCCAGATTGTGAGCGACAAAAGCGGCTCTCTTTGGCTTACGAGCAATTATGGAATAGCTTCCGTCAAGGAATCGGAGCTTGTCGATGTTTCCACGGGCGCAAAGTCTTTTGCCGATGTAAAATATTATGGCCGGAACGATGGTCTTGACTCCGACGGACCTACTTCAACATCCGTTTCAATCTGCGACAGCAACGGAAGAATATGGTTTCCGATGGTTGATGGCTTTGCGGTTTACGACCCTGTGAATGTGAAGGAAAATCCTGTCAATCCTTTCGTTCACATTGAGAATGTCACTATTGACAACATTGTTTACAATAATGTCTCAGATGAATTTATCCTGAAACCGGGCACAAAACGCGTTGACATCAATTTTACAGGAATCAGCTTTGACGCTCCCGAAAGAATAAAATTCACCTATCAGCTTACGAACTTCGACGAGGCTCCGAGCGAGCCAAAAAGTGTAAGGACCGTATCGTACACGAACCTGCGTCCCGGGAAGCACGCTTTCATCGTAAATGCGATAAACGGAGACGGCCTTATGTCCGAGAGAGCAGAGGTAATGCTTTTCGTGCAGAAGCCGCATTTTTACCAGATGCCAGGATTCTGGATTGCAGTGGTCATTCTTGCGCTCACGGCGGTTTTCATAGTGTTCAACTTGAAGGAACGCGCAATGAAACTTGAGAACATAAGGCTCGAAAAAATAGTAAACGAGCGGACTGCGGAGCTTAAGACCGAAAAAGACAAGTCCGACATGCTTCTGCGCGCTATTCTTCCCGAGAAAATTGCGAACGAGCTGAAAGACGAGATTCATTCCATCGGTGAGAATTTTTCCGATGTTACGCTTCTTTTCTCTGACATCGTGAGTTTTACGAAAACATCGAGCAAGTATTCTGCAGCCGAAGTCGTAGACGCGCTGAACGCTCTTTTCAGCCTGTTCGACGAGAGGGCAAAACGAAGCGGAGTGGAAAAAATCAAGACGATAGGAGATGCGTACATGGCAGCCTGCGGAGTTCCTACTCCAAACGAGAACCACGCACGGATTATGGTTGATTTTGCGCGCGGCATGTACGAAGATTTGGCAACATACAACAAGACGGCAAAGATTCATTTCAACATGAGAATCGGGCTGAACTGCGGCCCTGTCACCGCCGGCGTAATAGGAAAGACCAAATTCATCTACGATGTCTGGGGTGACACCGTAAACACGGCAAGTAGGATGGAAACCGCATGCTCACCTGGGCAAATTCGCGTAAGCCAAGCTGTGTACGAGCATCTTCGCGATTCGGATGTACAGTTCACTTCTCCAATAGAATGTGATATAAAAGGAAAAGGCATGATGATTACCTACGAAGTTGTTCAGGAGGATTTTTAATATGAAAAGATTTATGCTCGGCGCAGTTTTTGCCGCATCGATTTTTGCTTTCAGCTGCAAGGAAAAGGGCAGGGATGTCATAAAAGTAGGTCTTTTACATTCGTTCACTGGGACTATGGCAATCAGCGAAGTTCCTGTTTGTGATGCGGAGCTTCTTGCCATATCAGAGATAAATGCCGCAGGCGGTGTTCTCGGAAAGCTAATTGAGCCGGTGAAATGTGACGGTGCAAGCGATCCTCAGGTTTTTGCCGAAAAGGCACGGGAGCTTATTGAAGAAGAAAAAGTCGCAACTATTTTCGGCTGCTGGACGAGTGCCTCCCGAAAAGCCGTAAAACCCGTGGTGGAAGAGCTTTACAATCTTTTGTGGTATCCCGTTCAGTACGAGGGAATGGAAGCAAGCCCGAACATAATGTACATGGGAGCCTCCCCGAACCAGCAGATTGTTCCTGCAATCGATTATTGCATTAATAATTTTGGAAAGAAAATATTCCTTTTGGGAAGCGATTATGTTTTTCCGAGGACAGCGAACAGAATTATAAAAGCCCAGCTTGCCCAGCTTGACGCTGAGTGCGTTGGAGAGGAATATGTTCCTCTTGGTCATTCTGATTTCTCCGAAATCATCGCACAGATAAAGGAAAATAAACCTGATGTAATAATCAATACGCTCAACGGTGACTCAAATGTATCTTTTTTTTCGACGCTTTTTAAAAACGGAATTACTTCCAGCGTCATTCCTGTGATGAGCTTTTCGATTGCCGAAGAAGAAGTAGCAAAAATGGATGTCTCAACCCTTGACGGTCATCTTGTTTCATGGAATTACTACGAAACGACGCAGACACCGCGCAACGAAAAATTCGTTTCTGACTTCAAGAAAGAATATGGCGAGGACAAAATGACGGCAGACCCGCTTGAAGCCGCATACATCGCAGTTCACATGTGGGCGCAGGCGTGCGAGAAAGCAGGCGGATTTGATGTTGAAGCCGTCAGGATGGCTTCAAAAGGCCTTAGCTTTCAGGCACCAGAAGGAATCGTAACGATTGACGGCGGAAACCAGCATTTGTACAAGCAGGTAAGAATCGGAAAGATAAATTCCAAAGGCATAATCGAGGAGGTATGGGCTACTGAGTCCGCCATAAAACCGGATCCGTATCTGAGCACATATTCCTGGGCGCGCGGATTGTAATTTTTTTCTATTCTGTCGCGCAGATTTCAAAAAAAACATAAGAGCTGTTCTGAAACTTCAGTTTTCCGAACAGCTTTATTATAGCCTGTGCGACAGAATTCTTTTCAATTTATAGTACTATCCTGTCTAAAAACCCATATACATACGACACCTTGACAAAAGATTAAAAATTATTTAAATTAATCTGTAATAAGAACTTGCTAAGGAAGTTCGATTTTTGGCAAGTTATCTTAAAAAAACAACTGTCAGTTGTAAATATACACTTTTTTTGACGATTCAAAACCTAAATTAAAAATCATGAAAAAATCATTTATCCTGTTCACTTCAAGTCCTGAAAATCTATGTAAAATCAGGTCAATGAAAATTGCCAGTGAATACGATATTGTCATTTCTTTTGACGAGGTGTCACTTATCTGTTCAATCAAACATACGCCTGTAAAGCCATTGTGCATTTTTTTTGATATTACTTGCGGAGAGCTAGACGATGAGATAAAAGAAATTTGTGATTCCAACAATCTTCCCATTTTGTTTTATGATCCGCATATTGATGAAATTGACAAAAATTCTGATTTGTACAAAAAACTTTCAGGAATAAGTGGTAATGGAATATTCGATGAAATTGACGGAACTCTGGCGGACGAATTCATTCCTGGAAAATCTCAGGCAATAACAGAATTCAAAAAAAAGCTTGTTCTTGCGGCAAAATCTGATATACCCGTCCTGATGCTTGGCGAGAACGGAAGCGGAAAGACGATTGCGGCAAAAGCAATCCACCAGCTTTCCAGACGCCGCCTGAAAAAGTTTTTTCCCGTGAATGTAGCCGCTTTTTCTGAAGGGCTGATTGAATCGGAGCTTTTCGGAAGCGTTGAAGGAGCTTACACCGGAGCAAAAAAACGGAGCGGCTATTTCAAATCCGCTGACAAAAGCACCCTTTTTCTTGACGAGATTGGCGAGCTGAAATGTCATTTGCAGGCAAAGCTCCTTACTTTCCTTGATTCAGGTGAATTCCGGAATGTTGGTTCTGATGAAACGCAATGCTCGGATGTGCGCCTTATTTGCGCAACGAATGCAAATGTCAAAAAAAAGATGATGGAAAATGAATTCCGTGAAGATTTTTATTACAGAATAAAGGGTCTTGAGCTGAAAGTCCCACCTCTTCGGGAAAGAAAAACAGATATTCCGATTCTCTCGGAACTTTTCCTTAAAAGGAGCGGAAAAGTTCTTTCACCAGAAGCGGAGGAACTTCTGAAAACATTCGACTGGCCGGGGAATATCCGTCAGCTTCAGCATTGCATCGAATGTGCGGTTCTTTTTTCGCAAAACAGAAAAGTAATCTTGCCCCGCGATATTATTTACTAGTTAATCAGCAGGCCATTTCTGAACGCAATCGTCACATTCGCAAAGGACTTTTCTTGTTCCAATGCCTTTCACCCCTTGCAGGTGACGACCCCCGCTTTTTCCTATCAGCTTTTATCACCGATAAAATCAGCCCGGAAACGCAACCGCAGTATTAAGAGTTTACTATGTTAAGAAGGGGAGCCATTCCCGTTGCTTCAAAAACCTGCATACAAAAAGGACTTGGATTTTTTATGATGAACCTTTTCGTTTTTCCTGCCGCTTTATAAGCTGCAAGGACGACACGAAGACCGGCACTCGATATATACTCAACCGCTGACAAATCAAGAGAAATTTCCAGACAGCTAGGAAATTTTTCTTTTATTTTTGCCTCAAGCTCCGGAGCTGTAACAGTGTCTATTCTTCCAGAAACAAAAAGCTCCAGGTCATGGTTTGTAAGTTTTTCAACTATCTTCATAGAAATATTTATCTCCTCATACAAAAAAAAGAGTTGGAACAATTATATATTCCGATATATAATTATTCAAGATATTGAATTTATTTATAGAATAGACCTGTTCAAAACTAAGTTTTCCGAACGGCTCCAATATTAGTGAGGAAAAAAATGGCAGATGAGTTTGGTGTACTAATAAAAAAAGCTAAGACAGTTCCAGTTGTTGATTGGAAATTTGTTGATATTCCGGCGGGCGAATTTTTCTTGAAAGATGAAACCGGCAGTTATAAGCGGACTATTTCCAGAATAAAAATGTCAAATATGCCTGTGACTCAGAAACTTTATGAAAAAGTTAATGGGGCAAATCCTTCAAAATTGAACGGTGAGCTGCGCCCTGTTGATTCTGTGACATGGTTTGATGCCATAATATTCTGCAACAACCTGAGCAAACTCTACCAAAGAGATCCCTGCTATAAAATTGCTGCGAGAGTAAATCTGGAGACAATTCCAATCAGCAGCCCGCAATGGCTTGCACTCAAATGTGATTTTACCGCCAATGGCTTCAGGCTTCCAACAGAATCTGAGTGGGAATTTGCTGCTCGCGGCGGCACTGACTATCTTTTTTCAGGAAGCAACAACATTGATGAGGTGGCATGGTACGGCGAGAACAGTGAGGTTCGCTCGCACAATGTCGGAACAAAGCTGCCCAATGCTTTCGGGTTGTACGATATGTGCGGCAATGTTTCTGAATGGTGCTGGGACATATTTGCTCCGGTGGAGCCAAAAGATTTGAGCAATTCAAAAGGTCCTGTCTCCGGAACTATGCGCGTAAAGCGCGGCGGCTGCTGGCTTGACGATGCCAAGCAGTGCACGGTGAGTTTCAGAAGCGGAAGCGCGCCAACCGCAGCCGGAAGCACTCTCGGTTTCCGAGTTTGCAGCATTATGTAAACCAAACGAACATGTCTATTATTGGTAACAAGATTTCAAAAATCGTGATAGAATAAAACTATGTTACCAATAATAAATTCTTTTTTGCTCAGGCATAATTTTCCAATCGCCCTAGACATTTCATCCATAACAAGCTCGATTCTGTATGACATGAATCTAGGGCTTGGCTTTGTTTCTTCCAATGAAAAAAGCGGGCAGGATATGTTCAGAACATGGCTTCTTCCTCCGAAAAATCCTCCGAGATGCGAAAAAGTCATTGTCATAGACGCAGGAGGGACCAACTTCCGCTCCTGCCTTGTTTCGTTCGATGAGTCCGGGAACGCCTCGGTTTCCGATTTCCGTAAGACGAGTATGCCCGGCGTGGAAAAAGAACTCTCAAAAAAAGAATTCTTCTCAAAAATTGCCGACAATATCGAATATCTGAAAAACAAATCTGAAAAAATCGGCTTCTGCTTTTCATATGCAATGCAGATTACAAAAGACGGCGATGGTATTCCGAACGCTTTCAGCAAGGAGATAAAAGCCCCGGAGGTTCTTGGCGTTCCTGTTGGAAAAACTCTTTGCGAGGAGCTTTCGGCTCGCGGCTGGAACAAAATCAAGAAAATAACGCTTCTGAACGACACTGTTTCTGCGCTGCTATCTGGCGCGGGGGCGTTCGGAGGAAGGCAGTTCTCAAGCTACATCGGCTTTATCCTGGGAACAGGCATGAACGCAGCGTACATCCAGCCTGAAACAGGTGCGGTCGAAAACCAGATTATAGTCTGTGAGGCCGGGAAATGCGATAAGATTCCGCTCTCAGATTTTGATGTAACCCTTGATAAAAAAACAGCGGTCCCGGGTCAATACAAGCTGGAAAAAGGCTGCTCAGGCGCATATCTTGGAAAAATCGGGCTTGAGATGCTCCTTTCAGCAGCAGAAGAAAGCATTTTCTCTTCTTCGGCGAACGAAAAAATCAAATCACTCACGGATTTAACATTGATAGAAATGGACTCGTTCCTGCAGAATCCTTTTTCCGAAAGCCTTGTCTCAGAACTTTGCGAAAATGACGATGACAGGCAAAAAATCTACGAGCTTTTTGAGCGTGCCGTGGATAGAACAGCTCGTTACGCAGCTTCGATTCTTTCGGCCAACGCAATTCAGTCAGGAGCCGGAAAAAATCCGCTCAGGCCTATTTGCATAGTCGCGAACGGAACGACATTCTACAAAACGCACAAGCTGAAACAAAAGATTGAATCGTATCTCTATGATTTTCTCACGGAAAAAAATTCAATTTATTTTGAAATAGTGCAAGTTGAGAACGACATCACAATCGGAACAGCAGTCGCAGGTCTCATCTAGACTTTATGACAAAATTTGTGATAATGTCATTTCAGGTAATTTGATATGATTGATGAATCAAAATTTGATACGACTTTAGGAAAAAATCTTCCTGTCCTGCTAAGGGAAAAGGCAAGGAAAGTACCGAACCATACGCTTCAGGCCGTAAAGAACAAGAGCGGTGTGTTCGTACGCTACAGCTACTCTCAGGTGTACCAGCATATTATTGAGCTTGCGTACAGCCTCAAAAAAATTGGAATCAAAAAGGGCGACCGTGTGGGCATGATGAGTGACAACAGGCGCGAATGGCTTATTTCTGACTACGCGCTTCTTACTCTCGGAGCTTGCGATGTTCCGCGCGGATGCGACTCTATGGGCGTTGAGATGCGCTTTATCCTGAACTTCGCTGAATGTGAGACTAGTTTCTTCGAGAACGGAAGGCAGCTTGAAAAAGTCCTTGAGAAAATAGAGGAAGTTCCGCTTCTGAAAAGGGCTATTCTTTTCGACTACCCTGATGAGAAAATCGTAACGCATGCGAAAGAATGCGGAATTGAGGTTCTGAACTATCACTTCCTTGAGAGCGAGGGTGTCAATGTTTCCAAGGAAGAATGGCTTCAGATTGAAAGTGACATGGACTTGATTGACAAGAACGATGTTGCTACGATTATTTTCACTTCAGGAACGACCGGCGTTCCGAAAGGCGTTCAGCTCACACACGACAATTACATGGCGCAATGCGAAGTTGCTCACACAATACTCGGGCTTATGCAGAGCGGAGATATTTGGCTTACGGTGCTTCCAATATGGCACAGCTTCGAGCGCGCGTTTATCTACATGGTCATTGCACTAGAAGGCGGATTCGCATATTCAAAGCCTATTGCCTCCGTAATGATTCAGGACATGAATCTTGTACAGCCGAACTGGATGAACTGTGTGCCGCGAGTTTTCGACTCAATAGCGCAGGGACTTTTGCGCGAAGTCAAGAAGCAGGGAAAATTCCAGCAGCTTGCTTTCAATCTTTCCATTGCGTTCGGCTCTCTTTATTACAGGGAAAAATCTCTCGTAATGGGGCTTCGCTGCCGCTACAAATGGTATCCGAGATTTCTTGACATTGCGCGCGGAATAATACCGTTCGCAATTTTGTGGCCGCTTCACCTTTTTCTTGAGATAAGCGTCTACAAAAAAATCCGCGCGAAATTCGGCGGCGGCTTCCGCGGAGCTATTTCGGGCGGAGGAGCTTTGCAACCGAACATAGAGAATTTCTACAATGCAATAGGCTTCAACTTGCTTGAGGGCTACGGAATGACTGAAACGGCCCCTGTTGTATCCGTGAAGAATTCAAAAAAGCCGCGCCTAAACAATGTAGGAATGATTCTTCCGTCCATTGACCTGAAAATCGTCGCCGAGAAAAACGGAGAGATTGCTTCAAACGAACCTCTGAAACCGGGGAAAAAGGGGCTTGTTCTTGTACGCGGGCGGCAGGTTATGAAAGGCTATTACCGGAAGGACGATTTGACAAAAAAAGTCATCGATTCAGAGGGATGGCTTAACACAGGAGACCTTGGAATCATTTCGTATGACGGGGAGCTGAAAATCGTCGGACGCGCAAAGGACACAATAGTTCTCATCGGCGGCGAGAACATAGAGCCTCAGGTAATCGAAAAGGCCCTGAACTCAAGCCCGTACATCGAGCGTTCCGTTGTGGTAGGCCAGGACAAGAAATATCTGAGCGCGTTCATAGTTCCTGACCAGCACAATGTCCTGAACTTTGCCGAAGAAAACAACATTTTCTACGACAACTATGAAAGTCTTCTTGAGACGAACGAAATCCAGAATTTGTTCCGAAGCGAGATTGACACGCTGGACAACGCAAAGAACGGATTCAGGACTTGCGAGAGAATCTACAAGTTCTGCCTTTTGAAAAAATCCTTTGAGCTTGGTAAAGAAATCAACGCCAAGCAGGAGCTTATGAGGCACAAAATCGTGGAGATTTACAAGAAAGAGTACAAGAAAATGTTCTAATGCGCAAATAAGCCATTCCACCATGAAGTTTTGAAACAATAGAACGGATATCTATCTCACTGTCGATAAAACAAGGGATATTAAAATCTCGTTCACAGCGGAATGGTTTATTTTCTTTAGTGACCGCGAAGGTTCGGAAAAAGCCTTTTGATTTCAACGGCAAGAATTACATGCCAGAATGAATAAAAATTCTATTTTGTTCTGCCGATATTCTAAGAATGAAAAAGTCTTGTTTTCTTTTGATGGCATTTTTCTCTCTATGTTTTGCCCGGCAAATCTTCGCTCAGAACGGAATTGTGGATGCTCAGGGCGAAAAAGTGCGTGTGCGCGATGAAAAAAAAGAAATACCGCCGCTTTTGCAAGGAATCTGGCAGGGATCGGACAGACTGATTCTTTTTGCTGACAGTGATTCTGAAAAATCAGCGGAATTTGCAGTCGTTCTCAGGGTATTCTACGGCTGGTACGATGAGCGCACTTCGGAAGCATCCGGCTATAAGGAGATAAAGGCGCGCGACAGAAACGACGCAACATCAAAAGAAGCCGAGGATATTTCAATAACATACAGGACGATTTTTGAAAACAGCTCACGGAGCGCAGGCGCATACGAGCTTATCGTAAAATATCCGTCAATCAAAGAAACCGTCTCAATTCCAATTTGCGTTATAGGCGGGAAAATTTACCTTGACTTTTTGATAAAAGGAACTGCCTCTGCCACTGATTTTTTTGATTCAGCAGAATATAAGCAAAGCTCAGATAACGGCGGTCTTTACCGAGCCGCTTCAAATGCCGATGGAATTACAGTCGCTTCGCCAAGATTCAAAAAAGAGGTCACATCGTATTTTGTGCATGAAGACAATTTCTATCAGATACGCTACTGGGAAAGCGACATGGAATATACATACGCAAAGGCAACTTTCTCAGACGGGGATGAGACTTTTACGGTTGATAAATATCTTCGCGTGGGTGACAAAATCTATCAGTGCACCACGGGAAGAAGCTCAAAAATCAGGAACATAAAGAAAGCCGTCTCAAATCTTGGAAATGCTACCCATGATGACGAGAACACTATTTTCGCGCTCGGAAAGGAATACCTTGTGAAAGTGCCGAACGGTCAGAAGCATGAGAACTTGCAGGAAATCATCGATGAGAACAACAAGAGACGCAAGGACCCGCCAAAGCCTCTGTTTCCGCCAAGCGAAATAGACTTTCACTGGAAAGAAATAGCAGAGCTTGAGAAATATAATCCGTACACATGGAACCGACGCAACATCGACTTGGGAAAATAGTAGAGCTGTTCGGAAAACTGAAGTTTCCGAACAGCTCTAGTGGTTAGTACATAATTTTCCTTACCGAACGTAACAAAAATACAATGCTGGTTGCACCTTTTATTTCAGCAGAAACCTTTCCCAAAAATCCTCTGCGAGAGTCTTTCTAATCTCTTCCGCAATTTTAGGGAACGCCTTTTTCTGAGCCTGTGCAAGAGAGAAGTTTACTGTTTTTCCCCATGACGCATGGTAGCTGTAGAAGCTGGTTCTTCCGTCCTTGCCAAGAATTGAGACTGAAACCTCAGGAAAAATCGTGCAGATTTCATCTTCGCTTTTCATGTTGCTTTCAATCGTAATCCTCACGGTAGCGTCATGCGCCGCATTTCTGCCAGAAACAGGCGTAAATCCGTATGATTTAAGTGCGTCCGCCACTTTTGACGCGATTGTGTTCTCATAGTCGCCAGTCGTCTCCACAAGAACTGGAATCCTGTAAGAGTCCAAAGTCCCAAGCTCCTGACTTTGCGAAAGCTCCTCCGCGAAAGTCCTGTATTCTTTCTTTTTGGACGGGTCAATCAGGTAGCCCATGTACAGCGCAGAAAGAAGCTCCTCGCCCGCGTCCTTTGCCCTGACAAGGTACTTGTACCGCATCACAGGCTCGGCCTCTTTACCTGCAAGCTCCAGGAACGAGCCGTACTTTGACTTCTGGCGCATAATCTGAGGCTCTATCGCCTGCCAGCCTTGCGTGCGCTCTATGTATGCGACGACATAATATGTTTTCTTCCACTTGTCGTGGTACGGGGAATTGTATTCCACAGCCGTAAGCGTAATATCGGACATGACGCTTACGCTCCGTTCAAGCTGCTGATTTTTCTCGGTCTTTGCGCCATCATTTCTCATCGTGGAGCTTGCGCTCGTGCTGACAGTCACCTCTGACTTGAAAAATGAGGCTATCTGCCCAACCGCGTCCGTTCTTGCGCTATCCGCCGAGCTTCCGATTCCGAGCCGAGCAATGTATTTGTTCTTGGGAAACTCCGACTCAATGTCGCTTACCCACGCGGGCGCGCGCGCAGCGAACAAAAACACAGTATGCACAAAAAGTGCAAGAAGAAAAAATACTCGTCTCATTGTGTAGCTCCTAAAAAATTAGCAGTAGAAAGAAATCTGACCGAAATATTCCTGCCATTTTGCGGTGATTTCAAAAGAGTGGCTCTCCCTCATCTGACCAAAAATAAATGCGAAATTTTTCAAATCTAATAATTTGCGGCATTTTCAAAATCTCCGCAGCGAGCAAGGCGAATAATAATATGAGCCGTACTCTCAACAAATCCGTTGAGATAGTTCATCTCCTCATCGGTAAAGCCGTAAATATCTTCCCATTTATAGTCAGGAAGCCAACAGGTCGCATGTCGAAAGCCGACTTCCGCGTCTGGCTTTTCCATATATACTTTGACCTTCTCCTTACCATCCACCATCTTTGCCTCTGAGTAAACAATATTCGTGCCGTCATTCAGTTCCACAAACGGATATATCATATGCGTCTCCTATAAAAACTCCGCGTTAGCGGTGTTGCTTCTGCTGCAATTATAGCACGAAATCGACATACAGACATCATTTCTGGCGGAACTCCGCGCGGATTCGCTTTGCGCCGTCCTGCGAGCTTACGGGTATCATCAGGTAGAAAATATTGTAGCCATTTTTGAAGCTGACAGAGCCTTTCCATGCGATTTTCTGAACATGACGCACGGATTCGTTCGGCATACGCACGCTTACCGAAAGAACGCCGTCTCCGAACGAGTAGCTTCCGCCCTTCGTGACGGATTTTTCCGCCCCCTTTGAGTCTATGGAAGTGACGGTAACGGAACATTCTGTCTGTGAGGTGAATTTTATCCTGTACGAATCGTAGCGCGAGCCGTTCTCGAACTCGCAAACATATGTCTCGCCGGCAAAAGGGTTCTGCTGCTTGGCCTTGGCACGCGCGGCTTCCTCGCGGGCTTTTTTCTCGGCAAGGGCTTTTGCCGCAGCAGCAGCTTCTGCTTTTTCCCGAGCCTCGCGCTTCTCCCGCTCCTCGGCCTCTATCTTGGCGCGCCGTTCTGCCTCCGCTCGGGCTTTTTCGCTGCGTTCTTCCTCAATCTTGGCGTTCTCCTTAGCTAGGATTTTGTTCTTCTCAGCTTGCTCCGCCGCAATTCTCTGCTCGTTTTTGAGCGAATTCTTCCCCTCGGAAGTCTGCTTAACCCCGAGCTTTTTGAGCATGTCCGAAATGCAGTCGTAGTGTGCCTGGAGCGCGTAGCTTTCAGCTGAGTCGTAGGTTTTTGGCGAGCTGAACATACCAAGAATCGCGCCTGTCTCCACATTGAAAAGCGTTATTCCGATTGAGTACGAGCCGCTTGGAAGCCTTGTCGTCCTGATGTTCACGAATTCCTTCGCCTTCACGAGCTTTCCGATTTCAATCGTCTGCGAGTCGTCGTATATTCCAGATTCAAGCTGCTTCTGGACTTTGAGTATGCTCTTTGCCTCGTTCAAATCTATGCAGTTGAACCCGCCGTAGCGGTGCAGGGCAGAAATGAGGTTCGCCCTGATTTTGTCCGCCACCCACACATCGGTCTTGTCGTAGACTCCGTTTTCAACGGTGGATTCGGCGAACATTATCGTATGCCCTGTGCCTCCGCCGCCAGAGTAAAATTCCTCCTCGGCGGCTACGGAGAGCGGGAGGAAAAGCGCGAAAAAAATGAAAATATGTTTTCTCATAGAATCTGCCCCTGCGGTTGCAGTCACGGTCATTGAGCATAGTCGAAATGCCCCACATAATTGATTGCGAGTTTACTGAGCATTCGCTATGCGAAACTCAACAAACCCGGCGTTGCCAAAGGTGCGGTTTCGACAGACTCAACCACCGTAATCTTACCGAACTCCGTTCACGCCGTCGTCAACTTCCTCCACGCGAGCATTCTTGAAGTCCACCACCTCCGGCTCTTTGTTCGTGATGATTGACTCCTTGAGCTTTTTTGTCAGGACTTCTTTCAGGAACTTAGTCTGGTCGTCGTTGTCAGGCACATCGTCCATAGCCGCGCTAACCTGCCTGTCGAATCGCGACTTGTCGATGCTGAACACGACATAATATGTGTACTCGATGTCGTAGTCGGACGGCTTTCCAGCCTCCTTTACATCGGTCTTTGGCGTGCGCGTCTTAATCCAGTAGTCCGCCTCCTTCATGAGTCCGTTCAGCGTCAGGTTCGTCATGCTGGCGGAGTAGATTTTCGCCTTGCGCTCCTTTGTCTGCGTGTCTGAGTGCCTTGCCGTAAGCTCGGACTCCACGGTTTGCGCCACGGTCTGCTCGATTGATGAGGCGACTTCCGCCCTGGCATCCACCTGGTCGGTCCAGACTTTGAGGAAGTCAAGGTCGTTACCTGTGTTGTAGAGAATGAAAATCTTGTCCTCGTTCATATCAAGCTCCAGCGAGCGGTACACTTTCCTGATTGCGCCGTCGCTCGCCGCCTTGACCCAGCCTGGAATCTCAGAACCCATCGCCTTTCCCTTGTAGTCGATTACCTCGGGGATTCCGACATTCATCACAGGGTCTTTTCCTTTAAGCGACTGAGCTGATGCGAGCGAGCAGGCCGCGGCCACAGCCATCGCCACGAGCAATTTCTTGGAAACCTTCATATAAACCTCCTTGTAGCGGTCAACCACCGCTGTTTCCGTATTTAGTTCCTTGTCATGTGCAGATAGTAGTTCACCGTGGTGCTTGTAAGGTTTGCCGTGCCAGCCCTCAGGTAGAACTCGCGGTTGTCCGCCGTGTACACATCAAGTGTCTCCTCGCCCGCGCTCGTTTTGAGCGTGAGCGTTCCGATTCTGCCATCGGTGTAGAAGCTGTTTACGACTCTCTCCGTGCGCGGAACCGACTGGGTGAACGAGTATGTTGCGTTTTCGGACTTGTCGCCCCATCTAAGCTCCGCGCCCCCGAATCCGTCGAATATAATAGAAGAAAGTTTTAGAAGCTCCGTCTTTGGCTGCAGGGTGTCGTACTCGGAGAGCGCGAACTTCTGCACTGCCCCGAGAGGGCAGGTTTCAGCCATGTCAGACCTCTGCACTGTGCGGAGAGCGTTCTTTACAGTAAGCGAAAGCTCGTCCGAGAACGGCGCGCTCTCTGCCGGTATTGCGGTAAAGTCGCGGAACGAGATTGTCTGAACGACTCCCGGAGTCGTGATTTTCTTCTTTGCGTTCTGGTATGAGATGTTGTAGACCGATGACTGCATCGTGTTTATGTCAACGAATTTTGCCTCAAAGCGGTACTCGCCCGAACCTTGGTCCACAAATCCGAACTTGTCAAGGAAAAGAAGCACATTCGCGTTGAGTGCGTGCCCCATCTCCGCAGTCTTTGACGCGCTTGACCAGTCGCCCAGCTGGAACTTGTGTTCTTTCTCAATCTGAGAGATTTTGGAGCGGTCAAGGAACGAAACTCCGGTCTTGTCGTCCACGGCTCGGATAAAGTCCGTTATGCAGCTCTCCAGAACCGTGAGCCTTTCTGCGGAGTTGTCTTTTGTTCCGAACAGTGCCTTGTCGTGCGAGTTGTCCTGAACGAACTGCTTTGTGTCGTATGTCATTGGCGCAATGACATAGAGCAATGGCTCTTTAGTGCTTTTAAACATATCTTGAAGCTGCATTTTGATTGAGCCTGCGGACTCCAATTCTGCCATGTCCTGTGCCGCAGCCCGCTCTAAAAGGGCTTCATCGCTGTAGTATTTTGCCCTATGTTTTGGTATGACGGAAAATGTCAGTAAGAGAAAGCCTATTAGCGAACCTATAAAAATCGAAGTAAGGATGAAACCTATATAATAGCTGTCATCATCAAAAAATAATTTTTCAACTGTTATATCATCGATGCTCAACATAAAAATAAAGAAACCTACACTAATTATCGCAATTGCCAGCAAAACCCATTTTAGAATACCAAAGAAAAGCAACATAATTATTTCGTCTCCTTAATATTGTTTACAATGTCTATGATTTTTTTTAAATTTTTCTTAGTTTTATTACATGAATTTTTTTCAAGCTCTTCTATTTCATTTTTTTTTAAATTTGCATAGAGATTATCAAAATCTTTTATATTTTTAGATAACTGAGCTGAACAAAATTCAATTAAGTCACCAGCTTTGCGGTGCTGCTCTACCAATGTTTTTGCTTCAGATTCGGTCATAGTTATGTTTCTCCTTAAAAAAATTTCAAAGTGTTTCTATTCGATTTTCTTCAAGCCCGACTTGCTTTCGTATTTCTCAACGCGCTGTTTTTCATCATTGCGATGAGCATCTTTGGAATCCTTTCCGACTGCACATTTGACTGTAATGCCAGCAACAAGCAGGAGAACCACAGCACTGAGTGAGATAAGGATGATTCTTTTTAATTTTTCGCTTTTAATGCACTTCTCAATTCTTTCTCTCTTGCTTGCATCTACGCGCTCACAAATTCTCTTATAACGCTTATATTCAAAAGTATCGTGTTTCATCTTTGAGAGCTTATAGAGATATTTATCGATATCACTACTTATGCCACCACTATAAATAGTCGAGTATATATTATGAATTTCATTTTGTTCATTTTTCG
Organism: Treponema sp.; assembly: GCA_017449265.1. Classification (GTDB taxonomy): domain Bacteria; phylum Spirochaetota; class Spirochaetia; order Treponematales; family Treponemataceae; genus Treponema_D. The sequence continues at coordinate 50,114 of JAFSJW010000065.1, forward strand.
TCAAAAGAAAGCGTATATTTTCCTCAACCTGTGCATTTATAATAAATGCTTCACTTCCTGCGCCCATATCCCTTGTAGCCGAACCCAGGTAATCAATTTTAGAATCCAATAAACATGATGGTGAATAAATAGCTGCCCAACAAAAATTTTCTTTTTCGATTTCTTCCCAAATAAAATCTATCAAGTCTCCCTTCTCACGATGCTCGGAGACTTCTTTTGTGTACTTTTCCTTTAATTCTTTTTGGAGAAAAGTTCTTCTAATATAGTTGCATCTTGGAATATCATTGATTTTAAGCTCTTGAAACCATGAATCAAAATCACCGGTTTTCTTGTGTTCTTCAACCAGAGCAGTTATATGTGGCTCAAACTTATCATCGTACTCTTTTTGCTCTTCTTCCGTCCAATGCTCCATAAGCATTTCGAAATTTTTCAGGCTCTCGTCCCGTGCTTTGAGAAGAAAGTCAATCAAGTCACCTGCTTTGCGGTGCTGCTCTACCAGTGTTTTTGCTTCCTGTTCGGTCATAATAGGTCATAACTCCGTGTAATGTTTATTTGTGCGGCTGGGCATTGTCCCGCCGAAATTGGTTTTAATTCTAAAAGATACTTATCTTTAACATCGCAGTTAGTTCTTTAATTAACTTCTATTACCTCAATATCTATTTCAGAAGTTACCATCTGAAATAGTTTTGCGGCATACAATCTACATGATGTTTTGTCATCATCTTTAGAAATTCTTAAAATTTCTAAATTATTCTTTTTTGCAAACTCCTTGTACAAATTCCATCCAGCACCTTTTGTTCTTATTGCAGATACACAAACATCGCATTTTTGCTCTTCAAAATAATCAATATTTTTTTGCAAAATATCTCCTGTATCTCCTGACGTACAAACGGAAATTCTAGTATCGTTAAAAGAAAATGTAGCCATGCTGTCATATTCTCTGGAAATTTCAAACGAATCAGAAACAATGCTTAACAAATTAATCAGGATATTAAGAGTTGTCGTTTTTCCACTTTCAGCTTTACCAGATAGAGCAATAATTTTTTTCATTAGTGAGTTCCTCCTTAAAAAAATTTCAAAGTGTTTCTATTCGATTTTCTTCAAGCCTGACTTGCCTTCGTACTTCTCAACGCGCTGCTTCTCATCGTTGAGCTGTTTTTCCCGCACATCTTTTGTCGCAATATGTCTGATTAAACAGAAGCCGATACCGATAACAACCAAAGCGCAGAATGATATAAGCCCGATTTTCTTAATCTTGGCAGACAGATTTATTGAAGCAATTTTTTTGTCCAATGCCTCAATATTTTTGGAATATTTCATGTGGCTTCTTATTTTCATAAGCCTTTTATATTCCGCACTGTCTTTCTTTTTCTTTGCAAGCCCCAACACATATTCTCCCGCCAACCTACTTTCATCGAAAAGCCAATCTTCTCTCTCGCCTGCGCAATATGTGATAGCAAAATGGAAAGAGTCAAATTCGTTCGTTTCTTTTTTTGACAGGATTGGACGGATTACAATCCATTCTAAAGGATAATGTTCAACCAGCCATTTGTCTGTATCTTCTACTTTAAATTGCTCGCGTACAGCTTTCTCTATACTAGACGAGTATTTAGAAAAAAGATATTTCCATGAATTTGTTTTTTCACACCAATCAAAAAGCCAGCCAATAACATCTCCGCTTTTTCTCTGCTCGGCAATTATTTTTTCAAATATTGGAGAAGCGTAAAATTTTAACTCTTCTGATTTAGAGTTTTTGCAAACCCAATATAAATGCTCATCATCCGAAGCAATTTCCTGAAAATATTGCTCCATATCGTCGGCTTTACGATGCTCCAAAAGCTCTGGATTCCAAGCAACATAGCGGTAACGGTTTCTGTCATTTTTAGAAAGCTCTTCAAGCCATGAATCAAAATCACCGTTCTTCTTGTGTGTTTCAACCAATTCGTTAATATGAGAATCTAATTTTTCGTTATACTCTTTTTCTTCTTCTTTCGTCCAATGCTTGATAAGCATTTCGAAATTTTTCAGGTTCTCGTCCCGCGTTTTGAGAAGAAAGTCAATTAAGTCGCCAGCTTTGCGGTGCTGTTCTACCAGTGTTTTTGCTTCAGATTCAGTCATAGTTATTTACTCCTTGTTCTATGTTAGATTTAATTTGAGGAAAAAATTTATGCATTATTTTTCATAAATTATTCTCCACAAGTTTTTAGTATTTATATGTGTCTTTTTTGCCTTTTTATTCCTCAGAATCTACCTTTCGTAAAGTCTGGCATAATTTAATACACTCATCGCCACCATACAAAATGACATCTGGTATATATTTTGCGATATTTGTTTTTCGTCTGAGAATTTTAAAGCTGTCCTTATTAAAAAACTGATTTACGATACAGATATGACGCTTTGGAGGATTTGCAGTTTTCTTTTCATTCTGTAATGTTTTATAAGGATTTGCCTTTTGGAAGCCGAAAATTAATCCCCATTCTACTATGTCAATATGATTATGCCTTTTTTTCTTGTTTGCACTTTTATTTTTATAACGTAATTTTTTATCTGAAAAGCGACCAATCCAAATTTTTTTTTCATAATTATCTAAAAAGTCTCTCGTTACAGGATCTGTGATACTTGAAATTCTGTTTGATATAAAATCTTGCTCACTAATTCCGATGTAAAATCTTGATAATTTTTTTTCTCTTTTCCCTTTTATTTTGCCAAAAGCAAAATAGAAATTAAATTCACTTTTCGATATACCAAAATTATTTTCCCATTTTTGGCATTTATCTATGGATTCAAATGGACCGAACCACTGAATTAAAAAAACATCGTTTATGTTATAAAATTTTCCAGCTTTATCTTCGATAATATCCAATATTTTGTCAGTCAGCAAACCATATTCAATTCCAGTTTTCTTTCCTCTTTCTGTATAGCAATCTTTATCCTCATCATAGAAACCCAAATCAATCATTGTGTCATAAAAAATACCACGTTTAAGTTCGGTTTTTTTGACAGCCGATTTCCATGTATAATAGTGAGTTCCTGAAGATTCTAGCATATCTTCGATTTTAACTTTTAATTCATCAATTTCTTCTTCCTTTATCAGGCTTTCTTCATCTGAAATAAGGTCGTTTTTTAAGAGGAAATCTTTAAAATTGCCGAAAGACATTTCTTCGATTAATTCAGAGTCACATTTAATGTTAGAAAAAAAATCTTTTAGGCTTATTTTTTTAGATTTTCCATTTCTCATTAATGAACCTCCTGACCATACTCAAATAGGAAGACCTGCTATGAAATGTCAATCATTTGACGAAGCATTTTTCAATGTTTTTTCAGCAAGTTTTGAGACATCAACATCAGGAGGAAAAATAGGAACGTAATCAATATTGTTTTTAAGAACAGTGAAGACAACATTGAGAA
>JAFSJW010000066.1 GCA_017449265.1 Treponema sp.
CGAAGTAGTTCTTGCCCGTATAAGAGAAGCTTATATCGGCGAAAGCAGCTCCCGCAAGCAAACTAGCGAGCGTCACTGCACTTACGATTTTTTTCATAAAAAAATCCTCCATATTTTTTTGCGGGATCTGAGTATGCGAGGCCAACGGCTTCGTGAAAAACTCCACCCATGCAATTATATTATTTTGTTTTAACCACAAGGTCAATAAAAAAAATAAAAAAAATTCAAAATTTTTACATTTTTTTGTAACCTTTTGTAATTTCAATTTTTTTTACTCCGCATTGCGGTCAAAAACGCCTTTACGAATTTTTATCGGAAAAACCTAAGGAAAGTTTACGTTTTTTTTCTTTTTTTGCAAGCCCTATTCAGAAGTTTCCGCGCTAATTTCAGAATGTGGCATTCTGCTTTGCCGCACGCGTGCCAAAGCGCGTCCGCTGACTCCACAAAACCAACAGACCGCCATCATTTTTTCCGCCGATTCCTTATTTTCCGCACAGGATTAAAATTCATTATGAGATACGCCGTCGCAGCCGACACAACGCAAAGCCCAGTAATGAAGAAAAAACCATGCCATGAGCTGCTCGTGCTGAAAGGAAGGCGTATATTCATGCCCCAGAAACTCGTTATGAACGATACGACCATAAGGACAAGCGAAATGACCGTCAGCTTTTTCATAATTACATTCATATTATTGGAGATTACGCTCGCAAACGCCTCCATGATTCCGCCTACAATCCGCGAATAAGTGTCCGCCATCTGCATAGCCTGTTTGTTGTCGATTTCCACATCGTCAAGCCAGTCTTTGTCGTCCTCGTCAAGTTTCAGGATTCGCGTGCGCCTGATTTTCTCAAGGAAAAGCTGGTTCGCTTTTAAAGATGTAGTAAAAAATGTAAGCGACTTTTCGATTCCAAGAAGCTGGATAAGCTCAGAGTTCTCAATCTGCTCGTGAAGTTCGTTCTGAATTGAGTTCGTTCTGCGGTTGATTTCTTTCAGGTAGCGCAAGAACATCATGTCGCTTCTTGCAAGAATCCTGATTATGAACGCAGGAAAATCAGTAAGCGTAAGACCTTTTATTCTGTTGGCGCAAATATCGCGCAGAACCTCGCAGTCAGTCCAGCATATCGTTATGATTTTGTCAGGAAAAATAACCGCGCCCATAGGAGCCGTAGTGTAGGCAGGATCCGCGCCGGGCGTAAAAACAGGAAGACGCATAATCGTAAGGACATAATCATCCCAGTCCTCGATGCGCGAAAGCTCATCCTGGTCCATAACATCGGCAAGAAGCTCGCCGTCAAGGGCATACTCGCCCTGCAAGAACTGTATTTCTTCCTGAGTAACATTCCGTGCGTCTACCCAGAGTCTTTTTGATGAGTCGATTTCGTCTTTCTTTACTTTCACGAGTTGCCTGCCGTTTTGCTGCCAATATCTTATCATATAAAATCCTGAAAAAAACAACGGGCTGTTCAAAAATATCGTCATGCTGAACTCGTTTCGGCATCTACCTGTATTCAGTGCAGCGATTCCGAAACGAGTCCGGAATAACACCAACGAACTTGGAATGGCAGTATGCAATGAACTTTTTGAACAATCCCATTTTTATTCTATCATATGCACAATAAAAAATCTTTCAAATTTTATAAAAAATCTGTTGACAAAAAATCATTCGTTCTATATATTTATAGTCACTTCCGACGGGGAATTAGCTCAGTTGGCTAGAGCATCGGCTTTGCAAGCCGAGGGTCAAGGGTTCGAGTCCCTTATTCTCCATATACGACCTGATTTTTATCAGGTCTTTTTTTTTGCTTTTTTGCAAATTAGTTCCAATGATTGCTCCACCCCACCCTGTAGCGTTTCAAGCCACAAAGCGGGCAACTGCCTATCCAATCAGCACGATTTTAAGTCCGTACAGAATAAGCGTCATGCCGCAAATAAAGCGGATTATGATGCTTCGCCTCAGTGCGTTCACCGATTTGTCAACTACCTCCGCATCTTGTTTTTTCTCTTCGTAAAGAATCATGCTCTTGGGAATGTAGCAGAGAATTCCGAATCCAAGAACCCAGAGCAAAATCGAATAGTGAAGAGGAACAAGCTGAATATGCCTTACATAGATAACTGCAAAAATCGCAGCCCCAAGCAGGATTATCCCTGCCCCAACCCATTCCAGCACGAACGCGCTTTTTTTGTTCATTTTACCACCCTTAATAAATCCTTAAAAATAATTTGCACCTATTTATAGAAGAAACTTGTTGGGGCTGTCTAAAAAGTATGAAAAGCGGTGGTTGAGCCTGCCGTACCAAGCGCAGAACACTAACCACCATTTTTTGTGTTAATGGTCATTTCGACCTGGCCGCCAGCAGGTAGGCAAGCTCAATGACCGTATGCACAGAACTTATTGAACAGCCCCGATTCGATTTAAATCAAATCGTATGTTTCGCCGTACTTCACAATCTGAACATTCGGAAAACCGTGCTCATTCAAGTAGTTCTGGAAAAAAGTCTGAGACTCTTTCTCGCCGTGAACCATGAAAATCTTCTTGAGGCGGCTCGTGTCTATTGATTTTAGCCATTTTGTAGCCTCCTCGTAATCAGCATGAGCCGAGAAAGCGTTTATCTGCTCGATTTTCGCCTTAACATCGTACTCGTCGCCCATGATTTTGACAGTCTTGGCTCCGTCGCGTATTCTTCGCCCCAGAGTGTTCTCCGCCATGTAGCCAACGATGAGGATTGTGTTCCGGGGGTCGGAAATGTTGTTCGCAATGTGATGCACGATTCGACCAGCTTCACACATTCCGTCCGCGCTGATGATAATCATGGGACCGTCTTTCTTGTTCAGGTTCTTGGATTCCTCCACGGAGTTGACAAAAGAAAGCGTACCGAATCCGAACGGATTTTTGTGATGCTTGAGGAACGCCTCGTGGACTTCCTCGCTGTAACATTCCTGATGAACCTGAAAAATGCTCGTTGCGTTCACTGCCATAGGAGAATCGACATAAATCGGAATTGCCGGAATTTTTTTCTGGTCAACGAGAAGATGGAGATAATAGACTATTTCCTGAGTTCGCTCAATCGCAAACGACGGGACGATGATTTTTCCTTTCTTCTCGATTGCGCGGCGCACTATCTTCCGAAGCTCGTCCATAGCAACGGCTGAATCTTCATGTTTCCTGTCCCCGTAAGTACTTTCAAGGAAAATGTAGTCCGGAGCCGGCATCTTCGTGTCAGGGTCGCGGATAATAGGTTTCATCTTGCGCCCTAAGTCGCCCGTGTACAGAATTCGGATTTCATCTTTTCCGGCGCGACGATCCGCACCGCTTCTGCGCTCCTCGCCCTCGTAGGCTGCCTGCTCCTCAGGCGTTGCCTTGCGTCTGTCAAATGTAGAGCGTTTTTCGTCCCGCTTCCAGCCGAAGAGCTTGTTCCAAATTGAGAGGCTTTCTCTTGATGTGCCTTTGAGCGGATTCCCGTCTTCGTCGCGCTGACCTTTTATGGTGATGTAAGCATAGCCTGAGCCGAGAATGTGGCCTGCGTCAAAGTACTCAAGCTCCACATCTGGCGCAATGTACATTTTCCTGTTGTACGAGAGCGTAATAATCTGGTTGGCTGCCTTAACGCAGTCTTTTTCGTCGAAAAGAGGAGTCCAGTTGAATTTCTCGCCTTTTTTCTGAGCCTGCTTTCGCAGATATTCCGCATCCCGCGACTGAATTCGGGCAGAGTCCATCATAACAAGGTCGGTGAGGTCTCGCGTGGCAGGAGTCGCATAGATGTTTCCGTTATATCCTTTCTTTACCAGAAGCGGAAGAAGCCCCACATGGTCATAATGCGCGTGAGTCAAAATAACGGCGTTGATTCTGTCTACAGGAATCTCAAAATTCCTGTTTTTCTGATCGGTCTCGGCGCGCTTTCCCTGAAAAGCCCCGCAATCAATCATAAAAGCCCTTCCGTCTATCTCGAAAATATGCTTTGAGCCAGTAACTTCCTGAGCCGCACCAAGCGAATAAACACTAACTGCCATAAAAACCTCCCGAAATAAAAACAAATATGCCCCAGATGTTTCGCTTCGCTCAACATGACGCTTATTTGATATTCTATAGAGCTGTTCGGAAAAATGAAGTTTCCTAACAGCTCTTATATACTAGAAGTTTAAATCATTTTTGAGATAACACAAGAAAAAAATTTCTCAGGCAAATGGCGATTTACATTATTTCGGTTGCAATTTGTTTTATTTGCTCCGAATACCTGAAAATTCCCACATCAGAACGAATCACTCGCACGCAACCCAAGAGCAAATCAGGTCCCCAGTCGCAAAAAGTGCGCGCTTCCAGAAAAGACAGGGCTTTCCGCGCGGTGCAGGGTAATTGGTATTTGTCTCAGTCGCTACGCTCCTTCGCACCCTGCAAGAGCTCCAAGCCCTTCTGCTTTTCTTCACGCTGCGCACTTTTTGTGTCGGATTGATTGTTGGGAATGCGCCCCGACCAAGCCCGAGTTAGCTCTGAGTTCCAAGCTCAGAACTAATCCCTCGCACGCGCCCTCAGAGCAACCAGAGCTGGCAATCCGTTCTGAGTTTTAGAACGAATCTGAGGGGCAGACCCGAATAAGCCCAAGCTATACGGACAGGCTCTCCGTGCAGAGCGAGTTCCGCAAGTCTAAGATTTCTTCCACAGAAAGCCCGACAGCTTGCGCGATTTGCTCTGGCGAGAGAACATTCATTTTGAGGAGATTCTTTGCATTCTCAACCGCTTTCTGCCGCGCGCCTTCGCTTAGTCCTTTCTCCCTGCCCTCACTTAGCCCCTCTGCCTTGCCCTCGTCAAACGCCATATGCCGCTGGTGCTTGATTTCCTGATCCCATGTCATATAGTACTTCCTCCATCCGGCGTTTTTCTTGGCGCGGGCGACTTTCTGCTCTATGATTCGGGTGAAATCGTCTTCGGCAGCC